>JANXUT010000035.1 GCA_025356075.1 Pseudomonadota bacterium | reverse complement strand
GGGGGCAGCAGGTCCGTGCGACGTCGTGCCTGACGCAGGCGACGGCTGACCGTCGCGCGACTCGGTGGCCGCAGATCCAGCGCCTTCGCCGCCTCAATAAGGATCGGCAGCAGGTCATCGACGCCAATGTCCGCGCTGATGCTCAGGCTGTGCACGATCTCTTCGTGAATCAGCCGCTCGAGCTCGGGATGCAAGTGCGTCGACCCCGGCACCGGACCCGGTCGCAGCGGCAGAAAGGCATCGAGCGTCGTGAGTTCGGTGTACCGGCAGACCTTGCGGCGCAGTTGCCGCTCGCTCAGCTTCAGTGCGCGAGCCACCCGCGCCGTCGTCGCCCCCGGCTGGCGAGCCAGGAGACGTTTCACCTGCACCTGCTCCTCCAGGGCCCGGAACCAGACGCTCGGCGCATAGTCCGCCGCCGATCGCTGCCGGTGTCCAGTCGCTTCAGCGCCCTCGATCGGCACGAGCCGGCTCGCCATCACGATTTCGGTGCGGGCATCGCTCGCGTGGCGCACCAGAACGCGCTCAACGGACATGGCCGCCAGCACCGTCACGACGGCGCCGTCGAGCCGCCATCGGCTGCCGGGTTGATAGCCGATAATCCGCGCGGCCCGCTTGGGTAACTCGCGTGTCGATGGCTCAAACCGGGGTTCGCGATCAATGGAACGGCGTTTCATGGGCGGATCTCCTGGCGTTGAGAGGTCGGGGTCGGTGGGTGATTCGAGCCCGCTTAGCCTCGCGCCAAAATCCGTGTCCAATTGCCGCGGCGGATCAGAATTGATGGCCAAAGCCCGATCGGAAACGTCGACGGGGTCTTCGCGCAGCCTCCCCGCGCGGAAGGAGGTCCGCGCGCAGAGAGTAGAAACTCTCTAGGAAACAAAGGGTTGCATCGGCTGTGCCGACCTGCGCATCATGCGGACATCAACGATGAGATTCGACAACGCGGCACTGCAACAGCTCGATGCCTTCGATCTGGGGTCTTGGGGCCGCAAATACCCGGCCATCGCGCAGAGCTGGCGGCGGAACTGGGAAGCAGTGATGCCGTTCTTTGTTTTCCCGGCCGAGGTGCGGAAAATAATCTACACGACCAACGCAATCGAGAGCCTCAACGCTTCGGTACGCAAATCCGTGCGCAACAAGGAACACTTCCCGAGCGATCAGGCTGCCACTAATGTGATCTGGCTGGCGCTACAGAACATCACCGCCAACTGGAAACGCCCACCCATCGCGTGGCAAGCTGCCACAACACAGCTCGCTATCCAGTTCGGTGAAAGATTCAGTTTCAAAGATTGATCAATGCAACCGGCTCACACACAAAAGTTCTGACAGCCCCCTCGCCGTGCGCGAGGATCGCCCAGAGCATTCGGGCGTCAACCCCCACGACGGCTCGCTGGACGATCTTGTTCTAAATCTGTCAGCATACTGCGGCGTACGCGCGAATGGTTCGAGTCTCGGCATTCGATCAACGCAGTAGATCTAGGGCCACAGCGTCGCCGGACCCGGTGGTCTACGGTCGGGTCGATGCTCCTGCTCAAGAAGGAAGTCCGTTATGTACATCAAGGATCGCCTAAGCCGTCGAGGCTTCCTCCTTGGGGCATCAGGCCTCGCAGTCACGGCATGTGCCTGCCAGTACGACACGCAGCGTACGCCGACATCAGACGGAGATTCCTCGCTCGCGGAGTCAGCACTCGTCGACCTCTCGGCCGTGCGCGCGATCGGGATGATGTCGCGCGGCGAACTCGCTGCCGAGCGCTATGCGGGCGCTCTGCTCGTCCGGTGCGCGGAGCAGCAGGCACTCAACTGTTTCATCACACTGGAGCCCGCACGTGTGCTCGAGGCAGCTCGCGCCGCCGACCAACGCCGGAGGGCGGGCGCTGCGCTCGGTCCGCTGCATGGGCTGCCGATCCCGGTTAAGGACAGCATAAATACTCGGGAGTATCCCACCACGGCGGGCACGCCAGCGCTGCGGGGGTTTCGACCTGTTGACGACGCACCGATTGTAGCGTCGCTCATCGCTGCCGGTGCGATCGTGCTCGGTAAGACGAACCTGCACGAACTGTCCTGCGGTTGGACGAGCAATAACCACGCGTTCGGCGCGGTGCATAATCCCTATGACGTTTCACGCATCCCTGGCGGGAGCAGCGGTGGTACTGCTGCCGCGATTGCCGCGCGAATGGCCCCGCTCGGGCTTGCGGAAGATACCGAAGGATCAATCCGGGTCCCAGCAGCGCTATGCGGACTCGCGGGATTTCGGCCGACGACCGGACGCTACCCAACCGTGGGAGCTGCACCAATCAGCCCGCTCTTCGACCAGGTTGGGCCGCACGCGCGGACGGTCGCTGATCTTGTGCTCTTTGATTCGGTCGCCAGCAACGACCATCGGCCGATCAAGGCATCGACACTTAAGGGCGTGCGCCTCGCCATCCCACGCGGGTACTACTATGCCGGGCTCGATCCCGAGGTCGAGCGGCTAACCGAAGCAGCGCTTGCAAAGCTGCGGTCCGCGGGGGTGGAACTCGTTGAGGCCGACGTGCCTGATCTCGCCTCGCTGATTGGCTTGATTACGAGCCAGGTCCAGTGCCATGACCTCAACACTGCGCTTCCAAAGTACCTCGAGACCTTCGGTGCACACGTGCGCTTCGAGGAGGTCATCGCACAGGCGAGCGCCGATATCCGTGGCATGTTCGCCAAGTACATCCTGCCCGGAAGCGAACGCTTCATAACCGAAGAGGTCTACCGCGCAGCCGTTGACGTGTACCTGCCGAAACTCCGCCACCTCTTCACGGACTATTACGCGCGTACCGGAGCGACGGCGATTGTTTTCCCGGCAACGATGATGCCGGCCACCCGTATCGGCGAGGACGTGGAGGTCCGAATCCGCGGCCAATCGGTTCCATTCCCCGTCGCGATCGCGCGCAACATTGCCCCGGGCAGCACCACAGGGCTCCCCGGCCTCGTCCTTCCGGCCGGGCTCACGGCCGATGGCCTACCGGTCTCGCTGGAATTCGACGGTCCGGCAGGTAGCGACCGTGCCCTGCTCGGCCTCGGCCTCGCGATCGAGCAGGTCCTTGGCCCGATTCCGCCGCCGCACCTCGGCTGACGCGCCCTCGAATATCGCTGCCGGCGACTGACCCCCCGCGCTATCGAGCGGCGCCCGGCGCCTGTATCTTGAGCGGCGAGGCAGCGACGTGGTGCACGACCTTGCCGCGGAACAGGGTCAGTTCGCATCGCATCTTCTTGAGGTCGGCCGTCGGCACTGAGTACGGGTCGCGGTCCCAGACCGCGACGTCTGCGCTCTTACCCACCTCCAGCGAGCCCGCCTCGTCCTCGATAAAGAGCTGCCGCGCCGCCCAGATGGTGAACGATTTGAGTGCAGTGCGGATGTCGACCGACTCCTTGGTGCCGAAGGGCTGGCGCCCGTAGGTGCCGAGCAGCGTCTCACGGGCGACCGACGACCAGAGGCCGTAGCGCGCCGGCAGTGGCGTGACGAAATAGTCGGAGCCACCTGCCCAGCGGATGCCGCGTTCAAGGTACGAGTGAAAGGGGTTGAGGCGTTGCGAACGCTCAGGTCCGAAGTTGCCGGCATAGTTGTCGCCGATCCACCAGATGAACGTAGCCTGCGGCTCCGGGTAGCCCGCGTCGTAGTCGCGCTGCAGCCGCGCGATGACCTCCAGCGCGTGGTCGGTTGGGATGTTGGCGTGGATGATGCTGTGCCGAAGGCCGCGCGTGGGCTTCGCCGCGAGTGCCGCCGCATACGTGTCGACGACCCAGTCGATCGCCCGGTCGCCGATCGCATGTGTCCCGACAGAAATCCCGGCCTCGTGGAACAGGCGCACGTTGCCCCGATAAATCTCGGGATCCACTGCCGGATAGCCGCGATTGCCGGCATCGGTCTCGAGGCTCTTGCGGTGCCAGTCGTCGTAGACCCAGGCGGTGCGCGCCCCGCCGCTGCCGTCCATGAACATCTTGACGCCGCACGACATCAGGTTACCGCCGGCGGTGGCCGGCGGCTTCGGCAGCGCCGCGAGCCGCTGCACGAGCGCTTCGGCGGCGGCGCGCGTGGGCTCCACGTACCACAGCACGCAGACGTGGGCGGTGAGCTTGCCGTCCCTACTCAGGGCCGAGTACGCCTCCCAGTCATCCGCGCCGATCCGCGGATCCTTGACCGCGGTCATACCCTCGCGGGCCATCAACGCGAGGCTTGATAGAATACCGGCGCGGCGTTGCTCCGGCGTCCAGGCCGGAACCAAGCGCGCGACCGCGCCCATAGCCGCCTCCTTGAGCACGCCGGTCGGCCGGCCAGCGGCGTCGCGATCGATCGTCCCTGCGGGTGGGGCCACGCTCTCCGCCGTGATTCCGGCGAGCTTTAGGGCGAGGCTATTTGCGACTCCGTAGTGCCCCGTGGTGTGCATGAGCCACACGGGATTTGCGGGTGCCACGGCGTCGAGATCGCGCGCCTCGACGTAGCGGCCCTCCGCGAGCTTGCCTTCGTCCCAACCGCTGCCCCGCAGCCATTCGCCGGGCCTGAGCTTCTTGACGCGTTCGGCGACGCGCCCCGCGATCTCCGCCACGCTCCTGGTGTCGCTAAGCGGCACGGCATAGACGTCACCTGCGCCGCCCTCGAGGATGTGTGCGTGTGTGTCCATGAGGCCGGGCGTCGCGGTCCGGCCGCGCAGGTCGATCACCGTGGTACCCGGGCGCACGAGTGCGCGGATCTTGGTGTTCGAACCGACCGCGATGACGCGGCCCTCCCGTACCGCAAGCGCCTCCACGATCGAGTCATGCGCATCGACCGTGATGAGCCGGCCGTTTATGAGCACGAGATCGGCTCCGGGCATCGCCGCGGCCATCGCACCACGACAGGCGAAGCCGAGGCAGACCGCGAGACACGCAGTTGATAGGCGCAGCGGTGGGTACATGGGCAGGCGTCCTCGATCGGCGGTGGAAGGGCGGAGTCAATTTCGGCTCTGGCGGTCCGGCCAGTCCGTGGTTCGAGAATCGGCCCTGAGCAGCATTGTCTGCCACGTATCGCCAGTGACGCGAGCGGGCGGCCGGTACGCCGTCATCGGAAACCGCCTCATCCGTGCTCGACAATGCTGCTGATGCCGCGGCTTCAACGGTCCGGCGACGCCTCGCCTGTAGTGGGCGCGAAGCGTGCCGGACGCCACCGAAACTCGCGCTCAGAACTTCGCTGTCACCTGACCGAAGTAGTATCGACCGACGACGTCAAACAATGTCGACGTCCCGGTGTAAGTCGTCGCCGTTTGCGGGGGCGCCGTGTCGAATACGTTGCTGATGCCCGCGGAGAGCTTGACCTTCGGACCAAGCACAAGGGACGCAAAAACGTCCGAATACGTCCGGCTCGACACGTTGTTGTCGTTGGTGAAGAGCGGCGGCGAATTCACGTCGACCTTTGACTTCCCGATGTACCTGATCCGGAGGTCCGCCATCAGTGGCCCGGCGAGAAACGCGACCGTCAGGTTTGCGCGCACCTTCGGTAGCGTGTAGTCGCCCGCCGTGTAGATAACGCTCGACGAATCGTGCGCATCCACAATGGAGTTGTTCTTGATCGTGTACGACCCATCGAGCGACAGCCTCAGCTGGTTCGTCGTGCTAAGGACGTGGGTTGGCAGGTCGAAGTAATAGGACGCGGACGTGTCGATGCCCTCCGCCTTCAAGATGCCGATGTTCAGGGGCTCCAACGTGACGAGCGTGATGGCATTGGCGAGGTTGCCGCCGGCGCCCTGGCCGTTGCCTCCGCCGCGTGTGACGAGCGGACAGAGCGTTGCACTCGGCGTCGGTCCGTCGACGCAGCCATTGATGACCTTTTGATCGGGCAGCGAGTTGATCGCGGCCGTCAGGTCGATGCTCCACCAGTCGATCGTCCACGTGAGGCGCGGCAGAAAGCGGGGTGTGAGCACGGTACCTACGGTCCAGCTCTTGGCGGTCTCGGCCGAAAGGGCTGGGTTTCCGACCGTGTTGTCGAGGCGACCCTCCGCAGCCAGCGGATCCAGGAAGTTCGCGGGTACCCCGAGCTTCGCACAGTTCGCGGGGCGCGTAGGGGACCCGGCGTTAATGTAGAAGTTGCTGCACGGATCGTAGTAGCCGGAGTAGTTACTAACGCCCGGGCTGAATAGTTCCGTCAAGTTTGGGGCACGGACGCTCGAGGAACGCGTGATCCGGAAGCGCACGTCCGCGGTCGGGGCCCACTGGGCGCCGAGCTTCCACGCTTTCGTATGGCCGATCGTGTCGTAGTCGGATAGGCGGGCGGCGGCCTCGACTTCGAGCGCCTTCGCGAACGGCTGGTCCTTGAGGATGGGAGCCAGCGCTTCGACGAACGCCTCCTTGACGTTGAACGTGCCGTAACTCGACGGGCCATAGGGGTTGAACAGCAGGTTCTGGGCGCCCATGGTGTCCTGTACCGCTGTCTGGCTCTCTTTTCGGTACTCGACACCCGACGAGATCGAGAGGGCGCCCGCCGGAAGTCGGAACAGCTTCCCCGTCAACTGCGCACCGGCAACCTCCAGAGTATTGATGATCCGCGTCTGAGCCGTGGTGTGGATCCAGGCCAGCGCCGCCGGCGTTGCGCTCGTCGGGCCAAACAGGTTGAGCGGCTTGCAGCCGGCGGCGACAGCGGCCAGGTCCGCGCAGGTCGGGCCGTTCGGGCCGGCGATGACGTCGACCGCCTGGAGGAAGCGGCTCTTGATGCGCTCATTCTGGAACTGACTGTCGTTGTTGTAACGGCCGTAGTCGTAGAACACCATCCACTTGAAGTCGGATCCGAGGTTGCCGTCGAACTTGGTGACCGAGTTGTAGGTCGTGCGATCGTTGACGCGGATGAAGTTCCCGTGATCGGTGTCGGTACGACCGAGAGAGAGCGTCGTCTGCGCGTTCTGGTCCATCAGCGCGCCGAGCGCCGCGGGAATGAACGGGTTGCTGCGGTTGATCGTCAGGCCGTAGTCGAACGGCGGCTGCACCGAGAACCACGTGTTCGTGTAAGAGAACTGGAAGTCCTCGGTTAACTTGACCGAGGCACCGAGGTCGTAGGCAAAGTGCATTTGCGAGGCGAGCACAGAGAACTGCGGCCGCAGGAGCAGGAAGTCCTGGTTGTTGAAGCCGTCGCCGCCCCCCGTTCCGAGATACGGAAGCGGGCGAGCGCCGTTCTGTACAGCGCGGATGCTGCCGTCGGCGTTGACGGTGTACTGCGTGTTGCCAACGTAGGACGCCGAGCCGTAGGTCGTGTTGGGGAAGCGGCAGCCAAAGTACTCGATGTTGGTGTACGGATTCGCAGCCGTGACGTTTGGATTCGGGAAGTCGCAGTTGTACTCCTTGGCCCACGGCCGGCGTTCGGCGTGGACGGCCGCCTCGCGGCTCCACGAGACTCCGAATGTAAACTCGCCCCGATCCTGCAGCGCCTGGCCGTAGGTGGCACTTACGTTCGGCGTCGTGTTGTCGCCACGGCTCGAAATCCCGGATCGCGCGCTGAGCTCGAGGCCCTCGGCGTGGTGCTTCAGGATGATGTTCACAACGCCGCTGACGGCGTCGGCTCCGTAGATGGACGAGGCGCCGCCCGTAATGATCTCGATCCGCTCGATCATGTTGGCCGGGAGCGTGCTTAGGTCCACGGCCGAGGACGAGCTCCCGCCCGACACTCGGCGCAGGCCATCCACCAGCACGAGCGTACGGTTCGTGCCCAGACCGCGGAGGTTCAGAAACGTCGCGCCGGCATCGGTGAAATACCCTTCCTGGTTGCTCGAAAGTCCCGTACCGACGCCGAACTGGGAGACCTGGTTGAGGATGTCGCCGGCGTTGCTGAATCCGCTCTCTTCGATCGCGGCGGCGCTGATGACGGTGATGGGCGTCGGCTGCTCGAGCGCGCTGCGTGCGATGCGCGAGCCCGTAACCACGATCTCCTCGAGAGTGGCGCCTTTTTCAGACAACTTCTCGCTCTGCGGCTCCTTGTCGACGGACACAAAGCCCGCCGGACCGATCGGCTGCGCCTGCGCGAGCCACGCGACCGGGCGCAGCAGCGCGTAGGCTGTGGTCCTTTCCTTGGCCGCGGGCGTCGCGCGCTTGGCTTCGGCCGCGGAGCTGCGCGACGGGATGGCGATCAGCATCGCGCCACTCGCGTCGGCGCTGAGCTTGAGAGGGGTCCGCTCGAGCAGCGTCTCTACGGCGTCTCTTGCCGACAGGGCGCCACTGACGCCCTTGGTGTAGCGGCCCTTCAACTGCTCGGTCGAGTACACGAGCTCGGCGCCCGATTGCTTGGCTAGCGAATCGAGCGCCGCAACGAGGTCCCCGGCCGGGACGTTGATGGGCTTCGCGTTGTCGGCGAACGCGTGCGCGCCGAGCGCGAACGAGCCGCCGATGACGATGACGATGACGAACAACCGCCGCAGCACGATCCGCATGATTCATTCCCCTTAGGCTCTGTCGATTGGCTTTCAGTTATCGGACGAAGGACCAACTCGAATCCACCCCTGACGTTCAAGACATTCGTGTTGTATTTTCGCCTCAGTAAACGGGGCGTCGCGACAACTTTCGAGAGCGCTGCACCATCGAGGTGCGCCGTCGCCGCAAGAGAGGCCGCGCTGCACCGGTCAGCGCGGCTCACGCAGTCCAGGCCGCCGCACCGGTTGCGTGCGCCCTGGCGGCGCGGTCACTGGTGACTCAGAATAATCCGGTCCTCCGATTCGTCGACCGTTATGGGAAACCCCTCGGAAAGCAGCCGGACAAAGGCCTCGACGTTTCCGGTCCGAAAGGTTCCGCCGATCCTGATCGATTCAAGCGCCCCATTCTCGATGACGATCTGACGGGTGTTGTAACGGTTGAACTCGGCGACCGCGTCGGCGAGAGGCGTGTCATGGAAGATCACGAAACCGTGGCGCCAGCTCAGGCGGTCCACGACCTCTGCGAGCGCCCGGTCCTCGACCAGCACACCTGACTCGCCCGCCAAGGCAACGCTGCCGGCAGAGATCAGAGTCGTTTGCGCGCGCTGGCGCGGCCCGGCGTGCTCCACGCGCACGCGGCCTTCGGTCACGATCACGCGAACGTCGTCCGCCTCGCGCCTGACGGAGAACTTCGTGCCGACCGCAATGATCCGCGCGGCTCCCGCCCGAACCACGAACGGCCGCTTCGGATCCTTCGCAACCTCGAAGAATGCCTCGCCCTTCTCGAGGTCGACGCGCCGTTCCGTCTCAGTGACGGCCACGCGGATCCCGCTGTCGGTATTGAGCGTGACGGTCGATCCATCCTGTATGGGGACGGCCTCGACACCTCCGACAGCAGTCCGGTACGAGGAGTCGTGCGGCCAACCGATCCACCCAAAGCCGATCGCGGTCGTCAGAAGCACGGCAGCAGCGGCCGAGCGGAGCACTTTGCGTAGCGCAAGCATGCCTGGCCGTACGGTGCCAGCGGCCCTAGCCTCGGCCAGGAGGGTCGCGCGATACTCAGTCACTGCGTCGGTCGCGGAGTGCCGCAACACGCGTTCTCCCGGCGCGGACGCAGCCGACCGATGGCTGAAGAAGGGCGAACGCGACCACCACTGCCCAAGTCCCGGCACGGCGCCCGCGGGCAGTCCCGCGGCGAGCGCCTTGAGCCGCCCCGTCTCGCCCCACGCCGTTTCGAGTCGGAGGAAGGCCACGCGATGCGCGGTAGATGCCGACAGCCAGGCGCTGAGTCCCGCGTCGTCGGCCTCGCTCCAATCCTCGCGATCGCGACGCGCCAACCAGGCCGCCGCAACCTGTTCAATCTGCCTGTGGTTTCTCATACCCAACTTCGCCTCCAACCGGACCCGGTGCCGACATGCGCTTCTTCTTAACTGCGATCCGCGCGGTAGCCGATTCCAGTTCTCCCCCACTCAATAATGCCTCGGCGAGCCGGCACATGGCCTTCGCGACGTGTTTCTCGACCATCGCCTCGCCGATCCCGAGCCGCTCGGCAACCTCCCTCTGGGAGAGCCCCTCGACCCGTCTCATCCACACGACCTCGCGACAACGCGGCGGCAGGCGGTCGAAGGCGTGGGCGAGCGTGCGCAACTCCTCGTGGGCGCTGGCGTGGTCTTCGGGCGAGATCTCATCTACTAAGACGTTCAGGGCGTCGAGATCCGCCCGTGCCTCGATCGAAACCACCCGACTGCGGCGAAGCCGGTCCGCCATGAGATTGCGCGCCGTGGCGAAGAGGAAGGACTTCGGCGCGAGCGGCCGGTTCTTCGACGCCGCCTCGTATACGCGGATGTACACTTCCTGGCGCAGGTCGTGAATCTCGTCCCGGTGATGCCAGGTGCGCATCAGATAGCGAAGCAGCGATTCCTCGCACGCGAGGATCTCTCTCGCAAACCACGTGTCCAGAGACTCCACCATGAGGACTACACTACTGCAAAGGCGTTCGAATTGCGCTCGGCGCCTCATGCGGCGCCGCCACATCCGGTGGGCGTCCGCTGCGAGGGGTGGAAAGTTGCCCGTCGTTCGTCCTAATCTGGGCTCAGCAAGTATGTTTGCACGGTGCGCCGAGTTGCCTGCCGAACGAGCTTGTAACGTTCGGCGTCGAGGGGTTCTCGACGAGCGCGTCCCGATCGGCCAGATGCAGGAGAATTATCATGGGTTGGTTCACGATCGCGCTGGCACTTCTGACGGCGCCCCTGGCGATCGGAGCTGACAAGCCGAGCTCCGCCGATAACCTGACGGCGACCGTGACCCGTATGGGCCGCATCGGGGAATGCGGCTCGCCGAGCTTCTCGCCGGACGGGAAACGCTTGGCTTTCGTCTGTGACATGAGCGGGACACCGCAAGTGTGGACGGCTCCCGCCGCCGGCGGATGGCCGACCCAAGTGACCTCGCTCGAGGATCCCGTCACTCTCGTGGAGTGGTCGCCGGTCGGCGATTGGCTCGCGATGTCGGTGGCGCCGGGTGGCGGCATGAACACGCAGATTTACCTTGTCCGTCCGGACGGGACGGGCCTCAAGCGCTACAGCAAGGGCGGGAAGGACAACAACTGGCTGTCGCATTGGACGCACGACGGGTCGGCACTCATGGTCTCGTCCAACATCCGCGACACCTCGGCCATGGATCCATATCTTCTGGGCGCGAACGACGGGCAGATGCGCCTGGTGGCGTCCGGCGCCGGCATGAGCCGGTTTGTGGACGCAAGCCGCGATAACCGTCTCGCGCTTGTCGCGCGCATGCGAAGCCGCGGCAGCAACGACGTCTATCTTGTCGACACGGTCGCCCATTCCGAGGTCAACCTGACACCTCACGAGGGGTCCGGGGCGTTCGACGGCAAGTTCGCGCCGGACGGGCACACCATCTATCTCGTGTCGAACAAGGATCGGGACCTGACGGCTTTTGCCCGGGAACGACTCGGGCCGCATGGCGAGGCCGGAGCCATGGAGGTCATCGCCGCGCGACCGGACGCGGAGCTCGAGACCTTTGAAATCAATCCGCAGGGCACGGAGGCAGCGCTCGCGTGGAACGTCGGCGGAAAGTCGGAGCTTGCTTTCGTCGATCTTCGCAACGGGCAGTCGAAGCCGGGGTCCCAGCTGCCGACCGAGCTCATGTTCAACATGCGGTATTCGCCCGACGGGCAGCGGCTGGCCCTCGTTCTAGACGGGGCTGCCGCTCCCGCGGACGTTTGGGTGCTGGAGCGCGCGAGTGGCACGCTACACCAGGTCACCCACAGTCCGCACCCAGGCGTGAATCTCGACGACCTCGTCCACCCCACGCTAGTCCGCTACAAGGGCCACGACGGCGAACCGTTGACCGCGTGGCTGTGGTTACCCAAGAACTGGAAGGCTCCTGGCCCGTGCGTACTGAGCTTTCACGGTGGGCCAGAAGGCCAGGAGCTGCCCGAATTTCGCAGCGACTACCAGGCGTTGCTCGGGCAGGGTATTGCCGTGCTCGCGCCAAACGTCCGCGGCTCTGGGGGCTTCGGCAAGCGGTTCGTCAATCTCGATAACCAGGAGTTGCGGGTCAACGCGATTCGCGACATCAAAGCGTCGGTCGATTATCTGGCCGCAAACAAGATCGCCGACCCGAAGCGCCTCGGCATCATGGGCGGCTCATACGGCGGCTACATGACGATGGCCGGGCTCACCGAATTTCCGGACATGTTCCGCGCGGGCGCCGATCTCTACGGTGTCGTCAACTTCGAAACTTTCTTCGCCAATACCGAGCCCTGGATGGCGGCCATCTCGACCATCGAGTATGGCGATCCGAAGACGCAGGCGGCTATGCTCCGGCAATTGTCGCCTATCAATAAGATTGATCGGGTCAAGGCCGCCACCCTGGTGCTGCACGGCGCCAACGATACGAACGTTCCGGTTGTCGAAGCTCAGCAGGTGGTCGACAATTTGAAAAAGCGAAATGTGCCCGTTGAGCTTGTGATTTTCCCTGACGAGGGACACGGCTGGCGGAAACTGCCCAACCGAGTCCGCTCGACTGTCGAGGTCACACGCTGGTTCGTGAAGTACCTCGAGGAAGATGGGCCAGTCGCCGCGAAATAAGTTTCCCGCAGCGCCACGCCGATTGAGCGAACTTTAGTTGGGTGTGGGTGCGGTGCCGAGACGCGTGACGCGTGTGTATTCGCGGAACACGCGGCTTCAGCTAGGATGGACGTTGCGAGCAGCGGCCCCATGGCGGACTCAAAAGGGGCGTTTACGATACCCAACGGCAATTCTCCCGTCGCTGCTCCGCCACGTGGGACGGACGTTGTCGGCGCGACGCTCGACATCGGCGGATGCGGGTGTCGGGGGCTTTGGGTCAGCTAGGAAAACATAGCGCCTGCAATGCCGAGCATGATCCATCCGGTGTGTTGAACGGACATATCTTGCTTCGAGGGGCTGAAGAATGTGAACACCGCGCCGAGGAGTGTCAGCGGCAAACATATTAGGCAGCCTAATAGAACTTTGAAGGTTCGAGACAGGGGTTGGTGCCCGAAACGCGCAGGAAGTAGCGGCCTTGCAAGCCCACGCCTATCGAATCAATGAGCTAGAAGTTGCAAACTTGGGCAGTTCGTCGGACTCGTAAGCGGTTGAATTTCCGGGGCCGAGTTCCTGAAAGAGCTACTAATTGCACGAAAAGGGCACCAACCCTGTGACAAACGCTTTATTGCGGTGCAGCGCTGAGACCGCCAGTTTTGGCAGCTCCGGGGCGCCTACCCCCTGTCGGCTTCCCTGGTCGGTTGAAGTCGATCGTTACCTTCTGGTGGTAGGCCCACTGATCGAATACGTGCCCGGAGAACTCGCTGCCATTGGGTTCTGGTGCATCTGCGGTCGGGAGGCGACTTTCCTCCCATTTCTCGTTCAATCCTCGGTTTGGCCTCATGATGAAATGACTGAAAATGCAGGGTTTTCGCGTCGGGCGTGTCCGCCACGTTTCGGCACCCAATGGGTGAACGTCGGCGAGAATTCCTAGATGCACCAGAACCCAGCCGAGGGGCGAGATTCCCGGCGGCGCCGTGCCAGCGGACCGCCGACGAGACAGGACGAGCGGAGGTAATCCCAGGTGCAGACAGCGCAGAATGACCCCGTCCCCATCCGCACTCTGATGACAATGGCGCTCATCGCGAGCCTGTTCTGGCAGGCCGCGGACGCGCGCGCCCCGCGGCCGCAAGCGGCCAAAGCCACCAACGTGGCGGAGGGCCGCTCGGCTTTCCGAACAAACTGCGCGCCGTGCCATGGCCTCACCGCGCACGGCGGCGGGCGTGGCCCGGATCTCACCTCGGGAAACTGGGCGCACGGCGGCAGCGACGCCGAGATCTTCCGCACCATCACTGGCGGTGTTCCCGGCACCGAAATGCCAGCCAACGTGCTCGATGACGGAGAAATCCGTTCCATCATCGCGTTCCTGCGATCGCTGGCGCCGCCGGTGCACCAGCTCGTCGGCGGCGACCCGGGCCGCGGCCGGCAGACCTTCACGGTCGGAGCCGGCTGCGCGCAGTGCCACATGGTCGACGGCAACGGCGGCCGGCTCGGCCCCGACTTGTCCCGCATTGGCGCCGCGCGCGCGGTCGCGTACCTCGTCGACTCGATCCGCGAGCCCGACCGCGAACTCAGCAGTGGTCCGGTCGATCCGAACAACCATTACGGACTGCCGCTACCGTACGACACCGTGACGGTCGTGACTGCCGGAGGCGAGCGCATCGTTGGCGTGGCACGCAACGAAGACACGTTCTCTGTTCAGCTACTCGACGTGGACCAGAACCTGCGCTGCTTCCTGAAGAAGGACGTCCGCGAGGTGATCCACGAGCGCAAGTCGCTGATGCCGGCTTATCCGGAGAATGCGCTGAGCGCGTCGCAGCTGCAGGACCTGCTGGCCTACCTTGTGACGCTGGGACGGGACCGCCGCGAGCCGGGAAAGGACCAGTGATGAAGAAGATCTGCGTGCTGCTCCTCGCGGTGATTTCATTTGCGGCCCAGTCCCAGGTGACGTACGAACGTATCGTCGCAGCAGCCAGCGAGCCGCAAAACTGGCTTACATACTCGGGTCGGTACGAGGGCTGGCGGCACAGCACGCTGCGCCAGATCGACGTTGGCAACGTGTCTCGGCTATCGATGCAGTGGACGTTTCAGGTCGCCGACCTCGGCCAGTTCGAAACCACGCCACTCGCCGTCGACGGCGTCCTGTACGGCACCGGGCAGAACGATCGCGCGTACGCAATCGACGCCCGCACCGGGCGGACGTTGTGGCGCTATCAGCGCCATTTGCCCGATAAGGTGCGGCCGTGTTGCGGCGCGGTCAATCGCGGCCTCGCCATCCTCGGCGACCGTGTGTTCATGGCAACGCTCGACGCCCATGTGATTGCGCTTGATACCAGGACCGGGAATCTGCTTTGGGATGTGACCGCCGCCGACTATCGTCAGGCCTACACGTTCACGGTCGCGCCGCTCGTCGTCAAGAACGCCGTGATCGTCGGCGTCTCCGGCGGTGAATACGGCGTCCGCGGCTTCATCGACGCTTACGACGCGGCGACGGGTCGGCGCCTGTGGCGCTTCGACACGGTCCCGGGTCCGGGCCAACCCGGGCACGAGACGTGGGCTGGGGACAGTTGGAAGGTCGGTGGCGCGCCGGCCTGGATTACAGGCTCGTACGATCCTGACCTCAACCTGCTCTACTGGCCGACCGGCAATCCGTCCCCGAGCAACTACGGCGGCGAACGCAAGGGTGACAACCTCTACAGCAATTCGATGCTGGCGCTCGATCCGGACACGGGCAAGCTCAAATGGCACTATCAGTTCACGCCGCACGATCTGTATGACTACGACGCCACGCAGATACCGGTCCTCATGGACGCCACGTGGGAGGGCCGTCCGCGCAAGCTGCTGGTCCAGGCAAACCGTAACGGCTTCCTGTACGTGCTCGACCGCAGCGACGGGACGTTCCTGTCCGCGAAGCCGTTCGGCAACGTCACCTGGGCCACCGCGATCGATGCCCAGGGTCGGCCGATGCCTAATACCGCCCTCGAGGCCGGCGCGGAGGGCACGCAGGTCTGCCCCGGCGCGGCGGGACTGACGAACTGGTTTTCACCCTCCTACGACCCTGCAACGCAGCTGCTCTACGTGGCCACATCGAATCAGTGCGACGTCTTCACGAGTTCGCCGCAGACCTATCGCGCGGGACACGATTTCCTCGGCAGCATCTACGTCCCGGACCCCGAACAGCGGCCGAGCGGGGCGCTCAAGGCGATCGAGGTCCTGAGCGGGAAGGAGAAATGGTCCTTCCCCTACCACACCACTCCAAACGGTGGTGCCCTGTCGACCGAAGGCGGCCTCGTGTTCGGCGGGGACTCGGACGGTAATTTCATCGCGCTCGACGCGGCGACGGGTCGCGACCTGTGGCATGTGCAGCTAGGCGCCGCCATCTACTCCACGGCGATCACGTACTCCCTCGATGGCAAGCAGTACGTGGTGATTCCGGCGGGGTCGGGGCTGTTCGCTTTCGCATTGCCCCAGCAATAAGACCGCGCACAGTGTGAACCGGCGTTCAATTCTGACCGTGAAATCGGGCCTCCGATCGCCGCGAAGCAACAACTTGCGATGCCGATCGGCGCCCAAAGCGCGTGCCGGTTCACAAACAAGAGGGGCTACGTCGGCCGGAGACCTTCAATTTTCTTGGTCTCACGCACTTCGTTACGCGAAGTCGTCGCGGTCGTTTTGTGGTGGGTCGCAAAACTCAGCGCGAACGGTTACGTAAGAAGTTGAAGGAACTCAGCGTGCGCCTGGATATTCTGCGAGCGCACGGTGGTCGAGCTGTGAGTTTCAGTTAATTGTGTCGAAACGCGACTATTGATCGTGTCAGTGACACAATTAAGTGACGACGACGCAATTAAGTGTCACAGCGCCGCGGTTGAAAGATCGGCAGCGAATTCTCGACCGGCGTCCTGCAGATGCTCGAGCGAGAGCGTCAAATCACCGCGAGCCAGCGCTGAACGCGCGGTCAACCGCATCAACTCCACGATGCGCCCGGTTATTCCCGCTGTCAATTCCAATAGATACTCCAGAGGCACCGCGCTGTTGACGATGCCATCGGCGTTGATGCTTAGCGGTTCAAAGAAGCCGACTATGAATCTCCGCAGCTCCTCGGAAATTGCCCACTTCCTCAGTGGCCACGACTCAAACCGGTTCGCGATCTGAGGATCCGTCCGCATGACGTAGAGCGCGTCGCTGGTCCCCGCGGCGACGATCGACAAGTGGAACTGATTCGACAAGAACTTCAGAACGTTGAGCGCGATGCGCTGCTCGCGCGGCGCGCAGGCAAGAAGGTGGTGGATCTCTTCAATGAAGAGGATGCGGGGTTGCAGGCGCTCGAGACGCTGGAAGGCGGTATTCTCGAGTTCCGGCAGCCGTGCGCCGGCGATGGCGGTGCACTCCAGGGTCCGGAGCAGTTCGCTGTAGAAACTCTTCAACGATGGAAACGCCGGCATCTGCACAGTGACCAGACGCGCACCCCGAAACGCTGGATTCAGGGAGCTCGGGTGGTCCCGTCTGAACTTCTCGAGGATCATGCTCTTGCCGGCACCGCTCGGTCCGTGGACCAGGATGTTCGGCATACGCACCCGAACTGGAGTCGTCAGCAGTTCATCAATTCGCGCTAGAATCTGCTCAGCCCGGGGATAGCTGACCCATTGGTCGGCGCTGAGATCGTGGAGTAGCTGGCGGGGATCGGGCTTCGGTAGTTTGTGCCGATTCCGCCGCTGGCGTTGTCGCGACGCAGCTAGCGCAACCATCGCTCAGTCCGATACGGTGTAGCTGGCTTGCTGAAGTCGATCTTGGCGGCCGAACGTTCCGTCGCGCCGGGATCTGGTGTCACTATCAAGCGTTTGGACGGGCGCCGGGACCGGAGCCGCCGGGATCGTGTCGTCGATCGCGCGCGGTCTACCAACTGTCGTTGCCGCTCGATGGTCGCGAACACGATGTCTTCATTCGCTGTGCGACGGCCGGTCGCAATGATGTCTCGCATGGCCGCTTCTTGCTCATATTGGCTAATGGGCGGCCGACGGAGGTCGGCATACGGAACCGGGATGTACTCCCGCCGCTCGGGAATGGCGACCCATACCCGGGATAGGTTCCGTGGATTGAAGCGAACGATCTGGCGCTGCGAACTCGGGAAAACCCGGGGTAACAGCGGATCCCAGTAGCGGATGTGAAACAGCTGGAAACCGTCCTTGCTTATCTTTCGGTGAACCAAAGGCAAAAAATCCAGCGTAAATGCGTCGGCGTTCTTCGGTACACCCGGGACGCCTCGCTCCGTCGCCCTCCTCCAGGCCTCCGTGGGCGAACAGTGAAGTCCTCGGTGGATGGCGGCGTGATACCGACCCGCGATCTCCAGCGTCAGCCACGCCTCGAGTTCCCGTAACGTCAACGCCGCGCGCTTCTCGCTCGGGTACTTCCCGCGACTCTTGACGTTCGAGGACGTGGTCCCGGGTAGTCCGTGGATGCGCCGCATGAGCGTGCCCAGATACCGCTCGATGTGCCCGCCCGTATGTGGCCGGCCGCGGGGGCGGTAAGCCAGCTGGATGCCGTACCGGTCGCAGCCCCGCCTCAAGGCTTCGCTGTGGAACTCCGCGGCATTGTCGAGGTGCAATACTTCCGGTAGCCCGTGGAAGGGCCACTCGACATCGGACTCGATCTCCTTCAGCCACTTCGTCTTTGGCAGGCACGCCATAGTTAGGGCGAGTCCAACGGACGTGGCGGACGGCGCTTCGAGCGTGACGTGTCTTTCAAGTAGGCCCGCTCGGCATCCAGATTTATGGCATCTAACTCAACCGCCCAGACCTTCCCGTCAGGCTCCCATCGATACCCTCGTCCCTTTAGCAAGTCCTTGCTCTCAAACGGCGAATTCATTGCAAAGAGCTTAAATGTCTTTTCCCGTGCATGATCAAGGAGCGCTTTTAGCGCCGGCGCAGCCGTTCTTTCGCCAAGAGGTCGCGCCAAGACCGCGAGAAGCGCACGACAATCTATTTCTGCGCGATGGCCATCGTAGAAAAAACCCGTCCGATACGCGAGAAACTCGAGCGCGGAACTCGAATAGCCCCACTCTCGCCACTCCACATCTCGGATTGAACATGCCCAGGGCATCTTCATAAAGAGCGGGAACCTCTCCTCCAGAAAGGGTCGGTCGAATTTGGCGTTGTGCGCGATCACGAGGCTTACGCCTTCGAGCAAGTGCGCCGCCGCCGTATCGTCGAAGCGCTTTCCCTTCACCATCTCGTCAGTGATCTGGTGAATGGCTGTCGCCTCGGGCGGGATGGGTCTTCCAGGGTCCTCTAGCCTGAATAATTCATGAACTGAGAAAACACAAAGGCCTAGATCGTGATAGAAACGCTTGACGACAAGTGTTTTCTCTCACGAAAAAGGCCTTTGCATGGATGACGATAGCACGCGACAAAGTGTTCTGTTTTCGGATT
>JANXUT010000014.1 GCA_025356075.1 Pseudomonadota bacterium | reverse complement strand
CGCGGCACCGGCGACGCCCGCGAGCCAGGCCGCCGGCGGCGCACGCGGGCCGGCCGAGCCGCGCGAGTCGCGCTACCCGGTCGAGGGCCGGGTGCGCACGCCGCCGCCCGTCGTCCAGGCCGAGCGCGTCGCGCCGCAGCGCCCGCCGCCGCAGGCAGCCGCGCCACCGCGCCCGCCCATCGAGCAGCGCGCCCCGATCGAGCCGCGGCCGGGCCCCGTGTTCCGGCCACCGCCGGAGGCGCGCCGAGCGCCGGAGGAATCGCGCGCCGCGCCCCCGCGCGAGAGCGCTCCGCCGCCGAAGCCGCCGCAGCCGCCGCCGGCGCCGCGGGCCAACGATCGCGCCCCCCACGGCGACCCGCACCGCTGAGTGTGCGGGGACGCCGGGGGGAGTTTGGCGGGGCGACTTGCTATCCTTCGCCCATGCGCAACCTCAAAACCCGCATCGAACCCGTCCGTACCCACTCGGATGCGCGCGGTTCGCTGTTCGAACCGGTCAATGACCAGCAGCTCGCCGCGACCCGCAACGTCCACGTCGTGTTGACGGCGCCGAACGGCGTCCGTGGCAATCACCGTCACCTCGTCGGCACCGAGATCTCGGTCGTCTCCGGCCCCGCGCTCGTGCGGTTGAAGGAAGACGGCGAGATCATCGATATCGAAGTGCCGGCCGGCGAGAACTGGCGGTTCACGGTGCCACCCGGGGTCACGCACGCGTACCGGAACCCCGGCCCCGGCACGATGATCCTGATCGGCTTCAACTCGGAGCTGCACAGCGCCGCTGCGCCCGACCAGGTGCGCGAGGAGATCCTCTAGCATGGCCGCCACGTTCGGCGGGCGCGTGCTGCGCGCGTTCCTGATCGGCCTCGTGGCCGTGCTGGCGGGGCTCGCGCTCTACAGCTGGCTTGCGCTTAGATTCGAGTACTCGAACGGCGAGCGCGCGGGCGTCCTGCAGAAATTCTCGCGCAAAGGCTGGATCTGCAAGACCTACGAGGGCGAGCTTGCGCTCTACGTCGTCGCGGGCGTGCAGCCGGAGATCTGGAATTTCACCGTGCGGGATCCGCAGCTCGCCGACACCCTCGCCGCGGCGGTGGGCGAGCGAGCGCAGCTGCACTACGTCGAACACCGCGGCCTGCCGAGCAGCTGCTTCGGCGAGACCGGTTACTTCGTCGACCGGATCACGGCGATCTCGGCGGCGCCGCTCAGCGTGCAGCCCGCCGCCCGCTGAACGCGCGCGGCGCGCTTCAATGCGCGGCGACGGCTTCTCCGGCCTGCCGACGCACCGGCCGGGCGAGCCAGACGACCCCGATCAGCGCGAGGAAGATCACGCCGATCCAGAGGTACACCTCGTTCGCCGCGAGCATGTAGGCCTGCTGCGAGACGCTGCGCGCAATCAGCGCGCTCGACTCGGCGGCGTTGAGTCCGTGGGCCTCGAGCGTCGTCATGGCGCTGTCGAACCCGGGCGCGCCGGGCGCTATGTGCTCGGTGAGCGTCGTCTGGTGCACCGCGGCGCGCTGGTCCCAGATCGTCGTCACGAGCGAGGTAGCGACGGCTCCCGCCAGCATGCGCGTGAAATTCATGAGGCTCGAGGCGCTCGCATAGAGCGACGGCGGCAGGTCGGCCGTGTACTGCATGACGAGCGGCGCGAAGTAGAACGTGATCGCGGCGCCTTGCAGCAGCTGCGGCGCCGCGAGGTGCCAGTAGTCGGCGCTGGTGTCGAGGCTCGCGCGCCAGAACGAGGCGATCGCGAAGATCACCATCGAGGCCGAGATTACGATCCGCAGGTTGAGGCGCGGCAGCCGTGGACCCACGATCGGCGTGAGTAAGAGCGAGAGGATGCCGACTGGTGCGACGACGAGCCCGGCCCAGGTCGCGGTGTAGCCAAGCTGCGTCTGCAGGAAGAGCGGCACCAGCACGATGCCGGCGAACATCGCCGCGTACGCAAATGCCATCACCGTCACGGATACCGTGAAGTTGCGGAGCGTGAATAGCCTCAGGTTGATGACCGGCGAGCGTTCGCCAAGCTCCCAGATGATGAGCGCGCTCAGCGCAACCGCCGAGATGCAGCTGAGGGCGATGATCAACTGCGAGTGCCACCAGTCGAGCTCCTTGCCTTTGTCGAGCAGGATCTGCAGCGCGCCGACGCCGATGACGACCAGCCAGAAGCCGACATAGTCGACCGGCACGCGCCGCCGCTCGGTCTCGCGGCGGCGCAGCGTCTGCCACACCGCGGCGATCGCAAAGAACGCAATCGGCACGTTGATCAGGAAGATCCAGCGCCAGTTGTAGTTGTCCGTGATGTAGCCGCCGAGGATCGGGCCGATGAGCGGCGCGACGACGACCGTGATGCCCCAGATCGCCATCGCGAGCCCGTGCCGCTGCGGCGCGAAGTTCCGCAGCAACAGGCTCTGCGACATCGTCACCATGGGACCCGCGACGGCGCCTTGCATGACCCGGAACGCAATCAGCATCTCGAGGCTGTTGGCCCAGCCGCACAGGAACGAGGCGGCGCCGAAGCCGAGTGCGCAGACCATGAACACGCGCACCTCGCCGAAGCGCTGCGCGAGCCAGCCGGCGAGGAGCACGGTGATCGCGTTGGCGACGCCGTAGCCGGTGATGACCCAGGTCCCCTGCGTCGGGCTGACCGCGAGGTCGCCCGCGATGGTCGACAGCGAGACGTTCGCGACCGTGATGTCGAGCACTTCCATGAACGTCGCGATCGCAAGTCCGAAGGTCATTGCGATGAGCGCCCAGCCGCGCAGGTACGGCTGAGGTTCGGCGGGCGGCATCGGGCTCAGCCGCCCGGGAGCGGCGGGTTGGGCGCCCCGGCGAGCGCGCGAGCGGCGTGCTCGCGCGCCGTGGGTGCATTGGCCCGGATGATGCCGCTGATGCGCTCATCCGCAGCGACCACGGCGCGCTCCTGTGTCGCGGCGGCGAAGCGCGTGCCGACGGCCGGCGCGCTCGCGAGCTGCGCGCCGCTGCGATCGCTCGTGTCGATGACGACGCGCATCGAGAGACCGACCCGAAGCGGATGCTGGCGCAGCTGCTGCTGGTCGAGCGCGATTCGCACGGGCAGGCGCTGCACGACCTTGATCCAGTTGCCAGTCGCGTTCTGCGCGGGCAGCAGCGAAAATACGCTGCCCGTGCCGGCCGCGAGTCCTGCGACGTGGCCGTGGTAGTCGACCGAACTGCCGTACACGTCCGCCGACACGCTCACCTTCTGGCCGATGCGCAGGTTCCTCAGCTGGTCCTCCTTCAGGTTCGCCTCCACCCAGATGCCATCGAGTGGCACGATCACGAGGAGCGCGATGCCCGGCTGCAGCCGCTGGCCGACCTGCACGGTGCGCCTCGCCACGTAGCCGCTCACGGGCGCCAGCACCTCGCAACGCGCGTAGGCGAGGTAGGCCTCGCGCACTCTGGCCGCGGCCGCCTGCACGAGCGGGTGCGAGGCGACGTCGGTGCCTTCCGTCTGGGCACGGTTGCTCGCCCACTGCTCGCGGGCGGAGGACTGCGCGGCGCGCGCGCCGGTCAGCGCCGCGCGCGCGTGGTCGAGTTCCTCACCCGACACCGCGCCCGTCGCGGCGAGCGATTCGCGCCGCGCGAGGTCATCGCGCGCGCGCGCAAGGTCGCTGTCGCGGGCGGCGAGCGTCGCGCCGAGCGCGTCGGTCGAGGCATAGAGCGTACGGACGTCGCGGACGGTCTTGGCGAGCTGCGCCTCGGCCGCATCGAGCGCGATCTTGGCATCCGCGCGATCGAGCTCGACGAGCGGCTGGCCGGCCTCGACGAGGTCGGTGTCATCGGCGCGGATGGCCGTGACGGTGCCGCCGACCTCCGGTGTCACCTGCACGAGGTTGCCGGCGGCGTAGGCGTTGTCGGATGACTCCTTGAAGCGCCCGAACAGGATCGAGTAGCCGCCGACGAGGACGGCGATGAGCACGACGACGATCGCCAATGCCTGCAGCACGCGCCGCCGGCGCGATGGCGTCAGCGCTGGCGCCGGTGGCGCCGCGGGCGCGCTGGCGGTGGGAGCAGTGGGGGCGGGCGTGTCAGACATGGGAGGACTCCGGGGAGATCAGGCCGAGAACCCGCCGCCGAGTGCACGAATGAGCGCGACGGCGAGATCGGCGCGGCGTGCCTCGAGGTCGACGGCGAGGCGCCGCTGCTGGAGCAGGTTCTGCTCCGCGACGAGGACGGTGAGGTAGTTGGTGAGGCCGGCGCGGTAGCGGATGAGTGCAAGCTCGTTGGCGTGCTCGAGTGCCGCGACCGCGGCGGCACTCGCGCTCTGCTCGCGCTCGAGGAGCCTGAGCGATGCGAGGGCATCGGCGACCTCGTGGAACGCCTCGATGACGGTCGCGTCGTAGCGGGCGACCGCACCGAGGTAGTCGGCGTCGCGCGCGCCGAGCTGCCCGCGCAGCCGGTCGGTGAAGAACAGCGGCAGGCTGAGCGCAGGACCCGCGCTCCAGCTGCGGGTGCCGCTGCCGATCAGCGAGCCGAGCACGATCGACTGAAAGCCCGCGAAGGCGCTTAAGTTTACGTTCGGGTAGAACGCCGTCTCGGCGACACGCACGCTCGCCGCGGCGGACTCGACGCGGGCGCGCTCGGCGGCGACGTCGGGGCGGCGGCCGACGAGGCTCGCCGGCAGCTCAGCGGGCAGCGGTAGTGCCGCCGGCAGCACGTAGACCGGCCGCGCGAGCGCCGCGGCGCGGCCGGGTCCGGCACCCAGGAGCGCCGCGAGCTCGTTGAGCAGGAGCGCACGCTCCTCGTCCGCCGCCGCGAGGTCCTGATCGCTGCTTGCGAGCTGGGCGCGCGCGGCCTCGGTCTCGAATTGCGTGTCGAGCCCGGCGCGCACGCGCTGCTCGGTGAGGCCGAGCTGCTCGCGACGGCGCGCGCCGGCCGCGGTCAGCGTATCGGCGAGCGCATAGCTGCGGGCGAGCTTCAGGTACGTGCGGGCAACGGCGGTCGCGACGCCGAGGCGCGCGGCGGCGAGGTCGCTGCGCGCGGCGCTCCTCGATGCCTCGCTCGAGGTGATCTCGGCGCGGACGCGCCCGAGGAGGTCGAGCTCGTAGCTGAAGTCGAGACCGAGCTGGCCGAGATTGAGCGTCGAGCCGCCATAGGGTGGCGGATAGAGCCCCTTTTCGCTCAGGCGCTCCCGCTCGACGCTCGCGCTCAGGCCCGTCGCCGGCAACCGGCCGCCGCGCGCCGCGGTGGCGAGCGCCTCGGCACCGGCGAGGCGCGCGGCCGCCGCCGTGATCGTCGGCGACGCGGCGAGCGCCTCCTCGATCAGCTGGTCGAGCTGTGGATCCTTGAATTCGCGCCACCAGCGATCATCGACCGAGGGCGCGGCGCCCGTGGCGCTGACGCCTGCGAGCGAGCCCGCCTCGACGAGTGCAGGCGCCGCCGCCCGCGGGCCCATCGCCGCGCAGCCGGCGACGAGTACCGCGCCAAGCGCGAGGGCGACAGTGGACGCCTTCATGGCTGCGGCTCGCGCGGCGTGAGCGAGGCGAGCACGAAGTCGATGAACGACTCGAGGAATTCGTCCCCCTCGATCGCCTCGGTCGGGATCGCCTTCGCGAACGACCACTGGTGCAGCTGCACGTAGAGGAACGCGGAAACGATGAACATCACCGTGTGCTCGACCGGCACCGCGCGGAACTCGCCGCGCGCGATGCCGCGTTCGAGGATCCGGCTCTGCAGGCGGCGGCCGGGCTCGATCACGTTGTCGTAGTAAAAGCGCGCGAGCGCCGGGAAGTTGCTGGCCTCAGCGCAGATGAGCTTCACGAGCGCGGCCGCCTTGGTGCGCACGACACGGTGCCACCAGCCGGTCAGCACGAGCCGCAGCAGCTCCGGCGTCGGCCCGTCGAAATCCCGAAGCGCCGCCTGGCCGCGCGCGATCGAGCTCACGAGCGTCTGGCGCACGACCGCTTCGAAGAGCTCCTCCTTGCTGGCGAAGTAAAGGTAGACCGTTCCCTTCGTGACGCCCGCGCGCTGGGCGATGTCCTCTAGGCGGGCACCCGCGAAGCCGCGTTCTGCGAACACATCGAGCGCGGCGTCGAGCAGCTCGCCCGGGCGGGCGTCCTTGCGCCGCTCACGGCGTCGGCTCGAATCGGGGGCCATGGCGTGCATGCAGGTGCTCGGTGAAATCGTTCAATTAGTGACCGACGAGTAAGTTACTGACTGATTAGTCAGTAGTCAATCGGATTGAGCGAGCTTTGAGCGCCCGAGTGGGCGTACTCACCATTCTCGATTAGAAACAATGAGTTATGCGGCTGCTGGAGCCGCGCTCACGCTTGAAGGGCGCCGGGAGAGAGTCACGGTCACGACCGCAGGCCCGTGCGTCGCAGCCGCTAGCGCGGCTCGCGCGGCGGCGCTTCCGCTTGCCGGGCCTCGATGCGGATCCTACGCACGGTCATCAGCAGGAACGCACCGATGACGGAGAGGAGCAGGGCCATGAGCACGGCGAGCCACCAGTGGAAACGCCACGCCTCGCGTAGCCCAATCACCACCCCGATGGGCGTCGTGATCGCGAGCAGCGGTTTCGCGATCTTCACGAACGAGGCGTCCGCGCCGGAGGAACGCGCGCGAACTCGACGGAGCACACCCGGATCTGCATCGGCCGTCCTTAAGAGTGCCGCCGGTGGCCGCTACGCCCCCGGCCGCCCGCCGCCGAAGCGCGTCAGCCGGTCGAGCACGATCGCAAGCAGCACGATCGCAAGTCCCGCCTCGAAACCCATGCCGACCTGCACGGTGTTGAGCGCCCGCACGACCGGCACGCCAAGACCGCCCGCCCCGACCAGCGCGCCGATGACGACCATCGAGAGGCTGAGCATGATGCACTGGGTGACGCCCGCCAGGATCAGCGGCGCGGCGCTAGGGAGCTCAACCTTCAGGAGCGTCTGCCAGCGCGTCGCGCCGAACGCCTCGCCCGCCTCGAGGAGCGACTTCGGCACGCTCGTGATGCCGAGGTGAGTGAGGCGGATTGGCGCCGGCAGCGCGAAGATCACCGTCGAGATCAGCGCCGGCACGACACCGAGGCCGAACAAGACGAGCGTCGGGATCAGGTACACGAACGTCGGCAGCGTCTGCATGAGATCGAGCACGGGCCTCAGTGCCTCGTAGAGGCGCGGCCGGTGCGCCGCGGCGATCCCGAGCGGCACGCCGAGGAGCGTCGCGACTACTGCCGAGACGAGCACCAGCGAGAGCGTCTCGAGCGTCTGCAGCCAGTAGCCCTGGTTCATGATGAACATCAACGTCGCCGCTATGAACGCCGCGAGCCCGAGCGAGCGCTGCATGAGCCAGCCGAGGAACGCGAGTCCCGCAATCAGCACGTACGACGGCACGAACCTGAACGCCGCGTTGATCGCGCGCACCGACCCGCCGATCGCCGCCGCGATCGCATCGAAGAACCCGCCGCCGTGGCTCTTGATCCACTCGATCGCGACGGTCACCGCGGCGCCGAAGGGGATCTTGTGCGCGGTGATCGACGTCTCGAACGCGGTGAGGCCGCGGCGCGCCGAGCGGGCGCGTGCCGCCTGCTGGCCGGAGGCCGAGAGCGGCGTGCCATCGGCGGCGGTGACCCCCTCGAGCCAACCGGTGCGGACGTCCGGGTGGGCGGCGAGCCAGGCGCGCGCCGCGGCCTCCGGCGTCGCGTGCTCGTTCAGGATCGCATTCATGATCTCGCTCTCGCCGCGCGGCGTGAACTCGAGATTCTTGAGCAGCCTGCCGACGTTGGGACAGTCAGCGCTGTAGCCGACGCGGGTCAGCGTGTGGATCGTCGCACCTCCGAAATTCGGGCCGAAGGTCTTGTCGCCGCCGGTGAGGTACCTCAGGTCGAAGCTCATGTTCATCGGGTGCGGTTCCCACGCGAGGAACACGATGGGCTCCTTCGAGCGCACCGCGCGCGCGACCTCCGCGAGCATCCCCTGCTCGCTCGACTCGACGAGCTTGAAGTGCGCCAGCCCGAAATCGTTGCGCTGGATCATCTCGAGCACGTGGCGGTTGCCATCGTTGCCGGCTTCGATCCCGTAGATCGTGCCCTTGAGACCGCTCGCGAAGCGCTCGATGTCGGCGAAGTCGTGCAGGCCCGCCGCGTAGGTATAGGAGGGCACCGCGAGCGTGTACTTGGCGCCCGTCAGGTTCGCGCGGACGATGTCTATCGAGCCATCGGCGAGGTACGGCTGGCGATCGTTGTACTGCGCCGGCATCCAGTTGCCGAGGAAGACGTCGATGTTGCGGCTCTTGAGCGAGGCGAACGTCACCGGCACCGACAGGAGCGTAATTTCGGGGCGATAGCCGAGGTCCCGGAGCACGTCGGCGAACACCGCCGTCGTCGAGGTCACGTCCGTCCAGCCGACGTCTGAGAGCCGCACCGTGCGGCACGCGGCCGGCTCCCGCGCCGCGGCCGCCGCGAGCGAGCTTGCAAGCGCCAGCACGGCAATCGCGAGGCGCGCCAGGATTCCCGGTCGGTTCAACTCAGGCTCCCGGCCGCGGGAACCGCGCCATGGCCTCGAGATCGCCGAGGTCTTGGTCGTTGCGGATGTAGAGGCGGCTCGCGTCGCGTCGCGGCTGGTGGTCCCACGGCGTGTAGAGGCCCTGGCGGAGCGCCGCATATACAAGGTGTCGACGCCGCTGGCTCGCGAGGACCGCTGCGTGCACGGCCTTGAGGTCCCAGCGCCGCTCGACCTCGGCGCGAAACGTCCGCACGTCGGCGGCGTGGGCAGGACTCGCGGCGAGGTTGACCCGCTCGTCGGGATCGGCGCCGAGATCGTAGAGCTGGTCCGGGTCGACTGGCGAGTGAATAAATTTGTGGCGGCCACGACGGATCATCACGACGGGCGCGATCGCCCCTTCCGCCAGGTACTCGCCGATGACTTCGCCCGCGGCCGCCGCACCGCCGAGTTCGGCCAGCAGGCTGCGGCCGTCGGGCGGATCGGCGAACGTCGTCGCGCCACCCAACTCGCATAGCGTCGGCAGCACGTCGAGGAGCGAGGCCGGCGCCGCGGCGCGGCCGGGCCGGTAGCGGCCGGGAGCGTGCACGATGAACGGGATCCGGCAGGCGGGCTCGAAGTAGCTCATCTTGTACCAGAGGCCGCGCTCGCCGAGCATGTCGCCGTGATCGGCGAGCACAATGACAACGGTGTCGTCCCCGAGCCCCGCGCCTTTGAGCGCGCCGAGCATCGAGCCGACCTGGTCGTCGACGTAGGAGGTCGCGCCGTAGTAGGCGTGGCGCGCGGCGCGCGTCTGCGCCTCGGTGACCGGTTGCTGGTCGAGCCCGCAGACGTGGCGCAGCCGCCTGGAGTGCGGGTCGAGCTCCTCGACGCCGAGCCGGACGCGCGGCATGTCGATGTCGGCATCGTGGTACCGGTCCCAGTAGGGCTGCGGGATCGAGTACGGGTCGTGCGGATGCGTCATCGACACGACCATGCAGAACGGCCGCCGGTCGCGACCGCGGGCAATGTCGAAGAGCTTCTGCCGCGCGAAGAACACGACCTCGTCGTCGAAATCGATCTGGTTGGTGCGCTCGCACGGGCCCGCCTGCGTCACCGAATCCATCGAGTGGTACCAGCTCGGCCGTTGCGCGAAGCGGCTCCAGTCGGGTGTCCAGCCGAAGTCCGCCGGATAGATGTCCGTCGTCAGCCGCTCCTCGAAGCCGTGCAGCTGGTCGGGCCCGCAGAAATGCATCTTGCCGCTCAGCACCGTCCGGTAGCCGGCGCCGCGCAGGTAGTGCGCAAACGTCGGGATGTCGGCGCGCATCTCGGCGGCATTGTCGTAGGCGCCGATCGCGGCCGGCAACCGCCCGGCCAGGAACGAGTAGCGGGAAGGAGCGCAGAGCGGGCTGTTGCAGTAAAAGGAGTCGAACACGACGCCGCCCGCCGCGAGCCCGTCGATGTGGGGTGTCTTGGCCACCCGGTTGCCGTAGGCCGGCAGCGCCCCTGCAGTCAGCTGGTCGGCCATCAGGATCAGCACGTTCGGGCGCTCCGCCACGTCCATTACCTCGCCGCGACCGGTCCGGCCGCCGGCGGATCGTCACACGAAAGGCCTGCGCGGCCAACACGCGTGGGCCACCCCGGCGGGCCGTCTCCCCACGCTTACGTGCGCGCGTATATGATCCTTTGCTCACTCAGGGCAAGCCCGCCACGGACGCGTATGGAACCGACGAATCGCGAAGACATCGCCGCCGCCCGCCAGTACGTCGTCGATCACGGCATGGAGCACGTCAAGATCGGCGTCTTCGACGTAGACGGCATCCTGCGCGGCAAGTACCTGAGCCGGGACAAGTTTCTGTCGGCCCTCGAGAAGGGCTTTGGGGTCTGCGACGTCGTGCTCGGCTGGGATTCGAACGACCAGCTGTGCGACAACCTGAAGTTCACCGGCTGGCACACCGCCTATCCCGATGCGGCCGTGCGCGTGCTGCCGGCGACCCGCCGCGAGATTCCCTACGAGCCGAAAACCGCGCTCTTCCTCGCCGAGTTCGCCGGTCCCGCCGAGGCGATCTGCCCGCGCGGCACGCTGCGCCGGGTGCTCGCGCGCGCCGGCAAGCTCGGCTACGCGGTCAGCGCCGCCGCCGAGTTCGAGTTCTTCATGTTCTCCGAGACCCCCGAGTCGGTACGCGAGAAGGGCTACCGGCACCTGAAGACGATGACGCCGGGCGCCTTCGGCTACTCGGTGCTCAGGAACTCCGTGCATTCGGACCTCTACCAGGAGTTCCTCGATCTCGGCCAGACGATGCGCTTCCCGATCGAGGGGCTGCACACCGAAACCGGACCCGGCGTCCTCGAGGCGGCGCTCACCTACTGCGAGGCGCTCGAGGCGGCGGACCGCGCGGCGCTCTTCAAGACCTTCGCCAAGGTGCTCGCGCAGCGCCACGGCCTCATGGCGACGTTCATGGCCAAGTGGTCGAACAGCTGCGCTGGCCAGAGCGGGCACCTGCACGTCTCGCTCAGGAAAGAGGATGGCGGCAGCGCCTTCCACGACGCCTCGAAGCAGTACGAGATGTCGGACACGATGCGCTGGTTCGTCGGCGGCCAGCAGGCGCTGATGCCCGAGCTCCTCGCGATGATCGCCTGCACCGTCAACAGCTATTCGCGCCTGGTCCCGGGCTACTGGGCACCGACCTCGGCGACGTGGGGCGTCGAGAACCGCACGACGGCGCTCAGGGTGATCCGTGGCGGGCCCTCGAGCCAGCGCGTCGAGTACCGCATCGCGGCCGCCGACATCAATCCCTACATCGCGCTCGCCGCCGCGATCGGCTCCGGCCTGTGGGGCATCGAGAACCGCATCGAGCCCGATGCCGCGATCGAGGGCAATTCCTACGACCGCGACCACGCGCCCGCGCGGCGGCTGCCGGCGACGCTCGATGAAGCGGCGCGACGCCTCCTCGCATCGAGCGCGGCGCGCTCGCTCTTCGGCGATGCCTTCGTCGAGCACTACGCGGCGACGCGCCAGTGGGAGGAACGCGAGTTCCGCAAGGCCATCACGGACTGGGAACTGGCGCGCTACTTCGAAATCATCTGAGCTCACCCATGGCCGACACCTTAAGGACGATCAGCCCCGTCGACGGCAGCGTGTACGCCGAGCGCCCGCTCGAGTCGGCCGCGGCAATCGACCGCGCACTCGAGGCCGCCGTGCGCGCCCAGCGGCAATGGGCGGGCGTGGCACTCGCCGAGCGCTGCGCGATCCTCGCTCGCGCGGTCGATGCGTTCGTCGCGGACGGTGCCGAGATCGCCGCCGAGATCACCTGGCAGATGGGCCGGCCGATCCGGCACTCGCCCGGCGAGATCCGCGGCTTCGAGGAGCGCTCGCGCTACATGCTCGGCATCGCCGCGACGGCGCTCGCGCCGGTGCGCCCGGACGAGCGACCGGGCTTCGCGCGGCTCATCAAGCGCGTGCCGGTCGGCGTTGTCGCGGTCGTGGCGCCCTGGAACTACCCGTACCTCACGTCGGTGAACGCGATCCTGCCGGCGCTGATCGCGGGCAATGCGGTAGTCCTCAAGCATTCGCACCAGACGCCGCTCTGCGCTGAACGGCTCGCGGCCGCGTTCGCGCGCGCGGGACTGCCGGCCGGCGTCTTCCAGTTCCTGCACCTCTCGCACGCCGACACCGCGCGCCTGATGGGCGATGCGCGCGTCGCGAACGTCTGCTTCACCGGCTCCGTCGCGGGCGGCCGGGCGGTGGTCGAGGCGACCGCGCGCGGCTTTGCGACCGCGGGCCTCGAGCTCGGCGGCAAGGACCCCGCGTACGTGCGCGCCGACGCGAACCTCGCGCACGCGATCGACTCGCTGACCGATGGGGCGTTCTTCAACGCCGGCCAGTCGTGCTGCGGCATCAAGCGCATCTATGTCGCCGCGCCGCGCTTCGATGAGTTCGTGGCGGGCGTTGTCGAGCTTGCGAACGGTTATCGGCTCGGCTCGCCCGTCGACCCCGAGACGACGCTCGGACCGGTCGTGCGCACGGCCGCCGCCGACTTCGTCCGCGGCCAGGTCGAGGATGCGGTCGGTCGCGGCGCGCGCCAGCTCATCGACGCCGGCCGCTTCGGCCATTCGAAGCCCGGCACGCCCTACCTCGCGCCACAGGTGCTCGTCGACGTAGACCACTCGATGCCCATCATGCGCGAGGAAACCTTCGGCCCCGCGGTCGGCATCATGAAGGTAGCCTCCGACGAGGAAGCGCTTCGACTCATGAACGACAGCGACTTCGGGCTGACCGCCGCGATCTACTCCGCCGACGTCGCGCGCGCCGAGGAACTCGGCGATGCGCTCGAGACGGGAACCGTGTTCCTGAACCGCTGCGACTACCTGGACCCCGCGCTTGCGTGGACAGGCGTCAAGAACTCCGGCCGCGGCTGCACCCTGTCGCGCGTCGGCTTCGAGCAACTCACGCGCCCGAAGTCCTACAACCTCAGGTTGGCCACATGACCCCCGTACTGCGCGGCAACTGGAATTACCCGACGACCATATGGTCAGGCCCCGGCCGCATCGCCGAGCTCCCGGCGGCATGCGCTCGCGCCGTCATGGCACGGCCGCTCATCGTGACCGATGAGGGCCTCGTCAACGCGCCGATGATCACGAACGCGCACGCTTCCCTGCCGGGCGCGGCGGTGTTCGGTGGCGTGCGCGGCAACCCCGCCCTCAGCCACGTGCTGGCGGGGCTCGCGGCCTACCGCTCCGGCCGCCATGACGGCGTAGTGGCTTTCGGCGGCGGCTCGGCGCTCGATGCCGGCAAGGTGATCGCGTTCATGTCCGGGCAGAACCGGCCGCTGTGGGACTTCGAGGACGTCGGCGACTGGTGGACGCGCGCCGATCCCGCCGGGATCGCGCCGGTGATCGCGGTGCCGACGACGGCGGGCACGGGCTCGGAGGTCGGCCGCGCCGGCGTCATCCTCAACGAGGAAACGCACCAGAAGAAGATCATCTTCCACCCGCTGATGATGCCGAAAGTCGTCATCGCCGACCCGGAACTCACCGTCGGCCTGCCACGCGGCGTTACCGCGGCGACCGGCATCGATGCGTTCGTGCATTGCTTCGAGGCCTTTTGCGCGCCGGGCTTTCACCCGCTCGCCGACGGCATCGCGCTCGAGGGCATGCGCCTCATCAAGGAGTTCCTGCCGCGCGCCTGCGCGAACGGTCGCGACATCGAGGCGCGGGCCGAGATGCTCGCGGCCGCCTCGATGGGCGCGACCGCCTTCCAGAAGGGGCTCGGTGGCGTGCACGCGATCGCCCACCCCGTGGGCTCATGGTTCAACACCCACCATGGCCTCACCAACGCCGTGATCCTCCCCTACGTGATGACGCACAACCGCGCGGCGATCGCCGCGAAGACCGACATCGTCAGTCGCGCGCTCGACCTGCCGACGCGGGGCTTCGACGGGTTCCTGGCCTGGGTGCTGGCGCTGCGGCAGGAGCTCGACATCCCCCACTCGCTCGCCGACATCGGCGTCACGACGCACAACGCCGCGACCATCGGCAAGGAAGCCTCGATCGACCCGTCGGCCTCCGGCAATCCGATCCCGCTCGATGCGGCGACCTACGAGCGGATCTTTCGCGCCGCCGTCGGTGGCGAGCTCGCGGCCGCGGCGCGCGCTGCGTGAATTCCGCCCGCGTCCTCATCATCGACGGCAACACGGCCGAGATTCGCGCCCGCCAGACCGCTGCGGTCGGCTACGACTCCGGGATTGGATACGTCAACGCGTTGAAGCGCCTCGAGCCCGCGCTGCGCTGCGACGTGGTGCGGCCGGCGGATGGGGCTCCGGAATTCCCGCCCGGCGTCGGTCTCGCCGACTACGACGGCGTCACGATCACGGGCTCGGCGCTCAACATCTACAACGGCGGCGAAGCGATCACCCGCCAGGTGGACCTCGCGCGGGCGGTGTTCGCCGCGGGCGTGCCCTTCTTCGGCAGTTGCTGGGGCCTGCAGGTCGCCGTCACCGCCGCCGGCGGCGAAGTGCGCGCCAACCCGCGTGGCCGCGAGTTTGGCTTTGGCCGTCGCATCACGCTCACCGACGCCGGCCGCGCGCATCGGCTCTTCGCGGGCAAGCCCGCGGTGTTCGAGGCGCCGACCATCCACCTCGACTCGATCGCGACGCTGCCGGCCGGCGCGGTTGAGCTCGCACGCAACGACATGGGGCTGCAGGCGGCCGCCTTCAGCCACGGACGCGGCACGTTCTGGGGAGTCCAGTACCACCCGGAGTACGAGTACCTGGACATCGCCGCCGCCGCCGAACGCTACGGCGCGAGGCTCGTCACCGAGGGGATGTTCGCCGACGAGGCGGCGCTCGCGAGCTTCGCCGCCGACCTCCGGCGCCTGCAGGCGAAGCCGGACGACGGCCCGCTCCTCTGGCGCCACGGACTCGGGTCCGCGATGAGCGATGCGGCGCTGCGCCTCGCCGAGATCCGCAACTGGCTCGACGCCGAGGTGCTGCCGCACGCGAGCCGGCATGGCTGAGCCGGCGGCCGAGCTTCGCAAGACGCTGAGCGGGCTGCACCTGTGGGGCATCGCCGTCGGCCTTGTGATCTCGGGCGAGTACTTCGGCTGGAGCTACGGCTGGGCCGCGGCCGGCACGCTCGGGTTCCTCGCGACGACGGTGTTGATCGCGACGATGTACACGACGTTCATCTTCAGCTTCACCGAGCTCACCGCCGCCATCCCGCAGGCCGGCGGACCCTTCGCCTACAGCCGGCGCGCGTTCGGGCCGCTCGGCGGGTATATCGCGGGATTCTCGACGCTGATCGAGTTCGTGTTCGCCCCGCCCGCCATCGCCCTCGCGATCGGCGCATACCTCAACGTGCAGTTCCCCGGCCTCGATGCGCGCACCGCGGCGGTCGGCGCCTACCTCGTGTTCATGGCGCTCAACATCGCCGGCGTCACGATCGCGGCGACTTTCGAGCTCGTCGTGACGGTGCTCGCGATCGCTGAGCTGCTCGTGTTCATGGGCGTCGTCTCGGGCGGATTCTCGTGGGCGAACTTCACGGCGGCCGGCTGGGCGGGCGCGGACCGGCCCTCGTTCGCGATGCTGGGCGGCCTTTTCGCCGCGATCCCGTTCGCGATCTGGTTCTTCCTCGCCATCGAGGGCGCGGCGATGGCGGCCGAGGAGGCGCGCGATCCGAGCCGGACCATTCCGCGCGCCTACATCGGCGGCATTCTGACGCTGGTCGCGCTCGCCTTTGGCACGATGATCTTCGCCGGCGCCGCCGGTGACTGGAAACTGCTCGCGAACATCAACGATCCGCTGCCGCAGGCGATGAAGATGGTGGTCGGCGCGAAGAGCGGCTGGCTGCACCTGCTGGTCTGGATCGGCCTCCTCGGCCTCATCGCTTCCTTCCACGGCATCATCATGGGTTACTCGCGCCAGATCTTCGCGCTCGCGCGCGCCGGGCTCCTGCCGCCGCTGCTCGCGAGGATCCACCCGCGCTGGCGCACGCCACACCTCGCGATCCTCGCCGGCGGCGTCGTCGGCGTCGCCGCGATCTATTCGGACAGCCTCGTGACGATCCGCGGCCAGTCGCTGACCGCAAGCATCGTGACGATGTCGGCGCTCGGCGCGATCGTGATGTACATCATGAGCATGCTGAGCCTGATCCGCCTGCGGCGCCGGGAGCCGGAAATGCCCCGGCCGTTCAGGGCGCCGTTCTACCCGCTCTTCCCGCTGACGGCTCTCGTGATCGCCGTTATCTCGCTCGTCGCGATCGTCTGGTTCAACCCGGAGCTCGCGGCGATCTTCCTCGGCGTTGGCGTCATCGGCGCCCTCGCCTCCCGCGGTGGCCGCGGCCGCGGCGTCCATGCCGAGGGCGCGCTCGTTCGGACGGTGGCCCCGGATAACCAATGACTACGGATCGCGGGGGCGGTAACCTACGGGCGTGCGGCCTGGCGATACGGCACCTTCGATCGATGGGGAGAATGCGATGAGACGTCTTCTGGCGACGATACTCAGCCTCGCGGTTCTCGCTTCCGGCGGCGCCCGCGCCGACGATGCGAAGCGCCTGAGGATCATCAGCTGGGCGGACTACGTGCCGGCCGAGTTGATCGCGCTCTTCAAGAAGGAGACCGGCATCCAGGTCGAGGTCACGCTCTCGAACAACGAGGAGATGATCTCGAAGCTGCGGGCCACCGGTGGCGCGGGCTTCGACCTTGCGCAGCCCTCGCAGGACCGCATTCTCGCGGCGCAGCGGGAGTTCGGGATCTACAAGCCCATCGACCTGACCAAGGTGAAGCTCGACCAGTTCGTGCCGACGCTGCTCGAGACCGTGCGCAAGAATACGACGCTCGATGGCAAGGCCTATGGCCTGCCGTACCTGTGGGGAACGGACGGCATCGTCATCAACACGAAGAAGGCCAAGGCGGCCGACTACCTCGACCTGTGCAAGCCCGAGCTCAAGGGCAAGACCGCGGTGCGCCTGAAGCGCCCGACGATGATGGCGTTCGCCTTCGCGCTCGGCAAGGATCCGTTCGCGCTCTACGGCGACGTAAAGGCGTACTCGGCGCTCATGGACGAGGTGGGCAAGACCATGATCGCCTGCAAGGCGAACCTCAAGTTCTTCTACGACAACAAGGACCAGCTTCTGAACGGCATCCGCTCCGGCGAGGTCACGGCGGCGATGATGTGGGATACCGGCGGCTGGGTGCTCAATCGCGAGAACCCGGACATCCAGTACGTCGCGCCGAAGTCGGGCGCGCTCGGCTGGCTCGACACGTTCGCGCTGCCGGCGAAGGGCAGGAACGACGCTGGCGCGTACGCCTGGATCAACTTCACGATGCGCCCCGAGATCGCCGCGAAGATCACCCACGTGGTCGGCAGCTTCACCGCGTCCAAGGGCGCCGATCAGCTCGCGGATGCGAAGCTGAAGGCGCAGTTCGCTGCGAGCCTGCCCGACGCCGCGCTCAAGAACATCAAGTGGTATCCGGCCATCCCGCCCGGACTCGAGGAGATCGAGGGGCGCGTACTCGACCGCGTGAAGGCCGCGAATTGAGCACTCCAGACCTTGAGGCGCGCAGCCTCGTCAAGCGCTTCGGCGCGTACACCGCCGTCGATACGCTCTCCTTCAGCGTCGCGCGCGGCAGCTTCTTCTCGATCCTGGGGCCGTCGGGCTGCGGCAAGACGACGCTCCTCAGGATGATCGCGGGGTTCATCGCGCCCGACGAGGGCGACATCCTGATCGGCGGCAACAGCATGGCGGACGTCGCGCCGAACCGCCGGCCGGTCAACATGGTGTTCCAGCAGCTCGCACTGTTCCCGATGATGTCGGTCGGCGAGAACGTCGCCTTCGGGCTCGCGCGTCGCGGCGTTGCGCGCGCGGAGCGGGTCAAGAAGAGCGCCGAGATGCTCGAGCGCGTCGGGCTCGGCGGCGCCGGCCACAAGGCGGTCGATGAGCTCTCCGGCGGCCAGCGCCAGCGCGTCGCGATCGCCCGCAGCCTCGTGCTCGAGCCGACGCTGCTGCTCCTCGATGAGCCGCTCGGCGCGCTGGACCTCAAGTTGCGCGAGCACATGAAGATCGAGCTCAAGCAGCTGCAGGCGGCGTTCGGCACGACGTTCGTTTACATCACGCACGATCAGTCCGAGGCGCTCGTGCTTTCCGACCACGTCGGCGTCATGAACAAGGGCCGCTTCGAGCAGCTCGGCACGCCGCAGGAACTCTATTACTCGCCCGCGACGCCGTTCGTCGCCGGCTTCGTCGGCTCCAACAACAAGATCGCCGGCCGCGCGAAGAGCGTCCAGGGCGGTATCGTCGAGCTCGAAAGCGCCGAGGGCTGGAGCATCCACGCCCAGGCGCACGGCGCGATCGCCGCGGGCGCCGCGGTCGAGGCCTTCGTCCGGCCGGAAGTCGCGAGCCTCGGGCGCACCAGCAGCGAGCTGCCTGCCGGCCACCCGCAGTACGCGGCGACGGTCGAGAGTCTCCTCTTCGACGGAGCGAACTCGGCGGTGCTCGTGCGCGAGCAGAAGAGCCGCTTCGAGTTTCGCATCGCACTGCCGCAGACCGGGCGGTTCGCCGACCTCAAGGTCGGCGAGGCGCTGCAATTCGGCTTCGATCCGGCGCGGGCCGTCTGCTTCCCCGTGGCGGGGTCGCCCAGTGCTTGAGGCCGGCACCAGGCGCTGGCAGGCCCGGCTGATGCTCGGGCTCTTCCTGATGCCGGCGGTCCTCTGGCTCGTGTCGCTGATCATCCTGCCGCACCTCGACCTCGCGATCCTGTCGTTCCGCGAGCGGGTCGCGCCGCGCGAGTACCGCGCGAGCCTTGAGCAATACCGGACGTTCTTCGCCGAGCCGCTGTACTGGCACATCTTCGTGCGCACGGCGCTCATGTCCGCGATCGCGACCCTGCTGACGCTGCTGATCGCCTTCCCGATCGCCTGGACGATCGCGAAGCTCCTGCGCGGGCGGGCGAGTTCGCTCCTTTTCGTCGTCTGCCTGATCCCGTTCTGGGTCAGCGAGACGGTCCGCACGCTCGGCTGGATGATCCTGCTGCGCGAGTCGGGCGTGCTGCCGAGCCTGCTCGTCAAGCTCGGGATCACCGACGTCCCGATCGAGCTTCTGTACCGCGACTCGACGATCCTCGTCGGCCTCGTCTACACCTCGCTGCTCTTCATGGTCGTGCCGCTCGTCGGCAGCCTCGAGAGCCTCGACAACGCGCTCATCGAGGCGGCCTATGACCTCGGCGCCAGCGGCTGGTCGGTGCTCCGCAAGATCGTGATCCCGCACGCCGCGCCCGGCATCACCGCAGGCTGCATCGTCGTGTTCATGATGACGCTCGGCAACTACCTCACGCCGACCCTGCTCGGTGGCAAGAACTCGCAGTGGTTTACCGAGCAGATCTACACGCAGTTCATCACGCGCTTCAACTGGGAACAGGGCGCGGCGTTCGGCTTCCTGTTGCTGCTCCTGTCGACGTCGATGGTCTGGGTGGGCCTCAGGCTGACCGGCCAGCGCTTCGGCGAAGTGATGCGCCGCTCATGATCCCGTCGCTGCCACGTCCTGCATGGCTGCGCGCGGGGACGACGCTCTATCTCGCCCTCTTCCTCGCGTTCCTGTTCCTGCCGCTCCTCGTCGTCGCGGTGTTTGGGTTCAACGATGCCCCGTATCCGGCGCCGCCATGGCACGGCTTCACGCTCGACTGGTTCATCGGCAACGAGGCCAAGGGCCGCACGGGCCTCTTTGGCGACTCGGAGATTCTGGCGAGCATCTGGACCAGCTTCACCGTCGCCTGCTGGGTGACGGGGCTGTCGGTCGCGGTCGGCACCGCCAACGCTTTCCTGATTGAGCGGGCGCGCTTCCCGGGCAAGGCGGCGCTGTCGCTGCTCATGCTCGCGCCGCTGGTGATTCCGGGCGTCATCCTCGGCATCTCGATCCTCGCCTTCGCGAGCAGGCTTGCCGAGTTCGCCGACGACACGTTCGGGCTGGAGCTTGAGTTCCTACGCCCAGGGTTGCCGCTCGTCGTGCTTGGGCAGTTCTCCTACATCGTGGCGATCTCGACGCTCACGATCAGCGCGCGCCTGAAGCGCTTCGACCGGACGCTGGAGGAGGCCGCCTACAACCTCGGTGCTTCGCGCGCCGCCGTATTCCGCACGATCACGGTGCCGTACCTGCGCCCGGCGCTCATCGGCTCAGGCGCGATCGCGTTCCTGATGTCGTTTGAGAACTTCAACACGACGCTGATGCTGGTCGGCGCCGATTCACCGCTCACGATCATGATGTACGGGCGCATGCGCGAGGGCGCAACACCGGTGCTTAACGCCGTCAGTCTCTTCCTGATGGTGGCATCGGCGCTGCTCGCGTTCACGCTGATGCGTGGCGGCTCGAGCCAAAAACCCGCGCCGGCCGCCTGACCGCGCGCCTCAGCGCCGCTTCGCGGCGGTCACCTCGATCTCGACGACGAACGCGGGCAGATAGAGCCGCTGCACCTGCACCCACGTCGCGGCCGGCAAGTCGCCCTTGTAGAACTCCTTGCGGATCGCCTTGTTGCGTATGAACGCATCGAGGTCGGTCGCGTAGACGTTCTCCTTGACGATGTCGGCGAAACCATAGCCGCTCGCCTCGAGCACCTTCGACATGCGTTCGTACACCGAGCGCACGGCAGCGCCCATCTCGCCCTGGCCCGCGATCCCGGAGACGTGCAGCGTCAGGCCCTCGCGCTTCGCCTGGCAGTAGCCGATGTCGGCTTCGACGGCCTCGTTCGAGTGAAAGCAACTCGTCGCGGGCCGGGCGGGCATGGTGCTGCAGCCGGCGAGGAACGCGAGGATGCCCGCGCGGGCGAGCCGGGTGACGGTGCGGCGCCGACTTGGCGAGTGCGCGGCGCGCGCGATTGCAGGTGTTCGAGTCACGATGTCTCTCCTTTGCGCAATTGACGAGCGAGCAGTGCCCGGCGCGCCGATCAATAGGCCTCGGGGCGTGCGAGGCCGGCGGCCACCAGACGCGCGGCGACCTCGTTGCGCGATCGACGCACGCCCATCAGCGGCCGCCGGCGCGCGGCGGCGACCTCCCCGCGGCTGAAGCGGTGCACGCCGGCGGGTACGCTGTTTCCGCCGAACTCGGCGACCAGCCAGTTGAGCACGCCGGCGAGCGCCTCGTCCGAGAGCGCGGAGTTGGCGGCACCGGGCACGCGCATCAGGAAATCGCGCCCTTCCTCGATCTGCATCAGTGGCGCCACCGACTCCCGTAGCGAGGGCACGCGGTGGCCGGCGCCGCGGCCGTCGGCGCCGTGGCAGCCCTGGCAATGGAGCATCCAGTCGAGCTCGGGGCCGGGCGGCACGGCACCGGTGCCAGTCGCGAAGGCGGCCAGCGCGAGCCCGAGGACCACGAGGCAACCGCGGCTGCGGCCGGTCACGGAGCTGGCGCGTCGAGCGCTTCGGCGCGGTGGCGACGGACCGCCTCGCCCGAGAGCGCGAGCGCGCGCTCGCGGGCGATGTCGGCGGGCGCGAGCGGTACGGCGCTCGCAGGCGCGCGGCTCAAGTCGAAGGCCACGAAATTGAGGACGTCCGCGAGCGTCGCATCGTCGAGGCGCGCGAACTCCGGCATCTTGAAGTTGTAGTGCTTCTCGTCGACGAGGATGTCGCCGAACATGCCGTACAGCACCGTCAGCACGAGCTGGCGCCGGCCTTCAGGGCGCTCGAGGTAGCGCCCGGGGTAGCTCAGCAGTGGCGGCGCGAGCCCGGGCTGGCCGACGCCCGTCGCCCGGTGGCAAACGGCGCAGTTGGCCTTGAACGTGGCCGCGCCGTCACCGAAGCGCGGCGCGGGATCCTCGGCCGACGCGGCGCCGACAGCCAACAACGCCACCAGCGCGAAGCGGGCGCCGAGCCCGCGACTGCGCGCGCTCACTTTTCCGCTACACCCAGGATCAGCGACACCGAGCAATGGTAGTTCGGGTTGTCGTTGGCCATGCACCAGTTGACGTCGTTGTTGACGCTCAGGCGGTAGAGCGGCTTCTCGCGCTCGTTCCGGTTGCAGAAGCAGTTGCCGCAGCTCGTCTTGCCGCAGCAGTCGTTGTACGAAACGATGTAGTCGCGCCCGTCGACCGGGTTGTGGCAGGTGCCGATCCAGGTGATCGGCGAGGGAGTCGTGCCGGGCGGGCAGGTCGAGGAGCTGCCACCGCAGCAGGAGCACAGGAAGCCGTCGATCGCGCAGAACTTCCAGTAGTCGCAACTCGACTGGTCGCCGGTCACCGACTTCTTGAGCGGCGGCTCGGCGGCCGAGGCGCTCCCCGAACGGTCGATTGGCAAGAGCGGCAGCACGCTCGCGCCCACCAGGATCCGGCCGAACGTGCCGAGGAAGCCGCGCCGCGAGGTCCGTTGCGCCAGCGAGCGCGAGGAAGACTCGAACCAGCGATCGAGGATGCTACGGCTCTTCATGGGGTCACCAGGAACCAGGGCGTCTGCCCGACCTTGCGGGCGACGCGGAGGATGCGGCCGGTCAGGGGATCGAGGACGAGCAAGTCGGCCGAGTCGGTCGTCGCGTACAGGAGCGGCTTCGCGTCGCGGGTCGCCGCGACGGCATCGATGCTGAGGAAGCGGTGCGTGTCGAACGGCCAGCGGGCGATCCGCTTGTGGCTGTCGGTGTCGAATACCCAGATCTCGCTGCCGCCGATCTTGTGGGAGCCTTCTGTGCCTCGGTGCATCGGCACGTAAAGGCGCGCGAGCTGGCGCTGGTAGGCGACGGGCTGGCTGCCGCCCGGCCGCCATTTGCCACGCTCAGCGCCGGTCACGAGCGGCCAGGGCGCCGCGAAGCGCGGCTCCGCGCCCGACAGGTCGATGCCGTAGGCATCGCCGAGGAACGAGACGAACATGAGCGTCGCGCCGACCTGCACGCCCTGCACGAAGATCGGGTCCTTGTCGGCGTCGAAGAACGACTTCGAGAGCGCGCGCGAGGCTTCCTTGCCGTTGTCATCGACCGTGATCGTCAAGAGCTTGCCGTTCTCGCACAGCGCCGAGACGTGCCGGGGGCCGGAGGCGATCGCGAGCGCGCAGCCGTCGGTCTCGAGATCGCCCGCGACAGCGCCCTTCGCGAGGTCGACGACGGTCACGGAGGCCGCCGGCGTGATGTTTGCGACGTAGATGAACTTCTGGTCCGAGCTGTAGGTCACGCTGAAAGGCGTCGGCGGACCCTGCATGTGCTGCGTCGGCAGCACGATTTCACGCGTGAAGGCGAGCGTCGCGTTATCGGTGAACTCGAGCACGTCGGTGTGCGTGCCGTGCCAGCCGCGCGAGAAGTAGGTCGTCGCGACCGCGCTCGTCTTGCCATCGGGGCTAAGGCCAAACCCTGGGTAGTAGCCGGTGTCGATCTGGCCGAGCAGCGTGCCGCGGTCGCCATCGAACACGTGCACGCGGTAGTCGGTTTCGTGATCGAGCGCGGTGTCGTAGACGTAGACCCAATGCGGCGTCGGCGGCGGCAGCTGCTGGACGACGAGGTGCTCGGCGGGCAGGGGCGGCGGCGTCGCGAGCGCACTGCCGGCGAAGGCGAGCGACAGGGCGATGCCCGCAGTCGAGAGTGGCCGCACACGCATCCCCGTTCCCCCTGCTAAATCGACCCCGGCGCTCTGGCGGCACCGCGTGTGATCGCAGTTTCGCATATCGCCCTGACGGCCGGAAGTGCGCCCGCGCGAAGCCGCGGTCGCGTGGCTCGCCGCAAGCTCGCATGGTAGCGTGGCCGCGACTTAGGGCCGGGTTCCCGGGCCTCGCACTGCGGCGATCACGAATGGCCGGGACGACGCGGCCGCTCCTCCACGGACACGATGACGAAGCCGAGCTTGTCTCCCACTACCGCACCACCCGGGATGCCGCCGCCAGCGGCGGCGCCCACGCCAGACGCCCGGCGGAGCCTCTACGCATCGACCGCTGCGGCCGCCGGGCCGACCCCGCCGCTCGGCTCCGATGCACGCGCGCGGATCGTGGTCGTCGGCGGTGGCTACACGGGGCTCTCCGCCGCGTTGCAGCTCGCGGAGCGTGGCGTCGATGTCATGCTGCTCGAGGCGCGCGAGCCCGGTTGGGGCGCGGCCGGCCGCAATGGCGGCCAGGTCAACGCGGGCCTCAAGCACGAGCCCTGGACCGTGCTCACCGACTTAGGCGCGGTCGCGGGCGCGCGGCTCCTGACGCTCGCGGGCGAGGCCCCCGGGCACCTCTTCGGCCTCATCGACCGGCTCGGGATCGCCTGCGAGGCCGAGCGCGGCGGGACGCTGCGCGCCGCCTGCAGCGACTCACAGGCGGCCTCGCTTGGCCGCTCGCTCGAGGCGTGGCGTTCGCTCGGCGTCGCGATCACGGCGCTCGATGCCAGCGCGATGCGCAGGGCAACCGGCAGCGACCGCTACACCGCGGGCGGCCTCGACCCGCGCGGCGGCGCCGTCAATCCGCTCGGCCTCGCGCGCGGACTCGCGGCGGCCGCGGTGCGCGCCGGTGCGCGCCTCCATGGCCTGAGCCCGGCGCTTCGTATCGCGCCCGCCGGCGAGGGCTGGTCGATCGCAACGCCAGGCGGCTCCGTACGGGCCGACACCGTGCTCCTTGCGACCGACGGCTACACGGATGATCTCTGGCCCGGTCTGCGCCGGAGCATCGTGCCGATCTATAGCGCCATCGTCGCGACCGCGCCGCTGCCGGCGCCGCTCGCCGCCTCGATCGTACCGACGCGCGCGGTGGTCTACGAAATGGGGGCAATCACGGCCTACTACCGCCGCGACGCCGCCGGGCGGCTCCTCATGGGCGGGCGCGGCGTGCAGCGGGAGGCGCCCTCGTTCGCCGATTACCATCACCTCGTCCGCTACGCCGAACGCCTGTGGCCCGGCCTCGCGCGGGCAGAATGGACCCACTGGTGGAACGGGCAGTTCGCGCTGACGCCGGACTTCTATCCGCATTTCCACTCGCCTGCGCCAAACGTGTATGCGGCGCTCGGCTACAGCGGCCGGGGCGTCGCGCTCGGCGTCGCGCTCGGGCGGGAACTTGCGAGCGTCGCGACGGGCGTGCCGCTCGCGGAGCTCGCCGTTCCCGCGACGCCGATCCGGCCGATCCCGCTGCACCGCTTCTGGCGCGCGGGCGTCGCGGCGCGGATCGCGCTCGGGCGGTTGCGCGACGCCCTCGAGCGCTGAGGGCGGCGGCCCACCTCCCGGCCTTGTGTCAGCCGCCGGAGCGGCGTAGAAGCCTGCAGACGGCCACCGCCGCGGAGGACTGATCCATGCTTAAGAAATTGCTCGGCGCTCTCCTAATCGTCGTCATCGTGCTCCTCGGGGTCGCCTTCATGCTGCCGCGCGATGCGCACGTCGAACGCTCGATCGTCGTCGACCGGCCCGCCGCCGCGATCTTCCCGCTGGTGAACTCGCTCAAGCGCTTCAACGAGTGGTCGCCGTGGTCGCAGTACGACCCGAACGTGAAGATGAGCTTCTCCGGTCCCGATGCGGGACCCGGCGCATCGATGCACTGGGCCGGGAACTCCAAGGTCGGCACCGGGGATCAGATGATCACCGAGTCGATTCCCGACAAGCGCGTGAGCACCGACCTCAACTTCGGCGAGATGGGCACGTCGAAGGCGTCGTGGCTGCTCAGCTCCGAGGGCAGCGCAACGACTGTCGTCTGGACGCTAGATGCGAACCTCGGCAACAACCCGATCGGGCGCTACATGGGCCTGTTCATGGACAAGATGGTTGGCCCCGACTACGAGCGCGGGCTCGCGCAGCTGAAGGCGCTCGCCGAGAAAGCGCCCGCCGCCGCCGACGCTCAGCCGGCGAGCGCCCCGACGACATCCCCGAACGCGCCGACCAGCTGATCGACCTGGTGCTCGCTCGTCGCCGGGCACACGAGCATCATGTTGTGGAAGGGAGCGATTACGCAGCCGCGATTGAGGAGCCCGATGTGCAGGGCCTGCTCGAGCGGCGGCGCATGGGCGAGCGCCGCCTCGCTGCCGTTCCTTAAGGGTCCGGGCGCGCACACGAACTCGACCCGGGCGCCGACCCTCGCGACGTGCCAGGGAAGCGCACGCGCGCCGATGACTGCCTGAAGCCCGCGCGCTAGCCGCGCGGCCAGCGCGTCCATGTGCCCGTAGGCAGCCGCGGTCATGACTTCGGTCAGCGTCGCGCGCATCGTCGCCATCGCGAGCGCATTCGCCGACAGCGTCGTGCCGATGCCGGAGTGCCCGGTCGGGATTTCGCGGCGTACGCGGTCCCAGCCGGCCGCGACCGCGTCGCTGAAGCCCCAGACGCTCGCCGGCACTCCGCCGGCGATCGGCTTGCCGAGCACGAAGATGTCCGGTTCGAGCCCATAGGCGCCGGTGTAGCCCGAAGGTCCGGTCGAGATCGTGTGGGTCTCGTCGATCAGCAGGAGCGTGTCGGTCGCGCGCGTGAGCGCTCTCAGCGCCGCATGGTAGCCAGGCGCCGCCGGCACCATGCAGCAGTTGGTGAGGACGGGCTCGGTGATCACGCAGGCGACGTCGCGCCTGGCGAGCGCCCGCTCGAGCGCCGGCACGTCGTTGAACTCGACAACCTCGGTCGCCGCCGTCAGGTCGATGAACTGTCCGATCAGTCCGGGGCGATTGCGCGGCGTGCCGCCCTCGAGCGTGACGTAGGTTTCATCGACCGCACCGTGGTAGCAGCCGTTCATGACGAGGATCTTCGGCCGGCGCGTGACGGCGCGCGCGAGCCTGAGCGCAAAGCGATTGGCGTCGGATGCCGTCGTCGCGACCTGCCAGTGCGGCAACCCAAACCGCTCGACCAGGAGCCGCCCGACGACGAGCGCATCCTCGGTCGTCAGCATGTAGGCGAGCCCGCGACCGGCCTGTGCGGCGAGCGCCCGGCTGACCGGGGGCGGGGAGTGGCCGAACATCGCGCCCGTGTCGCCAAGGCAGAAGTCGGCGCGCTCCTGTCCGTCGACGTCGGTAAGCGTCGCGCCGCTCGCATCCGCCACCACGAGCGGAAACGGCAGTGGCCAGTCGAGCATCCAGTGCATCGGCACGCCGGCGTAGTAGCCGCTCGCCGCGCGGCCGGCAAGCGCGTGCGAGCGCGGATTCGAGCGCGCATAGCGCGCCTCCTCCGCCTCGCGCACGCGCTCGAGCCGCGCCCTCGACACGCCGCGAAAGCTTGGCTCCGGCTCAGGCATAGAAGTCGTACTCACGGTTGAAGATGCCTTCGATCAGCTCGCCATACTCGCCGCGTTTGAGCTGCGCGTACAACTTGAGGAACTCGGGCGGCAGATACTGGCCGAGTAGCGCGGACTGCTCGAGGCGCGCAAGCGCAACGATGAGGTCGCTCGGGAAGTCGTCGTCGCTCCCCGTGCTCGCCTTGCCGCCAAGCGGCTCCGTCGGCTCGAGCTCGTTGCGTACGCCGTGCAGGATGGAGGCGAGGATCGCCGCAACCGTCAGGTGCGGGCTCGCATCGGCGCCTGCGACCCGGTGCTCAAGGCGCCGCGCCTGGCCGTGCGCCGCGGGCACCCGGAAGGCGACGCTGCGATTGTTGTGGTCCCAGTCGCGCGTCGTCGGCACGAACAGCCCGAGGTAGCGTCGCTGCGAGTTGAAGTTGGGCGCGAAGAGCGCGAGCGAGTCGTACATCAGCGCCTGCGCGCCGCCGATGGCACGCCTGAGCAGCACTTCGCCGCCCGCCGCACCGAAGCGGTTCTTGCCCTTCTCGTCGACGAGGCTCACGTGCACGTGCAGGCCGTTGCCGGGCTGGTCGGCGAATGGCTTCGCCATGAACGTCGCCTCGAGGCCGAGCGAGCGCGCGACGCCCTTGACGAGGCGCTTCAGGAGCACCGCATGGTCGGCGGCGGCGAGCGGATCGGCGACGTGGCGAAGGTTCACCTCGTACTGCCCGATGCCGTACTCGGCGACGGCGCCGCAGACTGGCAGGCCCTGGATGCGCGCGGCTTCCGTCACACGCGACAGGAACACGGAGGCATCCTCGACCGCCTCGAGGGACAGGTTGGCCGCCCGCCGCGAAGGCGTCCGACCGGGGAGCGCGCCGACGTAGATCTGACCGTCGGGCCCGCGCTTGGGATCAATCAGGTAGAACTCGAGCTCGCAGGCGACGACCGGGTGGAGTCCCGCGTCGCGACACGCCGCGACGACGTCGCCGAGGATCACGCGCGAATCGAACCACAGGCTCTTGCCCGCGTGGACGTCCACCATCTGGCACACGACCTGCGCGGTTGGCGTCACCGCCCACGGCACGCGCGTCAGGGTTCCGGCGATCGGCAGCGCCGTGCCGTCCGGATCGCCGTCGATCTTGCCGATGCCGAGCGGGCCCTGGCCAAGGCCGCGGCTGTCGGCGATGAGCGCGCAGGCGGAGTACTGCACGCCGTCCTCGTAGAGCTTGTCGCCGTCGCTCGCGGGAAGCCGCTTGCCGGCGGTGTTGCCGTTGACGTCGATCGTGAAGGCATCGATCGCTTCGATGTCGGGGTTGGCCGCGCGGAAGGCCCGCCACTCGGTTACCGGCGCAACTGGGATTTTCGTGTGTTCATGCATGATTTCCTGCCTGGATAGTTCGCTCAGAGGCGATCCCTGAGCGCATAGAAAGACATGGCCGCGACGAGCGTCGGCCAACGGAGCGCCGGCCCGCCCGGGAACGCCGGTACCGGGATCCGCCCCAGGAGCTCGAACGCCGCGCGCTCGCCGAGCAGCGCCTCGGCAACCGCTTTGCCGGTATAGGGCGCCATGAGGACGCCGAGCCCGGAAAACCCGCTCGCGTTGACTATGCCGGCGCCGAGGTCGCGGACGAAGGGCATGCGCGTCGGGGTGATGCCGAGCGTGCCGCCCCACGCGTACTCGAGCTTCGCGGCACCGAGTTGCGGAAACACCTGCGTGAGATGCGGCCGCACGAACGCCCCGATGTCGTCGGGGAACCGGTAGCCGTAGTTCTCGCCACCGCCAAAGAGCAGCCGATGGTCGGGTGTGGTGCGAAAGTAGTTGACCACGAAGCGCGAGTCCGCGACCGCCGCGCCGTTGCTGATGAGAGAAGTCGCTAGCGCTACGCCGAGCGGCTCGGTCACGGCGATGTAGTTGTTGATCGGCATCACGCGCCGCTCGACCTCCGTCGAAAGCCCGCGCATGTAGCCGTTGCAGGCGAGCACGACGCGGCGCGCATGAACGGTGCCGCTCGGCGTGGCGATGCGCCAGCCGCCGGCCTCCGCAACCGGTGCCGCGGCCTCCACGCCCTCGAACAGGCGCGCGCCGTGGCTCGCAGCGGCGCGCGCGATGCCGAGCGCGTAGTTGAGCGCGTGCAGGTGCCCGCCGTGCGAATCAAGCGTGCCGCTGTGATAGACATCGGTCGCGACGAGGCGGCGCATCTCCGCGCGCTCGACGAACCGCAGCGATTCGTAGCCGTAAGTGGCGCGCATGTGCTCGACGTGGCGGCGCGACTCCGCCGTGTAGCGGGTCCTGTGGTCGGCGTGCAGGAGTCCCGGCCGGAAGTCGCACTTGATCGCGTAGCTGGCGACCAGCCAGTCAAGGTGCGCACGGGCTTCGAGCGCGAATGCCCAGTAATCGCGCGCCGCGGCCGCGCCCGCCCGCGCCTCGAGCCATTCCTGCTCGCGGCGCATGCCGACGTGCGCCTGCCCGCCGTTGCGACCGCTCGCGCCCCAGCCGAGCCGCGACTGCTCGAGCAGGACGACGTCGACGTCGCGCCGCGCGAGGTGCAGCGCCGTCGATGCGCCGGTGTAGCCCCCGCCGATCACGCAGACGTCGCAACGGATGGAGCCGTCAAGGGCCGCGGTCGCGACCGATTCCTTCAGCGTCGCCGCGTAGTACGACGGCGCATGACTTGCGCTCGGCGCCAGGGCAGGTGGGTAGGAGCGCGCTCGCATTTCACGCCCCGGGCTCGAATCCGCTCTTGCCGATGAGTCCCATGCCGTCGCGGATGTCGGCGAGGATCGCGCGCTTGAGGCGCGTAACGTTTCGCTCGCGCACCGCGCGGATCGCGAGCTGATGCTGGTCGACGAGGCTCGCGGTGCCGACGCGCCCGTACACGACGCGCATGTAGGGCCCGAACTGCAGCCACAGCGTCTCGATCAGCTGGATCATCGTGCGGCGCGGCTGCGCACGGTAAATGGAGAAGTGGAAGTCGAAGTTGCCTTCCATGTAGCCCGTCACATCGCCCGTCTTAAGCGCGACGCCGAGCGCATCGTCGACCGCGCGCAGGTGCTTCAGGCGCGCCGCGTCGATGTGCGGCAGCGCCGCGGCGGCGGCCTCCGGTTCTAGAAGCTCGCGGCAGCGAAGCAGGTCCCTGAATCGCTCCGCCGTCATGAGCGGCACGACGATGCGGCGCTTCGAGCGAATCTCGACGGCGCCATCGGCGGCCAAGCGGCTCAACGCCTCGCGCACCGGCATCTGGCTGACACCGAGCTCCTGCGCGAGACCGCGCGTCGACAGGCTGCTGCCCGGCATGATTTTGCCGGTCACGAAGCGGCGCCGAAGCTCCTCGTAGACGCTGGCGCGCAGGAGTCCATCGCCGGTGGGCGTCGCGAGTCCCATCGGTGTCAGGCTGCCTGGCGCAGCGAATTGAGCGCCGGTGCCGCCTCATCGAGCGCCGCGCGGATCGTGTCGACGAGGCGGTCGATCTCGGCGTGCGTGATGATGAGCGGCGGGCAGAAAACGATGGTGTCCCTGATCGCGCGGACCATCAGCCCGCGGCGGATGCAGATGTCACGCACGATCGGGCCCGCCGTGCCCTCCTGGCCGGCGAAGCGCTCGTTGGTACCGGGCCGCGCGACGATCTCGATGCCGCCGATGAGGCCAAGCGAGCGCGCCTCGCCGACGAGATGGTGGCCGCGCAGCCGCTCGAGCGCCTTGGCGATGTAGGGCCCGGTGTCCTCGGCGGTGCGTTCGACGAGGCGCTCGCGGCTCAGGATCTCGAGGTTCTTGAGTGCGACTGCGGCGCAGACGGGGTGGCCCGAGTACGTGTAGCCGTGCACGAATTCCCCGCCCGACTCGCGCAACGTCGCGACGATGGGCTGCGAGACGGCGGTGGCCGATATCGGCAGGTAGCCGGACGAGAGGCCCTTCGCCATCGTGACGATGTCGGGCTTCACGCCGAAGTGCTGGAACCCGAACCAGCGGCCGAGGCGGCCGAAACCGCAGATGACTTCGTCGCTGATGAGGAGGATGCCGTACTTGCGGCAGATCGCCTCGATCTGCTGCCAGTAGCCGGGCGGCGGGATGATGACGCCACCGGCACCCTGCACTGGCTCGCCGATGAACGCGGCGACGTTCTCCGGTCCAACGCTCAGGATCCGTTCCTCGAGCGCCGCGGCGGCGCGCGCGGCGAACTTGGCCGGATCCTCGCCGAAGGCATCGCCGAAGAGGTAGGGCTGCATGATGTGCTCGACGCCAGGGATTGGCAGGCCGCCCTGCGCGTGCATCGGCTTCATGCCGCCGAGGCTTGCCGCGGCAACCGTCGAGCCGTGGTAGGCGTTCCAGCGGCTGATGAAAATGCGGCGCTTCGGCTGCCCCTTGACGGTCCAGTAGTGCCGGACGAGGCGGAACGCCGTGTCCGCGGCCTCCGAGCCCGAGCTATTGAAGAACACGTGCTGCAGGTCGCCGCCCAAGCGCAGCGCGACTTCGGTCGCGAGCCTGACGACCGGTACGCTCGCGGTCTTGAAGAACGTGTTGTAGTACGGCAGCTCCCGCATCTGTTCGTAGGCGGCGCGCGCGAGTTCCTCGCGGCCGTAGCCGGCGTTCACGCACCACAGGCCCGCGTGCGCATCGAGGATCGCGTTGCCGTCGGCGTCGTGGATCGTGCAGCCTTCCGCGCGCACGATCAGGCGGCTGCCGCCGAGCTCGGCCTGCAGGCGATAGTCGCTCTGCCCGGGCAGGTGGTGGGCAACATCGAGTTGCCGCAGGTTGGCGATTTCCTGGGCGGATAGCGTCGGCGTCGTCATGTGGGACTCCTCGTCAGAGAGGGCGCTCTGGCGCCCGGCAGTTCGTTGACGGCGCGGTGCGCCTGGTCGATGGCGACGTCGGTGTACGCACCGCCGCCTGAATCGGAATTGGCGATCGTGATGCGCCCGAAGCGGCGTCGGCCGACCACGTGCAACTGCTCGTCCGCCGGCAAGTCGGGCTCGAACAGCGAGTTGTGCTCGGGCGCATAGCCGTGCGGCCAGCGGTTCACGGTGATCGCGCTGATATCAGCGGCCGGGTCGAAGCCGCCGGCACCGAGCATGCGGCCGAGCTGGTCGCGGATGTTGCGCTCGAAGGTCTCGAACGACATCGCGAGGAGCTCGGCGCGCCCCGCCTTGTTCTGCTCGTGCTCGGTGAGGCCGGGGTGGCAGGGCGTGCGCGTCATCCAGATGAGGCTCGGCTCATCGGGCGAGCGCGGGCTCTGGTACCCGCCGATGTCGACGGTCGCATTCAGGCGCGCGGAGGTATGGAATCCGCCCGGCGAATGGATCTGCCGGATGCCGAGCTTCCGGAACGCGCGCCAGTTGCGGATCGCGACGCTGGTGTAGACGAGCGGCGTCTTGATGAGCGAATGCAGCGCTTGCTTCTGTGCGGCCGGGAGTTCCGGGCACAGGTACGGGATCATCATGTTGTAGCCGGCGAGCACGCAGTGACGCCCGCGGACCCGCACCGCCCGCCCGTCGCGCAGATACGTGACCAAAGTGCCGGTCGAGGCCTCGGCGCCGCCGAGGTTCTCGGCCCGCACGACCATGCTGTTGAGCCTCAGTCGCACCCGGTTGCCCGCGTTGTCGAGGCGACCGTAGTCGACCCGCGCGGTGACGACATCCTTGACGGACGTACCGGGCACCGCGGCGGGGATGAGCCGGCGCACGAGCAGCCGGGCGATCGTCGCGTTGCCGTCCGGGAAATGCAGCTTCACCGAGCCGCCGGTGTCCGCGTAGCCGGCCGGCGTGAACCCCATGCCGGGGATTGAGCCCGGCTCAAGCTTTAGGCCCCGGAACCCCGGCATGTCGATGCCCCACGCATCGAGCGCAGAGACCGCATCGGCGCCGACGCCCCATTCGCCCTGGGTCCTCGCCTGGTAGAACGCGAGCGCGAGCGGGTCGACCCGCACGATGTCCTTGAGGTAGTTCCGGTAGCTCGTCCTGGCGAGCTGCCGCTTCTTTTCGGTCGAGGTCAGCGTCGGCAGGTAGTCGACCCTCCCCTCCTCGACCCGCTCGATGTCGCGCCGGGCGGCCGGCGTCAGCGGCGCGGCGGCGAGGAACTCGGGCCACGGCTTGGTGTTATAGCCGGTCGCGAGGTAGTCGGAGCCGAAGGTCTCGCGGTCGAAGAAGACTCCGCTGCCGAGCTTGAGGCCGTCGTAGAACTCCGGGTGCTGGATCTCCTTCGCAAGCGCGGCGAGGTCGATGCCGATGGCCCGCAGCACGCCGTCGGCGATGGTGCTGTACGGCCGCGGGCTGTCTATCTCGAGGGTGCCGCCGTTCAGCAGCCTCAACTCACCGCCAAGCTCGAACTCGTTGCGCCGGGCGTGGCCGCCGAAGTCATCGTGGTTGTCGAGGATGAGGACGCGCGCCGCCGGGTAGCGCTCGAGGTAGAAGTGCGCGGCGCTCAGGCCGCTGATACCGGCACCGACGACGATGAGGTCGAATTCATCCTCGAGCTCGACCGGCGCCGGCATCGGCGTGCCGTCCCGTAGCGCGTGCGCCGACTCGAAGGACCCTGGCTGGCTGCCGCGCAGTCCCTTCAGTCGCGGCGGGTAGTAGCCGGGCGCGTCCTGCGCAGCGGCCGGGAGCGCCGGCGTCGACGGGCGGCAGGCCGCGAGCGAGGCTGCCGCCAGCGCGCCGACCGAGCCGACGGCGACCCCCTGGACGAAGTCGCGCCGCGTGATCGCGACATGCATGCCAAGTTCAGCGTCGCGCGGGCCGCGCGGGCGGTGACGATTCATCTTGAGGGCTCCCCCCGAACAGCGCCGGGCGAGATCTGCCCGAATCCTTGCAGGACCCACGCGCCGGCGCGCGGATTCGAACCGCCGAGTCGCGGTTTCGACCCGACACGCTACCGGGAGCCTCCCCCGGCCGTCAACAATCTGCGATCTCAGACGGGGCCTACCCCGGTCGTTGCGTCGCCGCAACGGCCGCAGGATGCAATGTGGGGAAATTGCCATCGCCTCGCCGGGGCGCTATGGTGCGATCACACCCGGACTGGGGCTCCATCAGGCGCCCCGCCACCCACCACTGCACGAGGAAGCATCATGCGGGGACGCCGACAGGTTCACGAGTCGCACAAAGGCAACGAGGGTCGTGGGCCGGTCGCCGCCGGGATTCTGGCGGCGCTCGCCGCCGCCCTCCCCGCGCTCGCGCTCGCGCAGGCCGCGCCCGCCGATGCGCCGCCGGCCGGTGGACCGCTGCAGGAAATCGTCGTGACGGCGACCCGCCACGAGGAGAGCCTGAGCAAGGTCCCCATCAGCGTGACCGCGTTGACGCAAGAAGCGCTCGACGTGCGCGGCATCAAGGACTTCCAGGACGTCGCTCGCTTCACGCCGGGAGTCAACATCGACAACTCCGGCACCAACAACATCTCGATCCGCGGCATCGCCTCGACCGGTGGCGCGGGCACCACCGGCATCTACATCGACGATACGCCGATCCAGATGCGCGCCCTCGCATTCAACCCCGACGAGACGCTGCCGAAGTCCTTCGACGTCGATCGCGTCGAGGTGCTGCGCGGCCCGCAGGGAACGCTCTTCGGCTCAGGCTCCGAGGGCGGCACGGTCCGCTACATCACCGTGCAGCCGAGCCTCTCGAAGACGTCCGTCTACGCGAGGAGCGAAGTCTCCTCGACCGCCGGCGGCGAGCCGAGCTACGAGGCCGGCGCCGCGGCCGGCGGCCCGATCATCGATGGCACGCTCGGCGCTCGCGCCAGCGTCTGGTTCCGCCACGACGGTGGCTACATCGACCGCATCAACCCGGTCACCCTCGCGACCGAACAGAAGAACGCCAACTACGATCGCACCGTGCTCGTGCGCCTCGCGGCGCTGTGGGCGCCGTCCGACCGCTGGGCGATTACGCCGAGCATCTACTACCAGGACCGCTACCGGAACGACGTGTCCGAGTACTGGCCGATCTACTCGGATCCCGGCAAGGATCACTACGTCAGCGCGAACCCGACGCAGCGCAGTGCGCCCGACAGGTTCTACCTGCCCGCCCTCAAGATCGAGGGTGACTTCGGCGCCGTGAAGCTCATCTCGAACACCTCGTACTACCACCGCGAGAATACGACCGGCTACGACGGCACGCTCTACAACCTCGGCTTCTACCAGTCGCTGCTCGGGCTGTCCGGTTCATCGCTGCTCCTCGATGGTTCGGGCGTGCACCTGCCGGCCGCGATCGCCGACTACCGGGCGCCGGCCTCGGTGCAGAACATCCAGCAGAACTTCACCCAGGAAATCCGCCTGCAGTCGAACGACCCGAGCGCGAAGCTCGTCTGGACTACCGGCGTCTTCTTCGGCATCAACCGCCAGAGCTACCTCGAGCAGATCTATGATCCGAAGGCCGAGGCGTTCTTCCAGAACCAGGCCGGCTCCTCGGTCGCGGACTTCTTCGCCTACTGCGCAGTCGCCACCCTGCCGGATGGCTCGTGCCCGCAGGCGCTGACGCCCTCGCCGCTCCTTGCCAATGGCGATTCGTACATCCTGAGCACGCAGGCGAAGGACACGCAGCTCGCCTGGTTCGGCGAGGCGAACTACAGCTTCACCGACCAGCTGAAGGCGACGGTCGGCGCGCGCTTCTCCAACGCGAAGTTCTCGTTCGACACCTACACCGCCGGTCCCCAGCTCTACGCGCCGCCGCAGACCGGACACCCCGGCAGCAGCAAGAACTTCTTCACGCCGAAGCTCGGGCTCGAGTACCAGGCGGACCCGAAGAACCTCTACTACTTCACCTACGCGAAGGGCTTCCGGCCGGGCGGCGGCAACAACCCGATCCCCGAGGCCGCCTGCGCCCAGGATGCGATCAACTTCGGCCTCACCGGCGGCTTCCCGAAGACGTTCGACTCCGACACCGTGCAGAGCTACGAGGTCGGCGCGAAGAACAACTTCAACAACCGCGTCAAGCTCGCCAGCAGCGTCTACTACATCAAGTGGAACAACATCCAGCAGACGGTCATCCCGCCGCTCTGCCAGATCTCGTTCATCTCGAACCTGGGCCAGGCGGAGGCGAAGGGCGTCGACTTCCAGGCCGATGTCGCCCTAACCGACAGCTTCACCGCGGAGCTTGCGGCCGGCTACACCGACTCGCGCTACACGAAGGACTCGCTGCTCCCTGTCGGGCCGGTTGTTGCCAAGGGCGATGCGGTCGTCGGCCAGAGCGGCCAGCCGGGCGCGCCGTTCACGGCCTCCGTCGGGCTCGAGTATCACTTCAGCGCGTTCGACAAGGAGTCGTTCGTCCGCCTCGACTACCAGTACCAAGGCCGCGCCAAGTGGCTCGGTGCCTCGCAGGACCCGAATACGCTGCAGTTCGACTCGGCGAACTTCACCCTCGATCCCACCAACTTCGTGACGCTGCGCGGCGGCGTGACCGTTGGTGACTGGCAGATCGCGGCGTTCATCGACAACCTGACCGACTCGCACACGTTGACGAACTACAACTTCTCGATCGACCCCGGCACCGGCGACAGCCGCTTGATGCGGAACTTCACGTTCCGGCCGCGGACAATCGGGTTGACGTTCACGTTCCGCAAGTAGTCGTGCGCCCGGGCCGCGCGACTGCGCGGTCCGGGCGACCGGCCAGTGTCAGCGTGTGACCGGCCGGTAGATGCGCGCGAAGCGCGCCTGGTCGACGAGGCCGTAGTCGTCGGCGCCGTACTGGACTGCCCAGTCCCCCGCCGCACCCTCGAGCACGTCGCCGCCCGGGCGTCGCGCAATCCGGAACGGCTCGCCGATCCGCTTCGCGATGACGGTGCTCGGCAGGTTCCGGTAGCGGCCGTCGCGCCCGGCAACGGTGCCCTCGCACGGCCGGTACTTCGCCTCGAACCGGTCGCGCGACACGCACCACCGGTCGCCGGTCGAGCCCTCGATGATCGCATCGCCCGCCGCGTAGTGATTGGGACCGACCGCGCTCGCGACGCTGCCGGCGCGATCGGCGAACGTGACGCCCACCACCTCGTCCTTGGCGACCCGCACGCTCGCGGGGTCCGAGGCCAGGTCCGGGCAGCCAAGCTCCAGCACGGAGAACCTAGAGCGCCTTGACCAGGAGCCCGAGCGGCACGACGCGCATGAGCAGCGCAATCGGCGCCCACGGCCACCACGGCACGTAGGCGCGAGGCCGCTCGCGCTCAATCGAGCGCACAAGCGCGCGGCAGCCGGTCTCGGTGTCGACGATGAACGGACGCTTTCTTGGACCGGATCCGCCGATGTCGGACTGGATGTAGCCGGGATAGATCGCCGATACGCGGATCGGCGAGTTCCAGACGTCGGCGCGAATGCCCTCGGTGAGCGCGGCGAGGCCAGCCTTCGTCGCCGCGTAGACGGTCTGGGCGCGCGGCAGGCCGCGGATCGCGGCGACGGAGGCGATCGTCACGAGATGCCCCGCGTTCTCGCTCCTCAGGATTTCGAGCGCCGCCTCGCACTGCGCGAGGGCGCCGACGAAGTTCGTCTGCGCGGTCGCGCAGTTGGCATCGAAGTAGCCAGTGCCGAGCGAAGCGCCGCGGCCGATGCCGGCGTTCACGATGATCCGGTCGAGGGTGCCAAGCTCATCGCGCAGTTCCCGGAATACCCGGAACACCGCCGCGTGGTCGTTGACGTCGAGCGCGCGTACCGCGACCGTCACGTCCGGATGACGCGCGTTGACCTCGGCACGCAGCCCCTCGAGGAGCGGCAGGCGCCGCGCGCACAGCGCGGGGTTCCGGCCGCGCGCGGCGAATTCGAGCGCCATGCCGCGACCGAGGCCGGTGCTCGCACCCGTGATCAGGATGTTCTGGCGCACGCGTCGAGCTCGAACCCTGCAGTTAGCGGGCGGCGGGCAGTGCCTTGACGACCGCGCCGCCCTTCATGACGAACTCGACGCTCTGCAGGCGCACGACGTCGCTGAGCGGATCGCCGCTGACGCCGATGAGGTCGCCGTAGCGTCCAGCGGCGATGGCGCCGACGTCACTCGAGCGGCCGAGCGCCTCGGCGGCCGTCACGGTCGCCGCGCGGATCGCCTGGATTGGTGTCATGCCCCAGGCGACCATCGTCGCGAACTGCTTGGCATTGTCACCGTTCGGATAGACGCCGCCGTCGGTGCCGAAAATCATCCTGACCCCCGCCGCGGTCGCGGCCTTGAACGTCTCGCGCTGGCGGCGGCCAATCTGCTTTTCCTTGTCGAGCGACTCCTGGAAAAGGCCGTTCTTGGCGCCCTCCGCGAGGATGTAGTCGTCGTTGTAGATGTCCATGGAGAAGTAGGTGCCGTGCTGCTTGGCGAGCTGGAAGGCTTCCTCGTCCGCGAGGCTCGCGTGCTCGATCGTGTCGGCACCGGCGCGGATCGCATCCTTGATGCCGCTCGTGCCGTGCGCGTGCACGGCGACCTTCAGGCCGAGCTGGTGCGCCTCATCGACCAGCGCGGTCATCTCGGCGAGCGAGTACTGCTGGCCACCGACGGTGTCGGTCTTCGAGAGGACGCCGCCGGTGCCACAGAACTTGATGACCTCGGCGCCGTACTTGCGCAGCTTGCGGACCGTGGCACGGATCTCCTCGGGGCCGTTTGCGACCGCGGGCGAGGGCACCGAGATCGACGGCGGAAATTCGGTCGCATCGCAGTGCCCACCGGTCGCGCCGATCGCGTAGGTTGCCGGCACGATGCGCGGACCCGGCACGAACCCCTGTTCGATGCCCTGCTTGAGCGCCACGTCCGCATAGTCCGCCGAGCCCACGTTGCGCACCGTCGTGAAGCCCGCCTCGAGCGTACGCTTCGCGTTCGCGACGCCGACGACCGTCCAGAACCCGTCGGTGAACTCAAGGCCGCGGTAGCCGCTGTAGTGCGGATCGCCAGTCAGGTGGACGTGCATGTCGATGAGCCCGGGCAGGAGCGTGATGCCGGGCAGGTCGAGGTGGCGCGCGCCCGCCGGAATGGGGGCCCCCTGCGTCCCGACAGCGACGATCCGCCCGTCGGTGATCGTGATCTGCGGCTTTGCGACCGCGCGCCCCGCAAGCACGTCGACCATTCGATCGGCCGTCACGACGACGGTGTCGGCATGCGCGGTCGCGGTTGAGAGGACGACGAGGACTAGTAAGGTCAGGAACGCGTGGCGCATCGACGGTGCTCCTAAAATAGGATCAGGGAAACGACAGTCATCGGCAAGCAGGGTCTCGGATCCCGCGCAGGCGCCGGCCGGTCAGCGCGGCGGTGCGAGTTCGCTGGACGCCGGGATCCACCACTCGTAGCCTCGCGCCGTCGTCGCGTACTCCGGCCACCGGTAGTCGATCGGCGGCATGAAATCCTCCGGCAGCAGCGGCGCAATGAAGCGTGCGCCCCGCGCGCGCTCCTCGAACTCGGCGCGCGCGGCGGCTAGTGTATCGGGGCGCGAGAGCAAGTCGAGCATCGTGCCCGCGATGGTCTTGCCGGCGACCTCGACGGTCGGATCGATGCAGGCGGCGATGCCGCCGAGCGCATTGGCGACCCACGCCGGGTAGCCACCGTAGCCCGGCGGCACGGCCAGCATGGGCCGGGCGATGTAGAGCCGCACGGTCGGCGCGTACCAGCTCATCTCGACGTAGTCGTCGCTCGTCCAGTGGGTCTGCCAGCCCGGCATCTGCTCGCGGAGCTTCGCTTCCGCCGCAGCGGGTTCGATCAGGGATTCGCAGGCGGCGAGGAAGGGCTGCTCCATCGGCGCGAGTCCGAGGTTCCGCTGCAGCTCGCGCGCGATCGCGATGGCCTCCGCCCCGTAGCGCGGCGCGCCGACGACTGCGAGGTTCCGGTAGGTGAGCTCGGCGAGCGCCTTGTTCGGCACGCCCGGCCGGGTCCGCGACACCCAGCGCTTCACCAGGCGACAGTGGCCCGCCGCGGCGGCGAGTTCGGCGTTGCGGTCGAGCACCTCGAGGATCGCATCGGCCATGCGGATCTCGGGGGTGCGCCACGCGTAGTTGATCTGGGCGATGTGCGCGGGGAGATTGTCGGCCGTCGCCTGTCCCGCGGTCAGGATCGCCTCATTCAGCGACCAGCCACCCGAGTGAGCGAGCATCGACTCGGTGGTTGCCTTGGTGAGCGAGTACATCATGAAGAGCGCAACGTTCGCGCCGGGCGCGCGGGCGGCGGAGTGCGCCGCGGCGATGGGGCTGTCGCTCGCGGCGGCGGGCCAGGTCTCTGGGTCCTCGCAGATGAATGAGTAGATGCGGCTCGCGTAGGCGCCGCAATGCGTGTCCCAGCGCGTCGTGTTGCAGAGCGGCAGCATGTAGAACGGGTGATAGCTGATGATCGCATCGAGCCCGTCGTAGTAGCCACGCAGCCCGTGCACGAGCTTCGAGCCCTGCACCTTCTCGGCCGGTTCCCCGAAGAACTTCAGTGTTCCGCCGATTCCGGCCGTAGTCATCGCGTGCTTGGTGGCCAGGAGCCCGGCGAGCGCGCCGATGCCGAGCGCCGAGTGGGGGTCGGTGTGGCCGGCCGCGAATTCGCTCAGGCCCGGGCGCGGCTCGCGCCGTGTCGTCGCCGCCTGGCAGTTGCCGGGCACGGCGTCGTATTCGGCGTAGCCCGCAACGGTGGGGCCCGCGCCGTTCGACCAGCGCGCGGCGAAGGCGGTCGGCATGCCGGCGCTCCCGGCTTCCACTTCGAACCCTTCCCGGCGCAAGCGGTCGACGAACCAGGCGGCGGAACGGTATTCGCGCCACGCGGGCTCGGCGAAGTCCCAGATGATCCGGTGCCATTCGGACAATGCACCGCGGTTGTCATCGACCCATCGGTGCGCCAGTTGTTTTGCCGCGGTCACGTCGTCCCCCTCTTGTTCGCTCGCCGCGCGAGGTGGCGGCGAGTCGACTTGCCGCTTGAACGGCCGGCGGCATGATACCGGCGGGCAGCGCCGCGGCGCGAGGCGCGCCCGGTTGACCGGGCGGGCGTGCGCCGCAACCAACGCCCGCGCCGTTGACCTGACCCGGCCGTTCCACTAAGTTACCGATTGGTTAATTAACCATTTGGTATTTTATGGCCGCGGACCCCCTGAGCCGCACGCTCTCCGCCCTCGCGGATCCGACCCGGCGCGCAATCCTGGCGAGCTTGCAGTCGGGCGCGACGTCGGTGAAGTCGCTCGCCTTGCCGTTCGAAATGAGTGCGCCGGCCGTTAGCAAGCACCTGCGGGTGCTTGAGCGCGCCGGCCTCATCACGCGCGGCCGCGAAGCACAATGGCGGCCGTGCCGGCTGGAGGCCACCCCGCTGCGCGCGGTCGCCGAGTGGATCGGTGACTACCAGCGCTTCTGGGAGCAGACCCCCGACCGGCCGGATGCGTACCTCGCGCGCGTGCCCACCGCACCCAAGGGGAGCCCGCGCCGCACTCGCTAGCCGCCGCCGCGGCGGGCGCTGCCCGATCGTCGCGCTCCGCGTGCGGCGGCCGACATTGACCCTCGATCCGAAAAGGATGAGACCGGCTCGATTTGCGCCAAGGGCTCGATTGAGTAAATTGTTGGCGCTGCGGCTGAGGGAATGCCGCGTCGCCGGAGATGACATGAGATTCCGCCTGAAGGCATTTGGTTTCCACCTGCTCGGCAGCGCCTGCGTGCTCACGCTCGTGCTCGGCGGCCTCTACCTCGGCTGGTACCAGTGGCCCGGCTGGTACCTGACGGCAGTCGTTTCCGTGTCGGCGCTACTTGCAACCGTCGACCTCGCGCTCGGTCCGCTGCTCACCCTCGTGATCGCGAACCCCAAGAAACCGCGTCGCGAACTTGCGCGCGACATCGCGATCATTGCGGCCGCGCAGCTCGCCGCGCTCGCCTACGGTTCGGCGACGCTGTGGAGCGGCCGGCCACTCTTCTATACGTTCTCCCTCGACCGGCTCGAGGTCGTCCGCGCATTTGAGATCGACGCCGCCGAGATTGCCCTCGCTGCCAAGCAGAACCCGCAGTTCGTGCCCCACTGGTACAGCCGCCCCCGTTGGGTCTGGGCCCCGTACCCGGCTGACCCCAAGGAGGCCAAGGCGATCTTCGATGCGGCCGCCACGGGCGCCGCGGACGTGGTCGACATGCCGCGCCTCTTCAAGCCCTGGCGCGATGGACTACCTGAGTTGCGCAAGCAGCTTAAGGCCGCCGACAAGCTCACCAACGTATCCGGCCGCCAGATCGCGTACATCAAGGCGCACATGCGGGAACTCGGCTATTCGCCCGACGCGCCGATCACGATGATCATGACCGGCCGGGGCGAGCCGCTCGTCGCTATCTTCGATCCGGCGACCGTCCAGATGAAGGCGCTGCTGCAGGTACCGACCCTCGCGAGCTAGCCCGCCCTCGAACGCGGGTCATCGCTTCGCGCCGACGAGCCCGCCAACCTGGTCGTTGAACACGATCTGGTTCAGCGTCCATGTGCTCGCCGCCTTGTAGAAGTAAAGCTCCCACACGACCGGGTACTTCGCGAACTTCTGCAGGTAGACGAGGCGCTTGAGCGAGGGCGTGAAGTCCTCTTCGCGGATCTTCTCGAAGCCGATGGGCTTGCCGTAGAGCTCGATTGCGGCTCGCGCCTGGCTCTTGAGCGTCGCCACTGCCTCGGGCTTGCGCTCGGCGATGCCGCTTTCGACGAAGAGTTCATCGAACGCCTTGTCGGGATCACTTCCCGCGACCGCCGCGAGGAAGGCCTCGGTCCGCTCGGCCGGGGTCGGTGCTGCCGCCGCCGAGCATGCGAACGACAGGGTGCAAAGCGCGGCGAGTATCAGTGTCTTCATCGCGGTACTCCAGGCAGATTCGTCCACTGCCCGCTTCGACCTAGCGGTACATGCCGGTGCCGCTCACTTCGACCTAACTGCAGCGAGCACTGGCTTCTGCTGCAGCAAATTCATCGGATGCTTCATTCAGGTGACGCACGGCGGCTCGCCAAGGTGGGCGGCCGGCGGTTCGACGCGAACGGCGGTGACGCCAGATCCCGATCGTGGGACGTCGATCATTACTCGAAGCGCGTCATATCGATTATCTCGAAGGCGCCCATCCTGTCGAATGTGGCGGCGTAGGTCTCCCAGAGCTCTCTCGTCGTGCCGGCGATCGAGACGACCGCGACGTCAAGGCGATCGCGGCCCCAGAATACTGAATAGAGAACGTGAAATGCTCCCTCTTCCGTCTCGAGGCACTTTCGGACGAAGAGCCCCTGGTCCTGCTCCGCGCAGGTTTTCACCACTTTCGTCGCCTCCTTCGAGCGTTGGGCGATGAAGTCGGCGATGAACTGCTTGGGCGTCTTTCCCGTGCCCTTCTCGACGCCCATGAAGGTCTGGATGCGAACGCCGGTCGTATAGGGCTTCTGGCCGTTGGTGTCCTCGCGCGACAACGTCCACATGAAGGCCGGCCCGCGGTGCCCCTCCGCGTAGAACCAGTCCGCCGGACGGAGGATCTTGCCGCCAGTGGGCTCGAGGACCTGCGTGACGAGACCGGCTGGCGGCGCCTCGGCGAAAACGGGCGCGGCAACGGTGAGGACGGCGACCGCGAGAAGAGTCTTCATGGCAGTGGCGCTCCGGCACGCAAGCTCGGCGAACAGGCCGATCGTACGACCATCGCTCGAGGCAGTACACGCCGTCGGCAAGCCTGCCCGGAGCCGGCCGACCCCCGCCGTTCGGCCGCCCGGCGAGCTGCCCGTAATAGCGTGGCAGCCACTCGGGAGCGGCGGAGTCCCACGTGGTTGCGAATCCGGGAGCCTTCCGCGACCATCGCCTCAGGCAAAACAAGTTGCATCAGGCATGACAGGCGGCGGCATCGGGCAGGCGGGGCCACTTTCCCGCACGGTCTTCGTCAGCTACGCGTCGCAGGATGCGGCCGCAGGCGATGCGGTCGTGGAGGCCCTCGAGCGAGCCGGGCTCACCTGCTGGATCGCGGCTCGGGACGTCGTGCCCGGCGAGTTCTACGCCGAGGCGATCGTACGCGCGATCGATGGCGCGACGGTGTGCCTGCTGGTCTTGTCTCAGCACGCCGCCACATCGCCGCACGTGCTGAGGGAGATAGAGCGCGCGACGTCGAAGCGTCACCCCATCGTGTCGTTCCGGATCGACCGCGCGTCGATGCCGCCCGCACTCGAATACTTTCTGAACGCTTCGCACTGGCTCGACGCGAGTGCCTCGGGTGCGACGGCGGCGTTGCCGCGCTTGGTCGATGCCGTGCAGCACGTCGTCGGCTGCGCCTCGGGTCCCGGCCGCTCCGGCGGCGTACCGGCCACGGATCCGATGGCGACGGCGGGCGGCGCGCTCGCGGCGAACTCGATCGCGGTACTGCCCTTCGCGAACATGAGCGCAGAGCCTGACCAGGAATACTTCTCCGATGGGCTCGCGGAGGAAATCATCAACCTGCTGGCGCAGACGCCGGGCCTCAAGGTGATTGCGCGAACCTCGGCGTTCGCGTTCCGCGGCAAGGAGCAGGACATTCGCGGCATCGCGACCGCACTTGGTGTCACGCACGTGCTGGAGGGCAGCGTGCGGCGCGCGGGCAATCGACTGCGAATCACGGGGCAGCTTATCCACGCGGCCGATGGGACCCATCTCTGGTCGGAGCGCTACGACCGCGAAATCAGCGACATATTCGCGGTGCAGGACGAGATATCCGCGGCGATCGTCGGCACGCTGCGGGTTAAGCTATCGGGGAACGCGGCGCAGCCGCGTTACCTGCCGAAATTCGCAGCCTACGAGGTCTTTCTGAAGGCGCGGCACGTGCAGGCCAAGGTGACGCCGGAAGCACTCGAGCTCGCCCGGCGATGTTACGAGCAGGCGAGCGAGCTTGACCCGAACTTCGCTCTCGCGCACGTGGGCCTGGGCTACTACTGGTTGATGCAGGCGACCTTCGGTCGGTGCCCGGCGCACGAGGCGGTACCAGCGGCGCGTGCGGAAGCCCGGCGGGCGCTTGCGATCGACCCTGGGCTCGCGGATGCGCACGCGTTGCTTGGATACTTGGCAGCGATGTACGACTTCGACTGGGAGGCGGCGGAGCGGTACTTCGACGCGCCGCTCGCGAAGCAGGCGAATTTCGCACTCAACCGGCCGATGTACGCGGGGTTTCAGTTCCTGCGTGGCAACGCGCTGGCCGCGGTCGAACTCGCCCGACGCGCCGTGCAGGAAGACCCGCTCGAGGTCTGGTCACGGATGAACCTGCACGCCTACCTGCAGGCGGCGGGCCGCCCATCCGAGGCCCTCGAGCAATTGCACAAGGTCCTGGAGCTCGACGAGCACCAGGTCGTGGCACTCGTTTCAATGTCGATGATCTACGCCGATCAGGGCGACCTGTCGCGGGCGCTCGCCATTGCGCGGCGCGCCCATGCGACGGCGCCCTGGTATCCGGACGCGATCGCGGTGCTCGCCGCGCTCCTCAGGCGCAATGGCGAGGAGGTCGAATCGCAGTCGCTGCTTGGCAAGCTCGGCGACGGCCGGGCGTACGGCGATGCTCGAGTTCGGGCAATCTACTTCCTCCTCGGCGGCGAGGTCGAACCGGGCGCCGATTGGGTGGAAAAGGCGATCGACCAGCGTGATTTCGCGATGATGATCTACCTTCGCTTCGTCGCGTGCAAAGAGCTGCGAGCGAGCGAGCGGTGGCGCAGAATTGCACGGACAATCAAGTTGACGGCGTAGTCCGGGCGCGAGCTCGCGACGGCGCCGATGACGACGGCTGATGGCCCGATCCCCGACGAGAGGTCCTGCCCATGCGCAATCGAATCCTTGCTCTCGGACTTTGCATCTTCGTGCTGGCGGGCGTGGCCCGGGCCGAAGACCTGGCACCCGGCCTATGGGAACTGTCGCTCGAAGCAAAGGTGGATGCGGAGCCGGGTTTTCAGACGGGGCCCATCACGGTCAACCAGTGCGTCTCGAAGTCCGACACTCGGGACCCGAGCAAGCTGCTCGCGCCGATCGCGAGCGGCGGAGCGAGCGGCTGCAACTACTCTGAAAAGAGCTACGTCGGACAGAAGTTTCACTTCGCGATGCAATGCTCGGGCACGCTCGAGTTGAAGACGACGGGCGAAGTGACATTCTCGGCAACGGCGCTCCGGGGTACGCTCACGACGTCGAGCTCAATCGACGGCAAGATGGTGGAACTGAAGAGCACGCTGGTGGGCCGCCGACTCGGGGACTGCTGATTCGACGCGGGTTGGCGCGGTCGAAACCTGTCGTCGGCTTACGGGGGTGCGCGCACCTGCCGACGATCGGGGCGCCGGGCCGCATGCTTGAGGTGCTGGACACCCGCGTCCGGGCACTCGCCGGCAAGGATCTTCCGCACCGTAATTGAGCGTGTTCGATGAACCATGCTGCCTGCCCTGATCGTCGACCTGGTCGAGCGTATGCAACTCGAGACGGGATAATCATGGTGGGGGAAAGCCGATGACGACCGGTGGCTGGCGGGTCTATGGCCTCGGCGTGATGGCGCTCGGTGCCGTCTCCCTCGCGTGGGGCGACTTCGACCCGGGGCAGCCCGTGCCCACCGGCATTCCCGGCCGGATGGCGCTCGCCTACGCCGTCGCACTCTTCATGCTGGTCGCCGGCGCCGCCATCGAGTGGCGGCGGACCTTGAAGTGGGGCGCCGGCGCGCTCGTCGCCTATTTCGGGGTCGTCGTTGTCGTCCTGCTGAACGGCCGGGTGATCGTTCGGCACTACGCTGAGTTCGGCGCCTACAGCGGCCTCGCCGAACAGCTGGCGATCGCCGCTGGCGCACTCATCGTCTACGCCAGCGGCGCCAGGCTCGATGCGGCGCGGTTGCAACGGGTCCGCCGAGTCGGTCAACTCGCGTTCGGCGTCTGTGCGCTTCTATTCGGCGGGGCGCATTTCGTCTATATGAACTTCACCGTTCCGATGGTCCCGAAATGGCTGCCGCCGACACCGGAATTCTGGGCCTACGCGACCGGCGTGTTTCACATCGCGGCGGGCATCGCTATCCTGACGGGCATTCAGGCCCGCCTCGCCGCGGTCCTGCTCACCGCCATGTTCGTAACCTTCGCCGCGCTCGTGCACCTGCCGATGCTCCTCGCCGATCCGTCCAGCCGGACAATCTGGAGCGAAAACGCCTTGAATCTCGCCCTCGCGGGCGCCGCCTGGGTCGTAGCGGACTCGCTGTCGCGAGTGAGACGCTAGCCGCGCGAGTCCCCGCCATGGGTACGGTCGGCCGCGTGCGTCGGTCGCCCGCACGGACTGCTAGGACGAGGTCCGCGCGTCCCGTGCCCGCCGGCGGGCGAAGTACCCGATGGCTGCGCCGGCCACGATGGTGCCGAGCCCGGTCGCCAGCCACTGCGTGGATTCCCCCTGCAACTCTGCGCAATCCGCGACGCACAAGACCGGTTTGAGGTGGACGACTCCGGCACCCTGCAGCGCCCAAAGCGCTCCGAGGGCGATCAGCAGGGCCGCGAGGACCAGGAGCAGGCGATTGACCATGCCCGAGTATAGGGGCCCCGCGTGTTCGGACAAAGCGCCACGTGCCTTAGCGCACAGCCTCGCGGCGCGGGGCGAACGCTCAGACCGCACGCCGGAAGGCTGGACGATTCGAGGGCTTGGCTCGACAGGAACCGGGACGGGGCGTCGGCTGAGGTTTGATATTCCGCCCCGTTGATTCGCAGGCCCGGAATACTCCGTTCGGGTCCCACTTCGGTTACTCGCCGCTCGCACTTGCCAAGTCGCGATCCGGCCTACCGAGGTCCACTCGCGACAGATGCAGTCGGAACACAACAGGGGCCCGTCGCTCCCATTGCAATCGGTCCGGTTTCCGCCAAGATACGGACGGGAAAGGACCTGGCCCGGCCGTCTCGAGGCGCCGGTCCAACTCGCGCGCAGCCCACCTATCGACCGGCGGGAGATAGCGAGTGTCCACTGCTTCAGGGCGAGCCGGCGGAAGCCTGTTTCTCGGTGCCGCGATCGCGATTGCGGTGGCGGTGTTTGCCGGGTTTGCCGGGTTTGCGCGCAACTACTACCTCAGAGCGTGGATCGGTACGCGAGCGATCACCCCCATGGTGCACGTTCATGGCCTGGTGATGACGGCTTGGATCGTGCTCTTCGTGATTCAAGCTCTGCTCGTCGCAAAGCACCGTGTCGATCTACATCGCGGACTCGGAATTGCCGGAGCGGGACTAGCGGCCGTTGTGTTTGCGCTCAGCGTCTACACGATCGCCGGCTCGATTCAGCGCCAGCAGCCAGGAGCCGGTGCCAAGGTTTTCGCTGAACTCTTCGTCGCTTTCGATGGAATCAGTCTTCTGGTGTTCGCCTGCCTGGTGATAGCGGCTCTAGCCAATCGTCGGCGCCCCGAGTCCCGTAAGCGCCTGATGCTCGGTGCCGGTATTAGCTTGCTTCCGCCGGCATTTGGACTCCTCGTCGCGTACTTTACGCACGACAACGTCGAGATCGCCGTGCTCGGGCTGATGTACGCGAGCGCAATCGCCTGCGTTCTCCTGGACAGCTGGCGTCATCATCGATTTCACCCGGCACTTGTCGTGCCAGCTTTGATGATTCTCGCTTCGAATCAGCTGACATACGTCGCCCAGATCGTGACGCCGTGAGTTCGACGTCGGCGCGGATTTCGCCTGGCGGCGAGCGTGCGAATTCAACGCGGTGATCGGCAAGCAACGACACCCGGACCGGTGGCGGACATGCCAATGTCCCGTGCGTAGTCACGGGGTACTTTCATGATGCGACGCGATCAGCCGCCGGACCAGCGACGCATCGGCCGAATCGCGGCCTAACTTAGGACGGGCCCGCCGCGACCCGAGGGACGCTCACCACACTCTGGTCCGATCGTGGGTCATCCGAAAGCGCGACGAGCGGCTCCCGGCACGACCGGCGAGTCAGGCCGGTCAACTGCGGCCGCCAGATCGGCCGCAGCTTCGGTTCGCCTCGGATCCCACCGATAGCCCCAAGTTAGGGCGTTTTCATTCGCGGCGGCAGCGGATACGCTAGTCATGGACGATCAACCCGTGGGGAGAGCCAACATGCCGTTAACCGGAAGCTGTCTTTGTGGAGCCGTTCGGTACGAAGCAAGCGCAGAGCCAGTGTTCAGTGGCCATTGCTACTGCACCGACTGCCAGAAGGAGACGGGCGGCGGACATCTGACGATCGCGGCGGTGCCTGACTCCACCGTCAAGATCACGGGTCCGACCAGCATGTTCAGCAAGCTCGGCGCTAGCGGACAACCGACCGAGCGGACCTTCTGTTCCAAATGCGGTTCGACACTCCTCTCACGACCGCGAGCGATCGCCGGCATGACGCTGCTGCGCGCTGGCACCTTGGACAATCCGTCGCAGATCACGCCGGGGATGAGTATTTACACGAGCCGAGCACAGACGTGGGATCAGCCAAGCGAGAACATTCCAGGATTCCCGGAGATGCCTCCGCGCCCCTGACTGCGGCCGCGATCCGGCGGCGACACGAGCCGACATTGCGGCTGCAACTGGCGGCGCTGGAGGCGAAACGAAGGCCGGCGATCTCGCCGCCCCGGGACGGCGACTCCATCCGCTCACTTGCGAGCTGAAGGGCTTTCACTCGATCCCCGCCAATGGGAACTGGCGAGTACCCTTCGATTCGTGAGACCTGACGTCGAAGATGTGGCTCGGCATTCAGACCAACTACGATCTCTGGCACGCGCGCAAATGGCCGCCAAAGGTCCAACAGGGTTCTACCGAAAGCCGATCGGCGTGACGGGCGGACCGGTCGCGAGCCCGGTCAACTGCGCTGGCTGGACGGCGATCGCTGCGCGAACCGCGATGGGCAGCTCAACCGGCGCCGGTAATCGCTGCAAATCAATGTGCAGCGGATCGCGACGGGACAGCGGGGATAGGGTTGATGTAGATTGCGACGCAATGCTACACGCGCTGATTCTCGCGACCGCGATGGCGTCCGTTACGCCGTGCACCTCGGCGCTTCCGGGGTGCAGCGAATGGATTGAAGTTCCAGGACATACCGCGCGTATCCAGATCTACCGAACCTATTCACTAACGGCGAGGAACCCGCGCGTTAGACGGGCGTTGATCCTCGTGCACGGCATCAATCGGGATGCCAACCATCACTTCCGCACTGCACTGGCTGCGGCGTTCCTCGATGGCGCGATGGAAGATACGGTCATTGTCGCTCCCCGGTTCGCCTCGAATAGCGCCGCTCCCGGCAACGAGGGCGGCCACTGCACCGATGTTCTGGTGCCTGCGGAAGCGAACTGGTTTTGCGAGAATCAGCGACCGGACACATGGCGCTCCGGTGGACCTGATACCGCCGACGCTAAGTTGTCGTCCTTTGATTTCATGGATGAGATTGTTCGCCGACTGGCAAACAAACGGCTCTTCCCCAACCTGCATGTCGTCGTCGTGGCTGGGCATTCCGCGGGCGGGCAGTTCGTCGGTCGCTATGAAATGGTCGGCGCGATGCAAGACTCGCCCGGAACAACGATTTCCTACGTGGTCGCGAACCCTTCGTCCTATGCGTACTTAAGCGGGTCGCGACCGACCGCGAGTGCCTTGCCGGAAAACATTTCGGCGATCGCGCCGGGATTTCGCGCACCGCCGCCAACCGATCCGCCGCCACCGTTCGAAGCCTTCTCCGACGCCAAGAATTGCACCGGCTTCAACGACTGGCCGTACGGCCTCAACAATCGGAGCGGCTACATGGCGCGATTGTCCGATGATCAAATCAGAAAGCAAGCCGCGGGGCGACCTGTCACGTATCTGCTAGGCGAGTCGGACATCCTGCCTTCCGGCATATTCGACGCGTCCTGCCCGGCCATGGCGCAAGGACCAACGCGCCTAGCCCGCGGCCTCGCATTTGCCAAATACATGAACGAAATGCACGGTGCGCATCACAAAGTACTCGTCGTACCATTCTGCGGCCATAGCGCCCGCTGCTTGTTCACCGCAGACGCCGCCCTCCCTGTCATCTTTCCGAGGTAAGCGCCAGCGCGTCGTCGCGAACCGCGAGACTCGCCCCAAGCCAAGTGCGGACGGCCTCCAATTGGCCGGCGACGTCGACAGTCTGAATTGCGTCAGCGGCGCGCGGCGCGCGCACTAACGCGGGCGGTAGCGTCGGTTGCCGCTCGCGACCTACGCCAAACGGATCGGCGCCTGCGCCCAACGCGTATGAAATTGGCGCCCGGAGAGATTCGAACTCCCGATCCGCTGGTTCGTAGACAGGCCTTCGCTCACCTATAAGCTTATGATCTATAATTACTTTATGACTCCGAGGCTCTGAATATTTCCGCCGGTTAGTCGGCTCTAAGGAGGATTTGCCGAGAACCAGCGCTGCAATATTCAGCGGCTGACCGACCTGTGACACGCCGTTGGCGGTAGCGGGCAAGGGCCGCTGAGCGTGGTTGGAAGCGGCACGGAGCGTCGCGTCGCGTCGCGCGAATTGATATTAAATTGGACGATTATCGCGCTTGCCTCTCCCGACATCGCAGCGTATTTTGTATCGCACTTGCGATGCACGGGGAGCCGCCAATGTCCGCCGACCGATCTCGAACGTTGCCGCCACTGCGGGTGTCAGAGGAACTGCGCGCCGATGCCGAGAGCGTGCTGGCTCCCGGCGAAACCCTGTCGGCGTTCGTACTGGACGCCGTTTCGCGAAGCATCGATTTTAGGAAATCGCAGCGGGACTTCCTCGCACGTGGCTTAACGAGCGCCGAGCAGGCTCGATCGACCGGGCGATACGTGTCCGTTCGCAAAGTCGTAGCCGGGTTGCGAAAGCGACTCGACCGCGCACGACGCACGCCCGGGTGATCTACCGGGTTCGCCTCACACCGGAAGCAAACGCCGATCTTGATCGACTGTACGATTTTCTGCTATCGCTAGATCTCGATGCCGCCGAGCGCGCACTGCAGGCGATTGAGCGCTCCTTCCAACTGTTGGCACATTCCCCATTCTCGTGTCGGAAAGCGCATCTTGCCGACAATCCGCGAATCCGCGAGATCGTCATTCCCTTCGGCCGATCGGGGTATGTGGCGCTGTTCGAGATTGACGACGCGCGTACCGTCACCGTGCTCGCGGTAAGGCACCAGCGTGAAGATGATTACCACTGAGCACGCGGAGGTCACCCGAAGCAATCGGGCGTCGTCCCCCTGCTTGCACCGCATCGACAGCGTCCGATTCTCGCGTCGAAGTCGACGTCGCCGTCGGCTCGCTGGAGGCGCGTCCGGGCCATGCCCGCTAGTAACTCTAACCATGCAGTGGCGACTGTCGGCCTCCCGGCAGGCATCGCGTTCAAGGCGCGAGAAGATGTCTGGCACTTTGGCCACGTCGGGCAAGTGAGATCTTTCGGATGCATTGTTGGCATTGATCGATCGGTAAAACGGAGACTCCATATGGTCATTTGCGTGACTCGCCTTTTCGGACTCGCTCTGGGCGTCATGTATTTGAATGGCTGCATGGGCCCACTCTTAGAAAAGGAGGCCGAGTATCATTACGAGGCGGCGCAGAAATTTGAACGTGCCGGCGACTACGATTCGGCTCGCAATCAATATGCGCAGACGCTAATGCGAGCCCGGCGCGCGGGCGCTGATGGCGCGACGCTTTCAATGTTGACCTACAACTACGCACGGAACTCCGGTTATGCGTGCCACCTGGACGACGCGGAGAAATACCTGCTAGAAGCGCTCGAACTGGAGAAGGGAGTAACGGGACCAGAGAGCGGCATATCATCGATGCGCATGTTCGAACTGGCGCGCTTGTACTTTGATCAGGGAAATTATGCCAGCTCCGCCAAATACTATTCGCTTGGCGTGCCGATCGTCGAAAGATTAGGTGCGAATAATTCAGATCCTTTGGCGTATTCCGACGCGCTGGATGAGTACGCCGTAGCGCTCAATCGCATTGGGAAGACATTGGAAGGTTCCCAAATCGCGGCAAAGGCATTGGCAGCAAGAGATCAACACGCGGGCTCAACAAGGCAATTTGTTCCGATCAAGTATGGATGTCCAAAATAGGTACGATCAAGGCCCGACGGTCGGGGAGCATGCTTCTCGCCGAGTGTGTGAGGGTTTCACGGTTCGAATCTGAATGTTCGTACTTCCGCTCATGGCCGGGGACTGACAGTCGCGGCGGCTGCGGCGCGGCGCCTGTCGCGCGCCGGGTCATCTCAGCTTCTGGTCCAGCAGCAACGAGAATCCCGTAGCCACTTCTGCGCGGAGCTGGCTCGCCGTGCGATCAACCGGCGATAGCTTGAACGGGGAGGTGATGGCAGCGGGCGCAGCCATCGTACCAACGATGAAACCGGTACGTCGCAACGGCGGCGTCGTCGCCAACGGGCGACCTTCGGGGATCGCGCGAATATTCAGAACTGACCGCGGGTAAGTTGGCGCGCCCGGAGAGATTCGAACTCCCGACCCCCTGGTTCGTAGCCAGGTACTCTATCCAGCTGAGCTACGGGCGCGTAATCAATTGATTTTCAAGGCTTTCCGGAGGCTGCTTGAACGCCGCCAGAGAGCACGAGGGCGCGCATTGTACACGGGATGAGCCATCGGATGGCAAGCTCGAGCCGAGCCGCCGCCGCTGCCGGCGTGCGCGTCCTGCGGCGCCCACTTCGGACGCCGCGGGGGCCTTGGCTACGATCCGCCAGGGCTACTTCGATACGCGTTCAGCTATCGTAGCGGGCGATTTATAGCCCTTAGTGCCTCGCGAGTCCCGGAGTATCGTGATGAGATGGAAGACGATCGAAGCCGTCGATGGCGTGACCCTCGCGCCGGTTACCGCGAACGCGAGCGTGATCTGGCTGCACGGGCTCGGCGCTGACGGCCACGATTTCGTCCCGATCGTCCCGGAATTGCGGCTGCCGGAATCGCTCAACGTCCGCTTCGTGTTCCCGCACGCGACCGTGCGGCCGGTCACGATCAATAACGGCCACCCGATGCGCGCGTGGTACGACATCAAGAGCCTCGGCACGGGAGCTCGCGGCGATGCGGCAGGCCTCGATGAGTCGGTCGCCCGCATCGCGCGCCTCATCGTGGCGGAGCAGGCTCTTGGCGTCGCGGCGAGCCGAATCGTTATCGCTGGTTTCTCGCAGGGCGGCGCGGTTGCGCTTCACGCCGCACTCGCGCACGGTGAACGACTCGCAGGCGTCCTCGCGCTCTCGACGTACCTGCCGGTGCCCGAGACGCTCGAGCCCAGGCTTGCGCCTGCGAATCGTGACCTGCCGATTCTCATGTGCCACGGCACGTTCGATCCGGTCGTCGTGCCGCCGATGGGCGAAGCCGCGCGCGCGTGGCTCGAGGCGCACCACTATCCGGTCGAGTGGCGCACCTATCCGATGCAGCATCAGGTCATGCCTTCGGAAATCGCCGACCTCGCGCGCTGGCTGGCGCTGCGCCTCCCCTGATTGCCTCTCGAGGGCGCGCGAGGCGCCCGCGCGCACTCATTTGGTGCGTGTCGACGCCCCGACCGGGTGCACCGGTGGTCGCGCCCCCGGGCAAGTCGCTGAAAGTCAACGACCGCCCGGCTGGCACGATCCGCGCTTTAGTCCATGGACGTCCGAAGTGAGTCCATGATCGAAAACGCCTACGACGAGATGCAGCTACCGGACGGGACGCCTCGGTCCCACTACCGGCGCTACGGGACGTGGCTGCACAGCCAGGCGCCAGACCGTCTCGCGCGGCGCCGCGCCGAGGCCGACTCGCGCTTCCACCGCGTCGGCATCACCTTCGCGATCCACGGCGAAAACGAAGGCGCGGAACGCCTGATCCCGTTCGACATCGTGCCGAGGATCCTGCCCGCGACCGAGTGGCGGATGCTTGAGGAGGGGCTGCGCCAGCGCGTGCGGGCACTGAACGCGTTCCTGAACGACGTCTACCACGGCCAGGAAATCCTGCGCGCGGGGCGTATTCCGGCCGAGCTCATCCTCTGCAATGCGCAGTACCGCCCCGAGATGCAGGGCATCGAGGTGCCAGGGCGCATCTACGCACACATCGCCGGCATCGACGTCGTGCGGGCGGGCGATGGCGACTTCCACGTGCTCGAGGACAACCTGCGAGTGCCCTCGGGAGTCTCCTACATGCTCGAGAACCGCAAGATGATGATGCGGCTGTTCCCCGAGCTCTTCGCGCGGCACTCGATCGCCCCGGTCGAGCACTACCCGGACGTGCTCCTCGAGAACCTGCGCTCGGTGGCGCCCGTCGGCGTCACCGATCCGACCGTCGTGCTGCTGACGGCGGGCGCGCACAACAGTGCCTATTTCGAACACGCGTTCCTCGCGCAGCAGATGGGCGTCGAGCTCGTGGAAGGACTCGACCTGTTCGTGCGCGACGATGCGGTCTACATGCGCACCACGCGCGGCCCCGTGCGCGTCGATGTGATCTACCGGCGCATCGACGACGACTTCCTCGACCCGCTCGCATTCCGGCCCGACTCGATGCTCGGCGTGCCGGGACTGCTATCGGCGTATCGCGCCGGCCGCGTGACGGTCGCGAACGCGATCGGCACCGGGATCGCCGACGACAAGTCGATCTACCCGTACGTGCCCGACATGATCGAGTTCTATTTCGGCGAGAAGCCACTGCTCGCGAACGTCGAGACGTACGTGCTGAGGCGCCCCGACGACCTCGCCTACACGCTCGCGCACCTCGACGAGCTCGTCGTCAAGGAAGTCCACGGCGCCGGCGGCTACGGCATGCTGATAGGCCCCGCCGCGAGCCGGGCGCAGCTCGATGCGTTTCGCGCGCGCATCATCGCCGACCCCCCCGGTTACATCGCGCAGCCGACGCTCGCGCTCTCGACCTGCCCGACATTCGTCGCCAACGGGCTCGCCCCGCGACACATCGACCTGCGCCCGTACGTGCTCTCGGGGCGCGAGACGACGATCGTGCCGGGCGGGCTCACCCGCGTCGCGCTCGTTGCGGGCTCGCTCGTCGTCAACTCGAGCCAGGGCGGCGGCACCAAGGACACCTGGGTGCTGGAGAACTGATGCTCGCGCGCACCGCCGACCACCTCTACTGGATGTCGCGTTTCATCGAGCGCGCGGAGAGCCTCGCGCGCACGCTCGATGCCCACTACCGGCACTCGCTCCTGCCGCATGCGCCCGAGGTCGTCGCGCGCGACTGGCGCGCAACGCTCGAGGCGCTCGGCGTTTACGAGCTCTACCTCGAACGGCACAGCGAAGTGAGCCCGGCAAGCGCGTTCCAGTTCCTCGCGTTTGACCGCGACCATGCCGGCAGCATCGTCGCGTGCCTGCGGCAGGCGCGCGAGAACGCGCGCGCCGTCCGGGGCACGATCACCTCGGAGATGTGGGAGACGCTGAACTCCACCTGGCTCGAGGTACGCGGCTACGAGGCGGCGAACGCCGACCACGACATCGGCGACTTCCTCGAATGGGTAAGGTACCGCTCGCACCTGTCGCGCGGCGTCACGCTCGGCACGATGCTGCGCGACGAGGCGTTTCGGTTCGTGCGCATCGGCACCTTCCTCGAGGGCGCCGACGCGACGGCGCGCATGCTGCTCGCGCGCGCGCGCCCGGGGTTCGTGCCGGTCGATGAGGCCGCCGGGCCCGACGCCTACACGTGGACATTGCTGCTACGGTCGCTGTCGGCCTTCGAGGTCTACCGCAAGGTCTACCGCGACGCGGTGACGCCGTGGCGGGTGACGGAGCTCCTGGTGCTTCGCGACGACCTGCCCCGCTCGCTGAGTCGCTGCGCGGACGAGGTCTACGAGAACCTGCGGGCCGTCGCCAACGACCAGTCGGCCGAGACCGAGCGCCGTGCCGGTCAGTTCTACTCGGCGTTTCACTTCGGCCGGCTCGAGCAGTTGCTCGCGCCCGGCCTCGGCGCATTCCTCGAAGGGATCCTCGAGCGCGTCGCGGACTTGGGCGTCAGGATCGCGCAGGACTTCCTCGTGCCGCCCTCCCCCAACTGAGGCGAGCGAATCATGCAGCTCTTCATCCGCCACGAGACTCGCTACCAGTACGAGCACCCGGTCAAGTACTCGATCCAGAGCCTGCGGTTGACGCCGCGCCGCGACGCTGGCCAGCGCTCGCTGTCGTGGCGGATCAACGCGCCCGGCCGGCGCGTCGAGCAGAGCGACGCCCACGGCAACGTCGCCCACCTGCTGACGTACGAGGAGCCGCACCGCGACGTCGCGATCGTCGTCAGCGGCATCGTCGACACGAGCGCGAGCACGAGCGCCGTGTTCGACGACGAGGGACCGCTCGCGCCGTTGGCCTACCTCGCGCCGACACCGCTGACCCGCGCCGATGAACGCGTGCGCGCATTCGCGGCCGCGGGCCTTGGCGGCGGCGGCTCGCTCGCCAGCCGGCTCGAGCGCCTCGCGGCCGACGTCTCGACGACGGTCAAGTACCGGCGCGGCGTGACGAGCGTCAATGACGACGCGGCGACCGTGCTTGGCCACGGCCAGGGCGTGTGCCAGGACCAGGCGCACGTCTTCATCGCCTGCTGCCGGGCGGCGGGCGTGCCGGCCCGGTACGTGAGCGGCTACTTCTACACCGGCGACAGTGGCGACATCGCGACGCACGCGTGGGCCGATGCCTGGCTCGGCGAGCAGGACGGTTGGCTCAGCATCGACCTCACGCACAACGCGCTCGCCGGCGAGCGCCACTGCCGGCTCGCGGTTGGCCGCGACTACCTCGACGCGGCGCCCGTGCGCGGCGTCCGGCAGGGCGGCGGCGGCGAAAAGATGGCCGTGGCAGTCGCCGTCGCAACTTCGGCCCAGCAACAGCAGCAGCAGTAGATCGGGCGCTGTTCGCGCGCGGATCCCGCGCCGGCCCCGCATGGGGCACCGCACGCGAGTGCCATTCCAAGGTGCTAGGCTCTGCCACCGCGGCGCAGCGCTCGCCGTGTCCGGCCACTGCGTGAAGGAATGATCATGACGAGCTTCCCTCGAAGGAACGGCCCCGGCAGGCTGCTGCCGGCACTCATCGCGATGCTGGTCGCGATGGGCTCCGCGATCGCGGCCGGCGCCGACAACGACGCCGACGTCGCCCGGATCGTCGACCACGACGTCGCCGGGCTTGTCGGGTACTACAAGGCGCTGCACGCCGCGCCCGAGCTGTCGCGGCAGGAGGCGCAGACCTCCGCCCAGCTCGCCGCGGAACTGAGGGCCGCCGGCTACGAGGTGACCGAGCACATCGGCAAGTACGTCGTGCCCACCTACAAGGGCTACGGCCTCGTCGGGATCCTGCGGAACGGCCCGGGACCGACGCTGCTGATCCGTGCCGACATGGACGCACTCCCGGTCGCGGAGAAGACGGGCCTGCCGTACGCGAGCACCAAGCGAAGCAAGAACGAGGCGGGAGTTGACGTGCCCGTCATGCACGCGTGCGGCCACGACATCCACGTGACCTCGCTCGTCGGCGTTGCCCGCGTCATGGCGAAGCTCAAGGACCGCTGGAGCGGCACGCTCGTGCTGCTCGGCCAACCGGCCGAGGAGACGATCGACGGGGCGGGCGCGATGCTGCGCGACGGGCTCTATGACCGCATCCCGAAGCCGGACGCCGCCCTTGCCCTGCATGACATGTCGCTGACGCCGGCGGGCACCGTCGGCCTCACGCCCGGCTACGCGCTTGCGACCTCGACGCAGATGGACGTGCTGGTGCGCGGCGTCGGCGGCCACGGTTCGCAACCGCAGGACTCCAAGGATCCGATCGTGCTCGCTGCGAACATCATCATGCAGCTGCAGACGGTCGTGTCGCGCGAGATCTCGCCGTTCGACCAGGCCGTTCTGACCGTCGGCACGATCCACGGCGGCACCAAGCGGAACATCATTCCGGAGGAAGTGAAGCTCGAACTCAACCTGCGCGCGTACAAGGACGAGGTACGCCAGCACATGATCGAGGCGGTCGCGCGTATCAGCCGTGCCGCCGCGCTCGGCGCCGGCATGCCCGAGGACCGTCTCCCGATCGTCAGCGTGCTCGAGAACGAGTACGCGCCGGCGCTCAGGAACGACCCGGCGCTCACCGAACGGCTGCGGCCGGTGTTTGAGCGGGTGCTCGGGGCCGGCAACGTACGCGACGTGCCGCCCATCATGGCGAGCGAGGACTTCGGGCGCTTCGGCCTCGAGGGCAAGATCCCGGTGCTGATGTTCTGGGTTGGCGGCATCGCGGCGGAAACGCTCGCCGAGGCCAAGCGCACCGGCATCCCAGTGCCGAGCAATCACTCCCCGCTCTTTGCGCCCGTGCCGGAGCCGACGATTCGCACCGGCATCGTCGCAATGAGCGCGGCGGCACTTGAGGTGCTTCACAAGTAAGGGACGCGTCCGCGCGCGGAGCGTTCGGGAGGGGCTGACGTTGGCAGGCAAGGATCGCCGATCGCGCCGCGCGACTCGTGTGCTGTATGGCGCCTGGATCGGAGCCCTCGTCGGCGTGGTCGTCGCGTTCTCGGAAGGGTGGCCGGGGCCCGATTCGAAGTTCACGAATGACCTACTCGCGCTGCTGTTCCTGGCCCTCTGTTTCCTCACGTTTTCACTTCGCGGTCTGGACGCCCTGGCAGCGGCGCCACGGCGCCCGCGCCAACGAGTGCTCGACGTCGTGGCGATGGTTGCCTGCTGGGTCGCCGCCGTAGCCTGGCTCGCGGTAGCCGTGCGCTATACGCCGCAGGGCCGACTCGGCATCGCCTTACTCGTCGGGCCGCCACTCATCGGGTTTGCCGCCGGGTTCTTCTATTTATGGCGCGCGGTCGGCGGCTTGACGGGAGACTATCTGACCGGCGGCATCTCACGCCTCCTAGAGCCGCGCCTCGTCTCGACGGACGGGGACGCGGCGGCACGCGGTGCCACTCCGACGGGCCTCGCCGGACGCCGCGAGTACGCGCTCGACCGCCGCTCGATCGTCGCGCGGCTTGCCGCGGTCGTGGCAATTGGCTGCGGCGGCCTGTGGTGGCTCCGCGGCCAGGGGCCCTCGCTGACCGGCGAAGTCATGCAGGCGCTTTTCGCGCTCATGTTCGTATCCTCGATCGCAACGATGGCGCGGATCGCGTTCCGGTGGGGCCCGGCGCTCGTGCTCGACGAGGCCGGTATCTCAATCGCGGCGGGCCTCGCGAGCGTCCGTCGCGTGCCTTGGGTAGACGTGAAGTCGCTATCGCTCAAGGCGGACGCGTTCAATTCCGGACTCGTCATTGATGTGGTGGCACCCGAGCGACTGATCGCCGACGCAAGTGCATTTCGGCGCTGGCAGATGAATGCCACGCGGCGACGCTACGGCAGCCCCATCGTCGTCCCCGCCTCGTTCCTCAAGTGCGACGCCGGCGAACTGCTCGCCGCGGCCAGCGCCTACCGCGCCCGATTCGGTGGAGGCGGTTCGGCGGCGTAGGCGCCGCCGCGGGCCGCGCCGCCGGGCTCGCCGGAGGCGGTCAGCGGCAATCGGTGGGTCGACAGCACAAAGCGCGGCCTTGAAAGATACCAACCGGTTGGTTATATTTCGCTCATGTCATCTGCGCCGACTGCCACAGTCGCGAAAACCCGTCGCGCCCCCGCGAGGACCGCCCTTCTCGACGCGGCACTGACCCTCGTTCGCAAGCAGGGCTGGTCGGCGACGAGCGTCGATCAACTCTGCGCTGCCGCTGGCGTCACGAAGGGCGCGTTCTTCCACCACTTCGCGACCAAGGAGGAACTCGGTATCGCCGCGGCCGAGCGCTGGAACGAGGTGACCGGCCCATTGTTCGCGAACGCCGACTACCGACGGCTCGCCGACCCGCTCGAGCGGATCTTCGGCTACCTCGATTTTCGCGCCGCGATCGCCGCCGGCCCACTCGAATCGTTCACCTGCTTCGCCGGTACGATGCTCCAGGAAATCTTCGCGACGTCCGATGCGCTGCGGCTCGCCTGCGGCGCATCGATCGCGGCCCACGCCAGCCGGCTGGCCGATGATTTTCGCGCCGCGATCGCACTCTACCCGCCACGCGCTGCCGTCACCGCCGACAGCCTCGCCATCTACACGCAGGTCGTCCTGCAGGGCGGCTTCGTATTGTCGAAGGCCGAGGGCGGGCGCGCGCCGCTCATCGAGGCGATCGGTCACCTCAAGAGTTATTTAAGGCTGCTGTTTCAAACGGAGAGCCGCCGATGAGCACGACGGGAAGTTTCATCTGGTACGAGCTGATGACCAGCGACGCGACCGCCGCCGCGAAATTCTACGGCGCAGTTGTCGGCTGGAAGATCGCCGATCGCGCCGACCCGCAGGCCGGCGGGCAGGACTACCGGATGATCGGCAGGAGCGACGGCGGTTTCAGCGGCGGCGTACTGACGCTCACGCACGACATGGTCCAGCATGGCGCGCGCCCCACGTGGCTCGGCTATTTGCACGTCCGCAACGTCGATGCGGCGGTCGCGGCCATCGAAGCGGACGGCGGCAGGACACTGATGCCGAAGAAGGACCTGCCGGTCGGCGCCATCGCGATGGTGACCGACCCGATGGGCACTCCGTTCTACGTGATGGATCCGATTCCGCCACCCGGGAAGCCCGCCGCGAGGAGCGATATATTCGACGTCGCCGCCCCCGAGCGCGTGCGCTGGAACGAGCTCGCGAGCCCCGACCTCGCGCGCGCCAAGGCTTTCTACGTCAAGCATTTCGGCTTTGCGTTCAATGAAGTCATGCCGATGGGCGCGATGGGGGATTACTGCTTCATCGACCACGGCGGACTGCGCATCGGCGCGATCATGCAACAGCCCGCCGGGAGCCCGGGCGCTGCGTGGCTCTTCTATTTCAGCGTCGCGTCGATTGCGGCGGCGAAGGCGGCGATCGAGCGCAATGGCGGCAAGGTCATGCGCGGCCCGCAAGTAGTGCCAGGCGGCGACTGGATCGTCATCGCCACGGACCCAGAGGGCGCCGCGTTCGGTGTCGTCGGCCCCAAAGGAGAATGAACATGGATCGAGTACCCAAGACTACGATATGCCTCTGGTTTGACCGCGCTGCCGAGGAAGCGGCGACGTTCTACGCCAGGACCTTCCCCGGGAGTTCGGTCGGCGCCGTGCATCGCGCGCCCGGCGACTATCCGAACGGCAAGCAAGGGGATGCGATGGTGGTCGAATTCAGCGTGCTCGGCATCGCCTGCATCGGCATCAATGGCGGGCCCGTATTCGGGCACAGTGAGGCGTTCTCGTTCCAGGTTGCGACGGCGGACCAGGCGGAGACTGACCGCTATTGGGACGCGATCGTCGGCAACGGCGGCAAGGAGAGCCAGTGCGGCTGGTGCAAGGACAAGTGGGGGCTGTCGTGGCAGATCACGCCGACGGCGCTGACGAAAGCCCTCGGCGCTAGCGACGCCGCTGCGCGCAAGCGCGTGTTCGCCGCGATGATGGGCATGAAGAAGATCGACATCGCGGCCATCGAGGCCGCGCGCCTGGCCTAGCGGCGCGGTCCGCCACGCGTGGCCGGTGGTTGCCCGGTTCACTGGCGACCGAAGGCGCCTTACACCGAGAGGCGTCAGCCCCTCGCCGGCTCCGCGCCCGACGACCGGGCTCCCGCGGAGCCGCACCGCCTATCAGTGCCCTCTGCGCGCGGGCGATCCACGCCACCCGTCATTCGTCACCGCACACGCTCGAAATCCATCGTCCAGTTGGTCTCCCACGTCGACCCACCGTCCGGCGAGAAGGCTTGCTCCCAGTGGCACGCGGACGCGGTTATCCCCGACCAGATGAAGCGCACCCGAATCGGCTTTCCATTCAGCGTATCGCTTGCGTAGAAGGTCCCCACCCCGTCCTGGAACCCGCCGACCACCGGCGGATCGAGCGGTCCGGCCGCCGATCGGCCGTCGAGCCACCAGATCGACCACGTCCGCGACTTGGCATCGAAGGCGCGCAGCGTCACGGCCCGGTAGGGGTCGCCTGGCAGTTCGAGGACGTTGTCATCGATGTTGCCGCTGTCGCCGAGCAACGTCTGGGTGACGGTCGTTCCGCTGAACTCGACCCACTCGCGCGAATTCGCCAGGCGATCCTTGAGGCGCCGATGGTGCACGCGCCAGCTGCCGACGAAGAAATCGAAGTCATGGGCATCGGACGCTCCACGCACTGCATGCATTTGCTCTACTCCTGGTTCCGAAGCTCGCCTTGCCGCCCCGGCCGCGGGCGAGGACAGCAGCGCGCCCACGAGCACAGACGCTGCGGCGGCTCCCAGATGATTCACTGCGCGGTCCTCGATGAACTACGGAGCACGTTGTATCACCCGATACATGCCACCCGATGTCATGTATTACGATAAGATCGCAAAGATGCGTGCGAGCCGCCTCATCTCGCTGCTCTTGCGCCTGCACGCCCGCGGCAGGCTTACGGCGGTGCAGGTGGCGGCGGAACTCGAGGTTTCGGTCCGCACGATCTACCGGGATATCGACGAGTTGAGCGCCGCTGGGATCCCCGTCGTCGCCGAGCGCGGCCGTAGCGGCGGCTTCAAGCTTCTCGATGGCTTCAAGGCGCAGCTGGGTGCGCTGACGGAAGCGGAACTGGAAACCCTCTTCCTGTCCGCGCTGCCCGAGCATGCGGCCGAACTCGGCCTCGCCGGCCTCCTCGAGTCCGCACGCACCAAGCTCGTTGCCAGGCTGCCGCGTGGAGTCGATCCGGATCGGCTCGCCGCGCGCATTCACCTCGACACGACCGGGTGGTTTCGAACAGCCGAGCCGGTGCCGCTGCTGCCCGTGATCAGCCAAGCGGTGCGCGCAGCAAGATTTCTCAAGATCCGCTACGCGACCGACGAGCATCGCGCGGCCCGCACGGTCGGCCCGCTCGGCCTCGTGCTGAAAGGCGGCGTGTGGTACCTCGTCGCGCAGTCGGGCGAGTCGCTTCGCACCTATCGGATCGCGCGCGTCTCTGCGGCTGAGATCTCGGAGCAGGCCTACGCACGACCACCGCGCTTTGATCTGGCGAGGCATTGGAGCCATGCCTCGCGCGAATTTGAGGTCGCAAGCTACCGGATGAGCGCGACGGTCCGCTTGTCGGCGCGCGGTCGCGCCCTCCTCCTCGACCTGCTCGGGCCGTACGTCGCGGCTGCCGGTGCACGGACGATGGGTGAGGCGGATCGTCGCGGCTGGGCACGTTGCACGTTCCCGCTCGAATCGCTCGAGTTCGGCAGCCGCGAACTCATGCGCCTCGGTGCAGATGTGGTCGTCGAGTCGCCGCCGGAACTGCGGGCGCACGTGGAGCAGGCGTTGCGCAGGACGCTGCGAAACTACCGCGTGCGCGGCGCCGGGCGGCCGGGCTGAGCATCGCGGCCGCCGCCAGGCGCGCATGACCACCGCGGTCGGCCAGCGTGAGGCCGACACGACGGCCCGTCGCGGGCGCGCAAGCGTCCGGGCGGCGCCCGCCATCGCTCGGCGTCGCGTGCGACCTCAGGTGCCATGACCCAAGAGCAGGCCGCGGGCGGATCGCTGGAACAGCAGAAGCGAGAGGGCTATTTCTAAGGCGCTGCACGGGTCTCAGAGCCGGTCAAGACCAGTGCGAAGTCCCTGCGCGTGCTCGCGAATCTCATCGAGCTGCGGCCCGCGCATCTTCTGCAGCTGGCGGTACACCATGCCCAGCCGCGCGTTGCGCCCGAACGCAGCTGCATGGCGCGCGAAGAAGTCCCAGTACAGCGCGTTGAACGGGCAGGCCCGCTCGCCCAGCTTCCGCAGGACGTCGTAGGCGCAGCCCTTGCAGTAGTCGCCCATGCGGTTGATGTAGGCGCCGCTGCTCACGTAGGGCTTCGTCGCAATCAGACCCCCATCCGCACGCTGGCTCATGCCCAGCGTGTTGGGCAGCTCCACCCATTCAAAGGCATCGATGTAGATGCCCAGGTACCAGCGGTGCAGGGCGTGCGGATCCAGGCCCGCGAGCAGCGCGAAGTTGCCGATCACCATCAGGCGCTGGATGTGGTGTGCGTGGGCGGTCTGCAGGGATTGCCCGATCGCCAGCGAAAGGCAGCGCATCCGCGTATCGCCGGTCCAGAACCAGCGCGGCAGCGGCAGGTCGTGGCCCAGCGCGTTGCGCGCGTCGTAGCCGGGCATCTGCGACCAGTAGATCCCGCGCATGTACTCGCGCCAGCCCAGGATCTGGCGGATGAAGCCCTCCACCGCGGCCAGCGGCGCGGCGCCGCGGCGGTACGCGTCTTCCCGCGCGCCGCAGGACTTCCATCGGATGCAGCATCTTCACGTTGAGCGCGAACGACAGCAGCGAGTGGAACAGGCGCCTGGCCCGGCTGCTCATCGCATCCTCGTAATCGCCGAAATGGGGCAGCGCCGTGTCGATGAAGGCGTCGAGCGTCGCGAGCGCTTCCTCGCGGTGGAGCGGCCAGCGCAGCTGCCCGGGCTGCGGGTCGCCGAAGCTCTTTACACCGCAGCCTTCGATGAGCGCCCACAGGGCGCGATGGTCATGGACCGGACGCGCATCCGCCGGCTCTGGCGGCGAGCCCGGCCAGGATCTGCGGTTGTCGTGGTCGTAGTTCCACGCGCCGCCCTCCGGCTCGCCGCGCGCATCCAGCAGCAGGCCGTGCCGGCGGCGCATGTGGCGGTAGAAGTGCTCCATCAGCCACTGCTTGCGGCCCGCGAAGATGCCGGCCAGCTCGTCGCGCGTAGTCAGGAAGTGTTCTCTGTCGACCTGAGTCGTCTCGAACGGTTGCTGCACGGCCCAGCTGCGCAGCGCCGCGTCCAGCCGCCACTCATCCGGCGCCTGCCATTCGACGCCCTGCACGCGGTGGCGCTGCGCGAGGGCCGAGAGATTCGCAGTGATCGACTGCCGGTTCTCCGCGTCGTCCAGCGCCAGGAAGTGCACGCGGTGGCCTGCCTCGCGTAGCTGGCGCGCAAAGTCGCGCATTGCCGCGAAGATCGCGAGGATCTTCTGCGCGTGGTGCAGGACGTAGTCGGTCTCCTCGCGGACCTCCTGCAGCACGTAGAGCACGCCCGGATCCACCTGCCGGAACCAGGAATGCCCGGGATTGAGCTGGTCGCCGAGCAGCAGTCGCAGCGTGCGGGTGGGCTGAGTCATTTCTGGTCCGGGTGAATTCGACGCTCCCGGCGGCAACGGTCGGAGCAATACAGCAACTGCTTCCAGACGCGCTCCCACTTCTTGCGTCAAGCAGAGGGCCGGCCGCAGTGGCTGCAGGGCTTGTGGGGCAGGTTGGGCTTCTTGTGCATGGATACGCAGCGCTTGCCGACCGGACCGCAAGGGGGCCGGCCGACCGATTATCACCAAAGTGGCGGCGGGAGTGGGATTCGACGGCGCAGGCACTCTTGAAATCCATGACTCGCTGAGTTACCGGCAACGTTCGTCCCCTGCAATCCCCGCCCCCCCGATATGGCGGTAGATCGGGCGGTGGAGCCCCGTGCTGCACTCAGTCGCGGTGAGACTGCAGTTCGAAGAGCGAATTGTTCGATTACTCAGGTACTTCTTCATAACTACCGGCCTTGCGTATCGCCCGCGAACAAGCGGGACGGTCCGCGTTTTTCAGCCCCGTGCTCGCTGCCGTCCGATCGCTTGGGGTAATGAACAGCCTCAAGTGCAATGACTCAAGAGCAGGTCACGGCCGACATCCCGTGGAATTCCGTAGTGTCTCTTGAAACTCACGGCAGACATGGGAATGTCCAAGGCCGACGGCGACTGGCTCACGGCGACCCGGAGATTTTCCTCAAGGGTGGCACGCAGGGCACACGCGGGGAGAATGACGGATAGCAATGAGCGTTCGCTCGTGGCGAGAACGTGTTGTCGCGGTCCCAGGCGCACTAGATGAACATGCCAGTTGCCGAGGCGCGTCGTGGGTTTGGGCGCGACCGCCTGCATCTCCTCCACGCCAAGCCGGCTGCGAATGACGCGGGAACAACAAAGCGTGATCACGAAGTCTCGCGCACACCCGAAGAAGAATTTGAACCAGCCGGCGGGCTAACTGCCGCCCAGCAGGCGGCGCGCCAACAGGGATTGCATGTCCCGCCGCCCATCGGCGATCAGGTAAATGGCCACACGCTCCCCCACGACCCGATAGATGAGCCGATAGGGTTTGAAGAAAATCTGGCGGTATTCCTGATCACCCAGACCGCGCAGTTCCTTCGGCTGCGATCCGCGGGTCGGCGCAGCCGAAAGACTCTCAGCGATCTCAACGATTCGACTCAGGACATGCTCAGCGCTCTGGGGCGAGTCGTGCGTCGCAATATGAGTGACGATGTCTTCCAGGTCGCGCTCAGCATCTTCGGTGAGGACGACTTCAAAGCGCATCAGTCTTCCATCGATGATCTGGCGCGCAGCCGCTTCGCGACGTCGGCGAGCGGCTTGACCCGCCCTTGCGAGACCTGCTGGTTACCCAGTGCCAGGATCTTCAGCAGCGCCAGCGTCTCCTGCGTTTGCTCGTAGGTAGCCACATCCTGGATGACGGCCTTGGCCTCACCGTTCTGTGTGATGACCATCGGCTGTCGCTGGTCCGTGAGTTTCTGCAGTACCTCGGCGGCGTTCGCTTTTAGGTAGCTGATCGGCCTGATTTGGGTTGAATACCGCACGGCGACTCCTGAACGATGTGTCAGACTTATTATAGTCCTTTATCGGTCCGCCTTCAATGACGTGGCCTTTCCGGGATCTTGAGGATAAAAACAGATCCAGATCTTCGGATTGGGCACGCTTTTTATCCATCGGGACGCAGAGCGGGAGAAGTGGCCATAAGTCATCGAGGTCGCAGCGCAGGAGGAGTCCGCGCCAAGCCCAATAACCGCATCCAGTTTCGGGCACAACGGTGCTCACGACCCGACGGCTGGTAGTAGTCCGTGGTCGCGATCGGGCGCAGACGAAGATCGACTGGGTTGGAAATGAGATTCGGGGAGGAATCACATCGATTCTCGTGACCCCGGAGGCAGTGTTCGTGGGCATTTACACGATCCTGGAGCCCACCCCGAAGAGGACGCACGATGTTACATCGTGGCAGCAATGGTTCCTTACGTGCCTGCGCCGCGCGACCGACGGCTCACAAGATGCGCTTGCCAGAGTGCTGGACAAAGCGCGCTTCTGGGACCGCTTCGCGCATGCGTCGCTCAGCGCACGACAGGTCACGGTGCTGACTTGGCTGCCCGACGGCTTCGAGGGCAAGCTCACGACGTCGAACTGGGCGAAGCTGGCCAAGTGTTCGCAGGGCACGGCCTACCGTGGCGTCCTGGAGCTCGTGGAGCGAGGCACTTTGCGCAAGGATTCCGGCGGTGGGCGCAGCCTGAGCTATTCATGAGCCGGGAGCGCTGATTATTGACCCAAGGAACTGACCCACCACTCGGCTAATATGCCTGCTGAAAAGCCGCCCTTCGAGTACAACAGGCACTGGCTGCTTGCCCAAAGATGACCCGCATGCCAAACGAAATGCACGGCGGTGACACCGAGGCGTTTCTCGTCGGCGACCTGCACGTCGAAGTCGGGCAGCAGCGCGTCACGCGTGCGGGCATCGAAATCACCCTGCCCAATCTATCGTTTGAGCTGCTCCTGGCACTGATTCGAGTCGCGCCCAACTTCCTTAGCAACGACTCGCTCATGGCACGCGTGTGGCCCGGACAGATTGTGACCCCGGAGACGGTAGCCAAGCGGGTCAACTTGCTGCGGTTTGCGTTGGGAGACAGCGCGCACGAGCCGCTCTACATCGCCGGGGTGCGAGGTCGCGGTTATCGGCTGGTTGCGACCGTGTCTTCCGCCGTACGTCCGGCGCCGCCGGTGGTCGTCACGCAACCGAATGAGTTGTCGACACGCTGGCAATCGAGCCGCCAACAGTCTCCACGAAGACGAGCCGGATGTGGTGGGTCGTGTTACCAACCCTATTGGCGGTGATTTTCGCAGTCGCTATAGGTACGCGTACCATAAATAGAGCTCGCGCCGTGAGCACTCAAGCGCAACTTGAACATTCGCTACGCGAAACAGGGGCGATCGGTGCGCACGCACGCACGGTGGCCGTCCTGCCGTTCGACAATATCAGCGCCGATGCCGCCGACGCGTACCTGGCGCAGGGATTTCCGGAAATGATTCTCAACCGCCTGTCTCGAATCGAGGGGCTGTCGGTCATCGCGCGCAATTCCTCATTCGCAATTCCAACCAAAAACATTGATTCCAGCGAGATCGGCCGACGTCTCAATTCCGGATACCTGGTTGGCGGCAGCGTGCAACGTGAGGCAGATCGGTTGCGGGTAGCCGTGCACCTCGTCGATACGGCCGCCGGTACGCTCGTTTGGTCGGCCCATTTTGATCGCGGCTTGCACGACATCTTCAGTATCGAGGACGAGATTGCCGACCAAATCGCGACGGCGCTCTCGGTGCGCCTTGGGGAGCGTGAACCCAAACCCGTGGCAGGGCGCCGGAGCGCAAATCTGGAAGCGTACCTCGCGTTCCTGCGCGGGCGTACCTTGCTGGGACGCTTCACCGTCGCCGACTCGGAAGCCGCGGCGCCGTATTTTGAGAGAGCGATTGCTTTGGACCCCACCTTCGCGCCCGCCTACGCATCATTGTACGACGCGAGGATGCAAGCGGCCGATCAACGCCGCGAGGACTTGAGGCCGGTCAGGCTACGTTACCGTCCTTTGATCAATCGGTCGCTTGAATTGGATCCCAAGTTGGGCGCCGCGTACTTTGCGCGAGCCATGTGGGGAGAGTACCCACGTGATGCGAGCGCGACATCGGACAACCCGTTGATCGTTGCGCGCGAACGCGACTTTCGCCAGGGCGCCGCGCTTGATCCGAGCAACGGGCGCGGACTCGAGGCGTACGCCGGGTTTCTTCATGACGATCCGCAACGGCTCGAGGAAGGCAAAAGCGTTCTAAGGCGCGCTTTGTGGGTCGATCCGATGTCGCCCAGTGCGCATTACGCAGATGCGGGGTTTAGTCTCGCGGATGGCGGTGCCAAGACTTGGGAGCAAAAGACGCTGCAGGTGCTGGAACTCGATCCGAACTTCGTTCCGGCGCTGCTGTGGTACGGATGGATCCGATGGCAGATCGAGGGAAAGTTGGCCGAAGCCATCCAGATCATCGAGCATGCCATCGCGCTCGATCCGGACAATTCAGGGTTGCGTCACCTCGCCGTGGCGGTGTATCTGGATTTGGGCGATGCGAAGGCGGCACGCGCGGCGGTCGCCGGAATACCGCAGAGCGCGCGCGCGGTGGGACTGCTCTCGATGCACGACGGCGATTGGCGGCGTGCGGGCCTCGCGGCATACGATGAGGAGGGTTGGACGCGCGACGAAGACGTCTGCGAATTATGGCAGGGCGAAGCGCTGCGCGACTATGCGTTGAGGACCGGAGGGTTGAGCCGCGCGATTGCGTTCATCAAATTGAAGTTCTATCTGGGCGACGCTCCGGCGGAGCACTTGGATGTGTGCAATTTCCCCGCCGCCGTCTATCTTTCGCAGCTCCTGGCCGCAACCGGCCAAACCGACCAGGCGATCGCATTGCGGCATGCCGCGTCATCGTGGAACGATGCCAACGAGGCCAAGTATCTCGGCAATTCACACCGCGTGCGCGCCGGGGTTCTGCTGCTTGACGACAAACCGGACGCGGCGCTTGTCGAACTGAAGGAGTCTTTCCGTTTGGGATACTACGCGCATTGGTGGTACACCATAGACTACGATCCCTTGTGGCTACCGCTGCACGGCGACGCACGATTCCAGGCCATTGCCGCCGACGTGCGCCACTATGTCGACGCGCAGCGCAGCCAGCTCGAGGCGCTACGCCGGCAGGGCGTTGTG
>JANXUT010000083.1 GCA_025356075.1 Pseudomonadota bacterium | reverse complement strand
ATGAAGGGCGGCGTGACGCGAGCGGACTGCGCGCGGCCTGAGACGATTAGTTATCTGCAGCGACACGGATACCCCAGCGTCGTGCCGGTGCCGAAATGGGCGGGCTCGGTAGAGGATGGCGTCACGCACCTACGCAGCTATGAAAAGATCGTGATTCACACGCGGTGCAAACACACTGCGGAAGAAGCGCGGCTGTACAGCTACAAGATTGATCGCTTGACGGGCGACGTGCTCCCGGACGTGGTCGATGCGAACAACCATTGCATGGACGCGCTGCGGTACGCGCTGGCGCCGCTGATCCGAAATAGCAAACTCGGCTTCTTAGTCTTCATCGAGCAGGAACGAGCACGGGCGGCAGGGGCTAGCCCAGGTTGATGGGGTGAGTGTGGAAGTGGAAACGCCGGTAAGCGTGAGAGTGCGGCGTAAAGCAAAACCTCACGCCGCCCGCCGCGCGTTTATTACTGGACGCGCGGCGGGCATTCTCCGGGTGACTTCCTACTCGAGTTCTACGGCATCCCCGCGCACGCCATCGAGCAGTGCCGGACCGTGCTCGAGCTGCTCAAGGCGGTGGACCTCGAGGAGCTGGGCGAGGGGGCGATGCCTGCCACTACCTGCTCCTTGATGCCGTCACCGATGCCCTTGAGCACGCGACCGTTGCAGCGGCGCGGCCGGCCGGGCAAGCTCCGCGGAGGCCCAAGGAACGGCGGCTGACGATCGTCCCGAACAGTCTTCCGGCCTAAGGCCGCTTTGAGGGAATCACCGTGACGCGCGCGCTACAATTGCTGCTGATCTGTGTAACGTATCCGCTGCAGGCGGCTGAGCCCGCATCCAACACCTTCGCGGTTTCAGGCGCCGGGATGACCGCGTGTGGCGACGCCGTTCACATGATCTCAACGCGAGAGGTCAACGAGCAATCGAGAGTCAATGCGTATGAGATGTTTCAGTGGGTTCAAGGGTACATCGCCGCATATAACGGTCGCGGCGTCTTTGACGATCCCACTCGCATCCGCCCGTCCATGCACATCACGCCGCCACTCAGGGAGACCGTATACCTCTTCATCGACGGCTACTGCCGCAAGCACCCAACGGCCCACGTAATCCACGCGACCGACGCCCTGCTGCGCGAGCTTGGCGCCGCCGTGTACATCCCGAAGGGTTGGGATTAGGTCCATATGCCCCTACCGATGGACGAGCCGCTGAGGCCGCTCGCGGTAGCCATCGCTACGCGGAAGGGCGTTTCGTGGGGTTGCTAAGCTTCCTGTTTCGGCGCGACACACCGCGCGCCCCGCGTAGTGACCTGACGCCGGCTGTAGCGGAGAAAATCGTCAACGCCTACGGGGCCGCGATGGCCTCAAAGCGCTCAGTGTTGGCCGACATCTCGGGGCTACCGTATTCGAAGGAGCGCATCAAGGCGGCACTGCTTGTCGCTCTGTCCATGACGCGGGACGCCAACATGCGTGAACGCCTCAAGGCGGGCTACGTTTCGCTCGCCGATTGGCAGGCCGGTATCGGATCCCGGCCAAACCCGTTCGATAAGACGCAGGACGAAACCGCCGACCCGAAAGCGGCTGCGGCGCGCATCGCCACGGACGGTGGTGAGTTCATTGAAGTGATGCAGCGGTCCGTTGCTGAAGGAGCGGCGCTGCGTGACGAACTAATGGCGCTCGGGCTGTAGGACTGAGGGAGGGCGGTCATGGGTCTCCTCGAGAGCTGGCGTAAAGCGCGCGGAGCCGTTCTTCGCCGAGACTACGAGGACGCGATGGCGCGCATGAGCGGCGCGAACAGCTCCGCCCGTGCCGCCTTTCTAAATAACCTCCACCAGACCGTCACGGAGGTCGTCGCTCACTATTCGGGCGCATCGCCCGCTGAGCGCAAAGCGTTCCTGAGAGATGCGCGGAAGCAAGCGATCCAGATGTGGAGCGAAGGGGGCTGGCCGTCGTCGCTGGGATTCGGAATCGCGTGCCTGAGTGCGGAGAGCAGGTTCGTTCCCGGTGACGACGCGGCTTTCGTCCGCCGTGAGACGGACCTCCTCATACGGGAGGCGGAGGAGGCAGCACGCCGGCCACGGTGAGCCAGCCTGAGCAGGGTGATTGCAGCGCTCAGCGTCGCGGCATCGGCTGCGTGGCCGACAACGATGTGGCTATCGCGGCGCAGCGAGCCAAGCTCGAAAGACGCGATTGCGCGGGGATCGCGCTAAACAAAAAAAGCCCGCGATTGCGGGCCTTTCTCGATGCGCTCGACAGTCTGAGTCGGTCACAGACCGATGTCGCCCGCCTCATTGGCCATTTTTACACCAGCCATGAATTGCTCACGACGGCGCGTTGGAATTAGCTCCATGCAGCGGGGGTAGTGAACTTGGAACCACTTCCACACGGCGGCATCGTCGTCCTCACTTAACGCTTCCTTGAGTACCTCAACCTCGTCGGACCACTCATCGTTCTCAATATCGTTGGGAACCTGTGTTCCAACCGCGCTCGCAAGGTCCCGCCCCGGGTAGACGTAACCGTTTGTACCGCCGTGCTGCGCCTCCCGTACCAGCGCACTAAAGAAGGTCGGTACGCCGTTGTGGGTGCCGCGCGGCGCCGCGCGTTTCATGGTCGCGGCTGCGCTTTTGCTCGCCGCATTGGCGATGAACGTCGTCATGCTCAGGTGGTCTTTTTCCGCCGCCGCCTTGATTGCGGCTTTTTCCTCGCTCCCTATCCGGATCACGATGATCTCTTGCTTAGTCATGAATGAACCTCTGTATATACACTAGATGCACCAACGGCAGTGTATATACAGTGGCTGTTGAAGGTCAACTTTAGGCCACCTTTGCGCTACGCGGAAGGGTGGCAGCCCGGCGCGCCCGGTAGTTGCCACGGCGAGCGAACCTGAATGCGGCCGTAGCCTCCGCACCGCCGGCACCGCGTCGTGAGGCGCGCTATCGGCCGATCACCATGCCCCCGCATCGTCAGTTCGGCCGGGTTGAGATCGGCCCACCGGCCGCATGAGGCGCAGTAGCAGGCGAGCCCATGGCGGTGGCGGGCGCAGTCGGCGATCGTGGCGATGGTGATGGGGGTGTGCACCCCAAGATCGTACCTCCGTTGTCTGAAGGCCGGCGCGCGTGATAGCCATGCGAAAATCCGATGATGGGCTAAGCGGTAAGCGGGGTCAGCCAGTGGATAGCGCGGCGCCGACGCCCCAGATCGCAGCGCCCGCCAGCATGCCGAGCGCCGACCCGGCCATGTACAAGCCGAGCCGGTAAGAAGACAGTCGCGCCTTCGTGCGCTTCCAGTCCTCGGGTGACAGCTTCGCATCGAGCGCTGCCTGAAGCATCGGCTCGAGGCGCCGCGCGATCGATCTGCGGGAACCGTACCACCCGGCAATCGCCCCGAGGCCAATCCAGAGAAAGAGATCGAGGACCATGCAAGCCCCACCTGCCTGAGGAGACAAGTGTGCCACGCGCCCGGGGAGACGCCCGGCAGCCCGGCAGGATGCTGCCGCACCGCACCATGCACTGAATGCAACGCCCGCCGCAGATCAGATCGGCCGCCCCCGGGCGGCCGCTATTTCGCCCGCGAGACCGCCGCGGCATCATGGAGGTGGCCGGGGGAGAAGCTCAATGACATGGATCGTGGCCGGCGTCGTCCTCGTAGTGGTGTTCCTCGCGAGGAGGGAACTCGTTGGGCTCGCGATTTCGCCGCGCACGGCGGGGGTGAACTACCTCTGCAAGCTACTGGAAGCCCGCGGCTACCCGCATCCGACGATCTCCCACGACGTCCTTGGTCGGCTGGTGGACACGCAGCTACGCGCCGCTCGCGCATCAGGAAGCGCCGGTGCAATGGGTCAGAAGGGATACTTGGTTGACCGGCTGCCGGGCTTCGCGGACCTGATCGTGGAATACCTGCAGGGCAGGATGCCGGCCGACGATCCGTGGACGGGCATCTTCCGGGACGCCGGCCTCGTGCCCGCGCGGCCCTAGACGAGCGGTATCTTGACCCCCCGGAATGTGGCAAGCCAAGTTCGGGGCGCCACACAGCAACGCGGCGGCGCGCAACCCGGCGGTGCGCCGCATCTTGGCCGGGAGCTCCGCCACGACGTGCGCCGTCAAGGGCGTTCCGTCCGGCGAGCAGCGAAGCAGAATCTCGGCGTCACCGGCTGGCTGGCCGATCATGACGCCGCGATCGCGCAGCCACGTGCGAATTTGTAGCCGGCTCCGGCCGGTGACGCACTCGGAGCGAGTGGCGCGCCGCCGTCCCGCACGCATGGACCGCGAGTTGCTCGAGACCCCGACGACGTACCTCCTTATCGCCTCGCTGTTGCTGCTCACTCAGGCGCTCGCGAGGTGGACGCGGGCGCTGCTCGCCTCGGCGTCAAGCGTGAAGCGTGAAGCGCTGGGGGAATGCGCTCGGGAAGAACGAGCACGGACACCGGCGTGTATCCGGGCGAGACACTACGCCTCAGTCGAGCACGGTCGCGTTGACGACGACCGTCGCAAGCGTTGTTTCGTTGTCACGTTGATCGAGTGCGCACAGCGCAAGTTCGTGCTGCGAGCCGTAGGCGAGCGTCGTCACGAGCCGAAGGCGCAGGTCGCCCTTGCGATACGCCGTCGCGACCGTCTGCGAGACGCCGGGCTGCTCGCGCGCGAGCCGGCTCAGCATGAGGCTGACGAGCGAAGCGAGCGCGCTGCCGTACGCCGCCACGGTTTCACCTTTGACCAGCATCCGGGGTTCGGCCATCGGGTTCTCCTCGTCGGGATCGGGCCGGGCGCGCAGCGCCCGCTGAGTTCCCTAGCGCTTCGCGCGACGCGTACGGGTGCCCGCGCGGCGCTGGCCACTGCTGCGATCGCGCTCCTGCACGACGAAGCCGTGGCGCGCGGCGGCAGCGACGGTCGCCTCGATCAACGCGGTAGCCGTCGGATCGTTCGGCGCGAGGCTCTCGGCGACGTAGGCCGCCCGGACCGCCTGCGCGGCCGAGGTCGCGGGCGAGTGGATCGAATCGGTCAGCGTCGGCACACGCTTGGTGGCCCGCCGCTCGGTGCCGTCCTTGCCGACCGCGCTTCGCGCAGGCGCCTTGATTTCGACCGGCACGTAGCGGCCGAGCACGAAGTCGAGGCCCTCGCGCAGGAGGCTCTGCGCGCTTCGGCCCGTCAGGCGGCTCAGGTTGAGGAGCGCGGCTCGGTGCGCGGGGTCGAGCGAGATCGACACGACGCTGCGTGGCGGGCGGGAACTGGGCTTTTCTGAGGACATGGGCTCTCCGGAGCGTCAGCCGACATCCTAAGGACCCCCAAATGCCGCTTCTGAGCCCCCCGTCTGGTTTTCGGAGCGATCCGGGGGGCTTGAGGGCCCGGTGCGCCTCCCTGCGCGGGCAAGGAGCGGCCCGTCGCCGCGTTTCGGGGGGCGGACGAGGGGGTTGCGGGAACGTTGCGCCAGTTGGGAATCGGATGTGCCGCGGGTACGCTTGTCCGCATGAGCGCAGGGTCCCAAGACATCAAGTCCGCGAGCCGAGCCCGGCAGCACCTCGCCCGGGTCGCGGTACTCCTGCTCGCGGCGCTGCCGCCGCAGTTCGCCCGAGCCGACGCCGCGACCGCCGGAATGGAGGCGTATCGGCGCGGTGACTACACGACGGCGCTGGCGAAACTGAAGCACGTCGCGGAGCGCGGGCACGGGCCCGCCTGCGTCATCGTCGGTCGAATCTACCTCGACGGCCAGGGCGTCGCGAAGGATGCAAGTCTCGCCGCGCACTACTTCGAGCGCGGCTCGATCCAGGGCGATCCGCTCGCCGCGAGCTACTTGGGCGATCTCTACAGCGCAGGCAACGGCGTTGCAAAGAATGGCGAGCTGGCGATCCGTTACTGGCGCCTCGCGGGGCACCTCGGCGAGCCGCTCGCGGCGCACAACCTCGGCGTCGAGCTCTGGCACGGTATTGATGTTCCTGCCAACAAGCTCCTCGCGTTTCGATGGCTCGAAGCCGCGGTCGGGGACCTCGGCGCCTCGACGGAGCACCTGCGCGCGGGCTTCCTCGCCGACCGCGATACGCTGCGCGCCGAGCTCGGCACCGAAGGCCTCGCCGCGGCGGCCGCGCTCGTGACGCCGGACGGCCCGACGGCGGGGGTCGTGTTTCGCGACGGCGAGCGCGTCTTCGATCGGGCGATGGAGCGCTTCGCACGCGCGCGTGGCGCGAGCGGCGTGTCCTCGCCCGCGGTCGTTGTCATGCTCGTGCTCGTGAAGCCCAACGGCTCCATCGGCGACTCGATCGTCGAGAACGGCAGTGACTACAAGGGGTTCGAAGCGGCGGTGCTGCGCCTCGTACGGGCGTCCCCGATCGTGCCGGCGCGCGTCGGGAACGAGCCGGTCGCGTCCTGGCAGGTCCTCAAGTGGACGCTCCGGTTCAAGTAGGCTGACCCGCGCAGCCACGTCGGCGCCGAGGCGACCGCGGTGAACTTCATCGCGCCACGTCCACTCTAGCAGGCTGCTGAAAAAGGCTTTGGCAACCATGAATTCTGTGATCATTCATTCATCAAGTACTTGTTTTATAGCTGTTTCAATTGTTGGAATTGGCAGTTAGTGGCCATCAAAACTCCTTTTTCAGCAGCCTGCTAG
>JANXUT010000058.1 GCA_025356075.1 Pseudomonadota bacterium | reverse complement strand
CCGACGGCGGCAACAGATACGCCGTGCCTCGATCAACCGCTCGGAAGTTGCTCATCCAGTCCCCCGATACACCTAAAATCCGTGTCTCAGAGACTACACAACACTCACTTCAAATACGTTAAGTCCGACAGGCTGCTAGTGAACCCGGTCGTCGCCGGGCGCGAGCACGACTGCCTCGGTCAGAAGCGGCGCGGCCTTCTTCATGAGCCCCTCCAGCACCTCGTTGAGCGGCTTCGGTTCCGCGAGCGCCATGCCCTGGCCGTAGGTGACGCCGAGCGTCGCGAGGTGCGCGCCTGCTTCCTGGGATTCGACGCACTCGGCGACCGTGTCGAGCTCGAGCTGGCGCGCGATCTGCAGGATCGCCCGCACCATCGACTCCGAGCGTGGGTTCGTCAGCAGGTCCTTGATGAACACGCCGTCGATCTTGAGCGTGCTCACCTTGAGGGACTTGAGGTAAGCGAGCGAGCTGCCCCCCGTACCGAAGTCATCGATCGAGGCGGAACAGCCGAGCGTGGCGAGCTCGGTGAGGAAGCGTTCGGACTCATCGATGCGCCCGACGATCGCCTTCTCGTTGATCTCGAAGTTGATGAGGCTGGGCGCGACGCGCGCGGCGATGAGCGCCGTGCGTATCTGCGCCGCGAGGTCTGGCTGTTGCAGCGACTGCAGCGACAGGTTCACCGAGAACATCGCCTCGGTCTCGGCCAGCGAGGAGCCGCAGGCAGCAAGGCGCGTCAGCAGCTCGCCGAACACCCAGCGGTCGATGCGGCCGAGCAGCTGGTGGCGCGCGGCGACCGGCAGGAAGCGCTCGGCGGCGATCGCCTGGCCGCGCGCATCGAGGAGCCGGATCAGAATTTCGTAGCGCATCGGCCGGCTCAGGTCCCACATCGGCGCCAGCGGCTGCGCGTACAGCCGGAAGCGGCCCTGCTCGAACGCATCGACGAGTTCGCGGTAGAGCTTGAGCTCGCCCTGCTGCTGCGCGATGCGGGCAGCGGGGAGCGAGAAGCACTCGATGCGGTTGCCACCCTGCTCCTTGGCGGAGCGGCAGGCGGACTCGGCGCCGGCGAGCGCGTGCTCGAGCGTGCTGCCGGGGGCGAGCGTCGCGACGCCGAAGCTCGCAGCGAGCGAAAGCCCCGCGCAGCGCTCCGGTGGCACGAGCTCGCTGACCGCGAGGCGCGTGGTCTCGGCCCACGCGCGCGCGGCATCGGTACTCGCCCCGTCGAGGAGCGCGACGAACCGGTCCCCGGCGAGGCGCGCGATGGCGCTCTCGGCCGGCAACTCCTGCGCGCGCCACACATCGGCGATCGCGCGCAGCACCGCATCGCCCGCCTCGAAGCCGTACAGGTCGTTCACCGAGTGCAGCTGGTCGACGTCGGCATAGACGAGCGCGCGCAGGCCCTGCGGGTTGCGGGCGAGCACGGCGGCGGCCTGCTCATCGAAGGCGTGGCGGGTGAGCAGCCCGGTCGTCGTGTCGAAGCGCATGTCGACTATCTCGAGGAGCCGGGGACCGAGGCGCTCGAGCATGCGCGCCTCGCGATTGCCGAAGGCGCGGTTGGCGGCGCGGTTGAAGGCGACCGCGACACCGACGACCTGGCCGCGGCGGATGAGCGGCACGCACAGGATGCGGAAGGGCACAAGCCCGCCCGCGCCCGTCTCGCGGACCTTGTTGACGATGAGCGTGCGCTGCTGCAGCTGCGTCACGCGATGCAGGTGCGTGCCGACGACGCCACGCAGCGTCTCGAGTTCCTCCGGCAGGATCGCGCAGCGAACGCTGACGCGCTCGAGCCGCCGGCCCGGCAGGTGCAGGAGCGCGAGATCGCACTCGCTACGCAGCGCGAACGCATCGAGCAGCGTCTGCAGGCCGTCGCCACTCGAATCCGCCGGCGCATCGACGTGCGTGACGTCGAGCAGCCACTGCAGTTCCTGGGTGTCGGCGATGTTGAAGCGGCCGGTCTCGACCAGCACGCGCTGCTGTGCGAGGTCGCGGCGCGCGAGCACGAGCAGCGGGCTCAGCGTGCGCTCGACCGACTCGAAGCTCGGCACATCGCCTTCGCGCGAGATCTCGCGGCACAGCACTGCCGTCACGCCGAGTACGGCACCGAGCTCATCGCGCAGCAGGAAGGTGTAGGCCGGCGCTTCGCCGAGCATCTGCCGGCTGCCGGCGGCTTCGGCCGCGGGGTTCGCCTTGGCGGACTCGAGCAGTTCAACGATCCTGGGCTGCAGGTCGGCCGAGTCCGTCCCGTCCGAGCTCCACAGGAGATCGCCGTCCGGAGCGTACAGATAGATGACGCGGGACCGCGGCAGCAGAGTCTTCAGGATCTGTGCGTACGGACCGAAGTCGAAGCTCGACGTCGACGCCACTCGCTTCCCCATATTCGTCGCCTTTCGGAGACAGAGCATTCCAGCCGCGGCGCTGGCGCTCTGTGGACCGGGTCACGAATCACGGAGGAAGCAGGTGACATATGCCGACAATCGTCACGGGCGGCAGGGCGCCGCCGCCGCCGGTGGGCTAATGGGCCCAGCCGCGCGCGCGCTCGAGGGCGCGCCGCCACTCGGCCAGGTGCTCAAGGGCCCAGCCGCGGTCGCGTCCGGGCTCGAAGCGCCGCTCGATGCCGACCAGTGCGGCGAGCTCGGCCTCAGAGGCCCAGAACCCGGCGCCGAGGCCGGCGAGGAACGCGGCGCCGAGTGCGGTCGTCTCGGTCACGAGCGGCCGGACGACCGGTACGCCGAGCACGTCCGCCTGGAACTGCATGAGCAGATCGTTGCGGCTCGCACCGCCATCGACCTTAAGCTCGAGGAGTGGTCGGCCCGCGTCCGCCTGCATCGCGAGCAGCACGTCGGCGCTCTGCAGCGCAATCGACTCGAGGGCGGCGCGGGCGATGTGCGCGCGCGTGCTGCCGCGCGTGAGGCCGACGATCGTGCCGCGCGCATACGGATCCCAGTACGGCGCCCCGAGGCCGGTGAACGCGGGCACGAGGCCGACGCCGCCCGTGTCCGGGACCGAGGCGGCGAGCGCCTCGACCTCGCTCGCGCTCTTGATGATGCCGAGGCCATCGCGCAGCCACTGGATCACGGCGCCGCCCGAGAAGACGCTGCCCTCGAGCGCATAGCGGCGACCGCCCACGTCCCACGCGAGCGTCGAGAGGAGCTCGTGGGTCGATGCGAGCGGCGCGCTGCCCGTGTTCATCAGAAGGAAGCAGCCCGTGCCGTAGGTGTTCTTGGCCATGCCAGGCTCGAAGCACGCCTGGCCGAAGAGCGCCGCCTGCTGGTCGCCCGCGATGCCGGTGATCGGGATGCGCAGGCCATCGACGATGGCGAGCGGAGCGGCGCTGACGCCGAGCGAGGAGGGGACGATCCCGGGCAGGCACGCGGCCGGAATCCCGAAGAGCCTGAGCATCGGCTCCGACCAGCACGCGGTCCGCAAGTCGAGGAGGAGCGTGCGGCTCGCATTGCTCGGGTCGGTCACGTGCCGGGCGCCGCGAGTCAGGTTGTAGATGAGCCAGCTGTCGATCGTGCCAAAGGCGAGCTCGCCGGCCTCCGCGCGGCGCCTCGCGCCCGCGACGTTGTCGAGCAGCCAGCCAAGCTTGGTGGCGGAGAAATACGGATCGAGCCTGAGGCCGGTGGTCGCGGCGACCAGGGCCTCGTGGCCGTCGGCCTTGAGCCTCGCGCAGGCGTCGGCCGTGCGCCGGTCCTGCCAGACGATCGCCGGGGCCACGGGCTTGCCCGTCGCGCGGTCCCACAGCACCGTCGTCTCGCGCTGGTTCGTGATGCCGATCGCGAGCACGTCGCGCGCGGTTGCGCCCGCCCGCGCGAGGACCTCGCCGATCGTCGCGAGCTGGCTCGCCCAGATCTCGTCCGCATCGTGCTCGACCCAGCCGGGCGAGGGGAAGCGCTGCGTGAACTCCGCCTGCGCGATCGCGACAGTGCGGCCAGCGTGATCGATGAGGAGCGCGCGCGAGCTCGTCGTCCCCTGGTCGAGCGCGAGTACGTAGCGGCTCATCGCGGCGCGGCGGGTGCGGGTTCAGGATGCCGTTCGAGCCAGCCCTCGAGCACGGCGGCGGCGTCCGGCTTCAGGTGCAGGCCGAGCTTCGAGCGGCGCCAGAGGATGTCCTCGGCCGTCCGCGCCCACTCCGAGCGGCGCAGGTAGTTGATTTCGGCGACGTAGAGACCGGGCAGCACGGGCTCGCCGAGCTCAGCCTCGCTGCGTGCGCCGCCGAGCACGTTCGCCAGGCGCGTGCCGTAGGCGCGCGCGAGGCGCTCGAGGAGCTTCGCGCCGATTTGAGGGTAGTGCGCGGCGAGCGCGGCCAGGAACGCCTCGAAGTTCTTGCCCGGCATGTCGCCCCCCGGCAGCGTCGCCGCGTGCGTCCAGGGGCCGCTCTTGAGCGCGAGCGCCGGGGCGAGCTCACCGACCGCCTCCTCGGCGAGTCGGCGGTAGGTCGTGATCTTGCCGCCAAAGACCGACAGCAGCGCCGGCCCGTCGTCGTCGAGCTCGAAGCTGTAGTCGCGCGTCACGCTCGAGGGATCGCTCGACTCGTCCTCGAGCAGCGGGCGGACGCCCGAGTAGGTCGAGACGACCTCGGCCGGCGTGACCGCGCGCGTGAAGTAGCGGCTCGCGAGCTCGCAGAGGTAGGTCACTTCGTCGGTCGCGATCGTCGCGCGCGCGGGGTCGCCGTGGTACTCCACGTCGGTCGTGCCGATCAGCGTGAACTCGTGCTGGTACGGGATCGCGAAGATGATGCGCCGGTCGATGTTCTGGAAGATGTAGGCGAAGCCGTGCTCGAACAGCCGCGGCACGATGATGTGGCTGCCCTTCACGAGCCTGACCGCGCGGCGCGCGCGGATCGGCGTCGCCTGGTCGAGGAACCCGCCGACCCAGGGTCCCGCCGCGTTCACGACCGCGCGGGCGCGCAGGCTCCGACGGGCGCCATCGGCCGCGACCAGCGTCGCCGACCAGCCACCGTGCTCGCGCACGATGCGCGTGCAGCGGCTGCGAGTCAGGATCTGCGCACCGCGCTCGTAGGCATCCAGCGCGTTCAGCACGACGAGGCGCGCGTCGTCGACCCAGCCGTCGGAGTAGACGAAACCCTTGCGCTCGGTCTGGCGCAGCGGCACGCCGGCCGGGTGGCGCCTCAAGTCGACGGTCTCGGAGGCGGGCAGGCGCCGGCGTCGGGCCAGGTGATCGTAGAGGAAGAGTCCGGCGCGGATCATCCACGCGGGCCTTAGGTGCGGCTCGTGCGGCAGCACGAACCTGAGCGGCCACACGATGTGGGGCGCGGCATCCAGCAGCACCTCGCGCTCGGCGAGCGCCTTGCGGACGAGGCGGAACTCGTAGTGCTCGAGGTACCTGAGCCCGCCGTGGATCAGCTTGGTGCTGGAGGAGGAGGTGTGCGCCGCCAGATCGTGCTGCTCGCACAGCACCACCTTGAGGCCGCGACCCGCCGCGTCCCGCGCGATGCCGGCGCCATTGATGCCGCCGCCGACGACCAGCAGGTCACATTCGTGGACGGGCTCGGTCATCCGTGCGGACGTGCCTCGCGTGACGAGGGCGCCGCAGGGCTCTGGCCGATTGGCGCGGCGCGCGAGGCTCCCGGCACGGGATCGGACGGAGTCTGGCGCGGCACGAGGGTGGCTCCGGGAACGGGGCCACTACTATACCGCCAGCGCCCATCGGGCCGCGGGGAGGGGCCGCTGGCCGCGCCGGGCACGGCGCAAGCGCTCAGCGGCGGCTTGGCTTCGGCGGTGTGCGCCGGCGGAGGAGCGGTTTCTCGGCCTCGGCGAGCCGCTCGAGCGCCTCGTCGACGACCTTGACCGCCGCGCGCAGCCGTGGCGCGAGTTCGGTCGGCGGCTCGCCGCGGGGAGGAGGGGACTTGCGCTTTGCCATATCCGGTCGGCATCGGCGCGGGGCCCGCGAACTTGACCGTGCTCAGGCCAGGTCGCACGCGTCCTGTGACATCGAGGGCATTCCGGTGACCGCTTTGTGAAGCGTGTCGCGCATCGAGCAGAGCCTGACGTCACGGTGGCGGAGCACGTTCCTGAGCCGCTCGAACGCCGGCAGCAGGATCGCCGCGTCGCGTGGCTTGAGCGCGCCCTGCTCGACCGCCCGGTAGAGGTTCAGGAGATCGGCGTTAAGGTTTTCCACTAACAGGTCGACCGCGGCCCTGAGCGAAGCCGGTTCCGAGGGCGCCGATGCCTCGGCGCTGTCGAGGAGCTCGACGAGGCGGGCGCGGTAGCGCGCGAGCAGCGCCGCCGGTTGCGGCGCGTCGGGCTCGCGCCCGGAAGTCTTGGTCGAGGTCACGGCGTTCGGTAGGCGCGAGTCGGCGGGTTTCGTTCGTGGGATGGCAACCGTCGTTCGCTATTGTAGGGGCGCGGCGGGCGGCCGCGATACTCCGCGCACAATTTGTTCGCGCGCGTGCGCTTCGCGGCGCGCTGTGATCTCAGGCGGCCGAGCGCTCGGCGGTTTGTGTGGCGATGAGCGGCGGTGCGCCGAACCAGTGCAGCGTCGCGGCGAGCGCCGCGACCTCGCCGATGACGAGCAGCGCCGGCGACTTGAGTTCGTGCTCGGCCGCGAGCCGCGCGACGTGCTCGAGGGTCCCGACAATGACGCGCTGCTCCGGTCGCGAGCCGTTCTCGATGAGCGCGACCGGCGTCGTGCCCGCGCGGCCGTAGCGCAGGAGCTCGTGCCTCAGCGTCTCGAGCGTCGCGACACCCATGTAGACCGCGAGCGTTTCGCGGCCGCGCGCGAGGCCGCGCCAGTCGGTCGTCTCGAGCGACTCGCGGCAGTGCGCGGTCACGAAGCGGATTGAGCCCGAGTGATCGCGGTGTGTCAGTGGGATGCCCGCGTAGGCGGCGCAGGCGAGGGCCGCCGTCACGCCAGGCACCACCTCGAAGGGGATTTCGTGGCGGAGGAGGTGCTCGAGCTCCTCGCCACCGCGCCCGAAGATGAACGGGTCGCCGCCCTTCAGGCGCACCACGCGCCGACCGCGCCTCGCGTGCTCGACCATGAGGCCGTGGATGGTGTCCTGGGCGATGCTGTGATCGCGTCCGCCCTTGCCCACTTCGAGGAGCTCGGCCTCGCGGCGCACGAGCTTGAGGATCTCCGGCGCGACCAGGCGATCGTGGAGCACGACGTCCGCCGCCTGCAGCGCCCGGAGCGCATTGAGGGTAAGGAGGCCCGGGTCGCCGGGTCCTGCGCCGACCAGCACGACCGAGCCGGCGGCGGGAATCGCGCCGGGGAGGAGCGCTTGGCCAAGCAGCGCCTCGGCTTCCTCGCCGCGCTCGGCGCGGATCGCGGCGGCCACGGGGCCACCGAGCAGCCAGTCGTAGAGGCGCCGGCGCGCGCCAAGGTCGGGCAGCGCCGCCTTGATGCGCAGACGGAAACGCGCGCAGAACGCGGCGAGCGCGCCGATCGACTCATCGAGGGTCGCCTCGATGCGCTCGCGCACGAGGCGCGCAAGCGCCGGTGCGGTGCCCTCGCTCGAGACCGCGATGACGAGTGGCGAACGGTCGACGATGGCCGGCAGGATGCCGCTCGAAAGCTCGAGGTCATCCACGACGTTCACCCAGATGCCGCGCGCCTCGGCCGCCGCGGCGACCTTCCGGTTGCACGTCGCATCGTCGGTCGCCGCGATGACGAGCCGCGCGCCGTCGAGGTGCTCAGGCACGAACTCGGTCGGCAGGTGATCGGCGCGCGACGCCTCGACCGCCGCGGCGAGTGCCGCCGTCAGCGACGGTGCGACGAGGAGTACCTCGGCGCCGCCCGAGGCGAGGAGCGCGAATTTGCGTTCGGCGATCACGCCGCCGCCGACGATGACGACGCGCCGGTGGCGCAGGTCGAGGAAGAGGGGGAAGTAACGCACGCGCGAACGCCGCCGGCTTCGCTCAGCCGCCGGCCGTGGCCGCGGCGGGACTCTGGATGCGCCCCGACCGCCACAGGAAGTCGCCGAAGCGCTCGCCGGCCAAGCGCGCGGCGGCGAAGGCCTCGAAGTGCAGGTCGAGCTCGGCGAGGAACGCCGCTTCGTCGAGATTCTCGCGCACCAGCACCGCGAGGCGCTGGCCGCGCGCATCGCCGCCGAGGTGCAGGTTGTACCGGCCGGGCGCCTTGCCGACGAGGCCGATCTCGGCGAGGTACGGGCGCGCGCAGCCGTTCGGGCAGCCGGTCATGCGCAGGATGAGTGGCACCTCCGCGATGCCGTGCCGCTCGAGGAGCGCCTCGAGGCGGCCAAGGAGCTGCGGCAGGTAGCGCTCGGCTTCAGCCATCGCGAGCGGACAGGTCGGCATCGCGACGCAGGCGAGCGCATCGCGCCTGAGCGGGATGGCGTGTTCGGCGGCATCGAGCCGGTAGCGGGCAATGAGCTCGTTGATGGCCGCCCGGTCGGGGGTAGCGACACCGGCGATGATCGCATTCTGGTTCGCCGTGATCCTGAAATCACCGCGATGGAGTTTCGCGAGTTCCCGCCAGCCGGTCAGCCACGGCTGGTCGAACGTGTCGGCGATGCGACCCGCCGGCACGCGGATCGTCCGGTGCCAGCGGCCGTCGAAGCCCTCGAGCCAGCCGAACCGGTCGCCGTTCGAGGTGAACTCGAACGGCCTCGTGGCCCCGAGCGTGACGCCCGAGCGCCGCTCGACCTCGGCGACGAACCAGGCGAGCCCGCGGTCGACGATGGTGTACTTGAGCCGCGCGTGCTTTCTGTTGGTGCGATCGCCGAAGTCGCGCTGGGTCGTCAGCACCGCCTCGGCAACCTCGAGCAGCCGGTCGGCCGGCAGGAACCCGGCGACGTCGGCGAGCCTCGGATAGGTCGCCGCGTCGCCGTGCGTCGCACCAAGGCCGCCGCCGACGGTGAGGTTGAAGCCGACGAGGCGGCCCTGCTCGACGATCGCGATGAAGCCGAGGTCGTTCGCGAAGATGTCGACGTCGTTCGATGGCGGCACTGCGATCGCAGTCTTGAACTTGCGCGGCAGGAACGACTTGCCGTAGACGGGCTCGGCCTCGGGCGAGCCTGCGAGCTTCTCGCCGTTCAGGAAGATCTCGTGGTACGCGCGCGTCTTCGGCAGCAGGTGCTCGGAGAGCCTGCGCGCGCACTCGGCGACCTCGTAATGGGCCGGTGACTCGACCGGGTTGTTGCTGGCGAGCACGTTGCGATTCACATCGCCGCAGGTCGCGATCGTGTCCATGAGCGCGGCGTTGAGCGCGGCCATGCTCTCTTTCAGCTCGCCCTTGGGGATGCCGTGGAACTGGAACGTCTGGCGGGTCGTGAGCCTGAGCGAGCCGTTGGCGTGCGAGCGCGCGATCTCATCGATCGCAAGCCACTGGGCCGGCGTGCACACGCCGCCCGGCAAGCGTAAGCGGACCATGAACCGCCACAGCGGCTCGAGCTTCTGCGCGCGCCGCTGGTCCCGGATGTCGCGGTCGTCCTGCTGGTAGCTGCCGTGCAGCCTGAGGAGCTGGGTGTCGTCCTCGGCGAGTCCGCCGCTCGTCGGGTCCGCGATGCTCTCGGTGAGCGTGCCACGCAGGCCGCGGCTGTCCGCCTTGATTTTCTCGATCGGTGCCAGGTCAGTCATCGTCGCTCAGTAGACGTCGCGAGCGTATCGCTTCCCCTGCGCGAGGTCGTTGAGGTAGTCGGTGGCATCCTCGAGGGAGCGGCCGCCGTGCCTCGCGATGACCTCGATGAGTGCCGCGTGCACGTCGGGCGCCATCCGCTCGGCGTCGCCGCACACGTACACCGACGCGCCGCCCTCGAGCCAGGCGAAGAGCTCTTTGCCCTGCTCGCGGATGCGCTGCTGCACGTAGACCTTGGTGGCCTCGTCGCGCGAGAAGGCGACGTCGAGCCGCGCGAGCTGGCGGCGCTTGAGCGCCTCGAGCCACTCGGTCTGGTAGAGGAAGTCGCGCTCGCGGTGGCGGCCACCGAAGATGAGCCAGTTGCGGCCGCGCGCGCCATCGGCGCTGCGCTGCTGCAGGAAGCCGCGAAAGGGCGCCACGCCCGTGCCGGGGCCGATCATGATCACGTCGCGCGTGCCCTCGGCAGGGACCCGGAACCGGGTGTTCGGCTCGATGTAGGCCTTGAAGCGGCTGCCGGGCGCCGCGACGCCAACTTGCCAGGAGGCGGGGCCGACGCGACGCTCGCCGGCGTGCGTGTAGTCGATGACGGCGACCGTCAGGTGCACCTCCTCGCCGACCTCGCGCCGGCTCGAGGCGGCGGAATAGAGGCGCGGGCTGAGCGGATGCAGCGAGCGGACGAGCGTCTCGGCGTCCCACTCGGCCGGGAAGCGCTTGAGGAGATCGGCGACCTGCAATTCCTTGAACGCGGCCCTGAGCTCGCCCGAATGCTCCGGCGCAAGCCAGCCGGCAAGCGTCGTGCTCGCGCTCTTCTCGGCGAGGCGCTCGACGAGCGGCCGGGCGAGCCGGGCGATCTCGCGCCGGCTCGTCAGCCAGCTGCGCAGCGGGTGGCTCACGCCATCGATCGCGACGCTCGACTGCGGGTCGAGTCCGGTGAGCTCGAGGATGCGCTCGACCGAGCCCGTCGGGTTGTCGAGGAGGAGGCCGATCGCGTCACCGGGCTCGTACTCGAAGCGCTCGGACGGGATCGCGAGCTCGACGTGGCGCACGTCGCGGTCGGCGCCGCGTGCCGTGATGCTCTGGTTGGAGAGGAGCTCGACCTCGAGCGGCGCCTCGCGGGTCGCGAGCGGCGGCGCCGCGGGTGCGGGCCTAAGCGGCGTGACGAGCGTCAGGCGCGGCGTTTCCGCGCCGATCTCGGTGCGGGCGGTTGCGACGCCCTGCTCGATGAATGCGGCGGCCTTTGCCTCGAGGTCCACGTCGCTGTCGATGCGCGCAAACAGGCGCCTCGCGCCGAGCTCGGCCAGGCGCTCATCGAGCACGCGGCCGACGTGGCAGAACTGCGGGTAGCTGGAGTCGCCGAGCGCGAGCACTGCGAAGGCGAGGGATTCGAGCCTTGGCGCGCGCCGCCCGGTGATGAACTCGAACAGCGCACGGGCGTCATCCGGCGGATCGCCGTCGCCGTGCGTGCTCGCGACCAGGTAGACGAACTGCTCGCGCGCGAGTTGCTTGGGCGAGTAGTCGGCGGTGTTGACGACCGTGGCGCGAAGGCCCGCCGCCTCGAGGCTGCGGCCGAGGCGCTCGGCGACGCGCCGGCCGTTGCCGGTCTGCGAGCCGTAGAGGACCGTGACGCTCGCGGCGGGCTCGGGCCTTGCCGCCGGCGCGGTGAGTGCATGGCCCGTCGACAGTAGGGCGAGGCCCCGGCCCTCGGCCCGGGCGCGCTCCGCGGCGAGGCCGGCGGTGTAGCCCGAGAGCCACAGGAGCCCCGACGAATCGAGGTCGGCGACGAGCGCGTCGAGCCGCGCGGTGCGATCCGCATCGGGTAGCTGCATGCCGGGCCAGGAGGGGTTCGCGCTCATGGAAGTGACTGACCTTACAAAGGTGAGCCCCGATCCTAGGCAGTGGCCGGCGCGCCGAGAAACGCTTTGTCGTTATGGTCCTATAACCGAACTGCGCTCCCCGGCGCCGGCTGCCACGGGCTCAGCCGGGGCCCGGGCCTCCCGGCGAGGGGATCGCGGTTCCCGGCTCCCGGTGCCCGGCCGGGCCCGCCGGGGGGTTTCGAACGGGGAGGCGATTCCCGTCGCAAGGTGGCAAATCGACTGTAGTTCCTGTAGGGTGCCCCCCGGCTCGCGACCCTTTCTCCTTTTCTGCCTCCTGCCGCCCGGGTTCTCCGGCTCCGGCGCTGACACCAAAAGCGAAGAGTGTTCGAACCAAGGTGGCGGTTGATCCCGCTCCCGTGGCATCCGGCTCTCGCTGGCGGTTACAGGGCAGTGTCGTCCGCAAGTTTGTTCTGGTCCCAGGGGTTGCGCTCGCGCACCTTCCGGACCTCTCAGTGAGTGATCGCAAATGACCAAGATCTATGTGGGCAACCTGCCGTTTACGGCGGACGAAGCTGCTGTGCGCCAGCTGTTTGAAGCGCACGGCAAGGTGGAGTCGGTGGCCCTTATCAATGACCGCGACACCGGCCGCCCGCGCGGCTTCGGCTTCGTGGAAATGGCGAATGCCGATGCGGCCCGCGCCATCCAGAGTCTCAACGGGCAGAACATGGGCGGACGCCCTCTGCGCGTGAATGAGGCCCAGGAGCGCACCGGCGGCGGTGGCGGCGGCGGTGGCGGCAACCGCGGCGGCGGCGGCGGTGGTGGTGGTGGCGGTGGCGGTGGCGGTGGCGGCGGACCGCGTCGCTGGTAATAATTACCGCTCGCGGTTTTAAGCGCCGCGCGCAGTAATGAACCCGAGAGGCCGCTTCTAGCGGCCTTTCGTTTTTCTCCGGCCGGGCGATCCGAAGTCGCTTGGCCGAGGCAGCGGCCGCGTGCCCGCGGACGCAGGCGCTCATCCGGTCCCGGGCCATCAGCCCGTGCGGGCCAGCTCCCGTGCGTGCCTAGAGCGGTACGGGCGCCGATTCGCCGCGCCGGTAGGCCTGGCGACGCAGCGACGCGGCCTTCACGAGCGCCCACACGGCCATGCCGGGCGCGAGCTTCAGTTCCTCGACCGCCGCCGGCGAAATCCGCGCCAGGATCCTCATCCCGTCGATCGCCACCGTCGCGAGCACGGAATCCGCCGCCTCGGCCTTAAGCTCGAGCAGGTGGCCGGCAAAGGCGTTCCTGACCGAGAGCCCCTCGGGCGGATGCGTGGCGAGGATCACGTCGCGCGCGAGTACGTGCAGCCGCACCTGGGCGCCGGGCGTCGCGCCGGGCAGGGAAACCCTGAGCCGCGCCCGGCCGATGGTGACCTCGGCGAGGCCGCTGGCAGGGCCCACCGTCGCCACCGTCGCATCGATGACCGCTCCAACCGCTTCCGCACCGATGAGCGCCTGCAAACTCGGGTGGGTGCCAAGCTCCGCCGGCGTTCCGGCGGCGGCGACGCGGCCATCGGCCAGCAGCACGATGTGGTTGGCGAGCCTCAGCACCTCCTCGTACTGGTGACTGACGTACAGCATCGGGATCGCGTAGCGATCGCGCAGCGTCTCGAGATATGGAAGGACCTCCTCGCGCCGCGCGACGTCCATCGCCGCGAGCGGTTCATCGAGAAGCAGGAGCGCCGGCTGCGCCAGGAGCGCGCGGCCGAGCGCCACGCGCTGGCGTTCGCCGCCCGACAGCTCGTGCACGCGTCGCTCGAGCAGCCCCTTAAGTCCGAGGAGCGCAACCACCTCATCGCGATCGGCGTAGCGCACGAGCGGTCTAGCCCGCCGCGCGCCGTAGTCGAGGTTGCCCGCGACGCTCAAGTGCGGGAAGAGCCGCGCGTCCTGGAACACGTAGCCGATGCGGCGCCGCTCGGCGGGCACCGCGATGCCGTGGGCGGCATCGAACCAGCACTCGCCATCGAGGGCAATGCGGCCATCGTCGGGAGTCACGAGCCCGGCGAGCGCAAGGGCGAGCGTCGTCTTGCCCGCGCCGGAGGCACCGAAGAGCGCGGTCACGCCCGGCGTCGGGGCGCCGAGGCGCGCCTCGAGCGCGAACGCACCGCGGCGGATCCTGATGTCGACCTCGAGCATCGCGCTACTGCCCGAGCCGGCGACGCAGGCGCCTGGCGAGGAGCTCGGCGAGCGCGAGGCCGCCGAAGCCGAGCGCGAAGGAGAGTCCCGCGAGGCGCGCGGCGGCCCACTCGCCGCTCGGTGACTGCAGCGCCGAGTAAAGCGCGAGCGGCAGCGTTTGCGTGCTGCCGGGCACGTTGCCGGCGAAGGTGATCACCGCGCCGAACTCACCGAGCCCGGCGGCGAAGGCAGTCACCGCGCCGGCGAGGATGCCGGGCGCCATCAACGGCAGCGTCACGCTGACGAAGCGATCCAGGGCGCCGGCGCCGAGGGTGCGCGCCGCATCCTCGAGGCCCGGCGTGATCGCCTCGAGCGACAGGCGGATCGCACGCACCATGAGCGGCAGGCTCATCACCGCCGTCGCGAGCGCCGCGCCGCCGCTCGTGAAGGCGAGGCGGATCCCGAAAGCCGAGCGCAGCGCCGAGCCAATCGGGCCGTGGATGCCGAACAGGAGGAGGAGAACGTAGCCGATCACCACCGGCGGCAGCACCAGTGGCAAGTGCACGAACGCATCGAGGAGCGGGCGGCCCGCAAAGCGCGCCCGGACGAGGAGCCACGAGAGCGCAATGGCGAGCGGCAGGTCGAGGAGGACGCTCTCGGCCGCGACGCGCAGGCTAAGCACCAGGGCCTCTGACTCGGCGGCGGAGAGCATCGGTCAGGGGCTCGGTCGGACGGCCGCGAGCGGCCGCGCCGTCACGGCATCCGGATGCGGCCGCCGCCGCCGGCCGGCGGCACGGCGCCCGGCTCCGGGATCACGATGGAGGACGCCGCCTCGCGGCGCATCTGCTGCAGCTCCGTCATCGTCTCATCGACCGCCACCCGCGCGCCGTCGGCGAACTTCTCGAGCGCCTCGGCGAGGGTCTTGCCGGGGAGCTCGAAGCTGATCGGCAGCGTGCCCATCGGCGTCATCACCGAGATCTGGCCGACGTAGAGCGTCGTGCGCGCCGCGTCCGGCGTGCCGTCGGTCTTGATCGGCACCAGGACGCGCACCGTGCCGACGCGCCGGTCGGTGTACATCTCCTCGCGGTACAGGTTCGCGGTGTCGAAACGGGCATCGGCACTGGCGTTCATCGCAGGCTCCGGCGGCAAGTATTTCGGCCTCCCACCGTAGCAGAGGCGGGCGGCCCGCAGAAGGCGGGGCGGCGCGCTCGAGCCCCGGCCAGATGCCCCGACCCTTGCATTAGACTAGCCCGCCGTCCTCCGGATACGTACGCCCTTGCCCGATTCCGCCGCCGCCACGCCGGGCGATCTCAACCTAAGCTCGACCGGTGCGCCGCCCGCGCGCCTCACGATCGATCTTGGCGCTCTGGCGGCCAACTACGAGACGCTCGTCGGGCTCGCGGCGCCGGCGGAAGTCGCCGCGGTCGTGAAGGCCGATGCCTATGGACTCGGGCTCGGCCCGATCGCCGGGCGGCTCGCGGCGGTTGGCTGCCGCAGCTTCTTCGTCGCGACGCTCGATGAGGGCCTGCGCCTGCGGCGCCTCGTGCCGGACGGGCGCGTGTTCGTGCTGCAAGGCGTCGGCGGGGCGGTCGGCGCGTGTCGCGAGGCGCACCTGATTCCCGTCCTCAATTCACTCGCGGACGTGCGCGATTGGGCGCACGCCGGCGGCGCGGCGCCCGCGGCGCTGCAGCTCGACACGGGCATGACGCGCTCGGGCCTCGATGCGCGCGAGGTCGCCCTGCTCGCGCAGGACAGCGCGCTGCTCAGCCAGCTCAAGCTCGAGCTCCTCCTGACGCACCTCGCCTGTGCCGACGACGTGCTCCACCCCCAGAACCTCGAGCAGCTGCAGCGCTTCAATGCGTTGAAGGCACAGCTGCCGCCGATGCCGACCAGCATCGGCAATTCCGCCGGCATGCTGCTGGGACCTGAATTTCGCGGCGATCTCGTGCGCCCCGGCATCGCGCTCTACGGCGGCCGGCCGTTCCTGACCGGCGTCAACCCGATGCGTCCGGTCGTCAGGCTCGAGGCGCGGGTGCTGCAGGTACGCGAACTCACCGAGGATGCCGCCGTCGGCTACGGCGCGACCTACCGCGCGCGCGCGCCGGCGCGGATCGCGGTGCTCGGCGCCGGCTACGCCGACGGATACCCGCGCGCGCTCGGCGGGCGAGGCTTCGCCTTCGCGGCGGGCCTTCGCGTACCGGTGGTCGGGCGCGTGTCGATGGACCTGACGACGATCGACGTGAGCGAGCTCTCGCCGGAGGCGCTGGGGCCTGGCGACTACGTCGACCTCATCGGCGGCGGCGTCCCGCTCGATGAAGCGGCGGCGCTCGCCGGAACGGTGAGCTACGAGCTCCTCACCGGCCTCGCCGCGCGCCTCGTGCGGCGCTGGCGCTAAGCGAAAGATTTCGCAAGCTCTGCTGCGGCGCGATTCAGGGGTGAGACGGGTTTTCCCCGACCCCCCGCGTACTCTTTTGCAGGTTTGTCTGGGTTAGCAGGCGGACGCTGCGCGGTATGATTTGGCGGCTCGCGACCGTCGTGATCGGTGACTCCCGACCGCCGCGAGCGGGCCGTATTTGTCATAACGTCGACCGGCCCCGACAGGCTGGATAACGCCGCAAAGGCGAGGCGGGGGGCTCATGAATCCGGTGTCGAGGCGAACCCGCGTGCTCGTCGTGGACGACCATGAGGTCGTGCGGGCGGGCCTGCGCTACGTGTTCGAGACGCTGACTGCGCTCGAGGTGTGCGCAGAGGCATCGACCGCGGCCGCGGCGCTTGCAGCCGTCGCCGAGCACCGGCCGGATCTCGTCGTGCTCGATCTGGCTCTCGGCGATGCCAACGGCCGCGCGCTCATCGCGCCGCTGCGTGAGTGCGCCCACCCGCCGCGCGTGCTCGTGATGTCGATGCACGATGAACGCATCTGGGGCCGGCTCGTGATCTCGGCCGGTGCCGACGGCTTCGTCGCGAAAAGCGCCGATCCGGAGACGTTCCTCGCGGCGGTGCACGCGGTGCTCGGCGGCTCGCGCTGGGTCGACGGACGCGCGGTCGCGCGCGAGCCGAGCGGCGAGGCCGCGACGCCGACGGCCGCTGACTTGAGCCCGCGGGAACTCGAGATCCTGGCCGGCATCGCCGAGGGGCTCTGCGCGAAGGACATCGCGGCACACCTAGGGGTCATGCCGGCGACGATCGATTCGCACAAGCGCAACATCCGCACCAAGCTCGGCATCGAGTCGATGGCGGAGCTCATCGTCTGGGCGCAGTCGCTGCGCGCCCCCGACGCGACCGCCTGATACCGTCGATCGCCCTCAGCGGACCGGGAGCTCGCGCGATTTCTGCACGGTCCTGAGCGCGAAACTCGAGTGGACCCGCGCGACGTGCGGCAGGCTCGTCAACTGCCGGCTGTGCACACGCTCGAAATCCGCCGTGTCCGCGACGACGACCCTGAGCAGGTAGTCGTACTCGCCCGACATCAGGTAGCACTCCATGACTTCCGGCACCTTGCGCACCGCCTGCTCGAACGCGGCGAGGTCGGCGCGTTCCTGCCGCTCGAGCGTGATGCTGACGAACACGTTGACGCCGCAGCCGACCTTCTGCTGGTTGAGGACGGCGGCGTAGCCCTCGATGAGTCCCGCCGCCTCGAGCGCGCGCACGCGCCGCAGGCACGCCGATTCCGACAGGCTCACGTGCGCGGCGAGCTCGCTGTTGGTGATGCGGCCTTCGCGCTGCAGCGCCTGCAGGACGGCCCGGTCGACCCGGTCGAGCGACATTCGCAGATCCTTGCGTCCTTCGGACGATTACTGGTGGAAGGTTGCGCAGTATGGCCGATTGTTGCGGTGCGTTTGCAAGAGCGTGCCAGCCGCTCGTCGCTACAGTGTCCGCCTCACAACGCTCCCGGAGATCAGGCAATGCGCATCGGAGTACCGAAGGAAGTGAAGGTGCACGAGTACCGGGTCGGGCTTACCCCCACGGGCGTGCGCGAGCTCGTCGCCGCCGGCCACGAGGTCGTCGTCGAGACGCACGCCGGGGACGGCATCGGCATGGGCGATGCGGAGTACATCGCCGCCGGCGCGCGCATCCTCGCGACGCCGAAAGACGTGTTCGATGCGGCCGACCTCATCATCAAGGTCAAGGAGCCGCAGGCCGCCGAGTGCAAGCTCCTCCGCAAGGGCCAGGTGCTCTTCACCTACCTGCATCTTGCCGCCGATGCCGCGCAGGCCGAGGCACTGATCGGATCGGGCGCGACCTGCATCGCCTACGAGACCGTGACCGCGACCGACGGGAGCCTGCCGCTCCTGACGCCGATGAGCGAGGTGGCGGGGCGCATGTCGGTGCAGGTGGGAGCCACCTCACTGCAGAAGGCGAACGGTGGCTTCGGCGTGCTCCTGGGCGGCGTCCCGGGCGTCGCGCCCGCCAAGGTCGTGATCCTGGGCGGCGGGGTCTCCGGCACCCACGCCGCGGAGATGGCGACGGGCCTCAAGGCCGACGTGACGGTCGTCGATCGGTCGCCGAAGCGCCTGCGCGAGCTCGCGGCGCAGTTCGGCGGCAGCCTCAAGACGGTCTACTCCACGACCGATGCGATCGAGCGCCTGACGCAGGACGCCGATCTCGTCATCGGCGCGGTGCTGGTCGCCGGCGCCGCGGCGCCGAAGCTCGTCACGCACGCGATGGTGAAGAAGATGAAGGCGGGCGCGGTGCTCGTGGACATCTCGATCGACCAGGGCGGCTGCTTCGAGACGAGCCGGCCGACCACGCACGCATCCCCGACCTACGTCGTCGATGGCGTGATCCACTACTGCGTGACGAACATGCCGGGCGCGGTGCCGCGCACCTCGACATTCGCGCTCACCAACGCGACGCTCCCCTACATCCGCGCGCTCGCGGACCTCGGCTGGGAGAAGGCGCTCGCGCGCGACCCGGGCTTCGCCAAGGGGCTCAACGTGCACGCCGGGCGCGTCACGCACGAGGCGGTCGCCCGTGCGCTCAAGCTCGAGTTCAAGCCGCAGAGCTACGCCGCCTGAGCGGGCGGCGAGTGGGGGCGGCGGCGCGAGGCGCCGGCCCCCTCGCCGTCAGTCGTGGTGGTGCCCGCCCGGGCCGTGCACGTGGCCGTGGGTCAGTTCCTCGGCCGTCGCCGCGCGCACCTCGGTGATCTGCACATCGAAGTTGAGCGCCTGGCCCGCGAGCGGGTGATTGCCATCGACGGTGACCATGTCGCCGGCGACGCGCGTGACGACGACTTGCCTGGGTCCCTGCTCGGTCTGCGCGGTGAAGCGCATGCCGGCCTTGACCTCACCGACGCCCTGGAAGGCGCGCTTCGGCACCTGCTGGATGAGGCTCGCATCGTGCGTGCCGTAGGCCTTCTCGGCAGGCACCGCGACGGCGAGCTTGTCGCCGGCCGATTTCCCCTCGAGCGCCTCCTCGAGGCCCGTGACGATGTTGCCACCGCCGTGCAGGTAGGCGAGCGGTTCCCCGCCCGATGAACTGTCGAGTACCTCGCCTTCGGCGTTGGTGAGCGTGTAGTGGATGCTGACGACGGAATCGCGTGCGACCTGCATGGCGGAACCCGGGCGGCCAAAAAAGGGCCGAGAGTTTAGCGCGGCCCGCGCGCGCTTGCCGCCCGATTCGTCGTCGCGGGTCGAGGCGCCGGATCGCGCGCGGGCGGGAGGCCTCAGCCGGGCGGGCGGTGCTGGATGAGCTGCTTGACGACCCCGGGGTCGGCGAGCGTCGAGGTGTCGCCGAGCTGGTCGGACTCATCGGCGGCGATCTTCCTGAGGATCCGCCGCATGATCTTGCCGCTTCGCGTCTTCGGAAGCCCCGGCGCCCACTGGATCACGTCGGGGATTGCGATCGCGCCGATCTCGGTGCGCACGCTCTGGCGCAGCTCCTTTGCGAGCGCGTCGGTCGGTTCGATGCCGGCCTTGAGCGTCACGTAGGCGTAGATGCCCTGGCCCTTGATCTCGTGCGGGTAGCCGACGACCGCGGCCTCCGCGACCGCCGGGTGCGCGACGAGCGCGCTCTCGACTTCCGCCGTGCCCATGCGATGGCCCGATACGTTGATCACGTCATCGACGCGGCCAGTGATCCAGTAGAACCCGTCCGCGTCGCGCCTGGCGCCGTCGCCGGTGAAGTAGGTGCCGGGGAAGGTCCTGAAGTAGGTGTCGATGAAGCGCTGGTGATCGCCGTACACACTGCGCATCTGGCCGGGCCAGGAGTCGAGGATGACGAGGTTCCCCTCGCACTCGCCCTCGAGCACGGTGCCGGCGCCATCGACGATCGCGGGGCGGATGCCGAAGAACGGCGTTGTCGCCGAGCCTGGCTTCAGGCGCGTCGCGCCCGGCAGCGGCGTGATGAGGATGCCGCCCGTCTCCGTCTGCCACCACGTGTCGACGATCGGGCAGCGCTCATCGCCGACGATGCGGTAGTACCACTCCCAGGCTTCCGGGTTGATCGGCTCGCCGACGCTGCCGAGGAGCCGGAGGGTGGTGCGCGCGTGCTTCCGCACCCAGCCCTCGCCCTCGCGCATCAGCGCCCGGATCGCGGTCGGCGCGGTGTAGAAGATCGTCACGCCGTGCCGGTCGATGACATCCCAGCAGCGGCCGGGATCGGGCCAGTTGGGGACGCCCTCGAACATCAGCGTCGTCGCGCCCGCGGCGAGCGGTCCGTACACGACGTAGCTGTGGCCGGTGACCCAGCCGATGTCGGCCGTGCACCAGTAGATGTCGCCCGGGCGGTAGTCGAATACGGTCTCGAACGTGTAGCTCGCGTAGACGAGGTAGCCGCCGGTCGTGTGCAGGACGCCCTTGGGCTTCCCCGTCGAGCCCGACGTATAGAGGATGAAGAGCGGATCCTCCGCGCCGACCGGAACGGCCGCGCAGTCAGGCTCGGCGGCGGCGATGAGCGCCTCGTAGCGCAGGTCGCGGCCTTCCGTCCACGCGACGGCGCCGCCCGTGCGCTTGACGACGATGACCTTCTCGACGCTCGTGAGCTGATGGCGCGCGAGCGCCGCATCGACGTTGGCCTTGAGCGGCACGCGCTTGCCGCCGCGAAGCCCCTCGTCCGCGGTGATGACGATTTTCGAGCCGCAGTCCTCGATGCGGCTCGCGAGCGACTCAGGGCTGAAGCCACCAAACACGATCGTGTGGACGGCTCCCAAGCGCGCCGAGGCGAGCATCGCAACCGCAGATTCCGGAATCATCGGCAGGTAGATCGTGACGCGATCGCCTTTCTGGACGCCCAAGGACTTGAGCGCGTTCGCGAAGCGGCACACCTCGGCGTGGAGTTCCCGATAGGTGAGCGTGCGCGTCTCGGCGGGGTCATCGCCCTCCCACAGGATGGCAACCTGGTCCGGCCGCGCGGCGAGGTGCCGGTCGAGGCAGTTCGCGCTCACGTTGAGCTCGCCGTCCGCGTACCAGCGGATGTGGAAGTCCTCGAGCCGGTAGGAGGTGTCCTTGGCGCGGGAGAAGGGCTTCGACCAGCGGAGGCGCTGGCCGATCCGGGTCCAGAAGCCTTCCGGATCCCGAACGCTCTCGGCGTAGTCGGCCGCATAGCGGGCAGCGTCGACGCGCGCGGCGCGTGCGACGTCGGGGCGAACCTCGTAGGTCTTGCTCACCACTCTCTCCCAGCCGGTCCCGGCTCGCCGGGCGATCTTTTGCAGTGCAGCGCGGCCCCGGTGGCATGCCCGGCGAATCGACGGCCCCGCCCGCCGATCGTTGATGAAAACCGGGGTTAACTCAAGCACTGCGCAGGGGAGCGTGCGCCCAAGGCGCGGCTCGGTTTCAGCGCCGCGGCAAATCTGCTCTACTCGCGGGCGACCTTCCGGGCGGCAAGCGCGTCCGAGGCGAGCCGAGCATCGAGGGGGAACTCCGTGACGAATCCAGAGGCCATCAACTGGAGCGCGGTCATCGCCGACCCGCGTTTCCAGAAGCTCCACCGCCGCAAGATCACCGTGCTGTGGGGGCTCATGGCGCTCTCGGTCGTCTACTACTTCCTGCTGCCCGTGGGCGCGGCGTATTTCCAGGAGGTCTTCCGCATCCGCGTCTGGGGCGTACTCAACGTCGGTCTCCTCTTCGCGCTCAGTGAATTCGTCGTCGCCTGGGCGATCGCGGTCTACTACTCGCGCGTCGCAAACCGCGAATTCGACCGGCTCGCCGCCGAGATCGCCGCCGACTTCGCCAAGCCGCGGGCGGGCTGAGGCATGAAGACCGGCCTTCGCAAGATTGAGGTCCTCACCGTCACGGCCCTCCTCGGCGCGACCGCGGTGCCCGCCTACGGCGAAGCCGGCGCCGCCGGCGCCTATCGCTGGCTCACCTTCAGCGTGTTCGCGGCGGTGATCGCCCTCACGATGTACATCACCTACCGCGCCGCCAAGCGCGTGAAGTCGGCTGCCGATTTCTACACCGCGGGCGGTGGCATCTCGGGCCTGCAGAACGGCTGGGCGATTGCCGGCGACTACCTGTCGGCGGCCTCCTTCCTCGGCATCGCGGGGCTCATCTCGCTCTATGGCTACGACGGGTTCATGTACTCGGTCGGCTGGCTCGTTGCCTACATCACGGTGCTGCTGCTGATTGCGGAGCCCTGCCGCAACATCGGCAAGTACACGCTCGCCGACATCCTCGCCTACCGGAACGACCCGAAGAAGACCCGCATCGTGGGCGCCCTTTCGGTCATCACGGTGTCGACCTTCTACCTGACTGCACAGATGGTCGGTGGCGGCGTGCTCGTGAAGACGCTGATCGGCATCGACTACGAGGTCTCGGTCGTTGCGGTCGGCGTCCTCATGCTGAGCTACGTGCTCTTCGGCGGCATGGTCGCGACCACCTGGGTGCAGATCGTCAAGGCGATTCTCCTCGTGGTCGCCTCGGTCGTGATCGTGATGCTGGTGTGGACGCCGTATGGATTCTCGCTGCCCGCGTTCATGCAGGACGTGGTCGCGGATCCGAAGGTCCAGGCGCGGGTCGCAACGCTGCTCGGGGATCCGGCCCGGAACATGAGCGCGGCGGAACTTGGCCAGCGCTTCCTCGAGCCGGGCCTCTACTTCAAGGCGCCGATCGACCAGATCTCGCTCGGCATGGCGCTCGTCTTCGGCACCGCGGGCCTGCCGCACATCCTGATGCGCTTCTTCACCGTGCCGACCGCGCAGGCGGCGCGGCGCTCGGTCGTCTGGGCGATGGTCATCATCGGCGGGTTCTACGTGCTGACGCTGTTCCTCGGCTTTGGCGCGGCCAAGCACGTCGGCCCCGCGACCATTGCCGGCGTCGATGCGGGCGGCAACATGGCGGGACCCTTGCTCGCGCAGTACATCGGCGGCGGCGCCGATTCGTTCCTCGGCAACTTCATGCTGGCGTTCGTCTCGGCGGTCGCCTTCGCGACGATCGTCGCGGTGGTCGCGGGGCTCGTGCTCGCGGCGGCCTCGGCGATGGCGCACGACCTGTGGGTCGGCGTGGTGCACGGTGGCGAAACGGTGCCGGCCGCGAGCCAGGTGCGCGCCGCGCGCGTGGCGACCGTGCTGGTCGGCGCGATGGCGATCGCGATCGGCATCGCGGCCAAGGGCCAGAACGTCGCGGTGCTGGTCGGGCTCGCCTTCGCGGTCGCCGCGAGCGCGAACTTTCCGTGCGTGCTCCTGACGCTCTACTGGAAACGCTGCAACACGACCGGCGTCGTGGCCGGCATGATCGTCGGCACGCTCGCCGCCGTCGGGCTCACCCTCGTCTCGCCGAACCTCACCTACCCCAAAGCCGTGCGCGCCGCCGCGCACACGGTCCTCGATGCGCAGGCCGCCCAACGCGCGAGCATTGCCGCCGCGCTTGCCTCCGGGGATGGCGATGCGGCCGCGAAGGCGCGCACGTCCGCCACCGCGCTTGACAAGGCCGTCGCGAAGGCCAACGCCGACATCGCCAAGGTCGCCGGCCAGGAAACCTCGTTCACCGGGCTTGAGGCGCCGCTGTTCACGCTCAAGAACCCCGGCCTCATCTCGATCCCGCTCGGCTTCCTCGCCGTGCTCCTAGGCTCGCTCCTCGGCCGCGACAAGCGCAGCGAGGACATGTGGGACGAGATGTACGCCCGCCAGAACACGGGGCTCCTCGTGTCGCGGGCCGAGGGTCACTGAGGCGGCCGGCGGGCCCCCCGCCCGCCCTGTATCATGGCCCCCGCCCGGACGGGGCAGCCCCACCCGCCGCCCGTAGCCCCGGCGACGCGCAACTTTCGGCGTCGTCCCGTGGTCTACGAGCGCGTGTTTGGGTCAATCGGGAGCTCTCTCAATGCTGCGAGTGGAACCGGCGGTCGCACGGACCGCCCTGATGCTGCTGGTCGCGGCCCTCGCGGCCCTCGCGGGCTGCGGCAAGCAACCGGCGATGGTCAGCCACGATGCCGTGGCGACGCCGCCGGCACCCGTCGTCCTGTCAGCGGGGCCGGGTACGAGCGCGGCCGCCGCGCGCGGCTTGCCCGATTTCACCGACCTCGTGGCCCAGGCGGGCCCGGCGGTCGTCAACGTGACCGTGGTCGAGCGCGCCCGTCCGGCCTCGCTCGATGACGACAGCCAGGACGATCCGCTGCCCGACTTCCTAAGGCGCTTCCGCCAGCAGGTGCCGCGCGGTGCGCAACCGCCCGCCCGCGGCGAGGGCTCGGGGTTCATCGTCGCCTCCGACGGCTACATCCTCACGAACGCGCACGTCGTCGCCGATGCGAGCGAGGTGACGGTGCGCCTGACCGACCGGCGCGAGTTCACGGCGAAGGTCGTCGGCGCGGACCGGCGCACCGACGTCGCACTCATCAAGATCGCGGGCAAGGACCTGCCCATCGTCAGGATCGGCGATCCGGCCAAGCTCCGGGCCGGCGAGTGGGTCATCGCGATCGGCTCGCCGTTCGGCTTCGACAACAGCGTGACCGCCGGCATCGTCAGCGCGATCTCGCGCTCGGTACCGGACAGCCAGTACACGCCGTTCATCCAGACGGACGCGGCGGTGAACCCGGGCAACTCGGGCGGACCGCTGTTCAACATGGCGGGCGAGGTCGTCGGCGTCAATTCGCAGATCTACAGCCGCACCGGCGGCTACATGGGCATCTCCTTCGCGATCCCGATCGACATCGCGATGGGTGTCAAGGAGCAGCTCATCAAGACCGGCCGCGTGCAGCGCGGTCGCATCGGCGTCGTGATCCAGGAAGTCGGGCAGCAGCTCGCCGATTCCTTCGGGCTCGACCGGCCGCGCGGCGCGCTCGTGAGCCAGGTCGATGCGGGCGGTCCCGCCGCCCGCGCCGGCATCCTGTCGGGCGATGTCATCCTCGCCGCCAACGGCACCGCGATCGAGCGCTCCGGCCAGCTTTCGAGCGTGATCTCGCAGCTGAAGCCGGGCTCCCACGTCGAGCTTGAGCTCTGGCGCGACAAGAGCGCGCGCAAGGTGTCGGTCGAGGTCGATGAGCTCAAGGAGACGCGCACCGCCAAGAACGACGCGCCCTCCGAGCGGCCGGGCGCCAAGCTCGGCCTGTCGGTGCGGCCGCTCTCGGCCGAGGAGCGCCGCGCGGCGCACCTCGAGGGTGGGCTGCTCGTCGAGGACGTCGACGGGCCCGCGCTTGCCGCGGGCCTGAGGCCGGGGGACGTGATCCTCGGCGCCAACGGCCAGCGGGTCGCGAACGTGACCGAGCTCGAGGGGATCGCCGACAAGTCCAAGCGCAGCATCGCGCTGCTCGTCAACCGCGAAGGCACGACGATCTTCGTGCCGCTGAAGCTCGGCGGCTGAGGTGCCGACCTCGGTGCGAAGCGGCGGGTGGTCGGTCGGGTCGATCGCGGCTGTCGCGCTCCTCGCCCTCGGCCCGGTGCCCTTGCTGCGGGCCGCCGCGGCCGAGCCGCCGGCGCCGTTTCGGGACTGCGCCGAGTGCCCGGAGATGGTGCGCATGCCGGCGGGTACCTTCGTCATGGGGACCCCGACCGCCGATCCGCACCTTGCCGCCACCCGCGCAGAGTCGCAGGCGGTGATCGTCTCGATCGGCAAGCCCTTCGCACTCGGCAAGGTCGAGGTGACGCGGCGTGAGTACCGTGCGTTCATCAATGATTCGGGCTATGACGTCAGGGCGCCGTGCCGCAGCTGGGACGAGGCGCTCGGCCGCTTCAGCGACGATCGCGCGCGCGGCTGGGAAAACCCGGGGCGTCCGCGCGAGGCGCGCGACGACCATCCGGTCGCCTGCGTCAGCTGGAACGACGCGATCTCCTACGTCCAGTGGCTCGCGCACAAGACCGGCAAGGCCTACCGCCTGCCGTCCGAGGCCGAATGGGAATACGCGGCGCGCGCCGGCAGCAATGCGCTCCGGCCGTGGGGCGATGCGGCGACGGACGGCTGCGACTTCGCCAATCTCTACGACCTTGCGAGTCGCGAGGTGTACGCGTTCGGCTTCGAGCCTGTGCGCTGCCGCGACGGCTACCCGGACGTGGCGCCGGTCGGCGCGCTGCGGGCGAATGCGTTCGGGCTCTACGACATGATCGGCAACGTCGCCGAGTGGGTGCAGGACTGCGCAACCGACAGCTACGTGGGCCGGCCGCGCGATGCGCGCGCCTGGGTCTGGGGCGGCGGCTGCACGCGGCGCGTCGTGCGCGGCGGCAGCTGGCTGTCGCCGGCCGAGCGGGCCAGGAGCGCGTTCCGGGATTCGGGCGAAGCCACCGAGCGGGCCGACTACGTGGGCTTGCGGGTAGCGCTTGACCTCGATGGCCGGGCGGAGGCGCGCTGACATGCGGCTCGCTCCCCTCGCACTCCTGCTGTTTGCCACGCTTGCGCTTGCGCAGGCACCGAAGGCACCACCGACGAAGGTCGCGGCGGCGGCGACCGCGGCGAATGGCGCGTTCCGCGACTGCCCGGCGTGCCCGGAGATGATCACGGTGCCGCCGGGCAGCTTCCTGCTCGGCACCTCCGCCGACGGGCCCGAGTTCGACCGCGAACGGGGCGAGGCGCCGCCGCTCGCGGTCACGATGTCGCGCTCCTATGCGATCGGCCGCTACGAGGTGACGGTCGCGAACTTCCGCGCCTTCGTCGAGGCCACGCAATACCCGGTGCGCGGCGACTGCCGCGTGGTCAGCGGCGGCGGCTGGGTGCGGCTCGCCGATCGCAGCTGGAGGAGCCCCGGCTTTGAGCCCGCGCAGGCCGACAACGAGCCGGTCGTTTGCGTGAGCTGGGACGATGCGAAGGCCTACGTCGACTGGCTCTCGAAGACGACCGGCAAGGCCTACCGCCTGCCGTCGGAGACCGAGTGGGAGTACGCCGCGCGCGGTGGCACGACGAGCGCGCGCTATTTTGGCGCCAACGACTCGGACGAAGAGGCGGTCTTGTCCCTCGCCTGCGACTACGCCAACGTCTACGACTCCTCCTCCGTGACCGAGCTCGCCTTCCCGTACGCGAACGCGCGCTGCTCCGACAACCACACGTTCACGGCGCCCGTCGGCAGCTTCAAGCCGAACGCGTTCGATCTCTACGACATGCTCGGCAATGCACGCGAGTGGCTGCAGGACTGCTACACGGCGAGCTACCGCGGCAGGCCCGCGGACGGGCGCGCCTGGCAGTGGGCCGGTGGTTGCGAGCTTCGCGGCGTGCGCGGCGGCTCGTGGGCGACGCGTCCCGCCGAGACGCGCGCGGCGGCGCGCGGCGCTGAGCTGCAGGGCCTGCGCCAGGCGGATCTCGGCTTTCGGGTCGTGCGTGACCTGTAACCCGTGAAAGGCCCGGTCGCGACGCCGAAGTGGGCGCTCGTGCTGCCGCTCGCGGGCGCCGCGGCGCTGATCGGCGGGCTCTTCCTCGAGCTTTCGGTCGGGCTCGCGGTCGCCTTCGTCGCCGTGCTGATTGGCGCCGTCATCGCGGCGGTCCATCATGCGGAGGTCATCGCCGAGCGCGTCGGCGAGCCGTTCGGCACGCTCGTGCTCGCGCTCGCGGTCACCGTGATCGAGGCGTCGCTCATCGTCTCGCTGATGCTGACCGGGGGCCCCGAGTCCGCGGACCTCGCGCGCAACACGCTTTACTCCGCGATCATGATTGTCTGCAACGGCGTCGTCGGACTTTGCCTCCTCATCGGCGGCATGCGCCACGGCGAGCAGGAGTTCAAGATCGAGAGCTCGAGTTCATCGCTCGGCGTCCTGATCGCGCTCGCGACGTTGACGCTCGTGCTGCCCGTCTACACGACCTCGACGCCGGGACCGACATTCTCGGTGGCGCAGCTCCTGTTCGCGGCGGCGGCCTCGCTCGTGCTCTACGGAATGTTCGTGTTCGTGCAGACCGTCAAGCACCGCGAGTACTTCCTGGCGCCGGGTCCCGCGCCGCGCGCGGAGCACGCCCGCCCGAGTGTCGCGACGGCCGCGACCAGCGCGGGACTCCTGCTGGTGTGTCTCGTCGCGGTCGTCGGGCTCGCGAAGCTCCTCTCGCCAGGAATCGAGGCGGCGGTGCTGGCCTGCGGGGCGCCTGAGGCGACGATCGGGATCGCGATCGCCTGCCTGGTGCTCCTGCCCGAGGCGGTGGCCGCCGTGCGGGCGGCGCACGCGGATCGGCTCCAGTCGAGCCTGAACCTCGCGCTCGGCTCGGCGCTTGCCAGCATCGGGCTCACGATCCCGGCGGTGGTCGCGGTCGCGACGCTGCTGCACATGCCGTTGACGCTGGGCCTTGGGCCCAAGGACACGGTCCTCCTGGTGCTCACGTTCATCGTGAGCACGCTCACGTTCTCGACCGGGCGGACGACGGTGCTGCAGGGCACCGTCCACCTCGTGCTCTTCGCGGCGTTCCTGTTCCTGTCGCTGGTACCGTAGCGCGGCGCGCTACCTGAGCGCGGCGGTGACGGCCTCGAAGAGCGCGTAGGTTTCCATTTCCTTCTTGTCCTCCCACGCGTGCGCCCAGCTCGAGAGCTTGACCATCACGACGCCTTCGGTCGGGTCGACGAGCACGAATTGCCCGTGGATGCCCTGCGCGGTGAAGCGGTGGTTGGGCCCGGGCAGGCACCACCACTGGTAGCCATAGCCAAGCGGGTAGCCGGGCTCGAGCTTGCCGTAGTCGACCTGCGGGCTCTGCGGGCGCGTCGCGGTCTCGGCCCAGCCGGCGGGCAGGAGCTGCTCGCCGTTGACGCGACCGCCGTTCGCGAAGAGGAGCCCGAAGCGCCCGAAGTCCCGCAGCCGCACCAGCAGGCCTCCCGCCGCCATCTCCCGTCCCGCCGCACCCGGCTGGTCGATGATCCAGCGTGCGGCGCCCTCGGCGCCGATCGGCTTCCACAGTTTCTCCGCCATGTACGCCGCGAGCGAGCGGCCCGTCGCGCGCGCGATCAGCGCGCCCAGGATCTCGGTGTCCATGCTCGCGTAGTAGAACTTCTCACCGGGTGGGCGCACCGGCTTGAACGAGCGCGCGAAATCATAGAGCCCGCCGACGTTCGCGTTGATCTTGGCGACGTAGGTGGCGATGTCCGACTTTGGGTCCTCGTACTCCTCCGAGTAGCTCGTGCCCGATGACATCTGCAGCACGTCCTTGATGCGTGCCTTCGCGTACACGGAGCCCTCGACCTCGGGCAGGTACTTGCTGACCGGATCCTCGATGCTCGCGATCTTGCCCTCGCCAATTGCGAGCGCGAGCAGCGTCGAGACGAAGGACTTGCCGGTCGAGAAGGAGAGGAACTGGTCCTGCGAGTCGGCGCCCTGGTAGTAGCCCTCGAAGAGGATCTGGTTGCCCTTGAGGATGAGCAGCCCCGTCGTGTCGGTGCGGGCGGGGAACTCCGCGAGCGCGTGGCTCTTGCCCTCGAAGGTGTAGTTCACCTCGAACGGCGCCCTCGGCGCGAGGAGCGGCGAGGCCACGGCGGGAGCGGCGATGCGCCGCGACGGCAGGATCTCCGGCATGCTCCGGTAGGTCGCGGCCGGGCTCTCGCCGAGCGCCCACTTGCTGCGGCCGGGCACGCTGTCACCGGCATCGAACACGGGCGCCGGCTTCAAGTCCTTCGCCGGCAGCCGTTCGCCCGCGGCGGCGGGAAGCGCGAGGGCCGCGAGCGTGGCGCCCACGAGGAAGCGATGCCAGGGTGTGCGTGCGGTCATGCGAACTCCAGGGTGGCGGTTAGCGGTAGGCGCGGTGGCCTGCGGCGTGGGCGGGTCGCGACGAGCTCCAGCCGCGCTCGCCGCGCGGCTGGCTGCTCGAGGCAAGCAAGCTCAGAATTTCTGACCGAACGTGAGGCCTACCAGGCGCGGCGCGATCGGCACCACGTAGACGAGCGAGCACACGCCCGGCGCGCACTCGGTGTAGCGGATCCCCTGGCCGCGGTTGTCGGTCAGGTTCTGGACATAGAGCTCGGTCTCCCAGTTGCCGTGCTTGACGCCCGCCGCGATGTCGAGGCTCGCATAGCCCGGCTGGTTGCCGATCGCCTGGTCGTCCGTCACCGTGAGTGCCGGAATGACACCGGACTTGGCGACGAGGGCGCCTTGCAGGTGCACGTCGAAGTCGTTGGCCTTGAATTCGTAGCGGGCGATCAAGTTGCCGTTCAGCTTGGCCGAGACTGGCAGCCGATTTCCGGCCGGCGCGAGCGGATGGTTGCCGGTCGGCGTGTTGCAGCTGTAGTCGGAGGTCGCGATGTTGCAGGCGGCGTCGATGAGCTTCGCGCGCAGCGAGGTGCCGGACGCCGTGAGCGTGAACGCGTCGGTGACCCGCCACGTAACGTCCGCTTCGATGCCGTCAATCCGCGAACGCCCGGCGTTGGTGATCTCGGTGATGCCGTTCTGGCCGATGACGGCGAACTGAGCCGCCTTCCAGAGTTCGTGGAACAGCGCGCCGTTGAAGCGCAGTCGGCGGTCGAACCACTCGGTCTTCCAGCCGGCCTCGACGTTTGTCAGGTAGTCGGGCTGATACGGTGGGCGTGATCGCACGCGGTTTACGCCGCCCGGCCGGAAGCCGGTCGACCAGGTCGCATATATCATCTGATCCGGAGTGAATTTGTACGTCGCATTGAGGCGGTGCGTTTCGCCAGTATCGGCCGCGCGGCTGTCGATGTTCACGCATGGCCAGATCGTGCTGGTCGTGAACGTGTTCGCCGGGCAGAGCGCCTCGCTGCTCGCGTGCGGCGCGCTGGGATTGCTGTAGGTCGGGTTCGGGCCGTAGCCGAAGAATCCGTAGACCGTGTTGTCGAACTTGAACTCGCGTATGCCGCCGGTAATCGCGAGCTTGTCGGTGGCGTCCCACGTCCAGTCCGTAAAGATCGCCTTGTCGCGGTCGGTGCGCCGCTGCGAATTAAGGTACAGGACACCCGGCAGGTTCGTGATCGAGTAGACGTCGGCGAGCCCATCGACGTGGTACTCGTCGCGCGCGTAGTTGTACTGTCGCTGCAGGAATAGCCCCAGCACGCCGTGGACCTTCCAGTCCTTAGGCGTCGAGAACCTAAGCTCGTGCGAGTATTTCTTGTAGTTGTTCGAGCTGACGGTGTACTCGGCCGGGCTGATCAGGTTGCCGGCGTTGTCGCGGAAGTTGTCGCCGAAGTAGGTCGGATAGGAACCGGCGGCGTAAGCCTGGTCATAGAAATACGAATAGCCCGAGTAGTCCGCGCGCGAATGGATATTGCGCGTGGTGATCCCCCCGGCGTAGATCACGTCGAAGTCGGCGATCTTGCCCTCGATCGTCAGGGCCGCGTTCCACCAGTTGTCGGTATTGGTGTCCGGGCTGTACTGGGCGATGCTGAGATCGCCGATCGCAGGCGCGAAGGCGAACGCGCCGTCGGCGCGCTGGTTTTGTGCCATCACGGTCGGCGTGATCGTCCAGTGGTCGGCGAAATCGACCTTGAGCGCGGCACGGCCGCCGCTCGTCTGCACCGGGTTGAAGTCCTTCTTCGTGAGCCCCGCGTTCGAGCGGACGATCCCGGAGGTCGGGTAGGTTTCCGGCGGGCCAAGCACGTTGCTGATGTAGCCGCCGTCGTGTTCGGTGAACGCGACGAGGCGCACCGCCGCATGGTCCGACAGCGGGATGTTGACGAAGCCCTCGATCTTTCCGCCCGCACCGTGGCCGGTGTAGGTATTGGCGGTGAGGTCGTAGCCCGCCTCAAAGCCGGTCGTGCTCGGCTTGTTGGTGATGAGCCTCAGCGTTCCGGCCATCGAGCTTGCGCCATAGAGCGTGCCCTGCGGTCCCGAGAGCGCCTCGACGCGGGCCATGTCGTAGATGTGCACGTCGAGGTTCGAGCCAATCGTGGTGACCGGCATTTCATCGACGTAGACGCCGACGAGCGGCTGCGAGCCCACGTGCAGGCCATCGCCGCCGTTCGTGACGCCGCGGATGTAGAGCTGGGCGGAGCCCGGCCCGAAGCTCTGCACCGACAGGCTCGGCAGGAACTTCGCGTAGCCGTCGAAGCTCGTAACCTGCAGGTCCGCGAGCTTCTTGCTGTCGATCGCCTGGATGCTGATCGGCACCGACTGCAGGTTCTCGGCGTGCTTCTGCGCCGTGACGATGACTTCCTCGAGCGCGCCCGAGGGCGCCGGCGAGGCCGGTTGGTCGGCGGCGTGGGCGGCGCTGGCCGCGAGGATGGAGGAGGTCACGAAGACCAGCGGATTGACGCGCAACGCAACAGGGGCGCGACGGCGCCGGGACGGCTTGCTCAAGGTCGACTCCTTCTCGCGAGGTCGGGGCGTGGCAGGTTGTAGTTGGGCTCGATCGACCTCGTCTGTGATCTCACCACACGGCAAATTGAGGCGCAAGCGCGCCCGCGTTTGCGGCGTTGCTGGAATGCGACGCGCCTACACGCGGATCTTGCGCCACGCGCCCGATCGCCAGCGCAGCCACAGGCCCAGGCCGAGCGCGACGGCGTAGCCGACGCACACCGACCAGCCGCCAATGGGTCCTAGCCCGAGCGCCGGCAGGAACGCGACCCAGCCCTGGCCCGGGCCAAAGGTCACGATGTGGGTGAGCGGCACCCACAGGCCCCACGACAGCACTGCGACCAGCACTGCGGGCACCCGCACATCGCCCGCGCCCCGCAGGCAAAAGCCGCTGCCGAGGTTGAGCCCGTCGAACACCTGGTAGCAGGCGGCCATCCAGATGAGCGTGCCGGCGAGCGCGACCACGGCCGCCGCATTCGGATCGGCCGGGTTCACGAAGAGCGGCAAGAGCCACGGGCTCGCGAGCGCGAGCAGGATCCCGATGATGCCCATGAACCCCATCGCGAGCCCGATGATGGCGTTGCCGATGCGCCCGGCCCAGTCCCGATTGCCGGCACCGATCGAGTGCCCGACGAGAGTCGTGCCGGCGACCGCGATGCCGACGCCCGGCATGTAGGACACCGAGGTCAGCATCATGACGATCTGCGTCGCGGCACCGGCGACGGTGGAGAGCGAGACGAGCATCGCCTGGAAGAGCGCGAGCCCGATGAGGTCGGCGGTGATGCTGAGGCCCATCGGCAGCCCGAGGGTGAGCTGGCGCAGGATCGCGGGCCGGCGCCAGGTGAGGTGCGTGCGGTACTGCTTGCGGATCGCAGGCGCCACGAAGAACGTCGCGACGAGCACGAAGCCGATGAGCTGCGCGGTCGCGGTCGCCCAGGCGGAGCCCGCGACGCCGAAGTGCAGCGTGAACATGAACAGCTGGTTGAGCGGCACGTTCGCAACGCCCGTCACCACCGTCACGAGCAGCGTCACGCGCGTGCGCGACACGCCGTTGAAGAACCCCGTCAGCACCCAGGCAAGGAGCCCGAGGGGCCCCGCGACCGCGATGCGCGGCCACCAGAACTCAAGCGCCAGCCGCTCGACCTCGGGCGCGAGGTGCAGGGCCTTCAGCAGCGGCACGCCCAAGAACCCGCCGAGGATGAACAGCGGCGTCATCGCGACCGCCGTGTAGAGCCCGCTCCACGCCGCGTGCGCCGCTCGCGCGTAGCGACGCGATCCGTAGGCCTGCGCCGCGAGCGTCTGCGTCGCCATGCCGACGCCGCCGAGCAGGATGACGACGCACAGCACCGCCCAGTAGATCGCGCCGATCGCCGCGGTCGCGTTCGTCGACAGGCGGCTGATGAACCAGGTGTCGGTGAGGTTGAGGACTGCCTGGACGCTCGAGTTGGCCATCAACGGCGCCGCGAGGCCCCACACGGCGCGGTAGTCGACGTGCGATTTGCCGGCCGAATCGATGCGTTCGGCCGGCAGTCCCGAGGTCATGCGCGCCATGGCGCGCCCGCCTCACCGCTCACGGGCGCGCGACCGGCTGGGCGATCGCGCCACCGCCGCGGCCGGCGGCGAACGCGTGGATTTCGGCCGCGATCGCGAGCGCAATGCTCTCGGGCGTCACCGCGCCGATGTCGAGCCCGATCGGGCCGCGCAGGCGCCCGGCGAGCTTGGCGGCGACGGGACCTAAGTCCGCGAGGAGGCGCGCGCGCCGCGCGCGTGGCCCGAGGAGCCCGAGGTACGGGATCGGGCTCTCGGCCAGCACCGCGAGGTACTGCGCATCCGAGGCGAGGTGATGGCTCATGACGACGGCCGCGAAGAAGTCGCCGAAAGCGACTTCGGCGCCGAGCGAAGCGGGGGCCGTCGCCACGACCGTCGCACGCGGGAAGCGGGCGGGCTGCGCGTAGGCGGGCCGGTGGTCGGCGAGCGTGACGCCAAAGCCGAGGGTGGCGAGGAGTGCCACGAGCGGCTCCGCGTCGAGCCCGCCGCCGCAGATGAGCACGCGCGGCGTCGGCGCGAGGTACTGGATCCACGCTTCGGTCGGCAGCTCCCCGCCCGCGAAATGCACGTTCTCGGAGGTGGCCGCGAGGACAACGCGCTGGCACGCGGCGATGAGCTCGGGCTCAACGGGCGCCGCGGCGGGCCAGGCGCGCGTGCCGCGGCTTGCCTCGGCGCCCGCGATGCCAACGAGGAGCGCGGCACCCTGACCGCGGCGCGTGAGCTCGCTCGCCGCCTCGAGCGCCCCGGCCGCCCGGCTGCCGGCGCCGGCGGGCTCAACGACAATGCGCATCGCGCCTTCGCAGCCCGCCCCGATGCCGAAGATGAGGTCATCGGCGCTCCTCATGTCGTACTCGACGATCGTCGGCCGCCCGCCCGCGAGCACCTCGCGGGCGCGCTCGCGCAGGTCCTCCTCGAGGCAGCCGCCGCTCAGGAGCCCGGTGATCCGTCCGTCCGCCTCGATCAGCATGCGGGCGCCGGCCTTGCGGTAGGTCGACCCCTCGGTCGCGACGATCGTGGCGAGCGCGCAGGGGGCCGTGAGCCGCCGGTGGCGTTCGAGCAGCATTTCAAGACCAAGGTCGAGGCGAAGGGCGGGCATCCTTGGAATCGTAACATCGCCGCGCGGCCCGCCTCAGGTCGCCCGGCGCGCGCCCGTGTACAATCGCGCCCCGCTGCCCGAAACCCACGCGGCGAGTGGAGACGCAAGATCGTGCCAGACCTCGCTCCGGCCGCACCGGCCGCCAGCATCGTGACCGAGGTCGTGATCGTCGGCGCGGGACCGTGTGGCCTCTTCCAGGTGTTCGAGCTCGGGCTGCTTGGCATCAAGGCGCACCTGGTCGATGCACTGAAAGTCCCGGGCGGGCAGTGCGCCGAGCTTTACCCCGACAAGCCGATCTACGACATCCCGGCGCTACCGGTCTGCGGCGCGCAGGAACTCGTCGACCGCCTGCTCCGGCAGATCAAGCCGTTCGCGGCGGGTTTTCACCTCGGCGAGGAAGTCCTCGAGGTCGGACGGCAGGCGGACGGCCGGCGCTTCCGGGTCGCGACCTCCGCCGGCACCGTGTTCGATGCGGGCGCGGTCGTCATCGCCGGCGGCGTCGGCGCCTTCCAGCCGCGCCGCCTCATGGTCGAGGGCGCCGAGGCGCAGGAGGGCCGCTCGATCCACTACCGCGTGCGCCGCGTCGAGGATTTCCACGGACGGTCGCTGCTGATCCTCGGCGGCGGCGATTCGGCGCTTGACTGGACGCTCGACCTCCTCGGCAAGGCGTCCGGGCTTTCGCTCGCGCACCGCCGCGCGGCGTTTCGCGCGGCGCCCGCCTCGGTCGCGCGGATGCAGGAACTCGCGGCCCAGGGCCGCCTTGTGCTCCACCACGGCACCGTCGAGCGGCTCGAGGTCGACGACGGCGATACGCTCTGCGGTGCCGTCCTCAAGCTCGCCGACGGCTCGAGCGAGCACGTCGCGTGCGAGCACATACTCGCGTTCTTCGGGCTCCACCCGAAGCTCGGGCCGATCGCCAACTGGGGCCTCGGGCTCGACAAGAAGGCGATCCGCGTCGACACCGAGAAGTTCGAGTCGAGCGAGCCCGGCATCTTCGCGGTCGGCGACATCAACACCTACCCCGGCAAGAAGAAGCTGATCCTGTCGGGCTTCCACGAGGCGGCGCTCGCTGCGTTTGCGGTGCAGGCATGGCTGTACCCGGACAAGAAGCAGTTCCTGCAGTACACGACGACGAGCCCGATCATGCAGAAGCGGCTCGGGCTCAGCTGACCCGAGCCGCGTCCGACCGGCTACCATCGCGACCATGGACCAGCGACTCGACGAGGTGATGGCGCTCCTTGAGCTCGAGCAGCTCGAGGTCAACCTGTTCCGCGGCGCGAGCCGGGACATCGGCAGCCCGCAGGTGTTCGGCGGCCAGGTGCTCGGCCAGAGCCTGGTCGCGGCGTACCGGACGGTCGAGGGCCGGGCGTGCCATTCGCTGCACGCGTATTTCCTCAGGCGCGGCGACTTCAACGCGCCGATCGTCTACCAGGTCGATCGTAGCCGCGACGGTCAGAGCTTCACCAACCGCCGTGTCGTCGCGATCCAGCACGGCGAGCAGATCTTCCACATGTCGTGCTCCTTCCAGGTGCCCGAGACCGGGATGGACCACTCGGCGCGCATGCCGGACGTGCCGCCGCCGGAGGAGCTCAGGGACTTTGAGAGCTACCACGAGGAACTGCTTGCCGAGTTGCCGGAGAAGGTGCGGCGCTTCTTCGAGCACCGTCGTCCGTTCGAGTTCCGGCCGATCCGCATGCCCAATTACCTGAAGCCCGAACGGCTGCCGCCGGCGAAGCAGGTGTGGTTCCGCGCCGTCGACCGCGTGCCCTCCGACGAGGACCGCGTGCACCGCTGCCTGCTTGCCTACGTGTCCGACTACAACCTGCTCGACACCGCGACGCTGCCGCACGCCGCCTCCTTCGTGCACCTGCAGATGGCCAGTATCGACCACGCAATGTGGTTCCACCGGCCGTTTCGCGTCGATGAATGGCTGCTCTACGCGGTCGACAGTCCAAGTGCCTCCGGCGCCCGCGGCTTCGCGCGCGGCAGCATCTTCACGCGCGACGGCTGCCTCGTCGCGAGCACGGCCCAGGAGGGCCTGATCCGCCATCGCGAAGGCGCGCCGAGCGAGCCGCCCGCCGCCTAGTGAAGGGCGAGCTGCATCCTTATCGCCGCCGCCGCCGCCGCCGCCGGCAGCGGCGTCGCACCGATGACGAACACGCGGCCGGGATCGATGCCGGTGCCGGTCAGTAGCGCCGCCTGCACCGCCGCCGCGCGCGCCTGCGCGAGCGAATCGAGATCGTCGGGCCCGACGCTGATCTTGCCCTTGAGCTCACCCTCGAGCCAGGTGATTGCCTGCGCCGACGGATCAAGCTTCGCCGCGTCGGCATCGGCCGCGGGTTTCGGGATCTCTGCCTTGTGGCCGAAGCCCTCGCGGTAGGCATCCTCGAGGAGCGAGCGGTAATCCTTCGGCGTCGCGAGCAGGTGCTCCACGGCGCCCGGGTCCGACGCGTGCGCGCCGAGGCGCGTGCGGGCGCGCAGCGCGAGGCCGTCGTGCCAGCGCGCCTCGGCGAGCGCGGCGCGGTCGGCCTCCGGCTGGACGATGGGTGGCACGTCGAGGTTGAGCGCGGGCCTGGCATCGAGCGCCTTGACGAGCGCCTGCAATTTCACCTTGCCCGGCGCATCGATCGCGGCGCTCCCCGCCGGGAAGTCGATGTAGGACATCTCCTCGCCGCCGCCAAAGAGCGAACCGAGCAGCGCGAACGGCGCGGTCACGGCCTTGGTGACGAGGTTGACGATGACTTTCCAGACGAGCGGCCCGAGCTTGAAGCGCGGGTCATCGAGGCTGCCATTGACCGGCAGGTCGAGGTCGATGACGCCGTTGCGATCCTTGAGGAGCGCGATGGCGAGTTTCACCGGCAGGCTCGTCGCCTCGGGGCTGTCGACCTTCTCGCCGAGCTGCAGCTGGTTGATCGTGATGCGATGCTTGGCATCGAGCTGCCGGTTCTCGACCTTGTAGTTGAGGTCTACCGTCATCTTGCCGCGCTCGATCGCGTAGCCGGCGAAGCGGCCCGAGTACGGCGACAGGTTCGTGAGCTCGAGGTTGCTGAACTTGGCGGTGAGGTCGAGGTGACTGATCGCCGAGAAGTAATTGACCTTGCCGGTGATCTTGACCGGCGAGTAGCGATCGACGTTGCCGGTGAGGTCGATGTCGGCGCGCGCATCGGCGCGGCCGGAGAGTCCCTTGATCGTGCCGCCGAGCTCCTGGATGCCGGTGTCGAAGTTCGGCTTGATCGAGAGGTCGGCGAAGTTCATCGAGCCCTTGTCGATCTTGACGATGCCGATTTCAATCGGCAGTGCCGCGCGCGTGGGCTGCGGCGGCAGCGTCACGCTCGACTTATCGGCGGCGGGCGCTGCGGCCTTCGCTTGCTGGGTCGCGGCGATCGCCGCCGCATCCGCCGCCGCGGCACGCGGCGCGAGTACTTCCTTGATGTTGGTGATGCCGTTCGCGCCGATGATCACGCGCGCATAGGGCTCGTGCACATCGATCTGGCGGATCCGCGCCGAGAAGGGGCCGGTGCGGAGCTTCAAGCCCGCCACCGCGACGCTGCGCCACTTCACGAAGTCCTGGTCGAGCAGGCGATCGGAGGTTTCAAGGCCATCGACGCCCGCGCTGCCCTCGAACGCGATGGCGCCCTTCGCATCGAGCAGGAGGCTGCCGGCGGCGCCCGCCGTTCCTGCCTTGATGACCAGCGAGGTGGAGGCATCGGCATAGGTCTGCAGCGCCGGTAGCGGCAGCGTATCGGCGGCGACGTTGAGCTTCGCCGTCAGCGGCTCGAGTGTCGCGGTCCCCTTCGCCGTCACGTGCCCCGTGTCGTTGATTACGAGGCGCGCATCGAGGCCAAGCGGCTTCGCCGCCGGCATCGCGAAGTCGCTGACGGTGACGTCGACGGGGCCTAAGTGAATGCTCGCCGAGCCCGCCGGCGTCTGGTCCTCGAACTTAAGGTCCGCGGCGCTCAAGCGGATGTCCGGCACGCTGATCGTCCAGGGCTTGGCGGCCGGCTGCCCGGCCGAGGCGGGCGGTGCCGCGGGCGCGGTCACGGCCGGCGCCGGCGTCACCGCCAGGAGTTTCAGGAGGCTGAGCGTGCCATCCCGCGCCCGCACCGCGCTCACGCGTGGCTGCTCGATGAGGACATGGCCGATCGTGACCGCCTGCGTGCCAAGATCGAAGGTCGTGTCGGTGACAGCGAGCTTCGGGACCTCGACTACGTTGGCGGTGTCGCCGTGCGCGCGGATCCCGAGAGTCGTCACGAGCACCTCGGCGAGCTTGGCGCTGAGCGCGAGGTTCTCGCCGTGCTCGGCGAGTTCGTAGGTGCCGTTCAGGCTGAGCTCGCCGGCAGTGATCTCGAACGGCACCTGCTCGGCGCCGATCTCGGCGAGTGTGGTCGCGTGCACGTGACTTAGGGCGAAGCTGCCCTTGGAGGCGACGGGAGCGAGGCCAAACGTGCCACGCCACTCGAGTCCCTCACCCGCCTGCGAGCGCGCCGACAGCGCGTAGGCGTTGCCTTCGCTCCTGGTGCTGAAGTTGCCGAGCGTGAAGGTGATCGGCTTGAACGCGAGCGTCAGCGGCGTGCGGCGCGCGAGGTCGACCACCGTCGCCTCGCCGCCCCGGATCGCGAGCTCGTCGATCCACAGCCGCGGCGGCGGCGCGTTCGGGTCCGCCTTCGGATCGGGTGGCGGGGCGAGGTCGAGCAGGTTGATCTTGCCGTCGGCGCGGCGCACCACGCGCACGCGCGGCGCATCGAGGGTGATGCTCTTGAACTCAGGCGCCGCCCGCAGCACCGACCTGAGCCCAAGGCGCACCGACAGTCGCTCGAAGGAGAGGAGCGCGCCGCCGTCCGCGTCCGGGAGAGCGAACCGGTTGACGATGAGCTCGAGCGTGAAGGGATTGAACGTGACTGCACCGAGCTCGGCGGTGCGGTGGTAGCGGCCGGCGACGAACTCGCGCAGGTTGCTGCTGACGAAACGCGGCACGAGCCAGAACCCGGCGATGGTATAGCCAACAACCAGGATCCCGACCGTCGCCAGGAACCAGGGACGGCGGACAAAGCGCGGCAGCGATGGCATCCGAACTCCTCCGAAGCCCCGGCATGATGGGAGACTACGCCTATCGGCGCAAGCCGCGCGCCTCGCTCCAGGTGGCCCGCTCGATGATGTAGCGGTGGCAGTCCCACCAGCGTCCGGCGAAGCGCGTGTGGCGGCGCATCAGTCCGTCCCAGCGCAGCCCCGCCTTGTCGAGCACGCGCCGCGAGCGCTCGTTCTCGACGGCGACGACGGCGATCACCTCCCGGAGCCCGAGCACCGCGAAGGCGAAGTCGACGAGCGCGACCGCGACCTCGGTCCCATAGCCGAAGCCCCAGTGGCGACTCGCGAGCACGTAGCCGATGTCGGCCCGGCGGGGGCCGCTCCTGGCGATATCGCAGGCGCCGATCAGCTTCGCGCCACGCCTGAGGACGACCGCGAGCTCGAACGAGCGCCGCTGCGGCGAGTACCGTGGCTGGCCACGGGCGGCGACCCGCTTCGCGACGGCAAGCGCGCGACCGCCGAGCGGTGGCATCGCCGCCCCGCGCCCCCGCGCGGCCGCGCGCTCGAGGAGGGCTGCATCGCCCGGCTCGAAGTCCCGCAGCACGAGCCGCGGCGTGCGGATCGGCAGTCCGCCGTCGGGAGATTTGCGGAGCCGGGCCGCCACGCCCGTCAGCGCCTCAGGACCTTGCCCGGATTCATGATGCCCTGCGGATCGAGCGCGTCCTTGATGCTGCGCATCAGGCTGAGCGCAACCGGGTCCTCGTAGCGTTCGAGCTCTGCGATCTTGAGGCGGCCGATGCCGTGCTCGGCGCTGAAGCTGCCGCCAAGTTCGGCGACGAGGTCGTGCATCGCGCGGTTGACGACGGGCGCGAGCCCGAGGAAGGACGCTTCCGCCGGCGAGCCGCGCAGGGTGCCGGGAGCGGGGCTCAGGTTGAAGTGCAGGTTGCCGTCGCCCACGTGGCCGTAGCCGACGACGCGGGCACCCGGCGCGAGTTCGGCGAGGCGCCGTTCGGCGGTGCCCACGAATTCGGCGAGGCGGGCGATTGGCAGCGACACGTCGTGCTTGATCGAGGCACCCTCGCGGACCTGCGCCTCGGGGATGTGCTCGCGCAGGAACCAGAGCGCGTCGCGCTGCTGGCCGGAGGCCGCGAGCACCGCATCGAGTGCCCGGCCTGCCTCGACCTCGGCGCCGAGGTACTCCTCGAAGCGCGCGCCAAGCTCGGGCAGCGTGCGGGGCGCCGCGAGCTCAATCAGCACGCAGCCGGGGTGGGGCGCATCGAACGGCGCGATGACGCCCGCGAGGTGCGTGCGCGCAAGTTCTAGAGCCGCCCGCGGCAGGTACTCGAATGCCTCGATCGAGTCGCCGAACGCGCTCCTGGTCCGGCCGAGGAGCTCGACCGCCTCGGCCATGCCGCCCACCGCGACGAGTGCCGTCAGGTAGTCGTCGGGGGCCGGGAAGAGCTTCAGGCACGCGGCCGTGATGACGCCGAGCGTGCCCTCCGCGCCGAGGAATAGCTGCTTGACGTCGTAGCCGGTGTTGTCCTTGCGCAGGCTCCTCAGCTGGTCAAGCACGCGACCGTCCGGCAGCACGACCTCGAGGCCAAGCACGAGGTCGCGCATCATCCCGTAGCGGAGCACCGCCGTGCCGCCGGCGTTGGTCGAGAGGTTGCCGCCGACCTGGCAGGAGGCTTCCGAGCCGAGCGAGAGCGGGAAGAGCCGGCCGACGGCGCTGGCCGCGGCCTGCGCCGCGTGGAGCGTGCAGCCGGCCTCGAGGACCATCGAGTAGCCGACCGGATCAACCGAGCGCACCCGGTTCATGCGCGCGAGGCTCAGGACGACCTCCGTGCCGCTCTCATCGGGCGTCGCGCCGCCGCAGTAGCTCGTGTTGCCGCCGTGCGGCACGATGCCGAGCCGCTCCGCGTGGCAGATCCTGACGACCGCGGCAACTTTCTCAACGCTGTCGGGACGCGCGACGAGCGTTGTCCTGCCGTGGTACAGGCGCCGGAAATCGACCGTGTACGGCTCGACGTCGGCGGGCACATCGAGCCAGCCCCCGGGACCAAGCGCGGCCTTCAGCGCCGCGAGGGCCGCGCCTGAGATCATGCCGGCAGCGGCATGCGGCGACACCCCGGCTTCGTCAGTAGCATCTGCACATCCCCGATCTGCCGCTCGATGAACCCGCCTTCGCAGTAGCTGAGATAGTAGTCCCAAAGGCGCACGAAGACGTCCGGATAGCCGAGCGCTCGCACGGCGCCTAGCTGCGAGTGAAAGTTGCGCCGCCAGTCGGCGAGCGTGGTGGCGTAGTGCGGCCCGATGTCGGTGAGGTGGAAGAGCTTCATGTCGGTCGCGCGCCGCACCGAGTCGAGCATCGCGCCGACCGCGGGCACGAAGCCGCCCGGGAAGACGAAGCGCTGGATGAAATCGACCGCGCGCAGCGCCTGCTCGTACAGCTGGTCCTGGATAGTGATCGCCTGGATCAGCATCGCCCCGTCGGGCGCGAGCAGCCGGCTGCAGCAGCCGAAATACTGGTCGAGGAAGCGGTGCCCGACCGCCTCGATCATCTCGATCGACACAAGCTTGTCGTAGGTGCCGGTCAGGTCGCGATAGTCCTCCTTGAGGAGCGTGATCGAGTCCGCGAGGCCGGCCCGTTGGAACGCGGCGAGCGCGTAGGCGTGCTGCTCGCTCGAGATCGTGGTCGTCGTGACCTTGCAGCCGTAGTGGCGCGCCGCGTGCATCGCAAGGCCGCCCCAGCCGGTGCCTATCTCGAGGAGGCGCTCGCCGGGCTTCAGGTCGAGCTTCTGGCAGACGGCGTCGAACTTCGCGAGCTGCGCCTCGTGCAGCGTCGTCGCGGGCGTCGCGTAGATCGCGCACGAATACGCCATCGTCTCATCGAGCATGAGCCGGAAGAAGTCATTGCCGAGGTCGTAGTGCGCCGAGATGTTGCGCCGGCTGCCGGCGCGGGTGTTGCGGGAGAGCCAGTGGAGCGTCCGGCTGATCGGCCCCGTCAGGCGCGCGAGCCCGCCCTCGAGTGCGCTCAAGGCCGCGCGGTTGCGCACCATGAGACGCACCAGCGAGGTGAGGTCCTCGCACGACCAGGCGCCGCGGATATAGCTCTCGCCCGCGCCGATCGAGCCGCCGAAGGCGACGTCGGCCCAGAACTGCGGGTCCTGCACCTCGATCGTGGCGCGAAGGCCATCCGGCGCACGCGCGCCGAACAGGCGCCGCGAGGAGCCCTCGATGAGCGTGAGCTCGCCGTGTTGGAGCGCCTTCAACCGGCCGACGAGTGCGCGGCGCCCGAGCGCGCGCAGGGCGTGCGCCGCGCCCGATTCGCGCGGCTCATCGCGGGGCACGAGCCGCGTGCTCATCGGGAACGCAGCCTGCGCATCAGCGCTCCCGGGCGGTGGCGGGCTTGCCGGGGTGCGGGTGGAACCGATTGCCCTTCAGCCACAGCCTGAGCGCCTGCCAGTGGATCCGCGCGACCACGAGCGCCGTCAGGAACGGGAAGCCCGCGAGCGCCGCGGCGAGCGTGCGGGCGGTGAGCGGGGAGCGCCTGAGTGCCAGCGTCGCGGCGAACACTTCCTGCCCGTCGCGATGGTTCCTGATCTGCACGGCGAGCGACTGGCGCGGCCGATCGCAGCGCCACTCGTAGTCCATGTCCATCGGCATGAACGGCGAGACGTGGAACTGCTTCTGGAAGCGCCACTCGAGCATCGCCTCGGTGCCTCCGGCGGCGGCGATCGGCAACACGTACTGGAAACGTTCCTGCCACGGGGTATTCGTCACTTCTGCGACTACGGTCTCGAGCCGGTCCTCGGTATCGTAGCAATAGTAGAAAGTCACCGGATTGAAGCAATAGCCGAAGTAGCGCAGATGCGTCAACACCCGCACCGCGCCGGCGGGACGCCGGCCGGTCCGCGCCGCCACGAGGTCGCGGACCGCGACGTCGAGCGGCCGGTCGTGCGGCCCGAGGTAGTCCTCGCGGCGAAAGCGCGCAAGCGCCGGGCGCGAGGTCGACCACAGCCAGCGCCCGCGGAACGCCTCGTTGAGCTCGGCTAAGTCGAGCCAGACCATGAACGTCCGGTAGCGGAACGAGTGTCCGGCCGGGCCGCGCCGCCGGTGGCTAACCCAGCCGTGATAGAGCGCGCTCTGCATGCGCTTCCTTCCACTCCGCGTACTGTCCGAGCACCGCGAGCGCGCTGAGGAGGCCGTCCTCGTGGAATCCGTGCCGCCAGTAAGCGCCGCAGTAGAAGCTGCGGTTCTGGCCGCTGATCTCGGCGTGCCGCCGCTGCGCGGCGACGCCTGCCGGCGTATAGACCGGATGATCGTACTCGAACCGGGCCAGCACCTCATCTTCGTCGATGCGATCGCCGAGGTTTAGCGAGACGAGGTAGCGGCGCTTCGTCGGGAGCGACTGCAGCACGTTCATGTCGTAGCTCACCGCGCAGCCCTGGTGGGAGTCGCGGCGCAGGTGGTAGTTCCAGGCCGCGCGCGCGCGCGCGCTTCTCGGCAGCACGCTTGCATCGGTGTGCAGCACCGCCTCGTTCGCCTGGAACGGGAAGCAGCCGAGGATCTCGCGCTCCGCCTCGCTCGGGTCGGCGAGGAGCTTAAGCGCGGTGTCGGCGTGGCAGGCGAACACGACCGCGTCGTAGTGCTCGAGGTGCCCGCCCGTCGTCGCGATGCTGACCCCGTGCGCGCGCCGCTGCACGCGCACGACCGGGCAGTCGATGCGGATGCGCGAGCGAAAGGGCGCCGCGAGCGCCCGCACGTATTCGCGCGAGCCGCCGACGACGCTGCGCCACTCGGGCCGGTCGTTGATCGACAGGAGCCCGTGGCGGACGAAGAAGTCGATGAAGAAGCGCGCCGGAAAGCCGAGCAGCGCCGCCTCGTCCGCCGACCAGATCGCCCGACCCATCGGCACGACGTAGTGGGCGCCAAGCGCTGCGCCATAGCGCCGCGCCGCCAGCCACTCGCCGAGCGTCGCGCCGTCGTCTGCCTCCTCGAGCGAGCGGCGCGCGTCGGAGTTGAAGCGGACGATGTCGATCAGCATGCGCAGGAACGACGGGGAGAGGAGGTTGCGCCGCTGCGCGAACAGGGAGTTCAAGTCGCTGCCACCGTACTCGAGGCCCGTGACCTCGTGCTGGAGGCTGAAGCTCATCGCCGCCGCCTGCGTCTCGACCCCGAGGCGCTCGAGGAGCGCGAGGAAGTTGGGATAGGTCCGGTCGTTGCAGACGATGAACCCCGTATCGATGGCGAGGCGCTCGCCCTCGTCATCGACTTCGACCGTATTGCTGTGGCCGCCGATCCAGCCGGCCGACTCGTAGACGGTGACGTGCTCGGCCGGGTGCAGCGCCTCGGCGACGCTCAACCCCGCGATGCCGCTGCCGATAATCGCGATCGACTCCGGCCGCGCGGCGGGGAGTGCACGTACGGTGCTCATCGGCGCGCGCCTTCGCCGGAACCGAGGAGCTCGGCGCGCAGCCGCCCGACCCGGCTGCGCGGATCGAGCCAGATCGCGAGGTAGGCGGGCCCGAAGGCCGGATCCTCGATACGCCCGAGCAGCCGGTCCGAAGCGTAGAAGCGCGTTGCAGCCGTTGGCGTCACGAGGACGCTGAGCTCATCGCCGTCGGTGACGTCGGTCCAGATCGCCTCGAGCTCGTGGCTCCAGCGCTCGCGCGCCGCGGCGTCGGCAAGTTCGAGCCTGGCCCACTCGTTCGCGGTGATGTCGATGAGCTGCGTGCGCGAAAAGCCGTGCTGGTAGGCGAGCGTGAGCGCGAGCGGGCCGGCGGGCGTCGCGCCGTAGCGGCCGTCCGCCGACCAGAGCGTCGCGCGGTACATCGGCAGGCCGAACCAGCGCAGCGTCCCGTGGCCCACTTCCGCGAGGCGCTCGGTGCGCGCGATCGCGCGGAAGTCGCCCCGCCCGGCGGGCGCTTCGGCCCCGCGCGCGAGCGGGGCGGGCCAGCCGCCGAGCGACAGTGCCGCGACGCTCGCGAGCGCGAGCGACCAGGACGGATGATGAGCGTGCTGCAAGGCGCCTCCCCGGGGCGTGTTCGTGGCCGGGGGCGTCCCCGGGCGCCCGACCCGGGCGCTGGGGAGTCTTTCGCGCCGGGAGCGTGGCTGGATTCGGGGGAGGGCCGCTAGCGCGGCGCGCGGGCCGCGGGACCCTCGGTCCGGCCGCGCGCGTAGGTCTCGAGGGCGCGCTGGCGGCTCGCCATCAGGTCGACGATCGGCGCGGGGTACGTCGTGCCAAGGCGCACGCCGGCGGCGCCGAGCACCTCCGCGGGCGCGAGCCACGGCCGGTGCAGCCACTCATCCGGGAGCCTGGCGAGCTCGGGCAGCCAGGTCCTCAGGTAGGCGCGCTCCGGGTCGAAGCGCTCCGCCTGCAGCACGGGGTTGAAGATCCGGTAGTAGGGCGCCGCATCCGCGCCGCAGCCGGCCGCCCATTGCCAGCCCAGCGTGTTGCTCGCCAGATCCGCATCGACCAGCGTGTCGTTGAACCAGCGCGCGCCCTCGCGCCAGCTGATGCCGAGGTTCTTCGTGAGGAACGAGGCGACGACCATGCGCACGCGGTTGTGCATCCAGCCGGAGTGCCAGAGCTCGCGCATGCCGGCATCGACGAGCGGGAAGCCGGTCTTGCCGCGCTGCCAGGCGGCGAGCGCGGCGGGGTCGCTGCGCCACTCGTGCCGCGCGAACCTGGCGTCGAGCGGCGCTTCCGGCGTGCGTGGAAAGTGCCAGAGCACGTGGTGGGCGAACTCGCGCCAGCCGATCTCCCGGAGGAACGCCGCCGTGCCGCGTCGCCGCGCGGCGGTGCCGGGCCCAAGGTCCAGGCTTCGGATCGCCGTGAGTACCTGGCGCGGCGAGATCTCCCCGAAATGAAGGTGCGGCGACAGCCGCGAGGTGCCGGGCTCGTCCGGGCGGTCGCGCCCCTCGGGGTAGCCCGCGGCCGAGCCCTCGAGGAAGTCCTCGAGGCGACCGAGCGCCGCGGCCTCCCCCGGCGCGAAGCGGGCGGCGAGCCCCGCGTCCCAGCGGATCCTCGGCAGGAGCTCGAGCGCCTCGAGCGGCAGGCCGGGTGGGGTGCCGGCGCTGAGGGGTGGCAGCTGCGCCGGCGCTGCCGCGGGTGCGAGGGCCTCGAGCTGCGCCTGCGCCGCGCGCCAGAACGGCGTGAACGCGCGAAACGGCTCGCCCGCCCGGTTGAGGAGCGTGCCGGGCTCGAGGAGCACGTTGCCGCCAAAGGTCTCGGTGCCGATCCCGACGGCTGCGAGCTCGGCGCACACGGCGGCATCGCGCGCGACGAGCCCTGGCTCGTAGCTGCGGTTGAAGTAGACGGCGTCCGCGCCCGTCTCGGCCGCGAGCCGGGCGAGCTCGGCGCCGCTCGGGCCGCGCCGCAGGACCAGCGTCGAGCCCGCAGCGGTGAGCGCACGCCCGAGCGCCGCGAGGCTCTGGTGGAGCCACCAGCGGCTCGCGCCGCCGGGAGCGGACGGGTCCTCATCCGCGGGGGCGTGCACGTAGACGGGCACGACGCGGCCGGCGGCGCCGACGGCCGCGCTGAGCGCGCCGTGGTCGGCGAGTCGAAGATCCTGTCGGAACCAGACGATGATGGCGCGCATAGTGTCTATTCGCGCGCGGGCGCGATCCGGATGCAACGCCCGTCCGCGGCGGATCCGCGGGCGAGGGCGGGGCACCCTCGCCCGGGAGCGCTCACGCCCTCTGGCGCAGCGCCTCGATCCGTTCCTCGAGCGGCGGGTGGCTCATCAGCAGGCGCTTAAGCCCGCTCACCCGGTCAGGGCCCGCGATGCCGAACGCCTGCATCGCCTCCGGCAGGCCCCCGGTCTCGATGCGCTTCAGCGCCTCGAGCGCGCCGATCATGCCCGCGCGACTGCCGAGGCGGGCGCCGCCCGCGTCGGCGCGAAACTCGCGGCGGCGCGAGAACCACATGACGATCATCGTGGCGAAGAAGCTGAGCACGATCTGCGCGATGATCGTCGTGATCCAGAAGGCCGGTCCCTGGCCGCGCTCCGAGTCATTGCGGAACACGAACCGGTCGACGAGGTTGCCGATGACCCGCGACAGCACGAACACGAACGTGTTCACGACGCCCTGGATCAGCGTCAGGGTGACCATGTCGCCGTTGGCGACGTGCGTGACCTCGTGGCCAAGCACGGCCTCGGCCTGCGGCCGGCCCATCCGCGCGAGGAGACCGGTGCTGACCGCGACGAGGGCGGCGTTGCGCCTGGCGCCGGTCGCGAAAGCGTTCGGTTCCGGCGATTCGAAGATGCCGACTTCCGGCATGGCGATACCCGCCGCCGCCGCCTCGCGGCGCACCGTCTCGAGGAGCCAGGCCTCGGTGTCGTTGCGCGGCGTCGTGATGACTACGACGCCCATGCTGCGCTTGGCGATCCACTTCGAGATCGCGAGCGAGAAGAACGCGCCGCCGAAGCCGATGACCGCGCCGACGATCAGCAGCGGCCCGAAATTGATGCCGTGGGCGTCGAGCCACGGGCCGACGCCGAGGAGGCCGAGCACGATCGAGGCGAGCAGGAGCACCGCAAAGTTGGTCGCGAGCAGCAGGAAGATGCGCAGCATGGGAGTTTGAGACCTCTTCGTTCGCGGGCGATGGGCCCGTGCAGTGTTCGATGGGGACGCGCCCTGCAAGTTCAAGCCGGCCGGGCCCGCGGGAGGTCCGGGCCCCGCAATTGACTCCGCCCGGCCGATTGACGAAGATTGGTACGCGAAACGTGATTCGCTTATCGGCTCTGTCCATCGGGGGATCGGTGACCAAGGCGGCGGCTGAACGGCGACCCCTGCCGGCGGGGACGGGCGAAGGGCGCGGTTGGACGTTCTTCAGCAACCACGGTCACGTGCTCGTCTGCCTCGCCCAGGATGCCGATGCGCGCCTGCGGGATGTCGCGCAGTCGGTCGGCATCACCGAACGCGCCGTCCAGAAGATCGTCGCCGACCTCGAGGCCGCCGGCGTCGTCGCCCGCGAGCGGCGCGGTCGGCGCAACCACTATCGCCTGCACACCGAGCGGCCGCTCAGGCACCCCATCGAGGCGCACCGGACGGTCGGGGCGCTCCTCGCGGTGCTGCTCGAGCGCTCGGAGCTTCGCCGCCTCGTCGACTAGCCGACGCGCGCGCCCTGCAGCGCGAGGGTGCCGCTACGGCCCGGAAGCTCGCCGTGCACTACCGCGTGCGCCGGCAAGGCTCCCACATCGAGCTGGCGCCTGAGCTCCGCCATCGTCACGAGCCGCACGCCGCGCGCGCGCCACGTGTCGATGAGCCGGCCGAAATCGGCCGCGAATCGCTGCCCCTCGAGCTCCGCATGCAGCGTGAACACGTGCGCGCCGGCGGCGGGTGGACTTAAGCTCATGTCGAGGATCCGGTCGACGGCGCCCGCGACGTCGAGGCCATCGACCCCGACGAGCTCATCGAGCGTCGGCAGAGTCGTCGGCAGCTGCGGGCAGCGGCCGCGGTAGCCGCCCATGACCGGTAGGAACGGCGCCGTGCCGCGGCAATCGCTTGCGTAGTCGAGCTCAAGCTCGTCCTCGAGCTCGAACAGCGTCGGGTTCACCTGCCAGCCGGCGGCGCAGTGCGCGCGCGCGGCGTGTCCGAACGCCTCGGCGTAGGCGGCCGCGGCGAGCTCGACCTGCCGGCGCGTCCAGGCGGCGCCCCGCGTCGCGACGTTGTCCTGCCAGTAGACGTGGTCGTAGCAGTGGATGCCGGTCTCGTGGCCCGCGGCCGCGACCGCGCCGAGCACGTCGCGCGCGCGGCGGGCGATGTAGGGACCTGGCAGCAGCACGCCGTAGAGGAGCGTGCGCAGGCCGTAGTGGCTGAGCACCGAGGTGCGCTGCACCTTGGCGAGGAACCCCGGCCGGAACACGCGCCGGAGCGCGCGGCCGGTGTGGTCGGGGCCTAGGCTGAAGTAGAAGCTCGCGTGGACGCCGCGCGCGCCCAAGTCCCGAACCAGCCGGGGCACGCCCTCGCAGGTGCCGCGGTAGGTATCGACATCGACCTTGAGGGCGATATCCACGGGCGGCGCCTCCGGGCGGACGCCCTCATCCGGCGCCGGCGGGGCTCGTGTCGAGGAGGCGCCCGGCGGCGGTGACCTCGGCGGCGTAGGCGTCGAACACCGACCGGAGAATCTCGTCCATGCCGCCCTTGGGCGTCCAGCCGAGATCGGCCTTGGTGTTGTCGATCCACGGCACGCGGGTCTGCACGTCCTCGTAGCCCTTGCCGTAGAACTCCCGGGAGCCGACCTCGCGGACCTTCACGTTCTTGGCCTGGCGGGCGTAGGCGGGGTGCTCCTTGCCGATCTCGATCATCCGCTCGGCGAGCTGGCGGATGGACAGGTCGTTGGCGGGGTTGCCGATGTTGTAGATGTTGCCGCTCGCGATGCCACCTTCGTTCTTGATGATGCGCATGACGGCATCGATGCCATCGTTGATGTGCGTGAAGCAGCGGCGCTGCTGGCCGCCGTCGACGAGGCTGATGTCCTCGCCGCGCGCTATGTGCGCGAGAAACTGTGTCGCGACGCGGCTCGAGCCTTCCTTCGCGGTCGCGAGCGAGTCGAGTCCGGAACCCACCCAGTTGAACGGCCGGATCAGCGTGAAGTCGAGCTTGTCGCGCTGGCCATAGGCCCAGATGATCCGGTCCATCAGCTGCTTGCTGCAGGAGTAGATCCAGCGCTGCTTCTCGATCGGGCCGAGCACGAGGTTCGACTTGTCCGGGTGGAACTCCGAATCCGTGCACATGCCGTAGACCTCGGAGGTCGACGGGAAGATGACCCGCTTCTTGTACTTCACGCACGCGCGGATCAGCGGCAGGTTCGCCTCGAAGTCGAGCTCGAAGACCCTGAGCGGCTCCTTCACGTACGTCGCGGGGGTCGCGATCGCCACCAGCGGCAGGATCACGTCGCACTTCCTGATGTGGTACTCGACCCACTCGTGGTTGATCGTGATGTCGCCTTCGAAGAAGTGGAAGCGCGGGTCGTTCATGAACGGCCGGACGCGGTCGTCCTGCATGTCCATGCCCCAGATCTGCCAGTCGGTATTGGCGAGGACCGTGCGCGTGAGATGGTGGCCGATGAAGCCGTTCACGCCGAGGATGAGGATCTTCTTCATGGGCTGGTTGCTCTTGGCTTAGGCCCGCTTCTGCGGGCGGGTGGACACGCAGGCGTGCCCGAACGTTGAAATGAAGCGGCCGGCGTCGAGGCGCACGCCGTCAATATAGGCCTCGCGCAGCTCGAGCTGCTCGCCGTCGCCGCATTCGGCCACGAGCGAGGCGCCATCGACGTAGAGGCGCGGGGCCGCCAGCGCCTGACGCGGGCCCGCGGGGCGCCTGCGCGTCGAATGCACGAGGATCCGCCGGCCGTCGAGGTTGGCGAACGCCCCCGGGAACGGCGGCGCGACGGCGCGGACGAGGTTGTGGATGCGCGCCGCCGGCCACTCGAAGCTGAACTCCCCGTCGGCCGGCGTGCGGCCGCCGAAGTAGGAGCCCTTGGTAAGATCGAGCGGGCGGGCGCGGGCGGTGCGGGCGATGAGCTTGGGGAGGCTCCTCTTCAATACCGTGACCGCGGCGTCGGCGACGCGCCCGGCGACCTCGACGGCCGTGTCGTCGGGGCCAATCGCGATCGCCTGCTGGTCGATGAGGGCGCCGGCGTCCGGCTTCTCGACCATGTAGTGGAGGCTTGCGCCCGTCTCGGTCTCGCCATTCAGCACCGCCCAGTTGACGGGCGCGCGGCCGCGGTACTTGGGGAGGAGCGAGCCGTGCATGTTGAGCGCGCCCAAGCGTGCGAGCGAGAGGACCGCCGCCGGCAGCATCCGCCGGTAGTAGAACGAGAAGACGAAGTCGGGCCTGAGCGCACCGATCTCGGCGATGAGGCCTGCCTCGCCAGGCTCCGCCGGCGTCACGACGCGGCTGCCCGCGCCGCGTGCCACCGCAGCGACGCTCGCGAACCAGCGCTCTTCGTTCGGATCATCCTCGTGGGTCACGACGAGGGGCACCGCTACGTCGGCCTCATAGAGCGCGCCGAGGCAGCGCGCCCCGACCTCCGAGTAGGCAAACACGACGGCACTCGCCACGCTCACGGCACGACGTCCGGCGGTCGTCGCCGCTCGATGACATCGCTCGCCGGCGCGTCCTTGTCCGGATGCGCCTCGAGCACAGCGCCGATGATGTAGCGCGGGCGCTGGCGCACCTGCACGTAGATCCGGCCGATGTATTCGCCGAGGAGGCCGATGCCGAACAGCGCGATGCCGAGGAAGAAGAACACGATCGCGAACAGCGTGAACACGCCGTCGACTTCAGGGCCGAGCACGAGGCGCCGGCCGAGCAGGTAGATGACGAGGGCGCCGGAGAGGAGCGACAGCACGAGCCCGGCGAGCGAGAACGCCTGCAGTGGCACGGTCGAGAACCCGGTCATCAGGTCGAAGGTCAGCCGGATCAGCTTGTAGAGCGAGTACTTCGAGGCGCCGGCGACGCGCTCGTCGTGCTTGACCTCGATCTCGACCGGATTGGCGGCATAGAGCGAGGCGAGCGCCGGGATGAACGTGACGTTCTCGCGCGTCGAGTTGATCGCATCGACGACGCTGCGAGCGTAGCCGCGCAGCATGCAGCCGTGGTCGGCCATCTTGATCGGCGTCGCGCGCTCGCGGATCAGGTTGACGAACTTCGATGCCGTGCGCCGCCACCAGAGGTCCTGGCGGTTGCCGCGCCAGGTGCCGACGTAGTCGTGGCCGGCCTCGAGCTCGGCGAGCAGCTTGCCAACCTCCTCCGGCGGATTCTGCAGGTCGGCGTCGAGCGTCACGATGTAGTCGCCGCGCGCGCGCGCGAAGGCCGCGAGGATCGCGGCGTGCTGGCCGAAGTTCACCTGCAGCAGGATCACGCGCGTCTCGACCGGGCGCTTGGCGAACTGCGCGCGCAAGAGCGCAACCGACCCGTCGCGGCTGCCGTCGTTGACGAACAGCACCTCGTAGCGGCGATTGAGCGCATCGAGCGCCGGGTAGAGCCGCTCGAACAGCTGCGGCAGCACGTCTTCCTCGTTGTAGACCGGGATGACGACGGACAGGATCGGGGTGGCATCGTTCACTTTGTGTGCCTTCAGTCAGCGAGGACGGAGAGGAGCGCGTCGCAGACGCGATCGACGTCGGCGTTCGTCATCGCCGGGAATAGCGGCAGCGTCACGGTCTCCGCGCCGATGCGGGCGGCATTCGGGTAGGCCGCCGGGTCGTTGCCGAGCTCACGGTAGTACGTCATGCCCGGGAGCGACGGGTAGTGCACCCCGACGCCGATGCCGAGCGCGCGCATGCGCGCGATGAACTCATCGCGCGTGATACGCAGGCGCGCGAGCGGCACCAGCACCGCGAACACGTGCCAGCTGTGGCCCTCGTCGCCCGGCAGCGGCAGCATGTCGGCATCGAGGCGCGGCTCGAGGCGCGCGAAGTAGTGGCTCACCAGCGCGCGGCGGGCCTTGTTGAAGCCATCGAGCTGGCGGAGCTGGCCGATGCCGACCGCGGCGGCGACGTCGGTGAGGTTGTACTTGCCGCCGGCATCGAACACGTCGACGTTGCCCGCCGCGTCCTTGGAGATACCGTGGAAGCGCTCGCGATCGAGCGGCAGCGTGAGGCGATCATCCGCATAGACGAGCGCGCCGCCCTCGATCGTCGTCATGTTCTTGTTCGGATGGAAGCTGAAGCAGGCGATGTCGCCGAAGCTGCCGATCATCCGGCCGCGGTAGCGCGTGCCGATCGCGTGAGCCGCATCCTCGACGACGCGCAGCCCGCGCGCCGTGGCGAGCGCATTGACGGGGTCCATGTCGACCGCGAGGCCCGCGAAATGCACCGGCATCACCGCGCGGGTGCGCGGCGTGATCGCCGCGGCGATCGCCTCGGCCGTGACGTTCCGGGAGCGCAGGCCGACATCGACGAACACCGGCCGGGCGCCGAGCCGGACGACGACGTTGGCGGAGGCGGCGAAGGTCATCGCCGGCACGATCACCTCGTGCCCGGGACCGACGCCGACGGCTTTAAGCGCCATCTCCAGGCCGCCGGTCGCCGAGGTCATCACGCGAACCTTGCGGCCGCCACCGACGTACTCGCCGAGCGCGCGCTCGAGCTCGAGCACCTTCGGTCCCGAGGCGATCCACCCCGAGCGCAGCACCGCGACGACATCCGCGATGGTCGCCTCGTCGATCGAGGGGCGCGTGAATGGCAGAATTTCATTCATTGCAGCTACCGCCGGCTGACCAGCACATTGTCGAAGTCGCGCGCGAGCACATGCATCTCGAGCCCCTCGCGCACGAGCCCGGCGTGGATGGGCAGCGTGACGAGCGCGTAGCCCTGCTCGCTCGCGCGCCAGCGTGCGGCAAACTCTGCGATCGTGTCGATGCCACGCTCGGGCGCGAGTTTAAGGCCAAACTCGAGTTCGCCGCGCCAGGCGACCGGCGTGACGAGGCGCCGGGTGTAGAAGGGCATCGTCCAGTCGTACAGGCCGACGCTGTAAAGCTCAGCGTCGCTCGCCAGGGGGCCCGCGGCCGCGAGCATCGATTTCACCGAGTAGCGCGACGCGACCGCGGTGGCGGCTCCCGCGATCAGCGTCAGCCCAATGCCGAACCCGGCCGCGGCGAGCGTGCGCGCTGCGGCGCCGAAGTTGCGCCGGCCGAGGCCAAGAACGATGGCGCCCGAGGCGATGAGCGCGACCGCGATGCCGAGAGTCCATGGTCGTAGCGCCGCGTACGTCGCCGCGCGGTCGCCCTCGAGCGGGCGATCGCCGTAGACGACGACGGCAATCGCGAGGGCGACGCCGGCGAGGAGCTGCAGGAGCGCGCTCAGGCGCAGGTCGCTCGCGCCCTTGGCGCCGTCGATCGCCGCCAGCAGCGCGAGCGGCGGCAGCACCGGCACGATGTAGGGCGCGAGCTTGGAGTCCGACAGCGAGAAGAAGAGAAGCGTGAACGTGGCGCTGACCCAGAGCAGGCGATTCACGTCGAAGCAACCGCGCGCCGCCGTCGCGCGCCAGCCGGTGAGGAGCGCACGCGCCATCTGCGGGAGCCACGGCAACGAGCCGGCCGCGAGGATCATGAGGAAGTACCACCACGGCTGGTAGCGGTCGTGGACTTTCGTCAGGTAGCGCTCGAAGTGCTCGTGCACGATGAGGAAGTTGAGCGCACCGGGCTGCGCGCGCTCGAGGAGCGTGAACCACGGCAGCACCAGCAGCGCATAGAGCGCGAGTCCCTTGCCGAGGTGCACGTGCCGCCAGGCGATGAAGTCGCGCTGCCATAACGTGTAGATGACGAGCACGGCGCCCGGGATCACGATCCCGATCAGGCCCTTTGTGAGCGTCGCCGCCGCCATCGCAGCCCAGCACACCAGCATCCAATTGCGCGTGCGGCCGGGCGCCGCCTCGCGCTCGAGCTGCGCGAGCGCGAAGGCGGCCACGGCGACCGTGAGGAAGCAGGCGAGCGTCATGTCGAGCGTGATCAGCTGGCCCATGAAGATATAGAGCAGCATGCTCGCCGTCATGCCGGCCGCCATGAGGCCCCGCTCGCGCGAGTACGCGCGGGCGCCGAGCAGGTAGACGAAGCCGAGCGCAAGAGCGGCGCTCAGCGCCGTGCAGAGCCGCGCGGCCCACTCGTTGTGCCCGAACAGCTTGAGCGCGGCCGCGGTCAGCCAGTACTGCAGCGGTGGCTTCTCGAGGTAGACGAAGCCATCGAGGCGCGGTACGGTGAAATCGCCGGACGCAAGCATTTCGGCGGGGATCTGCGCGTATCGTCCTTCATCGGGATTGAATAGCGGCCGCGCGCCGAGCACCGCGAACCAGGCGATTCCGCAGGCGATCAGCAGCAGCGTCCAGGCGCGGGCCTGATGGCTTGCATCCAAATCGCGGTTCATCCGGGCGTCGCCAGAAATTAAACGCGAAGCATACCGCCCGGGGGGAAGCGCGGCCAGCGCGCCCGCCGCGCTGCATGAAGCGCCGTTAATGCTGCGCGCGGTCGGCCGAGGCTTGCGCTCGCACGCGCTTGAACGCCTAAGTGTCACCGCAGGCCCCCCGGCGCGCGGTGGCTGTACGGCCGCGACGGAGGGGTTGAGAATCTCCCCGCCAGGCCCCACCTCAGGACGCAACGCCGCGACTCCGCCGAGTTCAGATCCCAATGGAATACCGCGACTACTACAAGATCCTCGAAATCCCCCGGACGGTCACGCCCGAGGCGCTCAAGCGCTCCTACCGCAAGCTCGCGCGACGCTTCCACCCGGACGTTAGCAAGGAGAAGAACGCGGAGGCGCGCTTCAAGGAAGTCCAGGAAGCCTACGAAGTGCTGAAGGACCCGGAGAAGCGCGCGGCCTACGACCAGCTCGGCAGCGACTACCGCGGCGGCCAGCAGTTCAGGCGCCCGCCCGACTGGAGCCACAACTTCGAGTCAGGTCCCCGGCCGCGCGGCCGGCGCGCCCAGGCGGGTGACCCTGGCTTCAGCGACTTCTTCTCGAGCCTGTTCGGCGCCGAAGGGCCGTTCGAGGGCGGCGGGGCCGGCCACGGCCAGGGTTTTCGCGCGCGCGGCGAGGATCACCGCGCCCGCATCGACCTGACGCTCGAGGAGGCCTTCACCGGCTCGAGTCGCCAGATCTCGCTGCAGCACCCGGAGCTTGGGACCGACGGCGAACTCGCCCTCCGGGAGCGGGCGCTCAAGGTACAGATTCCGGCCGGCGTCACGGCCGGCCAGGTGATCCGCCTCGCCGGGCAGGGCAGCGCCGGCAACGGTGCCGCGGGCGACCTGCTGCTCGAGGTACACCTCGTGCCGCACCGCCTCTACAAGGTCGAGGGGCGTGACGTGACGCTCGAGCTCCCGGTCGCGCCGTGGGAAGCGGCGCTCGGGGCGACGGTGTCGACGCCGACGCTCGGCGGCGCGGTTGAGCTGCGGATCCCGGCCGGGGCGCGCTCCGGCCAGCGCATGCGGCTCCGCGCCCGGGGCCTGCCGGGCGACCCGCCGGGCGATCAGTACGTCAGCCTCAAGATCGTGCTGCCGCCGGCCGACACGCCGCGGGCGCGCGAGCTCTACGAGCAGCTGGGCGCCGAGCTGCCCTTCGATCCGCGCGCGGAGCTTTGAGCCAAGCGTCAGCCGATCACCGCGCCGAGCGCCCGGCCGATCAGGAACGTCGCGCCGCCGGCGAGGAGCCCGATGGCCACCATGCGAAAGCCGCCGCGCAGGGCATTTCGCCCGGTGAAGAGGCTGAGCGCGAGCCCGACCCCGAATAGCGCCACGAGCGTCACCGTCGCCGAGGCGATCGTGCCTGCCATGAGCGCGGCGCCGGCGATGAACGGCGTCAGCGGCAGGAGCGCCCCGAGCGCGAAGGACACGAACGAGAAGCTGGCGGCGCCCCACGGCGAGCCCAAGTCATCGGGATTCAAGCCAAGCTCCTCGCGCGCGAGCACATCGAGCGCGTGCTTCGGATCCTTGATCAGGGTGTGCGCGAGCGTACGCGCTGCGCCGATTTCCATGCCGCGGGCCGCGTAGATGAGCGCGAGTTCCTCCGCTTCCTCCTCCGGGTATTCCTCGAGCTCCTCGGCCTCGAGCGCGATCTGGTACTCGAACATCTCGCGCTGCGAGCGGACCGAGACGTACTCACCGGCCGCCATCGACAGCGCCCCGGCGAGGAGGCCGGCGACGCCGCTCGTCAGCACGTAGTGCGCATCGACGCCGGCGCCGGCGACGCCGAGTATCAGGCTCGCGTTGGAGAGGAGTCCGTCGTTGACCCCGAACACCGCCGCGCGCAGGTTGCCGCCGCCGACGCCACGATGGCTGCGGCCCACTTCCTCGACCGAGGTCGGCATCGCATGGCCGACCGAAGCCGGTGCGTTGTAGACCGAGAGGCCGCGGAGCTTGAGCGCGATGAGGGCGCTGCGGACGCGCTTCGGTCCCAGCCACTCCATGAGGCGCGCGACCACCCGCGCGCGCACGCTCGGGACGAAGCGCGGCGCGCCGCCCGGAATCTGCTTGGCCCACGTCTCGGCCTGCTCCGCCGCGGCGTTCGCGAGCGAGGTGAAGAGTTGTTGCTTGCGCGCTTCCCCTTCCGTCGCGGCGAGGCGCCGGTAGAGCCAGGCGGATTCGACCTCGTGAAACCAGCTATCGCGAAGTTCAGCGATGCGTGCGGCGGTGGGCGGGGTGGGATCGGTCATCGTCGGTGGACCTCGTCGTGGCGGCGCCCAGGTGCGCGACCGCTCGTGAATCAGTGGGGCTTGGCCGCCTCGGCCGCGAGCCGCGCGAGGTGGCCGCGCGAGCAGGCGCACAGCTTCTCCATCAGCTGCGCGCACACGATCTCAACCGCGCGCAGGCTCTGGCCGAGTTCGCGCGCGATCAGCGCTTCGCTCTCGCCCAGAGCGAGGCGCTCGAGCACCTCCCGGTCGGTCGCGCTCAGGCGCTCTATGCGTTCGCGAATCGCCGCCGGCGCTGCAAGCGCCGCACGGTTGCTCCGGTCGCGTTCGAGCGCGAGGCCGACGCGCTCGATGAAGTCACAATCGCGAAATGGATGCTGGATGAAGTCGACGGCGCCGCGCTGCATCGCCTCCACCGCGAGCACGACATCGCCGTGGCCGGTCAGGAACAGGATCGGCACGATCGCCCGCCGCTCGTCGAGTCGCATCTGCAGCTCAGGTCCCGTCATGCCGGCGAGCCTGATGTCGAGCACGAGGCACCCGGCGCGGTCCGGCTCGAAGGCCGCGAGGAATTCGGCAGCCGAGCCGAAGGTCTCGACGTTGAGCCCGGCGGCGATGAGCGCGGTGCGTAGCGAGGCGCGGACGGATGCATCGTCCTCGACCACGAAGACGGCGGCAGGATGGTTGGACATCGCGGCCTCCAGGAGGGAACAGCACGCGCCAGGCTCGCGTGGCTCGGGCCGGGGCTGGCAGGGGAGTGTGGCGCGGGGCGGTGGAATAATCGAGCGGCGCGACCGCCGCGCGATCGGGAATGATTCTCGTTAGCGTCCGGCCGGGTCGACCGCGACAGCGGGCCCGGGTAGCGCGGCCTCGCGCCAGCCGTTGCGGCGCGCGGCGCCCGCCGACTCAGTAGTCGTCGCGGTCACGCTCCTCGTCATCGTCCTCATCGTCCTCATCGTCGTCATCATCGTCCCAATCGTCATCGTCCTCGTCGTCTTCCTCCCACTCCTCGTCGTCGTCCTCGTCATCACTGGATCCCGACCAACCCTCGGGCTCCTCGGCGGGCTCGACGTCCATCTCCGCCCACGCATCGAGGTCGATCTCCTCGATGTCGCCATCGAGATGCTGGATCTCGACCAGCTCCTGGTCCTCGTCGACGGACAGCACCAGGAACGACTCTTCCTCCTCGAGATCGCGAAACCACTTGCCGGCAACCGGTTCGTACTCTCTGCCCACGGGCTCAACCCTCAGGTCACGGATCGTTGGACGGTAGTCCGAGGGCCTAAAGCGCACGCCCATAGACTCGAAGAAGTGTATGGGTTCGGATAGCCGCAGGCAAACGGCGCAGCGCGCGGCGCGGCGCGCTTCCCGGTATAGTCCGTTCGGAAGCGTGCGGCCCCTCGCCACGCGACTTGCCTCCCATGTCCTCAGCAGAATTCAGAGCGCGCGCCCGCCACCTCCGCGACGCACGGCGCATCGTCGTCAAGGTCGGGTCGGCGCTCCTGGTCGAAGCGGCGAGCGGGCGCCTCAACCGCAGCTGGCTCGAGAGCCTGGCCGATGACCTCGCGCGGGCGGCTCGCCGCGGCCAGCAGGTCATCGTCGTGAGCTCCGGCGCCATCGCGATGGGGCGCCGCCACCTCGGCCTCGGCAGCCACCGTCTCAGGCTCGAGGAGAGCCAGGCCGCCGCGGCGGTCGGGCAGATCCGGCTCGCCCACGCCTGGCAGGAGGTCCTCGAGGCGCGCGACCTCGCGGTCGCCCAGGTGCTGCTGACGTTCGAGGATACCGAGGAGCGCCAGCGCTACCTCAATGCCCGCGCGACCCTGAATACGCTCCTGTCGCTCGGCGCCATACCCGTCATCAACGAGAACGACACGGTCGCGACGGCGGAGATCCGCTACGGCGACAACGACCGCCTCGCGGCGCGGGTCGCGCAGATGGCGAGCGCGGAGTGCCTCGTCCTCTTGAGCGACGTTGACGGGCTCTATACGGCCGACCCCGGCCGCGACACGCGCGCGACGCTGATCCCGGAGGTCCGCGAGATCACGCCGGAGCTTGAGGCGATGGCCACCGGCCCGAGTTCGGGGGTCGGCTCGGGCGGCATGCGGACCAAGGTCGCGGCCGCGCAGATTGCGCTCGCGGCGGGGTCGAGCCTGTGCATCGCGAGCGGCCATCGCCTGAACCCGCTGAAGGCGGTGGAGAGCGGCGCGGCCTGCACCTGGTTCATCGCCGAGGCGAGCCCGGTCGCGGTGCGCAAGCAGTGGATCGCCGGCACCCTGAAGCCCCGCGGCCGGCTCACCATCGATTCGGGCGCCGCCCAGGCGCTCGCCCGCGGCAAGAGCCTGCTGCCCGCCGGCGTCACGCGCGTCGCCGGGCGCTTCGAGCGCGGCGACACGGTCAGCATCATTGCCTCCGGGCGCGAGCTCGCGCGCGGGCTCGCGGCGTATTCCTCGGGCGATGCCGCCCTCATCGCGGGGCGGCGCAGCGCCGAGATCGAGGCGCTCGTCGGCTACCGCGGCCGGGACGAACTCGTGCACCGCGACGATCTCGTCATGCTGCGCGCGCCGAAGGTGAGCGAATGACCGGCCAACGGGTCGCCTCGGCCGAGCTCGCCGCGACGATGGACGCGCTCGGCCGGGGCGCGCGCGCGGCCGCCAAAGTGCTCGCCGCGACGCCGCGCGCGACGAAGGACCGGGCGCTCGGCGCGGCGGCCGCGGCGCTGCGCGCCTCGCTTGATTCGATCCTCGCCGCCAACGCCGCTGACCTTGAGGCGGCGCGCGCCAAGGGCGTCGGCGGCGCGCTCCTCGATCGCCTCGCGCTCGATCCCGCGAGGATCGAGGCGATGGCGGCGGGCCTCGAGGCGATCGCCTTGCTCGAGGACCCGATCGGGGCGGTGCTGGCTGACTTCACGCGACCGAACGGCCTTCGGATCGAGCGCGTGCGGGTGCCGCTCGGCGTCGTCGGCATCATCTTCGAGAGCCGCCCGAACGTGACCGCCGATGCGGGCGGGTTGTGCCTTAAGTCCGGCAACGCCGTGATCCTGCGCGGGGGTTCGGAAGCCGTCCGCTCGAACCGCGCGATCCACCGCTGCCTCGAGGCGGGGCTCGCGGCGGCGGGGCTACCCAGCGCGGCGATCGCACTCGTGCGGACGACCGACCGGGATGCGGTCGGCTACCTGCTCGGCGAGATGACCGGCTACATCGATGTCATCGTGCCGCGCGGCGGGCGCAGCCTCACCGAGCGCGTCAAACGCGAGGCGCGGGTCCCGGTCATCGGCCACCTCGACGGCAATTGCCACGTCTACGTCGATCGCGCCGCGGACCTCGGCATGGCGCGGGAGATCGTGCTGAACGCGAAACTGAGGCGCACCGGCGTGTGCGGCGCGGCCGAGACGCTGCTGCTCGACCGGGAGGCGCCGGCCGGGTTCCTGCCGGCGCTCCTCGGCGCGCTCCTCGATGCGGGCTGCGAGGTGCGCGGCGATCCGGCTGCGTGCGCTGCAGATCCGCGCGTCGTGCCTGCGAGCGAGGCGGACTGGGGCACGGAGTACCTCGATGCGATCATCGCGGCACGTCTCGTCGATGGCGTCGACGGGGCCGTCGAGCACATCGCCCGCTACGGCTCGGCGCACACCGAGGCGATCGTCACCGGCGATGCCGCGCGCGCGGAGCGATTCCTCGCGCGCGTCGACAGCGCCATCGTGCTGCACAACGCCTCGACGCAGTTCGCGGACGGCGGGGAGTTCGGCATGGGCGCGGAGATCGGCATATCGACCGACAAGTTCCACGCGCGCGGGCCGGTGGGCCTCGAGCAACTGACGAGCTACAAGTACCTCGTGCGCGGCAGCGGCCAGGTCCGCCCGGGTTGAGCGCGCGACGGCGAGCGCGCCCTCAGACGGGCTTCGTACCCGCCGCGACCGCCGCGAGTCCGCCCCGCAGTGACCAGGCGCCGGCGATGCCGGCGCGCCTGAGCGCCGCCGCGGCGGCCTTCGAACGCTGGCCGCGTGCGCAGAGAATCAGGTAGCGCCCCGAGGCCGCAAGCTGGGTCGGCTCATCGAGCAGCCGGTCGAACGGCACGTGGCGGTGCGGACCCGGTGCCGGTGTCTGCGCCCGCTCGCGCGCGTCGCGCACGTCGATGACCGTGTAGCCCTCGGCCGAGGCCCGGGCGAGCAGGGCGACGGGAAGCTCGAGGTCATCGGCGGACGCCGGGCCCGGCAACCGGGCGCAGTGCGCGCCCGCGCACTCCGCCGCGCGCTTGGCCCCGATCCTGCGCGTCTCGAGCGTGCGCAGGTCCACCAGCAGGAGCGCATCGGCGGCGGGCGTCGGGAGCCCCAGGATGAGCTTGATGACCTCGAGCGCCTGCAGGCTGCCGAGCGCGCCCGGCACGGGTCCCAAGACGCCCGCCTCGGCGCAGTTCGCGACGAGGCCATCGGCGGTCGCATCGGGCCACAGGCACCGAAGGCACACGCCGCCCGGTTTCACGACCTGCAGCTGGCCCTCGTACTGGTAGACGCTCGCGAGCACCGCGCTCAGGCCGAGCTTGACCGCGACGTCGCTGACGAGGAAACGGGTGGAGAAGTTGTCGCTGCAGTCGACCAGGATCCCGTAGCCCGCCGCGGTGGCGGCGAGGTTGCCCTCGGCCGCGCGCGCGACGTACGGGCGCACGTCGACCTCGGGGTTGAGCGCCCGCAGGCGCTCCGCGGCAAGGAGCGCCTTGGGCCTGCCGACATCGGCGAGCGCGTAGAGCGTCTGGCGGTGCAGATTCGAGGGCTCGAGCACGTCCCCGTCCATGATGCCGATCGTGCCGACGCCGGCGCCGGCGAGGTAGCCAAGGACGGGCGCACCGAGGCCACCGGCGCCGATCACGAGCACGCGCGCCGCGCGCAAGCGCGCCTGGCCGGCGTCGCCGACTTCAGCGAGCGCCGTCTGGCGCGAATAATCCGGCCGCGGCGCCGCCACCGTCCCGGCCGTCGCGTGCGCGTGGCCGTCGTGCCCGGAAGGGTCGTGCGCCCCCGCCGGCGCCGCGCAGCGCTCGCAGTTCACCCAGCCGGAGTCGCCGTCCGTGTAGTACTCCTTCTTCCAGATCGGGACGCGGTGCTTCACCTCGTCGATGATGTAGCGGCACGCCGCGAACGCCTCGCCGCGATGTGTGCTCGCGACGCCCACCCACACCGCCAGCTCGCCGAGTCCGAGCGCGCCGACCCGGTGGACGCAGCGGGCGCCGCGCACGCCAAAGCGCGCGATCGCCTCGTCCACGATCCGCTCGCCCTCCTTGACGGCGAGCTCCGCGTACGCCTCGTACTCGAGCCTCGCGACGGAGCGGCCCTCGTTGTAGTCGCGCACCCAGCCCTCGAAGCTTGCGAAGCCGCCGGAGCTCGGGTCCGCGAGCGACTCGTGCAGGCTCCCGACCTCGAGCGGGCGATCGCTGAACTCGAAGCGCGCCATGTCAGCCGCCCGCGACTGGCGGGATGAACACGACGCGCGCGCCATCGGCGAGCGCGGCCTGCCAGTCGGCGAACTCGCCGTCGATCGCGACTTTCAGCTGCGAGCGGCCGAGCGACAGCCCGTGCCGCGTGCGCAGTTCCTCGTAGAGCGCGGCGACCGTGGGCGCCGCGGTGGTGACCTGCTCGTGGCTGCGCCCGGCCTGCTCGCGCAGCACCGCGTAGTACTGCACCTCGACGACGCTCACGCGGCGCCTCCCTGCTCAGCCGCGAGGAGGGCGGCGAGTTCGGCGGGCGTATTGATGTTGGCGAGCGCCGCTGGCGCCGCGAGCTCGAGGAGCGCGGCGGCGTTCGTCAGCAGGAACTTGCGCGGGCAGCTGCGGCCGGAGGCGATGAATGCGGCGAGCGGGGCGCGGCTCGCCGGCTCCCAGATCGCGCACAGCGGCTCCGGCAGCCCGTCGACCGAGCTCCTGTACGCGGTCGCGAGCCGGCCCGGGTCCCGCTTCGCGACCAGCCGCGCGAGCGTCGCCGCATCGAGCAGCGGCAGGTCGACCGCGACCACGAGCCAGGCGTGGTCCGGACGCGCCTCGAGGGCCGCGAGGATGCCGGCGGCGGGCCCGACGCCCTCGAGCCGGTCGACGATCTGCGGCCAGCGTGCGCGCGTCGCCTCGGCGCGCTGCGCCTCGCGCACGGAGACGAACGTGTCGGGGACGAGGGCGCTGAGGAGCCCGACCGCGCGCGCGAGCTGGGTTTCGCCGCGAAGCTCGATCGCCGCCTTGTCGCGCTGCATGCGCGTGCTCATGCCGCCCGCGAGGACGAGGCCGGCGAGCGGCGCGTCAGCCGCCATGGCTGCCACCGAAGTCGCTCTTGCCACCGTGCTTCTCGAGGAGGCGCGTCTCGAGGATGACTATGTCGTGCGAGAGCGCCTTGCACATGTCGTAGATCGTCAGCGCCGCGACGCTGGCGCCGGTCAGCGCCTCCATCTCGACGCCGGTGCGGTGGTGCACGCCGACCTCGCAGCGGATCACGATGTCATCGCCGGCGGGCTCGATGTCGATGCGGCAGCGCTCGAGCCCGAGCGGATGGCAGAACGGGATGAGCTCGTGCGTGCGTTTCGCGGCCATGGTGCCCGCGATGATCGCGGTGTGGAATATCGGCCCCTTCTTGGTCGAGTAGCCGGCGCCCCTGAGCGCCGCGGCCACCGCAGCTGGCAGCCGCACGCGCGATTCGGCGATGGCGCTTCGCGCCGTCACGGACTTCGAGCCCACATCGACCATTGCCGGGGCGCCATCCTGGCTTACGTGCGTGAAGGTTTTCATCAGCCCCCGATGTAGTACATCTCGATCTTGTGGTTGACGTCCGGGGCCTCGGCCGCGGCGCGGATCTCGCTGTAGCGATCGCCGCGGCCGAGCCACGTCGCGCGCAGGAGCTCAAGCAGCGCCGCATCGTCGGCTCCGGCCCTGAGCGGCGTCCTTAGGTCGAGCCCGTGCGTCGCAAAGAGGCACGTGTAGAGGACACCCTCCGAGGAGAGCCGCGCGCGCGTGCAGGCGCCGCAGAACGGCTGGCTGACCGAGGAGATGAAGCCGATCTCGCCGCGTCCGTCGGCGAAGGCGTAGCGCTCGGCGACCTCGCCCCGGTAGCTCGCGGCGACCGGCGTCAGTGGCCAGCGCGCGTGGATCGTCGCGTGCAGCTCGGCCGAGGGCACGACGCGCGCGCGGTCCCAGTGGTTGCGAGTCCCGACGTCCATGTACTCGATGAAGCGCACGACGACCCGCGTGTCGCGAAAGCGCTCGAGGAGCTCGAGCGCCGTGTGGTCGTTGACGCCGCGCTGCACGACGCAGTTCACCTTGATGGGCGCGAGTCCCGCGGCGAGCGCGACCTCGATCCCCTCCAGGATCTCCGTCGGTGTGCCGAAGCCGCCGGACATCGTCTTGAAGACGGCAGGATCGAGCGAATCGAGGCTCACCGTGACGCGGCCGAGGCCCTGCGCCTTCAGCTCCTCCGCGTGCCGTCCGAGCAGCACGCCGTTGGTCGTGAGCGCGACGTCCTCGACCTCGGGCAGCGCTGCGAGGTCGCCGACGAGCTCGGGGAGCCCGGCGCGCAGGAGCGGCTCACCGCCGGTCAGCCTCAGCTTGCGCACGCCCAGGCGCACGAACAGCCCGGCGAGGCGGGTGATCTCCGCGAACGAGAGCCGCTCGGAGGAGCCGAGGAAACGGTAGCCCTCGCCGAAGGTGTCCTTCGGCATGCAGTACGGGCAGCGGAAGTTGCACCGGTCCATGACCGAGATGCGCAGGTCATGCATCGAGCGGCCGAGGCGATCGAGCGGGGCGGTCGGGGCGTGCAGGGCGACGACGGGCGGCATGATCACCAAGTGTAGAGCGGCGCGAGGCTCCCGGGTTCCCAGCGTCGGCCGGGCGCGAGCTCGACGAACCCGGTGGTGCCGGCGAGGGCGATGAAGTCGCCGGAGCCGTGCGTCGGGTGGGCGATCAGGGCGCCGGGCGGGTCGCCCTCGGGGCGCCGGTCGACCGGCAGGAACGCGGTCAGCGCGTGCTTTGACTCCCACGCCGCGGCGAGCGGCGCGAAGACGGGGCCCGTCGGCCGAGCCCCGCGCAGGCGCGCGAGTGCCGGCACGACATAACGGGTCAGGCAGACGAGCGTCGAGACGGGATTGCCGGGGAGCGCAAACACCGCCCGGCCATCGCTGCGGACCCCGAACCAGAGGGGCTTGCCGGGCCGTTGCGCGACCTTGTGGAAGACGCACTCGACGCCGAGCCCGGCGAGCACCGCGGGCACGTGGTCGAAGCGCCCCGCCGACACGCCGCCGCTCAGCACCAGCACGTCGTGGCTCAGAAGCGTCGCCTCGAGGACCGCGCGGATCGCCGCCGGGTCGTCGGGGACGTGGGCATCCTCGAGTGACTGGTAGCCGTGCCCGCGCAATGCCGCCGCGATGCCGTAGGCGTTCGAACGGCGTACCTGCCAGGGAGCCGGCCGCGTGCCGGGCGGGACGAGTTCATCGCCCGTCGAGACGATCGCAATGCGCGGCTCGCGACTGACGAGCAGGAGCGTCGCGCCCGCGGAGGCGGCGATCGCAAGCTCGGGGCCGCGGAGCACGGCGCCGGGCCCGAGGAGCAGCGCGCCGGAGCGTGCGTCGCTCGCGCGGCGATGGACGTTCACGAACGGCGCCACGCGGGCGCCGGCGCCCAAGGTCGCGATGCCATCCCGCGTCTCGATGTCCTCGACCGGGACGACGGCGTCGGCGCCGGGCGGGAGCACCGCGCCCGTCATGACCTCGAGGCACGTGTCCGGGCCGGCGAGCGCGGCCGGTTCGGCGCCCGCCGCGACGATGCCGGTGATCCGAAACGCCCGGGCGCCACGCGCGTAGGCCGCCGCCGCGATCGCGATGCCGTCCATCGCGACGCGGTCGAACGGCGGCTGGTCGAGGTCGGCGTGCACCGCCTCGCGCAGCACCCGCCCGGCCGCCCGCTCGAGCGCGCACGGCTCCGCCGGCAGGAGCGCCAGCCGTGCCGCGATCGCCGCTTCGGCCTCGGCGGGGGTCAGCACGGCCGCAAGCGCTATTTGGCCGGGTGCTTCTCTTTGTAGACGACCAGGATGTCGTGCCAGCGATCGCGCAGCGCTTCCTCGTCGCCCACGGCCGCGTTGTGCTTCTGGACCCGCACCTTCTCGCGCGCGTCCTGCTCCTTCTTCTGCTCCTCGTTGAGCTTGCCGGAGGCCGGCGGGCTCTCGTCGTCGACGCACTTCAGGTAGACGTCCATGTCGGCCATGAACTGCTTGACCTCCTTCTGGGAGGCGACCATCGCTTCCTGCGTCGCGGTCGCACCGTCCGGCAGCGCGGAGGGCGCGCGCGGGTAGGTGCAGGCCGCGAAACTGGCCGGCGCGGCGAGGAGGGCCCCCAGCGCGAGCAGCGGTGCATGAACTCTCGGGATGCGGATCATGGAAAACCTCGCTCTAGGGCCGACATGGCCAACCTTCCGCCCCGAGTCTAATGGCTTCCGCGCGAACCGGCGATCTGCGATCTTTAATTCGTGATTAAGGACGGGGTACCCGGGGTGGGGTGCGATCGGTACGATCGGCGTGCACCGTGATCGCCATCCTCGAAGCAAAGCGCGCCGGCCTCCTCAACCGCGGCCAGTTACTCGGCAACCTCCTCGCCGGCACGGTGGTCGGCGTCGTGGCGATTCCTCTCGCGATGGCCTTCGCGATTGCCTCCGGCGCGCGCCCCGAGCAGGGGCTCTACACCGCGATCATCGCCGGGCTCTGCACCGCTCTTTTCGGCGGCACGCGGGTCCAGATCTCCGGGCCGACGGGCGCCTTCATCGCCGTGCTCGCGGTCATCACCGCCCAGCACGGCGTCGCCGGGCTGCAGGTGGCGACCGTGCTTGCGGGCATCATGCTGCTCGCGATGGGCCTCGCGCGGCTCGGCGCCGTCATCAAGTACATCCCGGACCCCGTCATCGTCGGGTTCACCTCCGGCATCGGCGTGATCATCTTCGTCGGGCAGTGGAAGGACTTCTTTGGCCTGCACCCGGCGGCGTCAGGGCTCGAGTTCCACGCGCGGCTGCTGGCGCTCCTGCAGGCGTTGCCGGGCCTTCATCCGGCGAGCGCGGCGCTCGGCATGCTCTCGCTAGCGGTGCTCGTCTTCGGCACGCGGTTCCTTAGGCGCGTGCCGGCGCCGCTCGTGGCGATGGCGCTCGCGACGGGCCTTCAGTGGTACTTCGACTTCGACGGCGTCGCGACGATCGGTACGGCCTTCGGCGGAATCCCGCGCGAGTTCCCTTCGTTCGGCCTGCCCGCCGTGAGCTTCACCTCGGTCGTGCAGATGATCGGCCCCGCGTTCACGATCGCGCTCCTCGGGTCGATCGAATCGCTCCTCTCGGCGACGGTCGCCGATGGCATGGCGCACACCCACCACGACTCGAACCAGGAACTGATCGGCCAGGGCATCGCCAACATCGCGGCGCCCCTCTTCGGCGGCTTCGCCGCGACGGGCGCGATCGCCCGCACCGCCACCAACATCAGGAACGGCGCGACGAGCCCGGTCGCCGGCATCGTCCATTCGCTCTTCCTGGTGGTCGTGATGCTGCTGCTCGCGCCGGTGGCCGCGCACATCCCGCTGGCGGCGCTCGCGGCGATACTCTTCTATGTAGCGTGGAACATGAGCGACGTGAAGCGCTTCATGCACATCGCCCGGACCTCGCCGCGCGCCGACGTCGCGATCCTGCTCCTGACCTTCGCGCTCACGGTGCTGACCGACCTCGTGGTCGCTGTCAACGTCGGCGTCGTGCTCGCGAGCCTCTTGTTCATGCGGCGCATGGCGCAGTCGGTCAGCATCGACATCGAGCACGGCAGCACGGTCGTGCTCGGTGAAGGTGTCGAGCGGGAGCTCGCGCGCCTGCAGCCGCCGGCGCGCGCCGCGGGGCCGCCGGTGGTGCTGCCGCGGGACGTGGTCGTGTTCAGCATCGACGGGCCGTTCTTCTTCGGCGCCGCCGAGAAGCTCGAGCACACGCTGAGGCGCAGCCAGAGCCGGGTGCGCACGGTGGTGCTGCGCATGGACCGCATGCCGTTCATCGACAGCACCGGCCTCACGGCGCTCGCCGAGATCGTCGCGGACTTTCGCGCCAGCGGCACGGCGGTCGTATTCTGCGAGCTCAGGCCCAACGTCCGCGCCAAGCTCGAGCGCGCGGGCGTGCTTGCCGCGGCCGGACCCGGCAGCGAAGTCGCGAACCTCGAGGAGTTCGCGGCGAGAGCCGTCACCGACCCTCACCCGTCGCCGTGAGCGGGGTCGGCGTCGAGCTGCGCGCCGTCGTGCTCGCGCTCGCCGGGCGCCGGGTGCTGGGCCCCGTCGATGTGAGCCTCAGGCCCGGCAGTCACGTGCTCCTCCTCGGCGCGAACGGCGCGGGCAAGACGCAGTTCCTCAAGCTCCTCGCCGGCGAGCGCTGGCCGACGCCGACAGGGCGGGAGCGGCGCACCTACCTCGATCAGCGCCGACGGCCGCTCGCGCTCGCGGAACTCCTGCCGCGGATCGCGTTCCTGAGCGGCGAGCGCCAGGACAAGTACGTGCGACGCGACTGGAACTTCAGCGCCGGGCGCATCGTCGGCACGGGATGCCACGCGACCGACCGGCCGCTCGCGCCGCTCACCGCGACCGAGCGGCGGCTCGTCAACCGGCTGCTGAAGCGCCTCGGTCTCTGGACGCTCAGGCGCCGCAAGTTCCTGACGCTCTCGTACGGCGAGCGGCGACGGGTGCTGCTCGCGCGCGCATTGGCCGCGAGGCCGCGACTGCTGCTGCTCGATGAGCCGTTCAACGGCCTGGATGCGGCCTCGCGCCTGCTCCTCGAGCGCGAGCTGGTGCGCCTCGCCGGCACCTCGCTCAGCATCGTGCTGTCCGCGCACCGCGAGGAGGACGCGCCGCGGGCCTTCCGTCGCGTGCTGGCGCTGAAGCGCGGCCGCCTCGTCCACGACGGCGTACTCGGGCGCGCGGCGCGCGCGCGGCTCATTGAGGGACGCGGCGCTGCGAGCCGGCCGCGGAGGCGTGCGCCGCGCTCACGCACGCGTCTCGCCGCGACGGGGAGCCTCCTCGTGCTGCGCTCGGTTGACCTCTACCGCGACTACCGGCCGGTGCTGACGGGGGTCGACTGGACGGTCGGCGTCGGGGAGAGCTGGGGCATCCTCGGCGCCAACGGCAGCGGCAAGTCGACGCTGCTCAGGTTCCTGTACGGCGACCTGCACGCGGCGCTCGGCGGCGTGTTCGAGCGGCGCGGCCATCCGGAAGGAACGCACGTCGAGGAGTGGCGGCGGCGCATCGGCTGGGTGTCGCCCGAGCTCGAGGCGGAATACCTCGCCGAGGTCAGCATCACCGACCTCATCGTGAGCGGCCTCGACGCTTCCGTCGGGCTCGACCGTCCGGCGGGGGCGGCGCAGCGGCGCGCCGCGCGCCGCGCGCTCGCACGCGTCGGCCTAGACGTCGATCCCGCACGCGGCGCGCGCGAGCTCTCCTACGGCCAGCGGCGCCTCGCATTCTTCGCGCGCGCGCTCATCCTCGAGCCCGAGGCCCTGCTCCTCGATGAGCCGCTGACTGGGCTCGATGCGAGGATGCGCGCTTCCGTCCGCTCGCTCCTGTCGCGCCTCGCGGCCGAGGGTGTCGGTCTCGTCATGGCGACCCACCACGAGCGCGACCTCGTGCCCGAAATCCGCCAGGTGCTGGTGCTCGGCGAGGGTCGCGCCCTCGCTCGTCCCGCCCGCCCGGCCGGGTCGCGCCGCCAGTGAGTTGAACCTCGGCCCGCCGGCATTGCACTCATGGACGCGACGCGCCAGAGTCGGCGCGGGGGACTCCATGAAACGACACTTCACGCTCTACATCCTCATCGCGATGCTGCTCGGCATCGTTGCGGGCAGCGCCTGCCATGCGAAGCTCGAGGACCCGGCGGCGCTCGCGAGCCTGGTCGGCTACCTGAACCTCGTCACCGACGTGTTCCTTAGGCTCATCCGGATGATCATCGCGCCGCTCGTGTTCGCGACGCTCGTCAGCGGCATCGCCCACATGGGCGATTCCTCCGCGCTCGGGCGGGTCGGCATCCGCAGCCTCGCGTGGTTCCTCGTGGCCTCGCTCTTGTCGCTCCTCCTCGGCATCCTGATGGTGACGATCCTGCATCCCGGCACGGGCCTTGGACTGCCGCTGCCGCCGAGTGACGCCGCCGCCGGCCTCAACACGGCGACGTTCACCCTCAAGGACTTCATCACGCACCTCGTACCCCGCTCGATCGGCGAGGCGATGGCCAACAACGAGATCCTGCAGATCGTCGTGTTCGCGGGGTTCTTCGGAACCGCCATCGCCGGGCTCGGCGAGCACGCGCGGCGCGTGCTTGAGGTCACCGAAGGCCTCGCCCGGGTGATGCTCAAGGTCACCGGCTACGTGATGCTGACGGCCCCCGTCGCGGTGTTCGCCGCGGTCGCGGCAACCGTCGGCACGCACGGGCTCGGCATCCTCGCGACCTACGGCAAGTTCATCGGCGGGTTCTACCTGTCGCTCGCGATGCTGTGGCTCGTGCTGCTCGGGCTCGGTTTCCTGGTGCTGAGGACGCGGATCTTCCAGCTGGTGCGCCTGATCCGCGAGCCCGTGCTGCTCGCGTTCTCGACCGCGAGCTCGGAGGCTGCGTACCCGAAGACGCTCGAGCAGATGGGCCGCTTCGGCGCCTCCGAGCGCATCGCGAGCTTCGTGCTGCCGCTCGGCTACTCCTTCAACCTCGACGGCTCGATGATGTACTGCACGTTCGCGACGCTGTTCATCGCGCAGGCGTACGGGATAGCGCTGACTCTGCCGCAGCAGCTGTCGATGCTGCTGCTGCTGATGGTGACCAGCAAGGGCATGGCGGGCGTGCCGCGGGCCTCGCTCGTCGTGATCGCGGCGACGCTCGCGCACTTTCACATCCCGGAGGCCGGGCTCCTCCTGATCCTCGCGGTCGATCAGTTCCTCGACATGGGTCGCAGCGCCACGAACGTCGTCGGTAACTCCATCGCGACCGCGGTCGTCGCCTCGTGGGAGGGGGAACTCGCAGCGGTCGCGGCGCCCGACGCCGCGTCCGCCGGATGACGCCGCCGCCGCGTTCGGCCGGTCAGCCGATGAGCCCGACCTCCAGCCGTCCGTCGACCACCCGGACCGGGTAGGTGCCGAGCGGCAGGAGGCATGGCGCGGCGAGCGGCTGGCCAGTGCGCACGTCGTAGGCACCGCCGTGCAGCGGGCATACGAGCCTGTGGCCGCGCAGGAATCCCTCGCTCATGCGCGCTTCGGCATGCGTACAGAGGTTGTCGAGGGCGAACAGGCCCTCGGCCGTGCACCCGACGAGGATTTCCTGGCCCGCGACGGTCACCGCGTGAAGCCGGCCCGGACGGAGCGCTGCGACCGGCAGGGCGTCGTGCCAGGCGGTGCGGTTCACGGGCGCCTCCTGCACCGCTGTCGCGGCGCGGTTCGATCAGTCGAGCGTCACGTCCGTCGTGAAGACCACGCGCGCGGTGCCGCTCATGAGGATGCGCACCGGCACTCCGCCCTCGGTCTGCACCTCGACCTCGACCTCGCCCGGCCGCGACATCGCGCGTCCCTGGTGGCCGCGAAAGCGCGCCCGCCCGTCCTTGAGCGGCAGGAGGCCGTTCGCGACGAGGTAGGCGCCGAGCATGCCGTGGGCGTTGCCGCTGACCGGATCCTCGGGGATGCCGAGCACCGGCGAGAAGAGGCGCGATTCGGTCGTGCCGGGGCCGTGCGCGTCGCGCACGAACAGGAAGTAGCCGTCCGCGCCGATGTGCGGCGTGAGGCGCTTCAGCTCATCGAAATTCGGCTGGATCGCCGCGAGCGCCGCCGCCGAGCGCAGACCGATCATGAGACGCGTGCTGGTGCGCCGCGTGACGACGAGCGGGCACTTCGGGTCGAGCGCGCCGGTGTCGATGCCAAGGACGTCGAGCAGGCGGCTGCGCATGCCGGCATCGATCGGCGGGTTGAAGTGCGGCACCGGGATCGCGACCGTCACGAGTGGCACGGCGGCGGTGCCGGCGATCTCGACGTCGTACACTCCGGAGCGCGATTTCTGCCGGAGCCGGCCGGCCTTGCCGAGCCCGGCCGCGAGGCGCGCGACGTGCGCCGCGACGGAGGCGTGACCGACGAAGGCGACTTCGCGCGTCGGGGTGAAGAACCGGAGGTGAAGGTCGTGATCGGGACCGTCCGCGGGCAGCACGAATGCGGAATCGGAGTTGTTGAGCTCGCGGGCGAGGGACTGCATCTCGGCTTCCGTCAGCGCCTCGGCACCGAGCACGACGCCCGCGGGATTGCCCGCGAACAGCGCTTGCGTAAACACATCGATCTGGAACACCTTGATGGTGCGCTTGGGCATGGACCTCGGAGCCTCGA
>JANXUT010000053.1 GCA_025356075.1 Pseudomonadota bacterium | reverse complement strand
AACTCGCCTGGGCCTCCAGCAACGGAATCGTGTTGATCAGGACCGTCGGATTCGGAATCAGCGCTGTTGCCTGCCGAAGTGCCGCCAGCGCCGCTCTTGCCTTGACGCAGGCCTTGAGCACCGCCCTGGTCTCCAGATCGATCGCTGGCGGCAAGTCCGGCAGGTCGTTGTAGGGTCGAGAGGCGTGGAAACTCATATGTCGAAAAATATCAGACAAATCGACATTAGGCGATTGGCTTGTCGATGGGATCGACATCACTCACTTAATGCCGTCTCGGCGGCATGCGAGTCAGCCTGAGCCGGCTCAAGACGCTATGAGACTTCGTGAGATCTCCCGACTCTCCAAAATCACAGGAATCTCGGTGGAGAATCTTGTAATCTATTGATATTTTTAACAATATTTGGCGGAGAGAGAGGGATTCGAACTTGGCTGAGGCATTCGAGAAATCAATAACTTGCTGATTGACCTGCAACTTTTGTCCCCAGCAATCCCCTCGAACCCCCAAATTTGGCAGTAGACTTGGCAGTAGACCGCTTCGCTCTGCACGGATTTTCGCGACATTTCTCAACTATGCTGGCTTGCACGAATCTTCAATACCATTTAAGTTTTGTGCATGGTGCGCAAGACCTCTCCAGAGCCTGCCTGGCAATCTCTTTACGATGTCGCCGCTGCGCAGGAAGGCGTGTTCACCACTCGCCAGGCTGCCGCAGCCGGATATTCGGCTCCGCTGCTGGCACACCACCAGAAGGCCGGCCGCATCACGCGCATACAGAGAGGCATCTACCGACTGGTGCACTTTCCGCCAGGTGACCACGAGGACCTGGTTGCCGCGTGGCTCTGGGCTGACGCGGTCGGCGTGTTTTCCCACCAGACAGCGCTATCGCTCCACGGTCTCTCCGATGCACTGCCGGCCAAGATTCACCTGCTGCTGCCGCTCGGCTGGAAGCAGCGGCGGCTGCGCGTGCCGCGAGGCCTGGTGCTGCACTTCGCTGACGTGGCAACCACTGCGCGTACCTGGATCGGAGCCGTGCCAATGACCGCCGTGCTCCGCACGCTCACCGATTGCGCGCAAGCCGGCATCGCGCCGGATCTGCTCCGGCAGGCAGCGCGGCAGGCCCTCACCCGTGGACTGGTGACGAAATCGGAGCTGAAGGAAGTTGAGCGAGTACTCAGGCCCTTTGGAGGCGTCAAGGGATGACTGCTCGATCCTATTCCACTCCACAGGCGTTCAAGCAGGCGCTGGAGCAGCGGCTGAAGGCAGCGTCGGACGATGGCGTCGATTTTGCGCGCCGGCGACAATTGCTGGTCTTCGACCGCTTCCTCGCGCGGATCGCCGCCGTCCTCGGGGATACCGCCATGCTGAAGGGTGGGCTCGTGCTCGAACTGCGGCTCGAACGCGCCCGGACGACAAAGGATGTCGACCTGCGACTGATTGGCTCTGCAGACGCTGTCCTTGCGCGCCTGCAGGATGCCGGTCGCCAGGACCTCGGGGATTTCATGGCCTTCGAGGTAAGCCCCGATGCGGAGCACCCGACCATCCAGAACGACGGCATGCCGTACGAGGGGCAACGGTTTCGTGCCGAATGCCGACTGGCCGGCAAGCTCTATGGACAGCGCTTTGGCGTGGATGTCGCCTTTGGCGATCCGATATTCGGGGACGTCGACATCGTCGCTGCTCATGACTGGCTCGATTTTGCAGGCGTCCCACCACCCGCGCTACGTCTGTACCCGATTGAGACGCATATCGCAGAGAAGCTCCACGCCTACACCATGCCGCGTGCGCGCACGAACACCCGTGTGAAGAACCTTCCGGATATGGCCCTGCTTGCCACGCTGCAGCCGCTTGCGGCTGAACGTCTGCGCCTGGCCCTATTTTGTTGAAAAACTCTTGAACTGAACGGTGTCTTGGTTGTCTGATTTATCAGGCAAATCAAGGGAGATTGCTCAGATGATGGGACAAAGCGGCGGCGACCAAAACCGCTTGTTTTACTCGTTCAACCTTGAAGAGCACGTTCCTGCCAATCACTTGTTGCGCGGCATTGATCAGTTTCTCGACCTGAGCGATCTACGCGCCTATCTCGCCCCGTCCCCGTTCTACAGCCACACTGGGCGTCCCTCGATCGATCCGGAGTTGATGATTCGCATGTTGATCGTCGGCTACTGCTTTGGGATTCGCTCGGAGCGGCGACTATGCGAGGAGGTACACCTGAACCTGGCGTATCGCTGGTTCTGCCGGCTGGGGATAGAAGACGGGGTGCCGGAGCATTCCACCTTCTCAAAGAACAGGCACGGCCGCTTTCGTGACAGCGATGCGTTTCGGTATGTGTTCGAAGCCGTGCTGCAGCGGTGCATGAGCGAGGGGCTAGTCGGCGGTGAAGGCTTCGCGATCGATGCGAGCGTGGTGAAGGCCGATGCGGCGCGCCCCAGCGGTATCCCCGGCGCGGTCATGGACCAGCAGGCCCTCGGCCCCGCGCAGGCGAGTCGCGCGGTGCGCGAGTACCTGGAGGGCATCGAGGCCGGGGGTCGGCCCGAGACGCAGCGCAAGAACATCTCGACCACGGATCCAGCGGCTGAGTGGACCTGCGCGCCCGGAGGGCCGGCGTTCTTCGCTTACTCGACGAACTACCTGGTTGACGTGCGTTACGGGGTGATAGTCGATGTCGAAGCCACCAGCGCCCACAGGACCAAGGAAGTGGATGCGACACGGACTATGATCGATCGAGTGGAGCGTCGCTTTGCGATCAAGCCGAGCCGGCTGATCGGGGATATGGCCTATGGTTCAGCTGAGTTGTTGGACTGGATGGTTAACGACAAAGCCATCGAGCCGCATGTGCCACTGTGGGACAAGACTCAACGTAAGGACAGCACGATATCAAGCAGCGAGTTTCACTGGAGTGAGAAAGACAACGAGTATCGTTGCCCACAGGGCAACCCACTGCGCAGTGAGTGGCGAGCGTTCGAACAGAAGCGATCTCATATCACCCTGGCTGACACGGTTATTTACCGCTCGAGAAAATCGGACTGCGACAGCTGCCTGCTGAAGTCGCGCTGCTGTCCCAACACGCCCATCCGAAAAATCGCCCGCAGCATTTACGAACCGGCGCGAGACGTTGCCCGGAGCGTCGCCTGCACACCGCTTTATAGGCGGTCACGGCGAGACAGGAAAAAGGTTGAGATGCTCTTTGCACATCTCAAGCGGATCATGAAACTGGATCGACTACGGCTACGCGGACCGACCGGCGCACACGATGAGTTCTTGCTTGCCGCACTTGCGCAGAACCTACGGCGAATGGCGAAGCGGCTATGTCCACCGGTGCCGATACCAGCGTTCCGCGGCACATAGACGACAGATATCGAAGGGCGGATGGAGAAAGTGGCGATCAGAACGCCAAAATCGAGAAAATGATCAAGGTGAGCTCTACACGCAGTCAAAGCCGCCGAAACTTCCCCGCCTTGCAGGGGAGTATTTCAACGAAATAGGCCCTGGAGCAGACGTTCGCGCATCGGCAGACGCATTCACTCCCGGCGTGCCTTCCGGATCCGCCAGCAAGTTGGTCGATGCCCTACCACGCGATGGCGAAGGACAACAGTCTCGCGTGGACGACCCTCGAACAAGTTGCCGCCGCCGTGTCGGCATTCCTGAATCCGGTCCTGGCCAAGAGTAGAGGCGTCTGGAATCCCATCGAATGGAAATGGAACTAACCGACAACACGCCGCCTCGCTTAAAGCCGTATTCGAAGCCGGCCTGATCGGCGCCTCGTGACGATCACTGCCTGAGATATTTGGCGGCGACACCGTTGAGCATGACAAGGTGTTGCGTTGCTTTGATCCTTAGCTGCCAAGCCTTGGGCGGAGACCGAAGCCCAGCATGCAATTGGCCCCTCACGGAGACACGACAACGACGTGACTTATTCGAGCCAGAGGAAGTGAGGAAGCACCCATGGGAAGACAATCGTTGTCGGGTGGAATCACACCCGCGGGCCGATCCCGCATCCAGTTCACCTTCGCGCTTGAGGGCGTCCGCTATCGCCCAACGCTGCTGATTGCGCCAACTGACACCAACCTGCGATGCGCACGCGAGCAACTCATCGGCATCAAGGCCCGCATCGCCGCCGGCACCTTCTCGTTCGCCGAGGAGTTCCCGGATTACACCCATATGAGCTAGGTTCCGCGGGCGGGATCACCGCGCACCTGCAACCAGGTCTTCGACGACTTCCTCGCGCACTGTACCGCCCGGGTGGGGCGGCATGACATGGCGGCGGTCACGCTGACCTGCTACCGCCGCATGCTGGAGGGCATCTGGCGACCTGCATGCGGGACGACTCGCTTCCTCGACGTCCGCTACTCCACGCTGGTCGAGATTGCCGATCGCGCCGAATGGAGCAAGAAGTCTTACAACAACGCGGTCAGCGTGCTGCGGCGCGCATTCAAATTTGGCTATCGCGATCATCCCGAGCGGCACGATCCGTCTCGTGAGCTCAAAGGCGCCCGCATCCAGCGCAAGGACCGACCGGTCATCGATCCCTTTACTCTTGGCGAGGCCGAGACTCTCATCGCCGCGCTGTGCCGCGACTGGGGCGATGCGCAGGCGAACTACGATGAGTTCAGGTTCTTTACGGGTTTGCGACCTTCAGAGCAGATTGCGCTTCGCGTCGCGGACTTCGACGTCGCCCGCGGCAAGCTGGCTGTCACCAAGGCACGCGTCAACGGCACCGACAAGGACTCGACCAAGACCGGTGATGATCGAAGCATCGTCCTGTGCCCGCGTGCGATCGGCGTCCTGAAGCGGCAGCTCGCGCTGCGCGCCGAGTTCGTGCGCGCGGGCACCATCGATCACGACTTCCTGTTCTTCAAGGCCGGGGGCGAGCCGATCAGGAATCTCTTGTATCCTGGCCATCGGTGGCGGCGCACGTTGACCCGACTGCGCGATATCCGGTATCGCCGGCCCTACACCGCGCGGCACACGTCGGTCAGCTGGGACCTGATGACCGGCCGCAGCGCGCTGTGGGTAGCACGGCAACACGGGCACAGCATCGCGACGATGTTGCGCTTCTATGCGGCGTGGGCAGGAGACGCCTCGGACTCAGATGTTGGCGCAATCCGGTCGGCGATGAACACCGAGAGACCGAAAAAGCGGTCAGTGACGCCGCCTGATCGACTACCAGCGCCGCGCGTCGCCGTCGTGAATCCTTTCGAAATGGAATTTCCACCAGGCAGCGGTTCAACTGCCGAGCGATTTGCCACTGGATTTGCCACTGACGGCGGCAAGATGCCTGCCAAGTGTTTGTATAAACGGAGAAAGATTGGCGGAGAGAGAGGGATTCGAACCCTCGAAGGGCTTTTGGCCCTTACACCCTTAGCAGGGGTGCGCCTTCGACCACTCGGCCATCTCTCCGCGTGCCCCACGAGGAGGGCGGGCGCGATCATACTGGGGAGGGGGAAGCCGGGTCAAAACCGATGCCGCGGCTGCTGCCGCGGGCCGCGAGCGGCGCTAGGTGGGCCGCGGCACCAGATCGGCGGAATCCATCGCCTCGAGGTCGCCTTCGCCTTCGCCCTCGTCCGAGTTGCCAGCGTCGCCCGATTCCTCGCGCTTGATTCGGTCGAAGATCTCCTCGCGGTGCACTGCCACCTCGCGCGGCGCGTTCACGCCGATGCGCACCTGGTTCCCCTTCACGCCGAGCACTGTCACGGTGACGTCCTCGCCGATCATCAGCGTCTCTCCGACGCGGCGGGTTAGGATCAACATCAAACTCTCCCTCTACTCGGCCAGATGCTCAGGCTAGGGCTCCAATCTAAATCGGCCGGGCCGCCGGAAACAAGGACAACAAACTTAGCCGCCCTTACACGACCCCTGATTGACTTCCGAGTTCCATAGCAATCACTGCAGCTTCTGGGCGACCAGCGGTGCGATGAGCGCGAGGGCGGCATCGAGCTGCGAGGCATCAGAGCCCCCGGCTTGCGCGAAATCGGGCCGCCCGCCGCCCTTGCCGCCGACCTTCGCGGCGGCCACCGAGACGAGTTCGCCGGCGGTTATGCGCGCCGTCAGATCCGCCGTCACGCCCGCCACGAGCGTGACCTTGCTGTCAGAATCCGCCGACCCGAGCACGATGATCGCGCTCCCAAGCTTCGACTTGAGCTGGTCGACCGCGGCGCGCAGCGCCTTCGCGTCCATCCCGTCGAGCCGCGCCGCGACCAGCTTCGCGCCGCCAATATCGACCGCGCCCGCCGCGATGTCCACGCCCTTGCCGGTCGCGAGCCGTGCCTTCAGCGCCTCGAGTTCCTTCTCGAGGCGCTTGGCGCGCTCGAGGAGCGCGGTGACCTTCGCGACCGCCTCCTCGCGTCCGCCGCGCACGAGCCGGCCTATGTCCGCGAGGTAGTGCTCGCCGAGATTAAGGTAAGCGAGCGCGCCCTCGCCCGTGACCGCCTCGATGCGCCTGACGCCCGCGGCGACGCCGCCCTCGGCCACGATCTTGAAAAGCCCGATGTCGCCGGTGCGCTTGACGTGCGTGCCGCCACAGAGCTCCGTCGAGAACTCGCCGAGGCTGAGGACCCTGACCGAGTCGCCGTACTTCTCGCCAAAGAGCGCAACGGCCCCCGAGGCCAGCGCGGCGTCGTAGCTCATCGTGCGGGTCGCGGCCTCGCGGTTGGCGAGGATCTCGGCATTGACGAGCGCCTCGATGCGCTCAAGCTCCGTACCCGTTACGGGCGCGCCGTGCGAGAAATCGAACCTCAGGCGCTCAGGCTCCACCAGCGAGCCCTTCTGCTGCACGTGGGTGCCGAGCAGCTGCCTGAGCGCCGCGTGCAGCAGGTGCGTCGCCGAGTGGTTGCGCGCGGTTGCTGCGCGGCGCGGCGCATCGACGCTTCCCTTGAGGCGGACGCCGACCTTGATCTCGCCCTGCGTCACGAGCCCGAGGTGCGCGTGCGCCTCGCGCAGCTTCTGCGTGCCCTCGACCTCGAACGCGCCACCGGCACCTGCGAGCGTGCCCGTGTCGCCGACCTGGCCGCCGCTCTCGGCATAGAACGGCGTGTGGTCGAGGACGACGCGGCCGCGCGCGCCCTGCTGAAGGTTCCCGACGCTCGCCCCGTTCGCATCGATGAGCGCAACGACGGTGCCGTCCCCGGCGAGCGTGCCGTAGCCGGTGAACTCCGTGCGCTCATCGAGCTGCACCGATTCACGCAGGTCGACGCCAAAGCGGCTCGCCGCGCGGCCGCGCTCGCGCTGGGCCGACATCGCCGCCTCGAAGCCCGCCTCGTCGACGCTAAGTCCCCGCTCGCGGGCGATGTCGGCGGTGAGGTCGAGCGGAAAGCCGTACGTATCGTAAAGCTTGAAAACCGCATCGCCCGGGATCGTGCGATTCCCCGCGAGCCCGGCGATCGCCTCCTCGAGCATCGACATGCCCGATGACAGCGTCTCGGCGAACCGCGCCTCCTCCTGCTCGAGCACGCGCTTCACGTTGGCAGCGCCCGCGGCGAGCTCCGGAAACGCCGCGCCCATCTCCTCGACCAGCACGTCGACGAGCCGATGGAAGAAGGGCTCCGTCTGGCCGAGCTTGTAGCCGTGGCGGATCGCGCGGCGGATGATCCGGCGCAGCACATAGCCGCGGCCCTCGTTCGAGGGCACGACGCCATCGACGATGAGGAAGCTGCAGGCCCGGATGTGGTCGGCGATGACCCTGAGGCTCGGGGAGCCGAGGTCCGTCGCACCGGTCACGCGCGCGGCCGCGGCGATGATCCCCTTGAACAGATCAATGTCGTAGTTCGAGTGGACGCCTTGCATGACGGCCGAGATCCGCTCGAGGCCCATACCGGTGTCGACGCTCGGCTTGGGCAGCGGCGTCAGTACGCCGTCAGCGGCGCGCTGGTACTGCATGAAGACGAGGTTCCAGATCTCGACGTAGCGGTCGCCGTCCTCGTCGGGGGAGCCGGGTGGCCCGCCGGGGATGGTGGGGCCGTGGTCGTAGAAGATCTCGCTGCACGGCCCGCAGGGGCCGGTGTCGCCCATGGCCCAGAAGTTGGAGGCGGCTCCCAGGCGCTTGATCCGCTCGGCCGGGACGCCCGCCTCGCTCTCCCAGAGCGAGAACGCCTCGTCGTCGGTCTCGAACACCGTGACCCAGAGGCGATCCTTCGGAAGTCCGAGCTCGCCCGTCACGAACTGCCACGCGAAGCGAATGGCATCGCGCTTGAAGTAGTCGCCGAAGCTGAAGTTGCCGAGCATTTCGAAGAACGTGTGGTGCCGCGCCGTGTAGCCGACGTTCTCGAGGTCGTTGTGCTTGCCGCCGGCGCGCACGCAGCGCTGCGAGGACACGGCACGCTTGTAGGGGCGCTGGTCGGCGCCGAGGAACACGTCCTTGAACTGCACCATGCCGGCGTTCGTGAACAGGAGCGTCGGGTCGGTGCCAGGCACGAGCGAGCTCGATGCGACGACCGTGTGGCCGTTGCGATGGAAGTAGTCGAGGAAGCGGCGCCTGAGCTCCGTGCTGCCCACGAAGCGGGGGGCTTGGTCGTTCATGTCGAATGGGCCGGCGACGGCCAGCGAGGGCTAGGGGAACGGCGGATTCTACGGGCAAATCCGGGCGTTCGGGGCGAAGCTAGTCGGCCGCGTCGTCGGGCCCCGGCGAGCCTAAGTCCCCGTCACCGGCCTCGAGGTCGTCCTCGAGTTCGGTCCCGGCGCGGCCGAGCGCGCTCCTGATGTGATCGCCGGTGAACCCCCGGTAGAGCAAGAACCGCACCTGGCGGTTCCGTTCCTTCGCATCGTCCGGCGCCCCGGCTCCGAAACGCCGGCGCCTGAGCGCCGCCGCAGCCTGCGCCCAGCGCGGATCCTTGCCATCGACCGCCGCGGCGATAAGGGCTGCCGCGACACCGCTCTGGCGCAGTTCCGCCGCGATCCGGACCGGTCCTTGGCCACGCGAGCTGCGGCTCGCGACGGCCGCCTCGACGTAGCGCTCGTCATTGACGAGGCGCTCGTCCTCGAGCCCGGCGACCGCCTCCTCGGCGGCCGCGGTCTCGAAACCCGCCTGCGACAGGCGTCCCTTCAGGGCGCGGCTCGGGTAGTCACGCCGCGAGAGCATGCCGACCGCGCGCGTGCGGGCCGCCGCAACGCTCGTCGGCTCCTCGAGCGGCCGGGCCCGCCCGCCAAAGCGCCGGCCCGCGCGGGGCGCGTTGCCACCTCCTCGCGGACCGAACGCCATGGGGGCCTCAGCTCTCGAGTTCCTCGGCCGCCTCGACGACCGGCGGCAGCGTGCCGGTCTGGCCGCGGCGCGGGATCAGCAAGCGGGCCCTCAGCTGCACATCGAGCGCCTCGAAGACCTCGGGGTGCTGCTGCAGGTAGGTGCGGGCGTTGTCCTTGCCCTGGCCGATCCGCTCGCCCTTGTAGGCGTACCAGGAACCGGACTTCTCGATCAGGTTCTGCGCGACCGCCATGTCGATGATCTCGCCCTCGCGCGAGATGCCGTGGCCGTAGAGGATCTCGAACTCGGCCTCGCGGAACGGCGGGGCAACCTTGTTCTTGACGACCTTCACGCGGGTCGCATTGCCGATGACCTCCTCGCCGTTCTTGAGCGCACCGATGCGACGGATGTCGAGCCGGACGGAGGAGTAGAACTTGAGCGCATTGCCGCCGGTGGTCGTCTCGGGGTTGCCGAACATCACGCCGATCTTCATGCGGATCTGGTTGATGAAGATGACGATCGTGTTCGAGCGCTTGATGTTGCCGGTGAGCTTCCTGAGCGCCTGCGACATCAGCCGCGCGTGCAGGCCGACCTGCAGCTCGCCCATCTCGCCCTCGATCTCGGCTTTCGGCGTCAGCGCCGCGACCGAGTCGATGACGACGATGTCGACGGCGCCGGAGCGGACGAGCATGTCGGTGATCTCGAGCGCCTGCTCACCGGTGTCGGGCTGCGACACGAGCAGGTCGTCGACCTTCACGCCGAGCTTCTCGGCGTAGGTCGGGTCGAGCGCGTGCTCGGCGTCGACGAAGGCTGCCGTTCCGCCGAGCTTCTGGCACTGCGCGATCACCTCGAGCGTGAGCGTCGTCTTGCCCGAGGACTCCGGACCGTAGATCTCGACCACGCGACCGCGCGGCAGGCCACCGACGCCGAGCGCGATGTCGAGCGCGAGCGAGCCGGTCGGGATCACGTCGAAATCCATCGCCTGCGAGGCATCGCCCAGGCGCATCACTGAGCCCTTGCCGAACTGCTTCTCGATCTGGCCGAGCGCCGCCGCCAGCGCCTTCTTGCGGTTGTCTTCCGTCACCGGGATACCTCCGAGGTAGTAACTGAATTATTGCATACGGGTGCGCTCAGGGCAGCGCGCCATATGCGGTGGAAACCACTTGTTTTGCAGGAGCAATGCATCAGCGCGGCCAGCGCGCGAGCGCCGTGTAGCGGGAGCCGCCGGCATCGGCGTGCGACTCGACGAGCGCAAGCTCGGTGAGCGACCAGTCGAGGCGCGCGACGCGCGTTAGCGGCGGCGTCGCACGCACCTCGCGCGCAAGCGTGAGGTGCGGGCGAAACGCCCGCGAATCAACCCGAAACCCCCGCTCGCCCAGCGTCAACCTGAGCTGCGCCTGCAGATCGAGGAGTGCACCGGCGGGTCGCGAGGTGCCGGCGACACGAAGTGCGGGCCGTGGCCACCACTCGAGCGTATCGAGGCTCAAGTCCGCGGTCGGCAGGTGCGTCGCCTCGCCGAGGCTCGCCAGCTCCGCGAGGCGCGAGCTCGCGACGGACCCCAGGAACTCGAGCGTCACGTGCAGGTTGTCGGGATGCACCGCGCGGCCGCCCGCCACGGCTGCGGCCGCACCGAAGGTCTCGACGAGTCGCGCGCGCAGCGCCGCGTCCGGCCAGAGCGCGAAGAAGAGCCGCCGGTGCTCGGGCGCGGTCGAGGCGAGTTGGGCGGCGGCGCTCATAGCTCGAGGAGGCCGCTCAACGCGCCGGCGACGCTCTTGCGCCGCACGGCCTCGCGGTCGCCCTTGAAGCTCTTGCGACGCGCCTGCACGTGCACGGACTGTCCGCGCCGCCAGGCCCACGCGAGCCAGACAGTGCCGACGGGCTTCCCCGGCGTGCCGCCGTCGGGGCCTGCGATTCCAGAGACGGCGACGGCGATGTCGGCGCCGGCACGCTCGAGCGCGCCGAGCGCCATCGCCTTCACCACGGCCTCGCTGACCGCGCCGTGCTGCTCAAGCTCGGCCGGCAGCACGCCAAGGAGGGCGGTCTTGGCGCCGTTGCCGTAGGCGACGAACCCGGTCTCGAACCATTCGGAGCTGCCGGGAACGTCCGTCAGCGCCTTGCTGATCCACCCGCCCGTGCAAGACTCCGCCGTCACGACGCGCCTCCCGGCCCCGCGGAGGTGCTCGCCCACCCGGGCAGCAAGTCGACTGAGGTCGGAATCGGCATGGCGGCTCACTTCCACCGTCAGGGGCCCGTCCGGGGGGTCCCGGAGCCGTCATGCCCCACCGAAGGGGGTCGAACGGTGCGTGGTTGGAACCATCTGTACATACATACAGTATGCAGAGGCGCGCGGGATACTTCAAGAAGTGCGTCGCCCGGTCGCCGCGGAAGCCGGCGCCGCGGCGGCCGTGCGCGGACGATAAATGCCGCGTTAAGAATGCATCAACAACTCGTAATCCCCGGCGGTGGCCTTCGCCCACGATTTCGGGTCGAATTGCGCACGTCGATTCGGGATCCTGCGGTTTACGCGCGCCGCGGGGAGCTGGCTACCAGCTTCGGACGCGCGCCTATTGGGGGACTTTCAATGAACAAACTTGCTCTGGTGGCATCGGGCCTCGCCCTCGCCGCCGTCTTCTCGACTCCGTGCTTCGCCGACGCCGCCAGCGGCCCGGTGACCTGCACGGATGGCTCGACCGCGGCTCACGGTGGAAAGGGCGCGTGCTCCCACCACGGCGGTATCAAGAAGGATGCAGCGGCTCCGGCCGCCGCGGCCGCCGCTCCCGCGGCTGCTGCACCGGCTGCGGCTCCTGCCGCTGCGGCTCCGGCCGCGAAGCCTGCTGCCGCCGCACCGGCCGCGAAGCCGGCCGCCGCTGCGAAGCCCGCCGCGATGACCGCCTCGCCCGAAGGCGCGACGGCGAAGTGCAAGGACGGAACGTTCTCGCACTCCAAGCACCACAGCGGAACGTGCTCCAAGCACGGTGGTGTCGCGGACTGGCTGGACGGGAGCGCTGCGAAGTAACGAGCGCTAGCTAGCCCGTACCCGGGACGCCCAACGTCCCGGGTGCGCCTCGGCGCAGGCCGTTACGGCGTGCAGCCGGGCATCCTCAACGCCCGACCGTGCAGAGCGCGACGATCGGGTCACGCGGCCTGACCGGCACGCAGCGCGGCGCCGGGATGGCCGGTGTCGTACCGCCGCAGGCGGAAAACTGCCCCGTCCACTCGTTGCAGACGAGAATGAACGCGCCGGGTCCCGGCGTCGCGACGCCCGCGAGCACCGCGAGCGAGCCCGCGAAATCCCCGTCCGCTCCGCCCACGTCGAGCTGGCGCACCGCCCGCTGGCTGCCGATCCGAAATAGCACCGCCGCATTCGACGCGACCAGCGTGCCCGCGGGGATTTGCCGCGCGGCAGCCATCACCGCCGGGTCCCGGTCGAGCGCCAGCCACTCCTCGGGCGGCGCCGCGCGCGCCTCGAGCGCCTCGCGACCGGCGGCGTAGACGCGCGCGCCGAGGCAGGCAACGAGCACGCAGCCGGCGACCCGCCGGCAGCCGCTCGGTATCGCACCGAGCGCGAGGACCGCCGCGAGCACGAGCGCGAAGCTGTACTGGAGCACGTTGCGCTCGTCGATCAGGTTGCCCCACTCGAAGCGCGAGCGCGACACGACGAGCAAGAGCCCGCCGCCGAGGGCGTAAAGCCCGAGGAGAGTGAGCAGCACGTGCCGCGAACGCTCGCGACGCGTACGCCACCAGAGGTACGCGGCTAGACCCAGCACGATCCCGAGGACGGCGAGCGAATACGCGCCCGGCGTCGAGGCGCCGAGCAGCCGGCCGAGGCCGAGTTCATCGAGCTGCGCCGCCGCGTAGTCGCGCAGATTGAGCGGCCATGGCCGCGCCGAGGGCGGCATCGTGTAGGGCCAGGACGTCCCGAAGGTCGTGACGTTGTAGGCGGTCAACGCGCTCAGCGGCAGAGCGGCGCCGCCCGCCAGCAGGAGGATCGGGCGCGTCCCGATGTAGCCGCGCAGCCGCGCATAGACGAGCGTCGCGGCCGCCGCGACCAGCAGCGCGAGGGCGGCATTGCGAAGCGTGTAGGCAAGGCCGGCGACAAAGCCTGCGAGGAGCCACGACCGGGTGCGCCCGGAAGGCTCCGTCGCGTTGAGCGCCCGGGCGAGAATTCCGAGCGAAAGCACGGCGAGTGCGAGCGTCGCCACGTCCGAGTACGCGACGAACTGCCACGTGCGCACTCCCGGCGACATGAGCACCCAGAGCCCCACGCCGAGCAGCATCGCCGGTGGCGCCGTGCCGCGCCATGCGAGGACGAAGAGCAGCGGCAGGAGGGCCGCGGCGAGCCGGCTCGGCCAGAGCGCGGCGCTGCGCACGTCCGCCGCCAACGGCACGACCGCCGCGATCGCGACCGCAAAGCCCGGCGGGAAGAGCGGCTGCGCCACCTGGTCCGGCTCGCCACGCTGCAAGTCCCACGGCGTAACGCGCGGCCGTCCGTCGGTCCTGAGGGAACTCGCCATCTCGATGTAGGAGGCGCTGTCGCCCGAATAGGGGTAGCGGCTCGGCGCAAGCGCGAAGTCGTAGAGGCCAACCAGGACAACGCCGAGCACGAGCGCGGCGAGCGCGATGGCGGCTTCGCCACCCAGCCGATACCGCAGAGCCGCGAGAACGCGGGGCACTACAGCCGCACGAGCGCCAGCGTCCACACGGCGGCGACCGCGCCGAACGCCGCCCAGCTCGGTGGGTCCCGCAGGCTGAACACGACCGGATCGTGGTGCATCTGCCCGCGTGCCGTGATGAGCCACAGCCGCCCGAGCCAGAACCAGATCGCCGGGCACATGAGCCAGAGCCGTTCGTGGTGCGCGTAATGCTGTTCGGCCGGCGTCGAGTCGACGAACAGCGCGAGCACCAGCACCGACACGACGCCGGTCGCGATGCCGAAGATCTCGAGCGTCGCAAGATCGCCCTGCTCGTAGCCCCGCCCGGGCAGCCGCACGGCACTCGAGGCGCGAAGCTCGGCGCAGCGCTTCACGAGCGAGAGGCTGAGGAAGAGGAACGCGCCGAAGCTCAGGAGCCAGGCCGACAGGTCCACCCGGATCGCGGCGGCGCCCGCGACGAGGCGCAGCGTCCAGAGCCCGCCGAGCGCGAGCACATCGAGTAGTGCCACCCGCTTCAAGCGCCGCGAGTAGAGGACTGTCAGAGCCACGTACGCTGCAAGCACCAGCACGAAGCGCGTGCCGACGATCCAGGCGAGCGCGAGGCCGCCAAGGCCAAGCAGCGCCGCGACGATGAGCGCCGCGGCCGTGCTGATCGTGCCCGCGGCGAGCGGCCGGTGGCGTTTGGCCGCATGGGCACGGTCGAAGGCGACGTCGGTCAGGTCGTTGAGGACGTAGGTGGCCGAGGCCACCAGCGAGAACGCGCCGATGCCGAGCAGGAGACGCGGCGCCGCCTCGGGCGTCGCCCACGCCTGCGCGGTCAGGTACGGCACCCCAAGCAGCGCGTTCTTGAGCCAGTGGTGCACGCGCAGGAGCCGCGCCCAGGCAAAGCGCGTGGTTGGAGCCCGCCCCGCCTCGAGCTCGCGCTCGCCACCCGGATCATTTGCCATGCGATTCGACCCGGGCCTCGGCCAGAGCCTCGTGGATAATGGTCGGCGAGTATTCCACGAACGGGCTCCGCTGCGCCGCATGACCGCCCCGACCCCTCCCACCCCGGCAGCCGCCCACACCCCGATGATGGCGCAGTACCTGGCCTTGAAGGCCGAGTGCCCGGACATCCTGCTCTTCTACCGGATGGGCGATTTCTACGAGCTCTTCTACTCGGATGCGAGGCGCGCGGCCCCGCTCCTCGACATCGCGCTCACCCAGCGCGGCCAGTCGGCCGGTGCGCCGATCCCGATGGCCGGGGTCCCGGTCGCGGCGCTCGAGAACTACCTCGCCAAGCTCGTGAAGCTCGGCGAGTCGGTCGCGATCTGCGAGCAGATCGGCGAGCCCGGGCGCGGCAAGGGACCTGTCGAGCGGCGCATCGTGCGCATCGTGACCGCGGGGACCGTCACCGACGAGGGGCTCCTCGAGGAGCGACGCGCGACGCTCGTCGCCGCCGTCGCCAGCGCCGGCCCGCTGATAGGCCTCGCCTGGCTCGAGCTCGCGAGCGGCCGCTTCACCGTCATGGAGCTCGCGAGCCAGGCGGCGCTCGAGAGCGAGCTCGAGCGCCTGCGCCCGGCGGAGCTGCTCGTGGCCGAGGGCAGCGAGGTCGCGACGCTGCGCGGCGCGCGGACGCGCGCACCGTGGCACTTCGAGCTGGGCGTCGCGACCCGGCTTCTCATCCAGCAGTTCGGCGTGCGCGACCTCGCGGGATTTGGCTGCGCCGATAAGCCGCTCGCGGTCACGGCCGCCGGCGCGCTCCTCCAGTACGTGCAGGAGACGCAGCGCCAGGCGCTGCCCCACCTCGCCGGGCTCGTCACCGAGGAGCGCGACGGGGCGGTGCTCATCGACGCCTCGACCCGTCGCAACCTCGAGCTCGAGACGAGCCTTGGCGGCCGGCCGGAGTACACGCTCGCGGGCGTGTTCGATCGCACCGCGACCGCGATGGGCGCACGCGAGCTCAGGCGCTGGCTCGGGCGGCCGCTTCGCGACAACACCGAGCTGCGCCGCCGCCACCACGCCGTCAGGAGCCTCATCGCCGGCGGCAGCCTCGATGAGTTCGGCGCGCTGGCGCGGCGGATCGGCGACATCGAGCGGATCCTCGGCCGGGTGGCACTCAGGAGCGCCCGGCCCCGCGACCTCGCGCAGCTGCGCGGCGCGCTCGAGGCGCTCCCCGAGCTCGGCCAGCTCCTCGCTCGCCACGACTCCCCGCTCCTCGGCGACCTCAAGCGCCCGCTGGCCGGGCACCCGCCGCTCGCGGGGCTGCTCGCGCGCGCGATTGCCGAGGCACCGCCGCACTTCCTCCGCGACGGCGGGGTCATCGCCGCCGGCTACGACGGCGAGCTCGATGAGCTCAGGCGGATCGCTTCCGACACCGACAGCTACCTGCTCGAGCTCGAGGCACGCGAGCGCGCGCGCACGGGACTTGCGAGCCTGAAGCTCGCCTACAACCGGGTCTCCGGCTTCTACATCGAGTTGAACCGCCGCGACGCGGAGAACGCCCCCCCCGACTACGTCCGCCGCCAGACCGTCAAGAACGCCGAGCGCTTCCTCACCCCTGAGCTTGCCGACTTCGAAGGGAAGGTGCTCGGCGCACGCGACCGCTCGCTCGCCCGCGAGAAGTCGCTCTACGAGGGACTCCTCGATCGGCTGCTCGAGGAGCTCACTTCCCTGCAGGCGAGCGCCCGCGCGGTGGCGCTCGCCGACGTGCTCGCGAACCTCGCCGGGCGCGCGCTCGAGCTCAAGCTCGTGGAACCGCAGCTCGTGGACGAGCCCGCGCTGCTCATCCAGGCCGGCCGGCACCCGGTCGTCGAAAGCGTGCTCGAGGGCCCGTTCGTGCCGAACGACCTCGAGCTCGACGAGCGCCGGCGCATGCTCGTGATCACGGGCCCGAACATGGGCGGCAAGTCGACCTACATGCGCCAGGTGGCGCTCATCGTGATCCTGGCGCGCATTGGCAGTTTCGTGCCGGCCGAGCGCGCCGTGCTCGGGCCGATCGACCGGATCTTCACGCGCATCGGCGCGGCGGATGACCTCGCCGGCGGCCGCTCGACATTCATGGTCGAGATGACCGAGAGCGCCAACATCCTCAACAACGCGACCGCCCAGAGCCTCGTGCTCATGGACGAGATCGGCCGCGGCACGAGCACGTTCGACGGCCTCTCGCTCGCCTGGGCCGCCGCCGAGCACATGGCGCGCAAGGTCCGCGCCTTCACGCTCTTCGCGACGCACTACTTCGAGCTGACCCAACTCGCCGAGCAGGCGGCCGGCGTCGGCAACGTGCACTTGGATGCGACCGAGCACGGCGAGTCGCTGGTGTTCCTGCACGCGGTGAAGCCCGGGCCCGCGAACCGGAGCTATGGACTCCAGGTCGCGCGCCTCGCCGGCGTGCCGCGCGAGGTGATCGCGGCGGCGCGCGCCTACCTCGCGGCGCTCGAGCGCCGCGACGATGCGGCCAAGCCGCCGGGACCGCAGGCGGAGCTGAAGTTCTTGGCGCCGGCAGAAGCGCCGCCGGGAGCCCCGCCCGCGGCGCTGCGTGCGGCGCTCGCGGCGCTCGATCCCGACGTGCTGACGCCGCGCGAGGCGCTCGAGGCGCTCTATCGCCTCAAGGAACTGGGTCGCTGAACCGGCCGGTCAACAGGAACGAGGCCGTCTCCCTGACGACGCTGTCGGCCAGCATCATGCCGGTGTGGCTCACGGGCAGCACCCGGTGGGCGGTCGCGCCCTCGAGCCGGGTCTCATCGACCGTGACGGTGCCGTCGTTGGGCTCGGGCAGCGGGTTGAACAATCGCCCAAAGCTGATGGGGTTGTCGCCCGCGATCACGCCAAGCTCGAACGGGTGACTCCAGCGGCGCGGCTCGCTCCTAAGCAGCTCCGCATCGGCAAGCGGCCCGAAGAAGATCGAGGCGCCCGGGATCTTGATGACCGCACGCGCCGAGGCGCTGCCGTTGACGGGCGAGCCGAGCAGCACGATGCGGCCGATCGGCAGCGTCGGGTTCAAGTCGAGGAGCCTCAGGACCACGAGGCCGCCGAGGCTGTGGCCGATGAGGTGCACGGGTGGCGGCTGCTCGAGCACGAGCGACCGAAAGTCCGCGATCGCCTCCTCCAGCGTCGCCGTCAGCGAGCGATAGTGGAACTGCAGGACCCGGAAGCCATGCCCGGCGAGCCGGTGCCTCAGCAGCGTCGCCTCGAGCCCCGTGTTCCAGAGCCCGTGCGCGGTGATGACGGTCGGCGCGTCAGGCACTCGGCCGCAGCCGGATGTGCAGGTCCTTCAGTTGCTGCTCGCTCACCGCCGTCGGCGCCTCGGTCAGCGCATCGAAGGCGGTCTGCGTCTTCGGGAAGGCGATGACCTCGCGGATGCTGTCGGCCCCCGACATCAGCATGACCAGCCGGTCGAGCCCGAAGGCAATGCCGCCGTGCGGCGGCGCGCCGAACTTGAGCGCATCGAGCAGGAAGCCGAACTTGGCGCGCGCTTCCTCGGGGGCGATGCCGAGGAGGCCGAACACCGCCGACTGCATCTCCTCGCGATGGATGCGGACGGAGCCGCCGCCGATCTCCGAGCCGTTCAGCACGCAGTCGTAGGCTTTCGCGATCGCAAGCCCGGGATTGGCCGCGAGCGCGGCGGCATCGTCCTCGACCGGGGAGGTGAACGGGTGATGCATCGCGATCCAGCGCGCGGCCGCGGGATCGTGCTCGAACATCGGGAAGTCGACCACCCAGAGCGGCCGCCAGGCGTTGGCGATGAGCCCGCGGTCGGCGCCGACTTTGAGCCTGAGCGCGCCCAGGCTCTCGCTGACGACACTCGCGCGGTCGGCGCCAAAGAATACGAGGTCGCCGGAGGCGGCGCCGGTACGCGCGAGGATCCCGGCGATCGCCTCGTCCGACAGGAACTTAAGGATCGGCGACTGCAGGCCGGCCCGACCGGTCGCCGCGTCGTTGACCTTGATGTAGGCGAGGCCCTTCGCGCCGAAGCGGGCGACGTGCGCGGTGTACTCGTCGATCTGGCTGCGCGTGAGCTCTCCGCCACGCGGCACCTTCAGCGCCGCCACCCGGCCATCCGCCGAGGCGGCGGGCCCGGCGAACACCTTGAACTCCGTGCCCTTCACGAGATCGGCGACATCGACGAGCTCGAGCGGGATCCTGAGGTCCGGCTTGTCCGAGCCGTAGCGACGGATCGCCTCGGCGTAGCTCATGCGCGGGAAGGGCGCCGGCAGGTCGACGCTGAGCACCTCGCGAAAGAGCGTGCGGATGAGTCCTTCCATGAGGTCCATGATCTCGCCCTGCGAGAGGAACGAGGTCTCGACGTCGACCTGCGTGAAGTCGGGCTGCCGGTCGGCCCTCAAATCCTCGTCGCGAAAGCACCGCACGATCTGGTAGTAGCGGTCGAAGCCGGCAATCATCAGCAGCTGCTTGAAGATCTGCGGCGACTGCGGCAGCGCGAAGAACTTGCCGGGATGCGTGCGCGAGGGCACGAGGTAGTCGCGCGCGCCCTCCGGCGTCGCCTTGGTCAGCATCGGCGTCTCGATGTCGACGAAGCGGTGACCGTCGAGGTAGCGCCGGATCGCGCGGGTGACCTCGTGGCGCAGCAACAGCCGCTTGTGCATGACTTCGCGCCGCAGGTCGAGGTAGCGGTACTTGAGCCTGACCTCCTCGCGCACTTCCTCATCGAGCTGGAACGGCAGCGCCTCGCAGCGGTTGAGCACCGTGAGCCCCTGCGCGAGGAGCTCGACCTGGCCGGAGGCGAGGCTTGCATTGGCAGTGCCGTCGGGGCGGCGGCGCACCTGGCCGATCACGCTCAGCACGAATTCGCTGCGCACGCGCTCGGCCTCGGCGAACATCGCCGCCGCGTCCGGATCGAACACGATCTGCAGGAGGCCGTCGCGGTCCCTGAGGTCAATGAAGATGACCCCGCCGTGGTCACGGCGCCGGTGGACCCAGCCGGCGACGGTGACCGTCTGGCCGATGAGCGTTTCGTTGACCTGACCGCAATAGTGGGACCGCATGCTTCGTCTCGGGAACCTGCGCGTAGGGGCCGGCGATGTTACGGGCCGCTCCGCGCGGGTGGCAAGGGATCGGCCGTTCGGGACGGCCCGGCCTCAGCGCCGGCGGGACTTCCCGGCCGGGCGCGCTCGCCGGGCGGGCGGGCGGCGGGTGGCTTTGCTGGCCTTCGCGGACTCCTTCCGCTCCCCCTTCGCACCGTCGGGCTTGGCCGCCGGGGCCGCCTTGGCATCGCCCTTGGCGTCCGCCTTCGCCTCGGCCTTCGGGGCGGCATCGCCGGTGCCCTCCTTGGCGGGGGCGGCGGCCTTGTCGCCGGCCTCGGTCTTCTCGCCCTTTTCCTCGGCGTGGAGGTTGCGCTTGGACTCGGAATCCGACTTGAAGTCGGTCTCGTACCAGCCGCCGCCCTTGAGGCGAAACACGGGCGCGGAGATGAGGCGCTTGAGGCGCAGCTTGCCGCAGGCGGGACACTTCTTGAGCGGCCCCGCGCTCATCTTCTGGATCGTCTCGTGGTGCGCGCCGCAGGCGGCGCACTGGTACTCATAGATCGGCATCGGCGGCTCCCGCTAGCGCCGCCGGGACCGGCCGGGGCCTCGCACCCCGCGCCGACGGCGCGGGGGCGCGCGAATCATAGCAGCGGCGCGCTGTCACGCGGCGACGCGCCGCGCCTTGCTGAAGGCGAGCGTGCCGTCGGCGGCCGACACCTTGATCGCATCGCCCGGGCCGAACTCGTTCTTGAGGATGCGCTGCGCGAGGGGGTTCTCGAGCTGCTGCTGGATCGCGCGCTTGAGCGGCCTTGCGCCGTAGACGGGATCGAAGCCCGCCTCGCCGAGCCGGTCGCGGGCGGCATCGTCGAGCTCGAGGCCGATCTCGCGCTCGGCGAGGCGTTTCCTCAGGTAGCCGAGCTGGATGTCGACGATGCGGCGGATCTCAGGCCGACCGAGCGGCCGGAATACGACGATGTCGTCGATCCGGTTGACGAACTCGGGCCTGAAGTGGCCGCCGACGACCTCGAGCACGGCCGCCTTCATGCGCTCGTAGTTGCCCTCGCCCGCGCTCTCCTGGATGAGCTGCGAGCCCAGGTTCGAGGTCATGATGATGACCGTGTTGCGAAAGTCGACCGTGCGGCCCTGGCCGTCGGTCAGGCGCCCGTCGTCGAGCACCTGCAGCAGCACGTTGAACACGTCCGGGTGCGCCTTCTCGATTTCATCGAGCAGGATCACCGCGTACGGCCGGCGCCGCACGGCCTCCGTGAGGTAGCCGCCTTCCTCGTAGCCGACGTAGCCGGGCGGCGCGCCGATCATGCGCGCGACCGAGTGCTTCTCCATGAACTCGCTCATGTCGATCCGCACGAGCGCGTCCTGCGTGTCAAAGAGGAACTCGGCGAGCGCCTTGGAAAGCTCCGTCTTGCCGACGCCGGTGGGACCTAGGAACAGGAACGAGCCGCTCGGGCGATTGGGATCGCTGAGTCCGGCGCGCGCGCGACGGATCGCATCGGCGACGGCGCGCACCGCCTCGTCCTGGCCGACGACGCGCGTCTCGATCGACTCCTCCATGCGCAGGAGCTTGTCCTTCTCGCCCTCGAGCATCTTCGCGACCGGGATACCCGTCCACTTCGAGACGACCTCGGCGATCTCCTCCTCGGTCACCTTGTTGCGGACGAGAGTCGGCACCTTGGCGTCGGCGTCCTGCGCCGATTTCAGGCGCTTCTCGAGCTCGGGGATCCGGCCGTACTGGAGCTCGGACATGCGCCCGAGGTCGCTCGCGCGCCGTGCCGCCTCGAACTCGAGCCGGGCGCGCTCGAGTTCGGACTTAATCTGCGCCTCGCCCTGCGACGCGGCCTTCTCGCGCTTCCAGATCTCGTCGAAGTCGGCGTATTCCTTCTCGAGCGCGCGCACCGACTCCTCGAGCTGCTCGAGCCTTTTGCGCGAGGGCGCATCCTTCTCTTTTCTCAGCGCCTCGCGCTCCATCTTCAGCTGGATGATGCGCCGGTCGAGGCGGTCCATCTCCTCGGGCTTGGAGTCCATCTCCATGCGGATGCGCGACGCCGCCTCGTCGATGAGGTCGATCGCCTTGTCGGGCAGCTGGCGGTCGGCGATGTAGCGGTGCGAGAGCGTCGCCGCGGCGACGATGGCGGGATCGGTGATCTGCACCTGGTGGTGCACCGCGTAGCGTTCCTTGAGGCCACGCAGGATCGCGATCGTGTCCTCGACCGAGGGTTCGTTGACCAGCACCTTCTGGAAGCGGCGCTCGAGCGCGGCATCCTTCTCGATGTACTTGCGGTACTCATCGAGCGTCGTCGCGCCGACGCAGTGCAGCTCGCCGCGCGCGAGCGCGGGCTTGAGCATGTTGCCCGCATCCATCGCGCCCTCGGCCTTGCCGGCACCGACCATCGTGTGCAGCTCGTCGATGAACAGGATCACCTGTCCTTCCTGCTTGGCCAAGTCGTTGAGCACGCCCTTCAGGCGCTCCTCGAACTCGCCGCGGAACTTCGCTCCTGCGATCAGCGAGCCCATGTCGAGGGCGAGGATGCGCTTGGACTTAAGCCCCTCCGGCACCTCGCCGTTGACGATGCGCTGCGCGAGGCCCTCGACGATGGCGGTCTTGCCGACGCCAGGCTCGCCGATCAGCACGGGGTTGTTCTTGGTGCGTCGCTGCAGCACCTGGATGGTGCGGCGGATCTCATCGTCCCGGCCGATCACGGGATCGAGCTTGCCGCTCCGGGCCCGTTCGGTCAGGTCGATCGTGTACTTCTCGAGCGCGCCGCGCGCCTCCTCGGCGTTGGCGTCGTCCACCTTCTCCCCGCCGCGGACCTCCTCGATCGCCTTCTCGAGGGCGCCGCGCACGGCACCCGACTCGCGCAGCAGCTTGCCGAGCTCGCCCTTGTCCTCGACCGCGGCGAGGATGTAGAGCTCGGAGGCGATGAACTGGTCGCCGCGCTGGGTCGCGAGCTTCTCGGTGAGGTTCAAGAGCCGGCCGAGGTCGTTGGACACGTGCACTTCGCCCGCCGAGCCCTCGACCTTCGCGATGCGATCGAGCGCCTGCCCCAGGCGCGAGCGCAGCTGGTTCAGGTTGACGCCGGCTTTGTCGAGGAGCGGGCGGACGGTCCCGCCCTGCTGGTCGAGGAGTGCCATCAGGAGGTGGGCGGGCTCGATGAACTGGTTGTCGCGCGCAACGGCGAGCGACTGCGCCTCGGCGAGCGCGAGCTGAAACTTCGAGGTGAGCTTGTCCTGTCGCATCCCGACTCTCCCAGCGCTATCCCATCGACGGGGAGGATGGGGCTTCGGCGAGCAAATTCAACTACTAAGCGGCCATCCAGGCACCCCGGGGCGCCCCGCTTTCGTGGCGCGGGCTCAGTCCGCCGGTTCGCGCCAGAGGAGCGTGGCCATGCGCCCGGCCGTCTGATCCCGCCGGTACGAGAAATACCGCCCGGCGGAGGCGTAGGTGCACGCCCCCCCGCCACTGATGGAGCTGAGCCCGAGCTTCGTGAGCCTGCGCCGCGCGAGGGCATAGAGATCGGCCTGCCAGCGGCCGCGGGCATTGGCCTGGAAGGCCTCCCCGTCCCCGGGGTCGGCCGCCATGAACGCCGAGCGCACGTCCCCGCCCACCTCGAACGCGGCCGGTCCTATGGCGGGACCCAGCCACGCGTGGAGCTGCCCGCCCGGCACGCCAAGTGCCTCCACGGTCGCCTCGATGACGCCGCCAAGCAGGCCGCGCCAGCCGGCGTGCGCGATCCCGAGCCGCTCGCCGTCCTGGCTCGCGAGCACGACCGGCAGGCAGTCGGCGGTCAGTACCGCGAGCACGCGGCCGCGGCCGAAGGCGACCGCCCCATCGGCGGTCGGGCTGGCACCGACGCTCCCGTGCCTCGCCACGTCGCGGCCGTGCACCTGCCGGAGCCAGTAGGGCTCTGCCGGGAGCTTGAGGAAGGCGGCGAGGCGCGCGCGGTTCGAGGCGACCGCGGCGGGGTCATCGCCGACGTTGAGCGCGAGGTTGAGCGAGGCCAACGCGCCCTCACTCACCCCGCCCGTGCGAAGCGTGGTACCGGCGTGAACGCCGGGAGGCGCCGGCCAGTCGGCGCGCTCCCACACCGGGGCGCTCATGCGGCGGGGCGCGCGTCCGCGCTCAAGGCGCCAACGAGCTCACGGAGGTCCGCGGGGAGCGGCGCCTTGAACTCGACTCGCTCACCGCTCGCCGGGTGCGCGAAGGCAAGCCGCGCCGCGTGCAGCGCCTGGCGGTGAAATCCCCTGAGCGCAGCCTCGGCGCGCGGGCTCGGGGTTTTCGGCATCACGAGCCGCTTGCCGTAGACCGCATCGCCGACCAGTGGGAAGCCGGCGTGCGCAAGGTGCACGCGGATCTGGTGCGTGCGCCCGGTCTCGAGCTCGACGCGCACGTGCGTGTGGGCGCGGAACCGCTCGATGACGCGGTAGTGGGTGACCGCCTCGCGGCCATTGCCGCGCACCGCCATGCGCAGCCGGTCGACCGGATGGCGGTCGATCGGCGCATCGATCGTGCCGCCGGCGGTCATCACACCGATCGCGACCGCCTCGTAGACGCGCTCGACCTCGTGGCCGGCGAGCGCCTTGATGAGCTTGCCGTGCGCCGCCTCGGTGCGCGCGACGACGAGGAGGCCGCTCGTGCCCTTGTCGAGCCGGTGCACGATGCCGGCACGCGGCAGGACCGCAAGCTTGGGGTCGCGGTGCAGGAGCGCATTTTGCAGCGTCGAGCGGGGATTGCCGGCGCCGGGATGCACGACGAGCCCGGCGGGCTTGTTGATGACGAAGATCGACGGATCCTCGTGCACGATGTCGAGCGCGATCGGCTCCGGGGCCAGCTCCACCAGCGCCTCGATGAGGGGATCCACCCGCACCACCTCGCCGCCAGCGACCACGTCCTTGGGGCGCAGCGCCCGCCCGTCCACCAGCACCCGGCCGGATTCGATCCAGTTTTTTAGGCGGGTTCGCGAGAAATCGGGGAACAGTTGGGCCAGTGCCTGGTCCAATCGTTGACCACGGTTTGCGTCGGGGATTCGTGCTTCGAGGGGGCCGGGCATCCCAACAACATACGGTATACTCCCGCGCCTTGCATTCCCCGGTGAATCCCCCTTGAGCTCGTACGCCCCCGCGCCGCTTCGCGCACCCACGGCCTCGGTCGCGCGCGCGGCCCACCGCCGCCCTCCGGCGCGGACACTGCTCCTCGTCCTCCTCGGCGCTACGCTCGCGCTCGGCGGCTGCAAGCACTTTCGGCACAAGGACGACCTGAACGCGAGCCCGGAGCTCTTCTACTCGAAGGCCTCCAAGGCGATGAAGGACGGCAGCTACGGCGTCGCGATCAAGGGCTACGAGGCGCTCGCCGCCCGCTACCCGTTCAGCGAGCCGGCACGCCAGAGCCGGCTCGACATCATCTACGCCTACTACAAGGCGCATGAGAAGGAGTCCGCGGTCGACGCCGCCGATTCCTTCATCCGCGAAAATCCGACCCACCCGCGCATCGACTACGCCTACTACGTGAAGGGCCTGGTCTACTTCGAGCGCGACCCGAACTTCCTCGAGCGCTGGTTCAGCGTCGACATGTCGCAGCGGCCGCCGCAGGACCTGCGCAAGTCCTTCGATGCGTTCTCGCGGGTCGTCACGCAGTACCCGCAGAGCGACTACGCCGCCGACTCGCGCCAGCGGATGATCTACCTCAGGAACCGCCTCGCCGACTACGAGATCCACGTCGCGCGCTACTACATGCGCCGCGGCGCGTGGGTCGCGGCGATCGAGCGAGCGCGCTACCTGATGGAGAACTACGACGGCGCCCCCTCGACGCGCGAGGCGCTCGAGATCACGGTGACCGGCTACCAGAAGCTCGGCATGCAGGACCTCGCCGGCGATGCGAGCAAGGTGCTGGCCGCCAACTTCCCGGGCGACACCGTGCGCGCCGACCGCAAGCACTGGTGGCACGTCTGGTGATCCCTGGGACCGATGCGTCCCGCCGCCGGCCGCCTCAGCGGGTCCGGTACCCGGAAGTGATCGGATAGCGCCAGTCGCGGCCGAAGGCGCGGCCGCTGATGCGGATCCCGGGCGGCGCCTGGCGGCGCTTGTACTCGTTGCGCTTCACCATCTCGAGGATGCGCCCGACCGTCGCGCGGTCGAAGCCGCGCGCCGCGATCTCATCGACCGACAGGTCAGCCTCGATGAACGCCTCGAGGATCGGGTCCATGACCTCGTACGGCGGCAGCGAATCGGTGTCCTTCTGGTCGGCGCGCAGCTCCGCCGTCGGCGGCCGCTCGATCACGCGCGCGGGGATCACCGGTGAACGGGCGTTCCGGTACTTCGCCAGCCGGTAGACCATGAGCTTGCTGCAGTCCTTGATCGGCGCGAAGCCACCGGCCATGTCGCCGTAGAGGGTCGCGTAACCGACCGACATCTCGCTCTTATTGCCGGTCGTGAGCAGCATCGAGCCCGTCTTGTTCGAAATGCCCATCAACAGCACGCCGCGGCAGCGCGACTGGATGTTCTCCTCCGCCGTGTCGGCGGCCCGCCCGGCGAACTCGCCCTTGAGCGCGGCGAGCGTCGACTCGAACATCCCCTCGATCGAGATGCTGCTGAAGCGCACGCCCTGCGCGCGCGCCTGCGCGGCGGCATCGTCCTTGCTCATCTCCGAGGTGAAGCGCGAGGGCATCATGACCGCCTGCACGCGATCGGGACCGAGCGCATCGACCGCGATCGCGAGCGTGAGCGCCGAATCGACGCCGCCCGAGAGCCCCATGACGACGCCCGGGAAGCGGTGCTTGAGCACGTAGTCGCGCACCCCGAGCACGAGCGCCTCGTAGACGCTGCCCTCCTCGGAGAGCTCAGCGGCGATCGCGCCCGGCACGGGCGCCAGACGCCCGTCGCGGCGTTCGAACTCGACGAGGGCGGTCGCCTCCATCCACGCAGGCAACCGCTGGGCCAGCGCGCCGTCGGCGCCGAGCACGAAGCTGTTGCCATCGAAGACGAGCTCGTCCTGTCCGCCGATCAGGTTGAGGTAGACGAGCGGCAGGCCCGACTCAGCGACGCGCTCGCCGGCCACCCGCTCGCGCTCGCGCTGCTTGTGCAGCTGGTAGGGCGAGGCATTGATGACGAGCAGCGCCTCGGCACCGGCGGCGCGCGCCTGCCGGGTCGGCTCGCGCTCCCAGATGTCCTCGCAGACGAGCAGCGCCACGCGCGCGCCCGCGACATCCACGAGCGTCGGGGCGGTGCCGGGCTGGAAGTAGCGCTTCTCGTCGAAGACGCGGTAGTTCGGCAGTACTTGCTTGCGGTGATTGGCGTAGACGCGCTTGCCACGGATGAGCGCGGCGGAGTTGTAGATCGCGCCGTCGGCGTATTCCGGGTAGCCGAAGAGGAGATCGACCGCGCTCGCCTCGCGGCACAGGCGCTCGAGCGCGGTCCCGACCTGGCGACGGAAGCCCGAATGAAAGAGGAGGTCCTCGGGCGGGTAGCCGGCGAGAGCGAGTTCGGGCAGCAGCACGATGTCCGCCCCCGCCTCGGTGCCGGCGCGCGCCGCCTCCAGCACCTTCAGGGCATTGCCGTCGATGTCGCCGACGAAGAGGTTTCGTTGCGCGAGCAGCAGGCGTAGCGAATGCGGCTTCATGCGGACGGTCGTGCAGTGCTCTATCGCGGGCGCCGCGCACGGCGCCGCGCCAGGATCAGCGTCGCCTCGCGGGAGCCCGGCGCGCGCGCTTCGCGCCTTTCTTCGCGGCGACGGGCTTGCCGGCCTTGCGCGCCGGCGGCTTTGCTTTGGCTTTGGCCGTGGATTTGGGTTTGACCTTGGCCTTGGCAGCGGCCTTCGGCTTGCCGGCGCCTTTGCGGCGCGCCTGCAGCGCCGCAGCCATCGCGGTGCCAAGCTCCGCTGGCGAGCGAACTGTCCTGACGCCGGCGCGCTCGAGTGCGGCGTACTTGTCCGCCGCCGTGCCCTTGCCGCCGGCGATGACGGCGCCGGCGTGGCCCATGCGCTTGCCGGGCGGCGCGGTGACGCCGGCGATGTAGGCGACGACGGGCTTCTTGACGTTGGCGTGGATGAACTCCGCCGCCGCCTCCTCGTCGCTGCCGCCGATCTCGCCGACCATGATGATGCCGTCGGTCTTCGGGTCCGCCTCAAACAGCGCAAGCACCTCGACGAAGTTCATGCCGCGCACGGGGTCCCCGCCGATGCCGACGCAGGTGCTCTGGCCGAGCTTCAAGCGCGTCGTCTGGAACACCGCCTCGTAGGTGAGCGTCCCCGAGCGCGAGACGATGCCGACGCGCCCCGGCTGGTGGATGAATCCCGGCATGATGCCGACCTTGGCTTCGCCCGGCGTGATGACGCCGGGGCAGTTGGGGCCGACGAGGCGCACGTCGCGTCCCTTGAGTGCCTCCTTGACCCGCACCATGTCGTTGACCGGGATGCCCTCGGTGATGCAGACGACGAGCTTCACTCCGGCATCGGCGGCTTCGAGGATCGCATCGGCGGCCCCCGCCGCCGGCACGTAGATCATGCTGACGTCGGCGCCGGTCGCCGCGACCGCCGCGTGGGCGGTGTTGAACACGGGGAGCCCGAGGTGCGTCTGGCCGCCGCGGCCGGGCGTGACACCACCGACCATGCGCGTGCCGTAGGCGATGCACTGCTCGGAGTGGAACGTGCCCTGCTTGCCGGTGAATCCCTGACAGATCACCCGGCTCTGCTTCGTGAGGAGAATGCTCATTCGGCTCAGTCCTTGCGGCCGGCGGCGAGGCGCACGGCCTTGGTCGCAGCATCCGTGAGGTCGCTCGCGGCGGTGATCGCAAGCCCGCTCGCGGCCAGCTGCCTTCGCGCGACGTCGGCGTTCGTGCCCTCGAGCCTGACGATGACCGGCACCGAGACGCCGACGGTCTTCACGGCCGCGACGATGCCCTCGGCGATGATGTCGCAGCGAACGATGCCGCCGAAGATGTTGACGAGGATCGCGCGCACCCGTGGATTCGACAGGATGAGCTTGAACGCCGCGGTCACGCGCTCCGGCGTCGCGCCACCGCCGACGTCGAGGAAGTTGGCCGGCTGGCCGCCGTGCAGCTTGATGAGGTCCATCGTCGCCATCGCCAGTCCCGCGCCGTTGACCATGCAGGCGATGTCGCCATCGAGCGAGACATAGTTGAGGTCGTGCTCGGAGGCCTGCCGCTCCATCGGGTCTTCCTGCGAGGGATCCCGGTAGGCGGCGACGGTGGGCTGGCGGAACACGGCGTTGGCATCGATGTTGATCTTCGCATCGAGCGCCATCACCCCGCCGTCCTTGGTGACGATCAGCGGATTGACCTCGACCAGGCTCGCGTCGTTGTCGATGTACAACTGGTAGATGCCGCGGGCGATCTTCTCGAACGCGGCGACCTGGGTGCCCTCGAGGCCGAGGCCAAAGGCGAGGTCGCGGCACTGGTAGCCGGAGAGGCCAACCGCCGGGTGGATCTCCACCTTCAGGATCTGCTCCGGCGTGTGCGCGGCGACCTCCTCGATGTCCATGCCGCCCGCCTGCGAGGCGATGAACGCGAGGCGGCTGCGGTCGCGGTTGAGCAAGAGGCTCAGGTACAGCTCGCGCGCGATCGGCGAGCCCTGTTCGACGTACACCTGGTGCACTGGCAGGCCCTCAGGCCCGGTCTGCGGCGTAACGAGGCGCGTGCCGAGCATCGCGGCCGCCGCCTGGCTGACTTCGGCGGTGCTGCGGCAGAGCTTCACGCCGCCGGCCTTGCCGCGGCCACCCGCGTGGACCTGCGCCTTGACGACCCAGAGTGAGCCGCCGAGCGCGGTCGCCGCCGCCGCCGCCGTCGCGGGTGTCGCTGCCACCTGGCCGCGCGGAACGGCGATGCCGTACCGCTGGAACAGTTCTTTCGCCTGGAATTCGTGGAGATTCATCGTGGCCGCGCGTGGCGCGCGCTCCCAGCTGTCGACGCGGCCGGTATTTTGCGCGAACGGAGCCCGCATTGGCAAAGAAACGGCCGACCAGCGCTCAATCGCGGCGGCCGGAACGATGCTACATTCGCGGCGGCCACGCTCGAACTCGAGCGGGGGAGGTCCGGGCCATGCAGCTCAGCGTTCGCGCCAATCTCGGAAACACGGAGCTCTCGTGGCGCGTGCTCGGCCTCCTGAATCTGTTCCGGCTGATCGTGCCGGTCGTGCTGCTCGGCGTCAGTTCGCTCCTCGGCCAGCCGCACATCGACGTCGAGGGCCACCCGGAGCTGTTCCGCGACTGCTGCTTCGGCTACTTCCTGACGGGGCTCGTGCTGATCGCGGTGCTGAAGCAGCGCACCCAGACGAGCGGCTGGCACATCTACATCCCGGTCGTCATCGACATCGCGATCTTGAGCCTGATCGTCTATGCGAGCGGCGGCGCCGACAGCGGGCTCGGCATCCTGCTGGTCGTGCCGGTCGGCGCACTGTCGGTGATCGCCGGGACCCGCGGCTCCCTGCTGATCGCGACGAGCGCGGTGCTCGCGCTCCTCACCCAGCAGTTCGCGGCGTTCTCGATCGACGGCGTCGGCGCCCTCGGCTTCGCGCAGGCGGGCTACTACGGCGCGGTGCTGCTGCTGATCGCGGCGGGCGGCGCGGCGATGACGCGGCGGCTTCGCGAAACGGAAGCGGTCATCCGCCAGCGCGACATCGACCTCGCCAACTTCGCGCAGCTGTCCGAGTACATCGTCCAGCACCTCAGGGAAAGCATCGTCGTGGTCGATTCGGAGGATCGCGTCAGGCTCATCAACGAGTCGGCGCGCCAGCTGCTCGGGCCTGAGGCGCGGCCCGGCGGCCTCCTGGGCGAGATCTCGCCGCGACTCCTTTATCACGTCGAAAGCTGGCGCCGCCGGCCGGAAGGGAACCCGGGCGAGAGCGCCTCGTTCGTGACGGCCGATGGCAGCCGGGAGATCGAGGCGCACTTCGCCGCGCTCGGCCGCCAGCGCCCGGCCTCGGTGATCGCCTTCCTCGCGGACACGAGCGCGCTCGCCGAACGCGTCCAGCAGAGCAAATTGGCCGCGCTCGGTCGCCTGTCGGCGAGCATCGCGCACGAGATCAGGAACCCGGTCGGAGCGATGAGCCACGCGGCGCAGCTACTCGCCGAGACGCTCGAGCTCGGCGTCCAGGAGAAGCGCCTGACCGAGATCATCACGACGAACGCCGAGCGCGTGAGCACGATCATCACGAACGTGATGCAGCTGTCGCGGCGCGAGACGACACGGCCGGAGCGGCTCTACGTCGGCGACTGGATGAAGGAGTTCCTGACCGAGTTCACGGACACCCTGCAGCTCGATCGCGCGCTCGTTCACGCGGTGCTGCCGACGCCGGACATCGAGGTGCGGGTCGATCCCACGCACTTGAGGCAGATCGTCTGGAACCTGTGCGAGAACGCGATCCGCCACAGCGCCGAGATGCCGGGCGCCCCGCCCATCGACCTGCTGGTCGCGCGCTTCCACTCCTCCGGCCGGCCGTTCCTCGAGGTTGCCGACCGCGGCCCCGGAATCCCGGATGACTCGGCGGAGCGGATCTTCGAGCCCTTCTTCAGCGGCCGGCGCGGTGGCACGGGCCTTGGGCTCTTCATCGCGCGCGAGCTCGCCCAGTGCAACGGCGCGCTTCTCCTCTACGAGCCGCGCGGCGGCGGCGGCAGCATCTTCCGCATCGTGTTCGCCGACCCCTCGCGCTGGGAGGGCCGCGCCGATGGCTAGCCCCGTGGTCCTCATCGTCGATGACGAGCCCGACCTCTGCGAACTCCTGTCGATCACGCTCGGGCGCATGTCGATCGAGTCCTACTCGGTCCACGACATCGCCGGCGCCCGTGCCGCGATCAAGGACCGCAGCTTCGACCTGTGCCTCACCGACATGCAGCTGCCGGACGGCAACGGTCTGTCGCTGGTCGAGTGGCTGCAGGCGAACCGCCCGGAACTGCCCGTCGCCGTGATCACCGCGCATGGCAACGTCGAGAGCGCGGTCAAGGCGCTGAAACTCGGCGCCTTCGACTTCGTGTCGAAGCCGCTCGACCTCGCCGACCTCAGAAAGCTCGTCGCGCAGGCCATCAAGCTCGCCGGCCGCGACCTCGGCACCGATACGGGCGTCATCGTCGCGCCGCGCCTCCTCGGCCAGTCGGCCGCGATGGAGGAACTCAGGGAGCTCATCACGCGCGTCGCGAGGAGCCAGGCCCCGGTGCACATCGCCGGTGAGTCGGGCACCGGCAAGGAACTCGTCGCGCAGCTCATCCACGAGTCGGGAGCGAGGCGCGATGCGCCCTTCGTGCCGGTCAACTGCGGCGCGATCCCGGGCGAGCTCATGGAGAGCGAGTTCTTCGGCCACAAGCGCGGCAGCTTCACCGGCGCCGTCGCCGACAAGCTGGGCCTCGTGCAGACGGCCGAGGGCGGCACGCTCTTCCTCGATGAGGTCGCGGACCTGCCGCTGCACATGCAGGTGAAGCTCCTCAGGCTGATCCAGGAGAAGACCGTGCGCCCGGTCGGCGAATCGCGCGAGGTCGCGGTCGACGTGCGCATCCTCTCGGCCACCCACCGCGACCTCGCCGCGCTCGTCGCCGACGGGCGCTTTCGCGAGGACCTCTACTACCGGGTCAACGTCATCGAGATCAAGGTGCCGCCGCTCAGGGGCCGGCTCGAGGACGTCGCGGACCTCGCCCGCTCGATCCTCGCGCGCCTCGCGCGCCGATCGCGGGTGGCCGCGCCCGAGATCGCCGCCGATGCGATGAAGCTCCTGGTCGGCTACCACTACCCCGGCAACGTGCGCGAGCTTGAGAACATCCTCGAGCGGGCGCTGACGCTGTGCAGCGACGGGCGGATTACCGCGACGGACGTGAACATCCGGCCGGGACCTGCGCCCACGGTCGCCTCCGTCGAGGTCAACGACGGGGCACTCGATGAGCAGGTCGAGCACATTGAGCGCGACGCGATCCTGAAGGCGCTCGAGCAGACCCGCTACAACAAGACCGCCGCCGCCAAGCTCCTCGGCATCACGTTCCGCGCGCTCAGGTACCGGATCAAGAAGCTCGGCATCGAGTAAGGGCGGGCGGGGCCGTTGTGTCCCACCGGCAACGTCTGGTGACGCTGAGCGTCAGTTTGTGACCAGTCGGAACGGGACTGACCTCGACATAAAGCGTCGTCCGGACGCGTCAGGCGAGGGGAAATACCAATAAATACAAAGGGATGTCGGTTTTGGCGGGCCGCTGGCACGGGGCTTGCTTTCATTACAGCCAAGGAGCGGATGACCGCTCTCTGAAGTGTCCCCAACGCCTCTTGCTAGTTTCGTCCCAAGGAGATTTTTTCATGCGCAAGCAGATCCAGAAGGGTTTCACCCTGATCGAGTTGATGATCGTCGTCGCGATCATCGGCATCCTCGCCGCGATCGCGATCCCGGCCTACCAGAACTACACGATCCGCGCCCAGGTGACTGAAGGCCTGACCCTCGCGGGCGGCTGGAAGGTTGCTGTGGCCGAGTTCTACGCGCAGACCGGCACGTTCCCGACGACCGCGCAGATGACGGCGGCCGGTCAGGTCGCCTCGGAAGGCAAGTACGTTTCGACGGTTACCAGCAACGCTGCTGCGATCACGATCACGTACGGAAACCAGGCGAACGTGACGAACCTCGCCACCAAGACGCTCTCGCTGAATGCCGCCACCAACGCCAACAACGACATCGTGTGGATTTGCGGCACGGCCCTTACCCCGGGCACCGTGACGAAGGTCGGCGCGGGGGCGACGTCGGTTGCTCCGCAGTACCTGCCGACGACCTGCCACGCCTAAGGCGGCAGACGTTCGGTGCGGGCGACGATGCCCGCAATGGAAGCCCCCGCCTTCGGGGGCTTTTTTTTTCTAACGGTGAGAGACGCGAAATTGTGCGTCAGGTTGCTGACAGAGTGAATGACGGCGTGGTCTTATGATCCCCATCGTGCACTGCCCGAAGTCGAATTTGGAGTAACGCATGCGCCAGCACATACAGAAAGGCTTCACGCTCATCGAACTGATGATCGTCGTTGCGATCATCGGCATCCTCGCCGCGATCGCGATCCCGGCCTACCAGAACTACACGATTCGCGCCCAGGTGACCGAAGGCCTGACCCTCGCGGGCGGCTGGAAGGTCGCGGTGGGCGAGTTCTACGCCCAGCGGGGCACGTTCCCGACGACCGCGCAGATGACGGCGGCCGGTCAGGTCGCCTCGGAAGGCAAGTACGTTTCGACGGTCACCAGCAACGCCGCTGCGATCACGATCACGTACGGAAACCAGGCGAACGTGACGAACCTCAGCACCAAGGCGCTCTCGCTGAACGCCGGCACCAACGCCAACAACGACATCGTGTGGATTTGCGGTACGGCCCTGACCCCCGGTACCGTGACCAAGGTCGGAGCCGGCGCGACATCGATCGCTCCGCAGTACCTGCCGACGACCTGCCATTCCTGACGCCCCCCGACCGCTGCCCCGTGGGGCAGCGCGGACCTGGCCTGGCCTCGGGGGCCAGTCTGACCGTCCCTAAAACGCCCGCACGCCGCTCCTGTCCTTTTACCCGGGCAAAGGTGCACCCGGAGACGTCCGATACGCTCTCCCGGCCCCTCCCAACGCCTGGCCCAGCGCCCTTCTCCGACCCTGTGAGACAGGTCACGAGGACCACCCGCGATTTATGGGAGGATCGTCGCGATTTGACAATTCCGTACCCGCGGCGTGGTCTCGGGTAGTATTCTCAAGGATCGGGTCAGCCGCAGGGTCGCGAGCCGTAAGTCCATGTCTGATAACGCAATCTCAGTCGCCGGAGCCGTCGCGCGCAACGCGAACAATATCGGCTTGCCCGAGAAGCTCGTTCAGGACGGACTTCTCGATGAAACGGCGATGGCCGATGCCCAGCGCGGCGCCAAGGAAGCGCGCCAGAACCTGGTCACCTACCTGGTCAACAAGAACATCGTCGATGCGCGCGAAATAGCGATCACCGCGGCGGCGATGTTCGGCGTACCGCTCCTCGACCTCGACGCGATCCAGGTCGACCTCGACACAGTCAAGCTGGTGAGCGAGAAGCTGCTGCACAAGCACCGCGTCATGCCGCTGATGAAGCGCGGCCGGCGGCTGTTCGTTGCGATCTCCGATCCCACGAACCTGCACGGCATCGACGAGATCCGCTTCTCGACGTCGATGAACGTGGAGCCCGTCGTCGTCGAGGAGGACAAGCTCCAGAAGGTCCTCGGCAAGGCGATGGAGCAGGTCGATACCTCGATGCCGGCCATGGCCGAGGATGACTTCGACCTCGAGAACCTGGAGGTCACGGGCGGCGAGGAGGAAGTCGAGGCCGGTGCCGGCCGCGACGACGTCGAGGACGCGCCGATCGTCCGCTTCGTGAACAAGGTGATGCTGGACGCCATCAAGAAAGGCGCGTCCGACATCCATTTCGAGCCCTACGAGAAGACCTACCGCGTCCGCCAGCGCGTCGACGGCGTGCTGAAGGAAGTGGCCGTGCCACCGGTCCAGCTCGCCATGAAGATTTCGGCGCGCATCAAGGTCATGGCGCGGCTCGACATCGCCGAGCGGCGCATTCCGCAGGACGGTCGCATCAAGATGCGCCTGTCGAAGAATCGCTCGATCGATTTTCGCGTCAGCACGTGCCCGACGCTGTTCGGCGAGAAGACCGTCATGCGTATTCTCGATCCCTCGAGCGCGCAGCTCGGGATCGACGCTCTCGGCTATGAGCCGTTCCAGAAAGAGCTGTACCTCAAGAACCTCAAGCGCCCGCAAGGGATGATTCTGGTCACCGGCCCCACGGGCTCGGGCAAGACCGTCTCGCTCTACACGGGCCTCAACATCCTCAACGTCGAGGATACGAACATCTCGACGGCGGAAGACCCGGCCGAAATCATCCTGCCCGGCGTCAACCAGGTGAACGTCAACGCCAAGGTCGGGCTGACATTCGCCTCGGCGCTGCGCGCGTTCCTGCGCCAGGATCCGGACGTCGTCATGGTCGGCGAAATCCGCGACCTCGAGACGGCCGAAATCGCCATCAAGGCGGCGCAGACCGGCCACCTCGTGCTCTCGACGCTGCACACCAACGACGCGCCGCAGACGCTGACTCGCCTCATCGACATGGGCGTGAAGCCCTACGCGATCGCGACCTCGGTCAGCCTCATCATCGCCCAGCGCCTCGCGCGGCGGCTCTGCAGCCACTGCAAGGTGACGCTCGACATCCCGAACGAGGCGCTCCTCAAGGAGGGCTTCAGGCCCGAGGACGTCGCCGCGGGCATCAAGCTGCACGGCCCGAAGGGGTGCGGCAACTGCACCGACGGCTACAAGGGCCGCGTTGGCATCTACCAGGTCATGCCGGTCACCGAGACGATCGGCCGGATCATCATGGAAGGCGGCAACGCGATCAGCATCAATGACCAGGCCAAGAAGGAGCAGGTCTGGGACCTGCGCACCGCTGGCCTCAACAAGGTCAAGGATGGCCTCACCAGTCTCGAAGAAGTCAACAGCGTCACGATCGAGTAAGCGGATGCCGCTGACGAATCAAGGAGCCTAGCGAAATGGCACAGGCCGCGAGTATCGCCAAACAAACTTCCTTCATTTGGGAAGGAAAGGACCGCAAGGGCAACCGGGTTACCGGCAAGAGCCTGGCGACCACGGAGCAGTCGCTGCGCGCGGACCTCCGGCGCCAGGGCGTGCTTGCGACGCGCGTCAAGAAGCAGAGCAACGCCTTCCGCTCGACCAAGAAACCGACGGCCGGCGACATCGCGATCTTCTTCCGCCAGCTCGCGACCATGCTCACCGCCGGCATCCCGATGGTGCAGTCGTTCGAGATCGTCGGCACCGGCCATGAAAAGCCCTCGATGCAGAAGCTCATCCTCGACATCAAGGCGCAGATCGAAAGCGGAACGACGCTGCACGAGTCCCTCGCCAAGCACCCGCTCTACTTCGACGACCTGTCGGTGAACCTGGTCGAGGCTGGCGAACAGGCCGGCGCGCTCGAGACGCTGCTCGACAAGATCGCGACGTACAAGGAAAAGACCGAGGCGATCAAGAAGAAGATCAAGAAGGCGCTCTTCTACCCGGCGGCGGTGCTGGTCGTCGCAGTCATCGTCACGGTCATCCTGCTGATCTTCGTGATCCCGCAGTTCGAGAGCCTTTTCAAGGGCTTCGGCGCCGACCTGCCTGCGTTCACGCAGATGGTCATCGGCATGTCCAAATTCGTGCAGACGAAGGGCTGGCTGCTCGGCCTGATGATCGGCGGCGGCATCTACGCGTTCATCTACTTCCACAAGCGCTCGCGGGCGATGCGCATGTGGATCGACCGGGCGATGCTGAAGGCGCCGGTCGTGGGACCGATCCTCGTGAAGGCCGCGATCGCGCGCTACGCGCGCACCCTCGCGACGACCTTCGCGGCCGGCGTGCCGCTCGTCGAGGCGCTCAACTCCGTCGCCGGCGCCACCGGCAACATCGTGTACGAGACCGGCGTCCTGCGCATGAAGGACGAGGTTGCGACCGGCCAGCGCCTGCAGCGCGCGATGGAGAACACCGGCCTCTTCCCGAACATGGTCAACCAGATGATCGCGGTCGGCGAGGAGTCGGGTTCGCTCGACCAGATGGCGAGCAAGGTCGCGGACTTCTACGAGCTCGAGGTCGACTCGGCGGTCGATTCGATGTCGAGCCTGCTCGAGCCCCTCATCATGGCGATCCTCGGCGTCCTCGTCGGCGGCCTCGTCATCGCGATGTACCTGCCGATCTTCAAGCTCGGTTCGGTCGTCTGATCCGGATGCGGCTCGACTAGCGCTGCCGCCTGATGGAACTGGTCGAGGTCCTGCGCGCCGAGCCGTGGCTGTTCGCGCTGTCCGCGGGGCTGTTTGGCCTGCTGGCGGGCAGCTTCCTCAACGTCGTGATCCATCGTCTGCCGAAGATGATGGAACGCGAGTGGCGCGCCGATTGCAGGGCGCTCGATGCCGCGGCGGACGCGCCCGCGCCTCCGGCTGAGCCCGCCTACAACCTCGTCGTGCCGCGCTCGGCGTGCCCGGCATGCGGTGCGCCCATCACCGCGCTCCAGAACATCCCGGTGGTGAGCTGGCTCGCGCTCCGCGGCCGCTGCGCGAAGTGTCGCGCACCGATCTCGGTGCGCTACCCGCTGGTCGAGCTCATCACCGCGATCGTCTCGGCCAGCGTTGCCTGGCACTTCGGCTGGGGCTGGGAGGCGCTTTGCGCGATCGGCATAAGCTGGACGCTGATCGCCCTCACCGGCATCGACATCGACACGCAGCTCCTGCCCGACAGCCTGACGCTGCCGCTCCTCTGGGCGGGTCTCGTGGCGGCCGCTTTTCTCGGCCGTGGTGCCGCGACGATCCCGGTCGACCTGAAAAGTGCCGTGCTCGGCGCGGTGTTCGGCTACCTGATCCTGTGGAGCATCTTCCATCTCTTCCGCCTCGTCACCGGCAAGGACGGCATGGGCTATGGCGACTTCAAGCTGTTCGCGGCGCTCGGCGCGTGGCTCGGCTGGCAGATGCTGCTGCCCGTCATGCTGTTTTCGGCCGCCACCGGCGCGATCCTCGGCATCGTGCTGATCGTGCTCAGGCGCCGCGGGCGTGACGTACCGATTCCGTTCGGCCCGTACCTCGCGACCGCCGGCTGGGTCGTGATGATGTGGGCCCCGGCGCTGGTCGCGCCGTGGTGGTCACTCGGCCGCTGAGGCGGGGGCGGCAATGACGCTGCGCGTGGCACTCACCGGCGGCATCGCGAGCGGCAAGACCGCCGTCGCCGATGCCTTCGCCGCGCGCGGGGTGCCGGTCATCGATACCGACGACCTCGCGCGCGAGGTCGTGCGCCCAGGTATGCCTGCGCTCGCGGCGGTCACCGCGGCGTTCGGCGCGGGCGTGCTGCTGCCGAGCGGCGAGCTCGACCGGCGCGGCCTGCGTGAACTCGTGTTCGCCGACCCCGCGCGGCGCCGCGCGCTCGAGGCGATCCTGCATCCGGCCATCCGCGCGGCACTCGAGGCGAGGCTCGACGCCGTCGAGGCGCCGTACACGATCATCGGGATTCCGCTGCTCGCCGAAACGGGCGGCCGCGACCGCTTCGATCGCGTCCTCCTCGTCGATGTGCCGCCAGCGCTGCAGAAATCCCGGCTGATGAGCCGGGACGGCGACAGCGCGGCCCAGGCCGAGGCGATCCTCGCCTCCCAGGCGAGCCGCGCCGAGCGGCTCGCGATCGCGGACGATCGCATCGAGAACACGGGGTCGCTCGCTGCGCTCGACGCCGCCGTCGAAGGGCTGCACGCCAAGTACCTCGCCGCGGCCCGCGAGCCGGGGCGGGCGGGGCCGCGTCGCTAGGCCGCGTCAGGTCTCGACCGTAGAAACGGTTTACGACCTCCGCTCGCGACGCGCAGAATAGCCGGATGCAGGAGATGGCCCCCATCGAGCCCGAAGCCCTCGCGGCACGCCGTACGGTTGTATTCGAGCAGCCGCTCAACGAGCGCATGCGGACGTTCCTGCGCCTCGAATTCCTGTACCAGCAGGCGCTCTACCACAACGACACGCCAACCCCCTGGAGCAGCCGCTCGGCCGTCTCGAGCCTGCTCGAGATCCTCGCGATCACGACGCGCGGCGACTCGCGCGGCGACGTGCTCAAGGACCTCGAGCGGCAGATGGCGATCCTCAGGGACTTCTCGGCCCGGCCCGGGGTCGACACGGGTCGCCTGCGCGCCGTGCTCGGCCGGCTGACGCAGCGTCGGGATGAGCTGCAGGCCGCGAACGGCGCCGCGCTCACGCGCCTGCGCGAGACCGATTTCCTCTCGGCGATCAAGCACCGCAGCACCATCCCCGGCGGAACCTGCGAGTTCGACCTGCCGGAGTACTTCCACTGGCTCAGCCTCCCCGCCGAGTCGCGCCAGGCCGACTTCAACGGCTGGCTCGCGGTGCTAAGGCCGCTCTGCGAGAGCGTCGCCGACCTCCTCTGGGTCACCCGCGAGAACGCCCGTCCGCGTCGCGAGGTGGCGACAGGCGGCATCTACCAGCTCGTGTTCGAGCGCGAGACACCGATCCAGCTCCTGCGTATCACGCTGCCGGGCGATGGCGACCTGTACCCGGAGATCAGTGGCAGCCACCATCGCTGCAGCATCCGGTTCATGAGCTTCGTCGACGCCGATAACCGCGCACTGCAGGCGCCGCTCGACGTGCCGTTCGTGCTGACCTGCTGCACCTGACCGGCGACGCGTGATGGCGGCTCGAGGCAAGTGCCCAAAATGCCAGCGAGAGGTCGCGATTCTCCCGGCGAATCCGTGGCGGCCGTTCTGCAGCGAGCGCTGTCGGCTTCTCGACCTGGGCGCCTGGCTGAGCGAGCGGCACGCGATCCCGGGCGAGGACGTGGCCCTCGATGGCGCGGATGCGGTGCCTCCGGGCGAGCAGCCGCCGCCGTGAAGCTCTACTCGAGCCGCTTCGCGCCGAGTCCGCGGCGCGTGCGCATGTACGCCGCGGAAAAGGGCATTGCGCTTGAGATCATCGAGGTCGACATCGCCGCCGGCGCCGCGCGTTCGCCCGAGTACCTTGGCGTCAACCCGCTCGGCGAACTGCCGACGCTCGAGCTTGAGGATGGCACCCGCCTCGTCGAGTCGCTCGCGATCTGCCGCTGGCTGGAGGAGCTCAATCCAGCGCCGCCGCTCTTCGGCGCGAACGCGCGCGAGCGCGCCTCAGTCGCTGGCTGGGTCGACCGGCTGATGGTCCACCTCTACCAGCCGATGGTGAACGTCTTCCGGCACACGCACCCCTACTGGTCGACGCGCATCGTTCAGGTGCCCGCGTGGGGCGAGGCCGAGCGCCTGCACGTGCTTGCCGAGTTCGCCGCCCTCGAGGCCGCGCTCGCCGGCCGCGAGTACTTCGCGACCGGGGCACTGTCGATGGCGGACATCGTCGCCTACACCAGCATCGACTTCGGCAAGCCCTCCAACCTCAGACTCGGCGAGCAGCACCCGCACCTCAAGCGCTGGTACTCGAGCATCGGCGCGCGCCCGAGCGCGCGCGCCTGAACGCAGCTTGGCGGGAACGGCGGCGGCCGCCGCCGGTCTGATAATATCGACCGATTCCTTGGAGCCGATCCCGATGCCTGACCCCGCCGACCGGAGGAAGGGCCCGCATGCCGCGCGCACCCCGCTGGCGGCGGTGCTGCTCGTGGTCGTGCTCGGCCTCGTGACCGGCTGCAGGGCCTCGGAGCCGCCGCGACCGGTCGCGGCGGCGGCGCGCCCGCTCCTGCCGTTGGCGGCGCCGGTCTACCCACCGACGCGGCGCGACCGCCAGCTCGATGTCTACCACGGCGTCGCCGTCGCCGATCCCTGGCGCTGGCTCGAGGCGCTCGAGACACCCGCCGTGCGCCAGTGGGTGGCTGCCGAGAACGCGGTGTCGATCCCCTACCTCGCGACGCTGCCCGGGCGCGAGGCGTTCAAGGCGCGGATGCGCGAGCGCGGCCAGTTCGAGCGCTTCGGCGCGGCACTGCAGGGCGCCAGCCGCTACGTGCTGCCGAGTCGCCGTGGCGGACGCTACTTCTACCTGCACAGTGGCGGCCTCGACGACCGGAGCGTGCTGATGGTGGGCGATGACCTCGCGGGCGCCGGCCGCGTACTCATCGACCCGAACACGCTCTCGGGCGATCACACGGTCGCCCTCGCCGACTTCGAGGTGGCGCCGACCGGCGGCCACGTCGCCTATGCCACCTCCGATGGAGGCTCCGACTGGAAGACCTGGCGAGTGCGCGAGGTCGCGACCGCGCTCGACCTGCCCGAGGTCATCCACCGGACCAAGTTCACCTCCATCGCGTGGGCGAGGGACGGCGGTGGCTTCTACTACTCCCGCTACCCGGCGCGCGCCGATGGCGCAGGCGATGCGACGAAGCCCGTGAGCGTCTGGTTCCACCGGCTCGGGACGCCAGAGGAGTCGGATGCGTTCATCTACGCGGCGCCGGAGCGCGCCTGCGCCGACCACGCCGGCTGCAATCCCTATGCCGAGATCAGCGACGATGGCCGCTGGCTGGTGATCACGCTCGCGGCGGGCTTCGCGGCCAACGCGATGGCGTTCCGCGATCTTGAGGATCCGGCCGGGCAGGTGACTCCCCTGTTCGATCGCTGGGATGGCCTCTACAGCTACCTTGGCAACGACGGCGGCACGCTTTACTTCCTCTCGACCGCCCGCGCGCCACGCGGACGCGTCATCGCGGCGAGCCTGCCGCATCCGGCGGCGGAGCCGCGAACGCTGATCGATGAATCCGCCGAGTCGATCGAGGATGCGCACTACGTCGGTGGCACCTTCATCGTCTCGTTCCTCGCCGACGCGCACTCGCGCGTCGGCGTGTACCGCGCCGATGGCAGCGCGCGCGGCGAGATCACGCTGCCGGGGCTCGGCCAGGTCACGGGCTTCGTCGCGCACGAGCCCGACTCGGAGGCCTTCTACGCCTACAGCGACTTCCTGACGCCATGGACGATCTACCGCTACGACGCGCTGACGGGAAAGAGCACGCTCGTTCGGCGCCCGCAGGTCGCGCTCGACCCAGCGCTCTACGTGACCGAGCAGGTCTTCTACTCCTCGCGCGACGGCACGCGGGTCCCCATGTACGTGACCCACCGCCGCGACATGCCGCACGACGGGGCGCAGCCGACGCTCCTCTACGGCTACGGCGGGTTCAACCTCGCGCAGCTCCCCGGGTTCAGCGTCTCGGTCGCCACCTGGCTCGACGCCGGCGGCGTCTACGCGCTCGCGAACCTGCGCGGCGGCGGCGAGTACGGCGAGGACTGGCACCTCGCGGGCACTAAGAGCAGGAAGCAGAACGTGTTCGATGACTTCATCGCCGCGGCCGAGTGGCTCATCGCGAACCGGGTCACCTCGCCCCGCCACCTCGCTATCCAGGGCCGCAGCAACGGCGGCCTGCTGGTGGGCGCCGCGCTCGTGCAGCGGCCGGACCTCTTCGCGGTCGCGCTCCCGGTCGTCGGCGTCCTCGACATGCTCCGTTACGACACCGCGAGCGCCAACGCGCGCCAGTGGTCGAGCGATTTCGGGCTCGCCGAGAACCCGCAGGACTTCCAGGCACTCAGGGCCTATTCGCCGGTGCAGAATGTGCGACGCGGCGTGTGCTATCCGCCGACGCTGATCACGACGGCCGATCGCGACGACCGGGTCGTGCCGTGGCACAGTTTCAAGTTCGCGGCGGCGCTGCAGGGCGCGCAGCCAAGGAACGCGAGCTGCCCGAACCCGGTGCTGCTCAGGGTCGAGACGAGCGCCGGACACGGCGGCGGCAAGCCGAGCTGGATGCAGATCGAGGATTTCGCCGACCAGTGGTCGTTCGCGGCCGAGTATGTTGGCCTGAGAGTGAGCGCACCATGAGACGCCCCGGATACCTCGACCTCGGCCGGCGCCGCGCCTTCGGGCGGCCCGTCAAGAAGCCGGTCGGGCCGGTCGACCCGCCGCCGGATCCATCGCTGGTCGCCGACTTCGACCTCGGTACCTGGCGCGTGCGCCCCTCGCTCGGGCGCATGACGCGTGCCGATCGCATCGTCGCGCTCGACAAGCCGACGCTGCTTGCGCTCCTCATCCTGGCCGAGTCGCCGGCCGGCGGCGTCAACCGCGACGAGCTCGCGGCGCGCGTCTACGGCGGCGGCACGGCGGAGGATCACGAGCCGAAATTGCGGCGCGTGCTCGGGCTGCTGCGCCGCGTGCTCTCCGAGGATGGCGCGGTCAGGATCGCGAACGCGCCGGGCGATGCCTACGTCCTCGAAGTTGGCGCGCCGGTGCCCGGGCGGGGACTCAAGCCCTTCGAGTCGGATGTGCTGCGGGACGACCCGGGCGGCGTCGAGGCGTGGACCTCGAGGAAGCGCAAGCGCTGGCTCGCGATCGGGCTGGCGACGCTCGTCGTCGGCGGCCTCGCCGCCGGGATCACCGCGCTCGTCGAGCGTGGCCACGTCGTGCTCTTTGGCATCGTCACGCAGGTGCGAGCGCTCGCGACCGAGCCGGGCGAGAAGACCCACCCGAGCTTCTCGCCGGACGGCCGCCAGGTCGTCTACAGCTGGCGCCTCGCCGATGGCAGCGGCACGCACCTGGTGCTGCGTCCCGTCGCGGGCGGCAGCTGGCGGCCGCTGACGCTGGGCGATGGCCGCGACCTCTATCCCGCCTGGTCGCCGAGCGGCGGGCGCATCGCGTTCGAGCGCCTCACCGCGACCGCGTGCTCGGTGTACGTGATCGCGCCCGATGGCGGTGGCGAGCGACGGGTCGGCGACTGCGATTTCGGCGCGACCGGGCGGCTGACCTGGACGCCGGACGGACGCGCGGTTATCTACGCGCACCGCACGGCCGCGGGGCTCGCGCGGCAGCTCGTCTCGCTCGATGTCGACACGGCCAAGCTCACCGGCGTCACGAACCCGGTGGTCGGCATGCCGGGCGACATGCAGCCGACGCTCGCGCCGACCGGGCGCCGGCTCGTGTTCGTGCGCTCCCGCGCGGTGGGCGTGGAGGACCTCTCACTCCTCGATCTTGGCACCGTCGCGGTCGAGCGCATCACGCGCGATCGCCGGCCGCTCGCCGGGGCCGCGTTCGAAGCGGGCACCCAGTCGGTCGTGTTCGCCTCGCCGCGCGGCGGCCGCTACGCGCTCTGGCGCGTACGGCTCAACCACTCGAGCCCGGAGCCGTTCCTCGCCGCCCCGAACGCGCTCAAGGATCCGGCGATCTCCAACGACAACCGCGCGCTCGCCTACGAGGAATGGCAGTACACGACCGCCTTCAGTCGCATACCGGACGGCGCGGCACTCGCGGCGGGAGCCGCGAGCGGCGCCTCGCTCGACCGGCACCCGCAACTCTCACCCGACGGCAAGGAACTCGTGTTCGTGTCCAACCGCGGCGGCAGCGAGCAGCTGTGGCTGGCGCCGGCGGCAGGCGGCGCGGCGCGCATGCTCACCCGCAGCGAGCTCGATTTCCTCGAGACGCCGCGCTGGTCGCCGGATGGCCGCCTGATCGTGTTCGCCGGCTCGCACAAGGGCCGCTTTGAGCTCTGGACCGTCGCGCTCGCCGACGGCAAGCAGGAGCGCGTGAGCAGCGAGGAGACGAGCCGTGCGCCGAGCTTCTCGCACGACGGCCGCTACCTGTACTTCACGAGCTCGCGCTCGGGCTCCCCGCAGATCTGGCGGCAACCGTGGCCGGGCTCGGGGTCCCCGGAAGCGGTGACGACCGAGGGCGGACTCGCGGCGCTCGAGTCCACGGACGGGGCATCGCTTTACTATGTGCGGGCGGACCGCCCGGGACTCTGGCTGAGGAACCCGGCGCCGGGCGGCGACGACTCGCTCGTGGTCGCCGATTTCTCGCCGGCCGACTGGACCAACTGGACGCTGACCGGGACCGCGATCTGGCTCATCCGGCGACCGGACTTCGGCTTCCCCGAGCTCGACCGCTACTCGATCGAGAGCCACCTCATCAACAGCATCCGCGCAGTGCCGGACCTCCTCGACGACTCCGGGATGAGCGTGACGCCGGACGGCACCGGCGTCATCGTGACGACGGTGGCGAGCGCGCGCGCCGACGTGAAGCTCGCCACCCTCGAGTAGCGCGCTCTAGAGCGAGCTGAACACCTTCTTGATGATCGCGCTGCCCGCGGCGACCGGGTCCTGGCGGATCGAGTGCTCCTCGTCGGCGATCACCGAGAAGAGGCCGTCGAGCGCCTTGGACGTTACGTAGTCATCGAGGTGCACCGCATCGCCCGACACCAGGCCGAACTCGGCGGCCTTGCCGGCGTAGCGGTCGTAGATCGCGCCGAGCTTCGCCTTCGCCGTCGCGCGGCTCACGATCGGCTTCATCTTCTCGCGGAGCGAGTCCGCCGACGTGCGCCTGAAGTACTGGGTCGCCGCATCATCGCCGCCAGTCAGGATGCCCTTCGCGTCGCTAATCGACATCTTGCGAAGCGAGCTTGCCAGGATCGGTTTTGCCTCGCTCATGGCCGATTCCGCGGCGTGGTTCATCGCGACTTTGAGCTCGTCCGCCTCGCCCGACATACCGACCATCCTGAGCGCCTTGTCGGCCTTCTCGAGCGCCGGCGGCAGCGGGATCCTGAGCTTGTCATTGTCGAGGAAGCCGCCCGGCGCGCCGAGACGGGCGACCGCGGCGTCGATGCCCCTGCCAAGCGCCGCGCGCAGCCCGCCGGCGGCATCCTTGTTGCTGATGAGATCGAGAGCGCCGGCGCCCGCGAGCCCGGGCCCCGCGAGCAACCCGACGGCGAGCGCGGCGATGAACGCCACCCGACCTTGTTTGCGTGCTCCTGCAGTCCTGTTGTCCATTGCCATCCCCTTAAGGTTCCGTCCGGCGCGGGCAGCGCGGTCGGGTCAACGCCCGGCGCTCGTCCGCCACCACAACCGTCCCGTCGCCGGCGGTTCGTCCGCGGCTTTGGGGCGCACGAGGTTTAGATACCACGGCAGACCCGTCGCCGCGACCTTTGCGAGTGTGCCGGGCGGCAGGTCCCGCTCGGCCACCAGCAGGAAGTCCGCCCCGGCGGCGAGTGCCGCCGCCGCTTCGGCCGCATCCTTCACGACGAGCCCCGCGGGCGCGAGGCGTTCGGCCGAGCGGACGAATCGGGAGGTGTGCGTGTAGACGGCGCCGAGGCCCCCGGCGGCTCGCAGCGGGTCGATGAGGAGCGGCGTTGCGCCGTCGGCGGCGCAGCGCGCGAGGAGCGAAGCTTCGGCTGCGGCGCTGTCGATGAGCCAGCCGACGCGCTCGCCACGAATGCTGGCGCGACGCCTCGCCTCGGCTGCGCCCTTGAGCTCGACCCGCACGAGAAGCGGCGGCAGCAGCAGCGCCGTCACGATCGACCGGTCGGCCTCGAGGATATCGGCCGCGGCGAGCTCGGGCAGCGTGCACCAGCGCAGGCGCTGGCCATCGAGGCACCTGAGCTCGCCGCGCCACGACTCGACGCGCCAGCAGTCGATCAGGACCGGGGCAGCGGCGCCGGCGTAATGGTGGGTGACCGCGAGCAAGGGCGCGGCCGCGCCAAGCTCGATGCCGAGCTCCTCCATGAGTTCGCGCGCGAGCGCCTCGCGGGGGGACTCGCGCTCGTGGCGCTTGCCGCCCGGGAATTCCCAGCGGCCCGCCTGCGCCTTGCCGGGCGGACGCTCGGCGATCAGCACCCGCCCCGCCGGGTCGACGAGCGCGCCTGCGAGGACGTGAACCGGCGCCGGCGCCATGGCTTTATGCCTTCAGCCCTCGCCCTGCAGCTGCCCGTGACAGTGCTTGAACTTGCGGCCCGAACCGCACGGGCACGGCTCGTTGCGACCGACCTTGCGCTCGGCACGCTGGAAGGTCTCGATGGCGCCCGGCGGCGGGGGCTCGGGTTGCGCGGCCGGCGCCGACTCGACCGCGAGCGCCGGCGCCTCGGCGTGCTGGAACTGCATCATCCGCGCGAGCCGCGCCTGGCGCTCCTGCTCCTCGCGCTCGATGTCGGCGTCAGAGCGGATCTGCAGCCGCGCGAGCAAGGTCACCGTGTCGAACTTGATGCGCTCGAGCATCGCGGTAAAGAGCTCGAACGCCTCGCGTTTGTATTCCTGCTTCGGGTTCTTCTGCGCGTAGGAGCGCAGGAAGATGCCCTGGCGCATGTAGTCCATCGCGGCGAGGTGCTCGCGCCAGTGCGAGTCGACCATCTGCAGCATCAGGCGCCGCTCGATGTGCCTTAAGTCCGTGGCGCCGACCAGCGCTTCCTTCTCCTCGTAGGCCTTCTCGAGGACGCCGAGCAGGTGCTGCTGGAATGCCGCCTGGGTGCGCGACCGGTCGGCCTCGAACCACGCCTTTATCGGCAGGCTCACGGCAAAGTCGCGCTGCACCGCCTCCTCGAGGCCGGCGAGGTTCCAGTGCTCCTCGATGCTCTCGGCGGGCACGTACTGCGCGACGAGGCCCTCGACGACCTCGACCCTAAGCGCCTTGATGGTCTCGGCAATGTCATCCGCCGCCATGAGCTCGTTGCGCTGCCCGTAGATGACCTTGCGCTGGTCGTTGGCGACATCGTCGTATTCGAGCAGGTTCTTGCGCAGGTCAAAGTTGTGCGCCTCGACTTTCCGCTGCGCGCGCTCGATCTGCCGGCTCAGCATGCCGCTCTCGATCGCCTCGCCTTCCTTCATGCCGACGCGGGACAGGAGCGCCTTCATGCGCGTCGGGTCACCGAAGATCCGCATCAGGTTGTCTTCGAGCGACAGGTAGAAGCGCGAGGAGCCGGGATCGCCCTGGCGACCGGAACGGCCACGCAGCTGGTTGTCGATGCGCCTCGATTCGTGCCGCTCGGTGCCGATGATGTGCAGCCCGCCCGCCGCGAGCACTTTCTCGTGGCGCACGAGCCAGGCGGCGTGGTCGGCCGCCTTGCTCGCGGCATCCGCCGGCGGCGCGCCCGGCGCCTCGGCCTCGGGGCGGCCACCGAGCACGATGTCGGTGCCGCGGCCGGCCATGTTGGTGGCGATCGTGACTGCGCCCGGGCGGCCGGCCTGCGCGACGATCTGCGCCTCGCGGTCGTGCTGCTTGGCGTTCAGCACCTCGTGCACGATGCCTTCCTTCGCGAGCGCCTTGCTGAGGAGCTCGGAGGTCTCGATCGAGGTCGTACCGACGAGCGCCGGCTGCTGGCGCGACATGCAGTCGCGGATGTCCTCGATGATCGCCTCGAACTTGTCCTTCTGCGTGAGGTAGACGAGGTCCGAGTTGTCCTTGCGGATCATCGGGCGGTGCGTCGGGATGACGACGACCTCGAGCCCGTAGATCTGCTGGAACTCGTAAGCCTCCGTGTCGGCGGTGCCGGTCATGCCGGCAAGCTTCTTGTACATGCGGAAGAAGTTCTGGAACGTGATCGAGGCGATCGTCTGGTTCTCCTCGCGAACGTCCACGCCTTCCTTGGCCTCGACCGCCTGGTGGAGCCCGTCCGACCAGCGCCGGCCCGGCATCGTGCGCCCGGTGAACTCGTCCACGATGATGACTTCGCCGTTCTTGACGATGTACTCGACGTCGCGCCGGTAGATCGCGTGCGAACGCAGCGCCGCGTTCAAGTGGTGCATCAAGCGGATGTTGGCGGCGTCGTACAGGCTCTCGCCCTCGCGCAGGAGCCCCGAGGTCGCCATCAGCTCCTCGACGCGCTCGTGGCCGGCCTCGGTCAGTTGCGCCTGCTTCTGCTTCTCGTCGACCCAGTAGTCGCCACCGACCGCGAGTTCCTGGCGCTTGTCCTCCGAGAGCGGCTGCACGGTGAAGCCGAGCGTATGGGCGAGCTTGGCGGTCGGCGTGCCTGCGGCGGCCGCGGCGTTCGGGGTCACCTCGACCGTGACCGTCTGCAGGTTCCGGTCGCGCCAGATCTCGAGGTTGAGACGGGTGGCGGGCTTGGCCCCGGCGAGCGCGGCGAGCACGTCCTCGGCGCGGCTCACCGGCGAGCCGTCGGCGGCGAGCAGCACGTCGCCAACGCGCACGTCGCCCCTGAGGCGCGAGCGCTCGATGGCACCGACCAGCAGTCCCGCCTCGGTCGGCTCCTCGCTCAACGCGCGTGTCAGCTGCGGCACGAGCGCGTTGATCTTGAGGTAGAGCTCGGTGCTCTCCTCCGCCGGCCCCGAAATGATCAGCGGGGTCCGCGCCTCGTCGATCAGGATCGAGTCGACCTCATCGACGATCGCGAACTCGAGCGTGCGCTGGACGCGGTCCTCGAGCCTGAAGGCCAGGTTGTCGCGCAGGTAGTCGAAGCCGTATTCGTTGTTGGTGCCGTAGGTGATGTCGCAGGCATAGGCCGCGCGCTTCTCCTCCTGGCTTTGGCCGGCCTTGATGACGCCGACCGTCATGCCGAGGAAGCGGTACACCGGGCCCATCCACTCCGCGTCGCGCCCCGCCAGGTACTCGTTCACGGTGACGACGTGGCTGCCCTTGCCGGGGAGCGCGTTCAGGTAGACGGGGAGCGTCGCGACGAGCGTCTTGCCCTCGCCGGTGCGCATCTCCGAGATCTTGCCTTGATGGAGCGAGATGCCGCCGATGAGCTGCACGTCGAAGTGCCGAAGCCCGATGGTGCGCTTGGCCGCCTCGCGCACGGCCGCGAAGGCCTCCGGCAGCAGCGCGTCGAGGCCCTCGCCCTTGGCGAGGCGCTCGCGGAGCGCCACCGTCACGCCCGGGAAGGCCTCGTCCGGCAGCGCCGTCATGCGGGCATCGAAGCTGTTGGCGGCGGCTACGAGCGGGCTATAGCTGCGCAGGAGCCGCTGGTTGCGGCTGCCGAAGATGGAGGTCAGGAGCTTGAGCACGGGTCGAAATCCTTCGGGGGACGGGCACGACGGGCCCCGTCCTACGCGGAAAAGTCGCGCATTGTACTAAGGAGTGATGGTCAATACCCGTCGCGACGCGACGGGCGCAGAACCGGCCCAGGTCCGGTGCCGGGCTGCCCTCAGCCCCTCGTTGGGGCCGGCGGGCCGCTCTTCAATGCCCGGCCTTGAGCAGCGGCTGGGCGTTCTGGTTAATGAAGGCCATCGGGTCCACGGGGCTCCCGTCCTTCAGCACCTCGAAATGGACGTGCGGCCCGGTCGAGTGGCCGGTGCTGCCGAGGAGCGAGAGCTCCTGGCCCTTCTGCACGGTGTCCCCGACCTTCACCAGCACCGCGGAATTGTGGGCGTAGCGCGTGAGGTACCCATTGCCGTGGTTGACCTCGACCAAGTTGCCGTAGCCGAAGCGCTCGCCCGCCCAGGTCACGACGCCCGTCGCGACGGAGGTCACCGGCGCGCCTTGCTCGCCCGCGAAATCGACGCCGGCGTGGAAGGCGGTGTAGCCCGTGAAGGGGTCGACGCGCTTGCCGAAGAACGAGGAAATGAACCCGCCGAGCACCGGGCGGCCCTGCGGATAGACCTCGCGCCGAAGCTCCCGCGTCAGGATCAGGTTCTCGAGCGCCCCGAGCTGGCGCTCGCGGTCGGTGATCTGGTCGGAGAGGCGATCGAGCATGTCGGTGAGCAGCGGCGCCGTCGCCGGCTGGCCGGAGGTCGAAGGCTCATCGATGCCGCCGACCGGCGGGGCACTCTCAAAGTTGAACTCAACCTTGTTGAGGTTGGCCATCTCCGCGAGGCGCTTGCCAAGCGCATCAAGGCGAATCACGTGGGCATTCATCTGGCCGACGCGGATCGCGAGCGCATCGACGTTGTTCTGCAGCACCTCGCGCGCGGCGGCGACCTGCTCGCGCTGGGTGCCGAGCTCCGCCGCCCACTTGCTGAGCTGGCGCGCCGGCTGGCTCTCGGCCCACTCGGCGCCGAGCCAGGAGCCGGCGGCGAAGACGCCGCCGAAGAGGACGAGCACGACCGTCGCGAAGACCGCGATGAAGACCGGCGAGCGCAGGTCGAACTGCCGGGCCCGGCCCTGATGGCGGCTGAAAACGATGATGTTCATGGCCGTTGCTCCGCGCACGTGTCGACCGGCCGACCCGATCGAATTCCGCTCAGCCCCACGACCCGGGGGCCGAAGGTTCGTCTCCGTCCGACGCTGACGCCGGCCATCATTCCCGCCCGGGTCTGCCCGGAGCGAGGGTCGCTCCGCAAGGCCCGGCCGGTCCGGCCCGGCGGGCGCCTGGCCGTTTCCGTGATCGGACGGTGATGGGACCGCCCGGTGGCCGGCGGAACCCCTCCATCCTTCGTGACACGCATGGTCCTCACGTCTGGTAACCCCGCTGTCATAGCTTCCGCTTTAGACCGGTGGCTTTGCGTCCCCGTCTTTCGACGGGTTTGCCCTTGTGCAGCGCGGGGAACTATGCAACAAAAACCCTTTGCGCAACAACCACTTTTGTCTGATTTTGGGACGCGGATCGCCCCTGAAATATGCGAAAACCAATCCCTATCAGCGAGTTACTGGCGCAAGGTAAAGCGAAGCTTAAGGCCCTCCAAACGGGGGCTGAAACAGCCAACCGGACGCTTGTTGCGCTGCAACAGACGCTGCCGGCAGACGCGGCCGGGCATGTCTGGGGCGCCTCCCTGGACGCGGAGGGGGTGCTGACGGTCCTCACCGACAGCGGCGGCTGGGCGACCCGGATCCGCTATGCGGTGCCCGATTTCGCGCCACGGGTCGCGAAGGCCTTAGGCCAGGCCGTCGGTCGGACCGTCGTTCGGGTCAAGCCCCGTCCCGCTCCTTAAGGCCGGCCCTGGCGGGCCTGCGCTCAGGCGCTGACGGCGGCGGCGGGGACGTAGGAAATCGGCGCTTCGCGCAGGTCGCGGAAGGTGACCTCTTCCCAGGCGGATTCATCGGCGATGAGCGCGCGCAGCAGCTTGTTGTTGAGGCCGTGGCCGGACTTGAAGCCGCTGAACTCGCCGATCAGGCTGTGCCCAAGGAGGTACAGGTCGCCGATCGCATCGAGGATCTTGTGCTTGACGAACTCGTCCTCGTAACGGAGGCCGTCCTCGTTCAGCACCTTGAAGTCATCGAGCACGATCGCGTTGTCGAGCGTGCCGCCGAGCGCGAGGTTGCGCGATCTGAGCGTCTCGAGGTCGCGCATGAAGCCGAAGGTCCGCGCCCGGCTCACTTCCCGGAGGAAGGAAGTCGTCGAGAAATCCATCGATGCGCGCTGCGTGTGGCGGCGGAAGGTCGGGTGGTCGAACTCGATCTCGAAGTTGACCTTGAAGCCGTTGAACGGATCAAAGCGCGCCCACTTGTCGCCGTCGCGCACCTCGATCGACTTGCGGATCCGGACGAAGCGCTTCGGCACCGTCTGCTCCTCGATTCCCGCCGACTGCAGCAGGAACACGAAGGGACCGGCGCTGCCGTCCATGATCGGGACTTCGACCGCGCTCACCTCGACGAAGGCGTTGTCGACGCCAAGGCCCGCGAACGCCGACAGGAGATGCTCGACCGTCGACACCTTCACATCGCCGTTGACGAGCGTCGTGCCCAGCATCGTGTCGCCGACGTTTTCGGCCCGTGCCTCGATGTCGACGGGTTCGGCCAGGTCGACGCGCCGGAACACGATGCCGGTATTGGGCGCCGCGGGACGCAAGGTCATGAAGACCTTCCGGCCGGAGTGGAGCCCGATGCCGGTGGCCCGGATCGTCGTCTTTAAGGTGCGTTGATTCAGCATGCTCGGCGGACAGGATTTGACAATACGCGGGGAGTTGACAATCGCTCAGCACCCTATCACAGGGTCCAAAATCGCTACAAGTCTTTGACCCGATTGAGTGAGCTGCCGCTCATCTGCCGGCCGCTCCTCGGGCGAGGGAATGCGCGGCCGAGCGGCGCGCCGGGCCCGGAGCCTTCCCCGGGCAAGCGCGTTCAGCCGCCTCTCGTGCCGCATTTCCCTTCCCGCCTTGAGACCCGAGGTCGCCCGGAATCGTTCAACCACCGACTCAGTCGGCCTGCCGGCGCAGGAACGCCGGGATGTCGAGCATGTCATCGCCTTCCAGGTCCGGACGCAGGCCATCGCCGACCGCCGTCTTGCGCTTCCCCGGGGGCAGGTTGAACTTCGAGTAGTCGGGCGCGGCGTTGCTGGAGGGGCTGTTGCGCGGGACGATCCGCATCGAGGCGGACTCGCCGCGCTGGACCATCGGCGCCGGGGCCGCGGCGCGGGGTGCGTTGCGGTTGAGTCCCGTCGCGACCACCGTAACCCGAAGCTCGTCCTGCATCTCAGGCTCGATGACGGTGCCGACGACGACCGTCGCATCGTCGCTCGCGAACTGCTTGACGGTGTTGCCGACTTCCTCGAACTCACCGATCGCCATGTCCATGCCGGCGGTGATGTTGACGAGGATGCCCTGGGCGCCGGCCAGGTTGATGTCCTCGAGCAGCGGGCTCGACACGGCCATCTCGGCCGCCAGGCGCGCGCGTTCCTCGCCCGTCGCATGCCCCGTGCCCATCATCGCCATGCCGGTCTCGCTCATGACGGTGCGGACGTCCGCGAAGTCGACGTTGATGAGGCCCGGCCGCGTGATGAGCTCGGCGATGCCCTGCACGGCGCCCTGCAGCACGCCATTGGCAGAGGTGAACGCATCGAGCAGGCGCGTCTTCGGCCCCAGCACCGACAGGAGCTTCTGGTTCGGGATCGTGATCAGCGAGTCGACGTACTTGCCGAGCTCCGCGATGCCCATCTCGGCGATGTTCATGCGCTTGTGGCCTTCCATCGTGAAGGGCTTGGTGACGACCGCGACGGTGAGGATGCCAAGCTCCTTGGCGACCTGCGCGACGACAGGCGCCGCACCCGTGCCGGTGCCGCCGCCCATGCCGGCGGTGATGAACAGCATGTCGCAACCCTCGATCAGCTCGATCACGCGATCGCGATCCTCCATCGCGGCCTGCCGGCCCACTTCCGGGTCGGCGCCGGCTCCGAGGCCCTTGGTGATGTTCGTGCCGATCTGCAGCGTGGTCTTGGCCTTCGACTTCTTGAGCACCTGCGAGTCGGTGTTCAGGCAAATGAATTCCACACCCTCGATGCCGGCCAGCAACATATGGTCGACGGCGTTGCAGCCGGCACCGCCGACGCCGAGCACCTTGATTACGGCGCTCTGGCTGTATGCATCCATGAGTTCAAACATGTCTATCTCCTCCGGGGTGAATCAAAAATGTCCTTGGAACCAAGACTTCATCTGCTCCAGAACGTTGCGCACGTTGGGGCCTAGCGGTCTGGAAGTGCCGTCGGGCAGCGACTGGGCACGCGCGTAAAGCAGTAGTCCGACGCCCGTGGCGTGGATGGGATTGCGGACGACGTCGGCGAGGCCGGCGACGCCCTGCGGCACGCCCAAGCGGACCGGGACGTGGAAGACTTCCTCGGCGAGCTCGACCGCGCCTTCCATCTTGGCGCTGCCGCCGGTGACGACGATGCCGGCCGCGATCGCTTCCTCGAAGCCGGCGCGCCTGAGCTCATCGCGGATGAGCCCGTAGAGCTCCTCGTAGCGGGGCTCGACGATCTCGGCGAGCGTCTGGCGCGCGAGGCGCCTGGGCGGGCGGTCGCCGACGCTCGGCACCTCGATCGTCTCGTCGGGATTGGCGAGCTGGCTCAACGCGCAGGCGTAGCGGACCTTGATGTCCTCGGCGTACTGCGTCGGCGTGCGCATCGACACCGCGATGTCGTTGGTGACCTGATCACCCGCGATCGGGATCACCGCCGTGTGCCGCAAGGCGCCGCCCGAGAACACCGCGAGGTCGGTCGTGCCGCCGCCGATGTCGACGAGGCAGACCCCGAGGTCCTTCTCATCGTCCGTCAGCACCGCGTAGCTCGAGGACCACTGCTCGAGCACGATGTCCTCGACCTCGAGGCCGCAGCGCTGCACGCACTTGACGATGTTCTGCGCGGCGCTCTCCGCGCCCGTGACGATGTGCACCCGCGCCTCGAGCCGGATGCCCGACATGCCGATGGGATCGCGGATCCCTTCCTGGTTGTCGATGATGAATTCCTGCGGGATCACGTGCAGGATCCGCTGATCCGCCGGCAGCGCCACCGCCTGCGCCGCGTCCATGACCCGCGCGACGTCGGCATGGGTCACTTCCTTGTCCTTGATCGCGACGATGCCGTGCGAATTGAGGCTGCGCACGTGGCTGCCGGCGATGCCCGTGTAGACGGCGTTGATCTCGACCCCCGCCATGAGCTCGGCCTGCTCGACCGCGCGCTGGATCGACTGCACGGTCGAGTCGATGTTGACGACGACGCCGCGCTTGAGTCCCCGCGAGGGGTGCGAGCCGATGCCGATGACCTCGAGCTCGCCGTCGGCTCTCAGTTCGCCAACCAGCGCGACCACCTTGGACGTGCCGATGTCGAGCCCGACGATGAGATTGCGTTCGCTGCGCTTAGGCATCTTGATCCCGTTTCCGATTCGCTGGCGTTTCACCGGACGAGGCCGGGCGCGTGCTGGACGCGCCCTGCGTGCGCCAGCCGACGGCGAAGCCGTTCGAATAGCGCATGTCGAGAAACGCGATGTCATTGGGGCGCCCGGCGACGACCGGCGCGCCGACCCTGAGGAACCTGTCGATGCGCTCGTCGAGCTGGCGGCGGCCGAAGCGCACCGTCACGCCGCTCGCGAGGTCGAGCTCCCACGCGCCGCGCGCATCGAGCCGGATCGCGCTCGTGCGCAGCCCGGCCTCGAGCAGGCGGGGCTGCAGCTGCAGCAGGAGCTCGGCGACCTGGTGCTCGCTGTGGGCCGGGCCTTCGAGGCGCGGCAGCTCCGGCGGCACGTGGCGCGTGTCCTTGATGAAGAGTTCGCCGCGCGCGTTCAAGAGGCCCGCCTCGCCCCAGCGCGCAATCGGCATCTGCTCGGTCACCTGCACGACGACACCGTTCGGCCAGCGCCGCTGCACGCGCGCGTGGTCGACCCACGGCAGCGTCTCGATGGCCTGCTGCAGCTGGTCGAGGTTGGCGGTGATGAATCCGCCCCGCAGCCGGCTGCGCACGATTTCCTCGACGTCGAGCTCCGAGACGCGCTGCAGACTGCCGACGACCTTGAGCTCTTGCATCGGCCGGTTGAGCGCGAAGCCGATCACGAGCGCGAGCCCGCCGACCGCGGCGGCGCCGAGCGCGATGGAACCTGCGCGTGCCCAATCGATGTCGGGCAGGCGCCAGCGCCGCGCCTTCTCGACGCGGGCCCGGTTCTTGGCACGACGTGGCAGCAGGGCCGCGAGTGCGCTCATGTGCGCGTCCCCGCCGGCGTGGGCAGGCTCGTCTCGAGGATCCGCACGACGAGTTCGTCGAACTCGATCCCCGCCGCCCGCGCCGCCTTCGGCACGAGCGAATGGCTCGTCATGCCGGGCGTGGTGTTGACCTCGAGCAGCCAGTTGCCACCCTCCTGGTCGCGCATCACATCGACGCGGCCCCAGCCGGCGGCGCCAGAGGCGTTGAACGCGGCGAGCGCGAGCGAGCGCAGCTCCTCCTCCGCGCTACCCTCGAGGCCGGGGCAGAGGTACTGCGTGTCCTCGGCGACGTACTTGGCGTGGTAGTCGTAGTACTCGCCCTTCGGCACGATGCGGATGCTCGGCAGCGCCACGCCGTCGAGGATCGCGACGGTGTACTCGCCGCCCTCGATGAGCGCCTCGATCAGAAGTTCGCCCGCGTAGCGCGTCGCGAGCGTGACCGCCGCCGGTAGCTGGTTGTGGTTGAAGACGCGGCTGACGCCGACGCTCGAACCCTCGAGCGAGGGCTTCACGATGAGCGGGAAGCCGACCTTGCGCGCGCTCGCGGCGACGTCGGCGCCGGGGGCGAGACGTTCGTAGCGCGGCGTCGGCAGGCCGAGGGCGAGCCACACCTGCTTGGTGCGGACCTTGTCGAGCGTGAGGGCGCTGCCGAGCACGCGCGAGCCCGTGTACGGCACGCCGAGCGCCTCGAGGAGCCCTTGCGCGACGCCGTTCTCGCCGGCGCCGCCGTGCATGATGTTGAAGACCCGGTCGTAGCGCTTGAGCGCGATCCCGGCGACGAGCGCCTCGATGCCATCGACGCCCTCGGCGGCCACATCGCGTCGCCTGAGGGCCTCCAGCACGTTCCTGCCCGAATCGAGCGAGACGGCGCGCTCGGAGCTCGTGCCGCCGAAGAGCACGGCGACGCGGCCGAACTCGGCGGGCCGGGTGGTGCTGCGGCGGGTGCCCGGCTGCGAGCTCATGCGTTCTCCCCGACGATGCGGACTTCAGGGGTGAGGCGCACGCCATGGCGACGCTCGACCTCGGCCTGCACGTGCGCGATCAGCCGCTCGATGTCGGCCGCGCTGGCAGCCCCCTCGTTGAGGAGGAAGTTGGCGTGCTTGGGCGACACGACCGCGCCGCCGATCCGATGGCCCTTGAGGCCCGTCGACTCGATGAGCTCCGCGGCGAATGCGCCCTCGGGGTTCGTGAACGTCGAGCCGCAGCTCCACTCGCCGATCGGCTGCGTCTCGCGGCGACGGATCAGGAGGTTCTTGATCGTCTCGGCGCTCGCGGCGGGGTCGACGGCGAATTCGAAGCGCACGGCGACGAACCACTCGGAAGGCGCCGGCGCCTCGAGGTGGCGGTAGCCCCAGCGATAGTCCGCGGCAGGGCGCGTGCGCTGCCCGCCGTCGCGATCGACGATGTCGACTTCGGCGACCCACGGCCAGGTCTCCCCGCCCCAGGCTCCCGCGTTCATCGCGAGCGCGCCTCCGACGGTGCCCGGGATGCCGGCGAAGAACTCCGCCGGGCCGAGCAGCCACTTGGCGCACTGGCGCGCGACCCGCGCGCACGGCACGCCCGCGTCGGCGTGCACGCGCGTCTCGCCGACGCGCTCGAGCCGGTCGAGCCCGAGGTGCAGCGACACGACCACGCCGCGCAGTCCGCCGTCGCGGACCAGTACGTTGCTCCCGAGGCCGAGGAAGAAGCACGGCACCTCGGCCGGCAGCGCCGCGAGGAATCGCGCGAGCTCAGCAGCGCTCTTTGGCGTGTAGAACACATCCGCCGGCCCGCCGACGTGCCAGGAGGTGTGCCGGGACAGAGGCTCGCCGAACCGCACGTGCGGCAGGAACTCGGGCGCGAACTGGAACTGGCGGGCCGCATTCATGCGTCCGCCCCCGCGGTGAGGCGCGAGGGCAAGTCGTGCGCGACGGCGCTGATGTTGCCGGCGCCCATCGTCACCAGCACGTCGTCATCGCGCAACAGCGGGCCGAGCGCATCGGCAAGGTCCTCGGCGCGCGGGCAGAACACGGGCTCTACCCGACCGCGCGTCCGTACCGCGCGGCAGATGGCGCGGCCGTCCGCATCGGCGATCGGCGCCTCGCCCGCTGCGTAAACCTCGGTGACCAGCAGCACGTCAGCGGTCGAGAGCACCTCGGCGAAGTCATCGAGCAGGTCGCGAGTGCGCGTGTAGCGGTGCGGCTGGAAGGCGAGCACGATCCTCCGCCCCGCCCAGCCCTGCTGGATCGCCTCGAGTGTCGCTGCGACCTCGCGCGGGTGGTGGCCATAGTCATCGATGAGCGTGACGTGCCCGCCGCCAGTGTCGATCTCGGCGATCACCTGCAGGCGCCGGTCGATGCCGGAGAACTGCTCGAGCGCGCGCTGGATCGCCTCGTCCGGGATGCCAAGCTCGGTGGCGACGCCGATCGCGGCGAGGGCATTCAACACGTTGTGGCGCCCGGGCACGCTGAGCGTGACCGCAAGCGGCGCCGGGCGCGAGGGCCTAAGCACATCGAACTTCGACTGCAGGCCATGGCGCTCGATGTTGACGGCGCGGATGTCGGCGGCCGCGTCGACGCCGTAGGTCACGATCGGGCGCGCGATGCGCGGCATGATCGAGCGCACCTGCGCATCGTCGAGGCACAGCACCGCGAAGCCGTAGAACGGTAGGTTGTGCAGGAAATCGACGAAGCTTTGCTTCAGCTTCTCGAAGTCGCCGCCGTGCGTCACGAGGTGATCGTTGTCGATGTTGGTGACGATCGCGGCGAGCGGCTGCAGGTGCAAGAAGGAGGCATCGCTCTCGTCGGCCTCCGCGACCAGGTAGCGGCCGCTGCCGAGACGCGCGTTGCTGTCGGCGCTCTTGAGCCGCCCGCCGATGACGAAGGTCGGATCCTCGCCGCCCTCGGCGAGAATGCTCGCAACGAGGCTCGTGGTCGTCGTCTTGCCGTGCGTGCCCGCGACCGCGATGCCGGAGCGAAACCGCATGAGTTCGGCGAGCATCTCGGCACGCTGCACCACCGGCACGCGCGCAGCGAGCGCCGCGACCACCTCCGGGTTATCGAGGCGCACGGCGCTCGAGACGACGACGACGTTGGCGCCTGTGACGTTTTCGGCGGAGTGGCCGAACCTGATCGCGGCGCCAAGGCCCACGAGGCGCTCGGTTACCGCGTTTGGCTTCAGGTCGGTGCCCTGCACGCTGTAGCCGAGATTGAGCAGCACCTCTGCGATGCCGCCCATGCCGCTGCCGCCGATGCCGACGAAGTGGATGCGCTGGATGCGGTGCATGCGCGCGCTCATGCGCCGGTTCCGGCCGCGAGGCACAGGTCGGCGAGCCGCTCGGCCGCGCCCGGCATCGCGGCGCGCCGCGCCGCTTCCGCCATCGCATCGCGCCGCCGCCGGTCGGGACCTGCGAGCGAGCGCAGCTGCTGGGCGAGGAACTCAGGCGTCAGCGAGGATTCGGGTACCAGCACCGCCGCGCCGCGGTTGGCGAGGAAGCGGGCGTTGGCGGTCTGGTGGTCGTCGACCGCTGCCGGGAACGGTACGAGGACGCCGGGCACGCCCGCGGCGGCGAGCTCGGCGACGGTGAGGGCACCGCTCCTGCACACCGCGAGGTCCGCCCACGCGTAGGCCTCCGCCATGTCCTCGATGAATTCGCGCACGTCGCAGACGACGCCGGCCGCGGCGTAGGCGGCGGCCACCTCATCGCGTCGGTCCCGCCCGGTCTGGTGCAGCACTTCCGGGCGCTCGGCCGGGTCGAGGAGCGCCAGCGCCGCCGGCACCGTCCGATTCAGGACCGCCGCGCCTTGGCTGCCGCCGAATACGAGGAGGTGCGCGTGCGGCCTCGGCATCGCGCAGCGCACCGGCAGCGCCTCGATCGAGCGGCGCACGGGGTTGCCGATCGCGATCGCGCCGACATCCGGTGCGAAGCTGCCCGGGAATGCCTCCGCGACCGTGTCGGCGAGACGGGCGAGTATCCGGTTGGTGAGCCCGGCAACGGCGTTCTGCTCGTGGATCACGAGCGGCCGACCGACGACCCGGGCCGCGAGGCCACCGGGACCGGCGACGAAACCGCCGAGACCGAGCACAACGTCGGGCTGGCAGCGCCGGATCGCGCGAAATGCGTCGATGAGCGCCTGCACGAGCCGGTACGGCGCCGCCAGCCAGCTCGCGAGGCCCTTGCCGCGAAGGCCACTAACACGCACCCACTCGATGGGGATGCCGGCTGCCGGCACGACGCGAGCTTCGATGCCGCGCTGCGTGCCGAGCCACACGACGCGGCACGCGCGGGCGCGCAAGACGTCCGCGACCGCGAGCGCCGGGAAGACGTGCCCGCCGGTGCCGCCTGCCATGATGAGCACGGTGGTCATCGGGCCTGACCGCGCAGCGCAACGGCCTTGCTGCTTGCCGTCTCGTGATGGACGCGCAGCAGGATGCCAATCCAGCCGAGCGTGACGACGAGGCTCGAGCGGCCGTAGGAAAGGAGTGGCAGCGTCAGTCCCTTCGTCGGGAGCAGCCCCATGTTGACGCCCATGTTGATGAACGCCTGCAGACCGAACCAGATGCCGAAGGCGGCCGCGAGGTAGGCCTGGAACTTGAGGCCGGCCTCGGCCGCCGCGCGCGCGATCATCATTGAGCGGTAGACGAGCGCGATGACGAGCGCGACGACGAGTGCGATGCCAAGAAATCCGAGCTCCTCGGCCAGCACCGCGAAGACGAAGTCGGTGTGCGCTTCCGGCAGGTAGAAGAGCTTCTGGATGCTGGCGCCGAGGCCAACGCCCGCGAACTCGCCGCGCCCGATCGCAATCAGCGACTGGGTCAGCTGGAAGCCCGTGTTGAAGGGGTCGGCCCACGGGTTCAGGAACGTGATGAGGCGCCTAAGCCGGTACGGGCTCGAGACCGCAAGCGCGGCGAAGGTGACGAGCGCGGCGAGGCACAGCGCCGCGAAATGGCGAAGCTTGACACCTGCCAGGAACAAGACGCCGATGCCGGTCGTCAGCAGCACCACTCCCGAACCGAAGTCGGGCTCGGCGAGGAGGAGGAGCGCGGCGAGCCCGAGCACCGCTAGCGGCTTCAGAAATCCGATGACCTTCTCGCGCACTTCCTCCTCGCGGCGGACGAGGTAGCTGCACAGGTAAAGGAGCAGGAACACGCGCGCCGCCTCGGAGGCCTGGAAGTTGAGGCCGCCGACGTGGATCCACCGCTTGCTGCCGTTGACCTCGTGACCCACGTGCGGGATGAGCACGAGCACCAGCAGTGCGAACGACACGATTAGCAACGGTACGCTCAGCTTCTGCCAGGTCGCCGTCGGAACGCGCACCGCGATCGCCGCGCAGCACGCGCCAAAGAGCGCGAAGGCGAGCTGGCGCTCGGCGAAGAAGAACGGGTCGCCGTCGCGCGCCGCGAGCGTCACCGAGGCGGACGTCACCATGACGAGCCCAAGGAGGAGGAGCGCGGCCGTGATGCCGATCACCATCGGGTCGAGCACGAGGCGCGAACGGGCGGCCACGCGAGTTGAGGTGACTACCGCGCTCATGGCTCGAGCCTGCGAGCGGCGGCGGCGAATACATCACCGCGCTGGGCATAGTCGCGGAACATGTCGAGGCTCGCGCACGCGGGCGAGAGGAGCACGAGATCGCCCGAGCGCGCGGCATGGGCGGCGGCGGCAACCGCGGCGTCCATGTCGGTCGCAAACTCGGTGCTGCAGGCGCCCTCGAGCGCCCGCGCGAGGATCTCGCGGTCGCGTCCGATGAGGACGGCGTGACGCACCTTGCCGCGGAACGCCGCGGCAAGCGGCGCGAAGTCCTGCCCCTTGCCGTCACCGCCCGCGATCATGACGATCGGGCCGCCGAGCCCCTCGACCGAGGCGAGCGTCGCGCCGACGTTGGTGCCCTTCGAGTCATCGATGAACCGCACGCCGCGCCGCTCGACCACCCACTGGCTGCGGTGCGGCAGGCCGACGAAACTGCGCAGTGTGCCGAGCATCGGCTCGAGCGGCAGCCCGGCGGCGGTGCCGACCGCGAGCGCCGCGAGCGCATTCGCCGCATTGTGGCGCCCCGGGAGCCTGAGTTCGCCGAGCGGCAGGATCGGTTCGCCCGCACGCGCCAGGTACACATCGCCGGAGCGCGTCGTGAGACCCCAGTCGACACCGGCGCGGGTAAGGCTGAAGCCCACCTGGCGCTGGCCTCGGCGCGGCATCGCCGCCACGCGCGGATCATCGAGGTTGATGACCGCGGTCGTCGCGTGGGCGAGGATGCGCGCCTTGGCAGCCGCGTAGTCGGCGAGCGTCTGGTAGCGGTCCATGTGGTCGGGCGTGACGTTGAGCACCGCGGCGGCGATGAGCTGGAGCGAATCGGTGGACTCGAGCTGGAAGCTCGAGAGCTCGAGCACGTAGAACTCCGGCACTGGCTGCGCGAGCAGGTCGAGCACCGGTTCGCCGAGGTTGCCGCCGGCGAGCACGCGCCGACCCGCAGCGCGCGCCATTTCCGCCACCAGCGTCGTCGCCGTGCTCTTGCCGTTGGTGCCGGTGATTGCGACGGCCGGGGCTTCCTTGGCTCCGGCGAAGAGCTCGATGTCGCCGAGTATCGCGATGCCGCGCGCTTCGGCCGCGCGCAGCAGCGGCTCGGAACGCGACACGCCCGGCGAGAGCACGATGCGATCGGTTGCATCGAGAATACCGAGGTTGAAGCCACCGAGGTGCAGCGGGAAATCGCCCCCGAGCTTCGCCAGGCCGTCGAGCCCCGGCGGTGTCGCGCGCGAGTCGGTGACAGTCACCGCCTCGCCCTGCGCGCGCAGCCAGCGGGCGGCCGACAGGCCCGTCTTGCCGAGGCCGACGATCAGGTTGCGGCGCACGGCCATCAGCGGACCTTCAGGGTGGCAAGCCCTGCCAGCACCAGCACGACCGTGATGATCCAGAAGCGAACGATGACCTTCGGTTCCGCCCAGCCCTTCAGTTCGAAATGGTGGTGGATCGGCGCCATGCGGAAGATCCGCTTGCCGGTCAGCTTGAACGACGCCACCTGCAGGATGACCGACACGGTCTCGAGCACGAACACGCCGCCCATGACGAAGAGCACGATCTCCTGGCGCACGATCACCGCCAGCGTGCCGAGCGCGGCGCCAAGCGCCAGCGCGCCGACATCGCCCATGAAGACCTGCGCCGGGTAGCTGTTGAACCAGAGAAAGCCGAGGCCGGCGCCGAACAGCGTCGCGGAGAAGATGAGCCCCTCGCCGACGCCGGGGACGTGCGGGATCAGCAGGTAGTTCGCGAAGATCGCGTTGCCCGAGGCGTAGGCGAACACGCCGAGCGCCCCGCCGACCATGACGGCCGGCATGATCGCGAGCCCGTCGAGGCCGTCGGTCAGGTTGACCGCATTGCTGGTGCCGACGATGACGAAGTAGCTGAGGATGATGAAGCCTGGCGCACCGAGCGGCAGTATCACGCCCTTGAAGAGCGGCACGTAGAGGTCGGTCGCCGCCGGGACGCTGGCGCTGAAATAGAGCGCCGTCGCCGCACCGAGGCCCGCGACCGACTGCAGCAGGTACTTCCAGCGCGCCGGCAGGCCCTTCGAATTGCCGACGACGAGCTTGAGGTAATCGTCGTAGAAGCCGATGAGCCCGAAGGCGAACGTGACGCCCGATACGATCCACACGTAGCGATTGCTCAAGTCGGCCCACAGCAGCGTCGAGGCGAGCATCGCGACAAGGATCAGCGTGCCGCCCATCGTTGGCGTGCCCTGCTTCGACAGGTGCGACTTAGGGCCGAGCTCGCGCACGTTCTGGCCGATCTGGTGGTTAGTCAGCGCGCGGATCATCTTCGGGCCGACCAGGAGCGCTATGAGGAGCGCCGTGATCGCTGCGAGGATGCCGCGCAGCGTCAGGTACGAGAACACCCGGAACCCGGAGTAGTGCTGCGCGAGGATTTCGGCGAGTCGGTACAGCATTGCTGGCTATTTCCCTTCCGTCGCGTGGCCGACTGCGGAACCGGCGCGCAACGCCTCGACGACCCGCTCCAGCCGGTTCGAGCGCGAGCCCTTCACGAGTACCGTCACGCCGGGCGAAAGCAGCGTCCGCACGTGCGTGGACAGCGCGCCCGCGTCGGCGAACCATTCGCCGCCGGGCCCGAATGCTCCGACTGACTCCGGCGTGAATGCCCCGACCGCGAAAAGGCGCGTGACGCCACGCTCACGCGCTTCGCGGCCGGCCGACACATGCGCATCGCGGCTCTGCCCGCCGAGCTCGTTCATGTCGCCGAGCACGAGCCAGCGCTCGCCGGGGAAGCCCGCGAGCACCTCGAGTCCGGCACTCAGGCTGCTCGGATTCGCGTTGTAGGAGTCATCGATCAGTTGCGCGCCGTTCAATCCCGGGTGCGGCTGCAGCCGGCCCTTGACCGGGCGCATGCGGGCAAGCGCCGCGGCGATGTCGGCGAGAGGCGTGCCGGCCGCGAAGCCAGCGGCCGCCGCGCCGAGCGCGTTGACGACGTTGTGGCGCCCGGCGAGCGCGAGCCGCACCGTCGCGTGACCTGCGGGCGTCACGAGTTCGAATTCCTGCACGATTTCCGCAGGGCCGCTGCGGCGGAACGCGCCGAGCGCGCGAAAGTCCGCGCTAGGCGCAAATCCGAAAGTGACGCGGCGCGCCGCGCGGCTCATCTCCATCCAGAGGCCGGCGTAGGCGTCGTCCGCATTGATGAGGGCGGTCGCGCCGGGCTCGAGCCCCGCGAACAGCTCGCCCTCGGCACGGGCGACGCCGTCGAGGTCGCCGAAGCCCTCGAGGTGCTCGGCACCGGCATTGGTGACGAGCCCGACCGTCGGGCGCACCAGCGGCACGAGCGCGGCGACCTCGCCCGGGTGGTTCGCGCCGATCTCGATGACCGCGGACGTGTGGCGCGCCTCGAGACCGAGCAGCGTGAGCGGGACGCCGATGTGGTTGTTAAGCGTGCCACGCGTCGAGTGGCACGGTCCCTGGCCCGCGAGGATCGTCGCGATCAGTTCCTTCGTCGTCGTCTTGCCGTTGCTGCCGGCGACGGCGACGACCGGGATCTGGAATTGCGCGCGCCAGGATTCCGCGGCGCGCTGCAGCGCGCTTAGCGTGTCGTCGACGACGATCTGTGGCAGCGAAGTAGCGAGCCGCCGGCTGACGACCGCAGCGACGGCCCCGCGCTCGGCGGCCGGCGCGACGAAGTCGTGGCCGTCGAAGTTCGGGCCGACCAGAGCAACGAACAAGTCACCGGCGTTCAGCGAGCGCGAGTCGGTCGACACGGCACCGAAGGCGGCATCGGCGCCGACGAGCGTCCCACCCATCGCGCTGGCGAAATGCGCGAGCGAGCGCTTCATGCCGCTCTCGCAGTGAGCGAGCGTGCGACGTCGCGGTCGCTGAAATGGCGCCGCTCGGTGCCGTAGATCTGATAGTCCTCGTGGCCCTTGCCCGCAATCAGCACGACATCGCCCGGGCGTGCTTCGGCGGCCGCCGCGGCGATCGCCTTGCCGCGGTCACGTTCGATCCGCGCGGGCACGCGGCCCGTGAGCGCGCCGCTCAGCATCGCGACGATGCGGTCGGGATCCTCGGTGCGCGGGTTGTCGTCGGTGATGATGATTCGATCGGCGAGCGCCTCGGCGGCGGCGGCCATCAGCGGTCGCTTGCCCGGATCGCGGTCGCCGCCGCAGCCGAACACGCACCAGAGGCGCCCACCGGTGTGCGCACGCAGCGCCGCCAGCACCTTGTTGAGGGCATCGGGCGTGTGGGCGTAGTCGACCACCAGCATCGGTCCCGCCGGCCCGACCGAGAAGCCCTCCATCCGTCCGGGCGGCGCGCTCGCGCGGCCGAGCGCCTCGACGGCCTCGAGGAGCGGCGTGTCCGCCGCGAGCAGGAGGCCGAGGACCAGTAGCAGGTTCTCGGCGTTGAACGCACCGATCAGCGGTGAGCGGAGCCGGAACTCACCCGCGTGCGTGTCGCCGCGGATCGCAAGCCCGTCGCCGCGGCAGTCGACGTCGATCGCCGCGACGAAGCGCGCCTGCCCGGCCACCTCGCCCGCGCGCCCCACCGCCGTCAGCTCGACGGCCGCCGGCAACCGCGCAGCGAGCTCGCGGCCGAACGGGTCGCCGACGTTGATGACGGCGTGCTCGACGCCGCGGCAATGGAACAGCCGTTCCTTGGCTGCGCCGTAGGCGGCCATCGTGCCGTGGTAGTCGAGGTGATCGCGGGTCAGGTTGGTGAAGCCCGCCACCGGCACGCGCACCGCGTCAATGCGGCCTTGCTCGAGCGCGTGCGAGGAGATTTCCATCGCGACCGACCGCGCGCCGTGGTCGAGGAGTGCGCGCAAGGTCCGGTGGACGGAGACGACGTCGGGCGTCGTGTGCGTCGCGGCATTCACGTCGGGCGGTCGGCCGGTGCCGAGCGTGCCCATGTAGGCGCCGCTTGCGCCGAAGCACTGCGCGAACAGCCATGCGCACGTCGTCTTGCCGTTCGTGCCGGTGATGCCCGCGACGTCGGCCGCGGCGGACGGTTCGCTGTAGAAGCGATCGGCGACATCGCCGAGCTCGGGCCTGAGGCCGGGCACCGCGACGGCCGTCACCGAGGGCGGCAGCGCCGGCAGCGAGCGCCCTTCAGTCGGGTCCCAGAGGATCGCGACGGCGCCGCGCGTGATCACTTCATCCAGGTGATCGAGGCCGTGCGTCGTCTGCCCGGCGAGCGCGACGAAGGCATCGCCCGGCCGCACGGTGCGGCTGTCGAGCGTGAGGTCGCGGACCGAGATACGCGGCGCCGCCACAAGGCCGGCGAGCAACCACGACAGCTCCACTTCGTGCGAGGTCACGGGCGCGCCGTCCAGCGCGGCGCGACTGCCTGGACGAGCGTCGCGGACGCCACGTTGGTGAGATCGTCCGGCGGGATGGCGAGGAGGCGAAGCGCGCCGCCGAGCACGGCCGAGAACACGGGGGCCGCGACGTCGCCACCGTGGTGCACGCCGCCGGTCGGCTCGTCGATGACGACGACCGCGACCAGCCGCGGCGCGCTCGCGGGGACGAGGCCCGCAAACACCGCCATGTACTTGTCGGTCGAGTAGCCGCCCGCCGTCGATTTGAAGGCGGTGCCGGTCTTGCCGGCGACTCGGTAGCCGGGGATCCGCGCGAGCGGCGCGGTGCCGTCGGCGGTGACCACGTGCTCGATCAGATGGATCACGTCGCGACAGACCTGCGGGTCGAGGACGCGCGCGCCGGCGGGCGCCGTGTCGAGGCGCCGAAAGCTGACCGGGCGGCGCACGCCGAGCGCCGCGATCGTCGAATAGGCCTGCGCCAGCTGCAGCGGCGTCACCGAGATGCCGTAGCCGTAGGCGAGCGTCGCGACGCTGAGCTCGCGCCAGTGCGAATAGTTCGTCAGGAGCCCGGCCGATTCGCCCGGGAAGCCGCTCGGCGACACCTGGCCGAAGCCGAGCGAGTTCAGAGTCCCCCAGATCGCCGACTTGTCGAGCGCGAGCGCGATGTGCGCCATGCCGACGTTGGAGGACTTGGCTAGGATCATCGCGAGGTCGGCGAGACCGAGGTTGTGCGGGTCCTCGATAACCTTGCTCGCGACCTTGATGAACCCGGGGTTCGTGTCGATGACGCTCTTGACGTTGAACTTCCCCGACGAGAGCGCCGTCGCGATGATGAACGGCTTGATCGAGGAACCTGGCTCGAAGATGTCGGTCACCGCGCGATTGCGGTAGCGCGCGACGTCGAACTGCGTGCGGTCGTTCGGGTTGAACGACGGCTGGTTCACCATCGCGAGCACTTCGCCGGTGCGCACGTCCATGACGATCACCGAACCCGCCCGCGCCTGGAACTCGCGGATCGCGCTTTTCAGTTCCCGGTAGGCGAGGTACTGGATGCGCAGGTCGATGCTGACCGCGAGCTCCTCGCCCGGGCGCGGCGCGCGGAGGATGTCGACGTTCTCGACCATCCGGCCGAAGCGGTCCTGGATCACGCGCTTCAGGCCGTCTTGGCCGGCGAGCTTCTGCTCGTAGCCAAGCTCAAGTCCCTCCTGCCCCTGATCGTCGGCGCCAGTGAAGCCAAGCAGGTGGCCCGTCACCTCGCCCGTTGGATAGAAGCGCCGGTACTCCCGCTGCAGGTAGACGCCGGGGATGTTGAGGGCCTTGATGCGCGCGGCCTCGTCCGGTTGCAGCTGCTTGGCGAGCACCAGGAACTGCGAATCGAGGTCCGAGGTGACCCGCCGCGTCAGCCACTCGCGATCGCGCGACAGCTCCTTGGCGAGACGCGCGAACTGGTCGGGCACGGCGGCGAGTTCGCGCGCGTTCGCGAACACCGTATCGACTGGCGTTGAGACCGCGAGCGGCTCGTGAAAGCGATCGACGATTGCGCCGCGGTGCGCGGTCATCTTCACTGGGCGCGTGTACCGCTCGGCGCCCTGCTCGACCAGGAAGCGCTGCTTGATGAACTGCAGGTCGACGGCGCGCCCGACGATCGCGCCCGCGGCGAGCCCGATCACGCCGAGCACGCACCAGCCACGCAGCCGGAACTGGCGCGCTGCGTTCTGCGCTTCGGTGCGTTTCCACTTCATGGCTGGACGATCTTCACTTCGGTCGCGCTCGGCAGCGTCATCTTCAGCTGGCGATTCGCCACCTGCTCGACGAAGCCGTGCGCGCTCCAGGCGCTTTGCTCGAGCTGCAGCCGGCCCCACTCGATGTTCAGCCGGTCGCGCTCGACCGACAGCCGCTCGAGCTCGAAGAAGAGCGTGCGGGCCTGGTGCTTGACATAGACGACGCCGGCGGAGGAGACGAACACGAGCGCCCAGAGGACGCTGACGAACATGAGCTGGGTGCGCGACTTCATGGGCGCAGCTTCTCGGCGACCCGCAGCACCGCGCTGCGGGCGCGTGGATTGCCCGCGATTTCGGACTCGGACGCGCGGGTAGCCTTGCCGAGGAGCGCGAGCCGCGGCTGCGCCTCGAGAGGCGCGTTCGGCATGCCGCGCCAGACCGGATCGCCGTCCGCGAGGCGCCGCATGAAGCGCTTGACCGGGCGGTCCTCGAGCGAATGGAAGCTGATCACCGCGAGGCGACCGCCGACTTTCAGCACCTCGAGCGCGGCGCCGAGGGCGGCCTCGAGGAGTTCTAGCTCGCGGTTCACCTTGATGCGCAGCGCCTGGAACGTGCGCGTCGCCGGATGGCGGCCCGGCTCGTGCAGTCGCGCGGGCACCGCGGCCGCAACGACCTCGGCGAGGCGTCCGGTCGTCGTGATCGGAACCTCCGATTGCGCAGCCTTGATCGCCCGGGCGATCCGCCGCGCCACGCGATCCTCGCCGTAGGCTGCGATCACGTCGCCAATCTCGCGTTCGGACGCATGCGCGATGAACTCCGCCGCGCTCGCGCCCTCGCCCGGGTCCATGCGCATGTCGAGCGGGCCATCGCGCAGGAAGCTGAAGCCGCGCGCCGGATCATCGAGCTGCGGCGAGGAGACGCCGAGGTCGAGCAGCACGCCGTCGGCATGCGCAGGCCCGAGGAGTTCGAGCAACCGGTCGAAGGTCGCGTGGTGGATGTCGACGCGCGGGTCGTTCCCGAATTCCCGCCGGGCGTATTCAATCGCCTCCGGATCTCGATCGACGACAACCAGTCTCCCCCCCGATCCCAGACCCGCCAGCAACGCCCGCGAGTGCCCGCCGCGCCCGAAGGTCGCATCGATGTAAGTTCCGTCCGCCCGCACTGAGAGCGCCGCGACGACTGCCTCGAGTAGCACCGGCGCATGCGCCGGCACGGCAGCCTTGGCCACGTGCACACCCGCTTCAAGATCCGTTGCGCGGCGCATCGCACCGCCGCGCGCGTGCTGCCATCGCTACAGCGACAGCGACTCGAGATCCGCTGGCAGCTGGGCGGGCAGCTCTTCGTCCTTGAGCCACTCGTCGCGTTGCTGCGTCCAGCGCACCTCGTCCCACAATTCAAATCGGTTGCCCTGCCCGAGCAGCACGCCGTCGCGCGTGAGCCCGGCGAATGAGCGAAGTTCGGCAGGAAGGAGCACGCGGCCGTGGCCGTCGAGCTCAAGATCGGTCGCGTGACCGACCATCAGGCGCTGCATGCGCCTGGCGTGCGTGTTGAGGGTCGGGAGGCGCATCAACTTGCGCTCGATCTCTTCCCAGTCGGGGAGCGGATAGAGCAGCAGGCACTGGTCGCGGTCGATGGTGACCACCAGGCGGCCACTCGAACGCTCGACCAGCCGGTCCCGATACCGGGTGGGCATGACCATCCGGCCTTTGGCATCGAGCGTGACTTGATTGGCGCCGCGAAACACGTTCTGGATGGGACCCGGCCCCATTCCTCCCCACTTTTTCCCACTTGCGGCCACTATAGGGGGGCGTGGTAGGGAGGTCAACGCTGTGGAAGCAATTTTCTCCTGCGGCGACAATCACTTACCGGTCGTCCCTGAGAACCGACCGGAGGGTTGAAAATAGCTAAAATCAGCAGCTTACGTAAAGGACTTCCAGCGTTATGTTAGAACGATGCAGGAAGCGCGCCAACCGAGGGAGATTCGGAACTGAGACGCGCGTCACGGGCCGCCGCCACGGGCGCGGCGGCCATACCGGAAGAAGTGGGAGTCGGCCGGTAAGCCGGGTTCTGTCGTGGGCAACCATTCCTCTGGGATGCACGTCGCCGTGCACCTCGAGCGACCTACCCGGGAACGCGCGCGGGCAGCGCGTTGCCTGCGGGAGCGAACCCCCGCCGACGTGTTCCCCTATTTGGCCTTGCTCCGGACGGGGTTTGCCATGCCACGTCTGTTGCCAGACGCGCGGTGCGCTCTTACCGCACCGTTTCACCCTTACCAGCCCCGGGCGAACCCGGGACTTCGGCGGTTTACTCTCTGTTGCACTTTCCGTGGGCTCGCGCCCCCCAGGCGTTACCTGGCGTCCTGCCCTATGGAGCCCGGACTTTCCTCCCCGGCAGCCGGGTCATACACGAGGTACTTCCCGATTCCCGGAGCGGTTGCCTGGCCGACTCCCGCGCGCACGATAGGCGCGTGGGACGATAACCTCAAGCGCCCTTTCCGGCGTCATCCGCAACGCTCGCCTTGAGCGCGAGCGCGCGGTCGTAGACGGCGTTGCGCCGCTGCGAGGCGACCTCGGCGACGATGTCGACGGCGCGGGACAAGGGCAGTGCAGGCAGCAGCGCGCGAAGCAGCCGATCCACGAGCACCGCCGCCGCGTCCGCGTCACCTTCGAGCGCCTCGGCGCCCGCGACGACGAGTACCGCCTCGCCGCGCGTCATGTTTTCATCGCCCGCCGCCAGTCTGGCGAGCTCCCCGAGCGTGTCGCGGTAAAGCGTCTCGTGCAGCTTCGTGAGTTCGCGCGCGACGACCGCGCGCCGCACCGCGCCGAAGGCGCCGGCGAGGTCCTCGAGCATCTCCGCGAGCCGATGCGGCGCCTCGTAGAACACGAGCGTGCGGCTCTCCGCCGCAAGCGAGGCAAGTCGCGCGCGGCGCTTCGGGCCGCGGGCCGGGAGGAATCCTTCGAACACGAACCGGTCGGTCGGGAGGCCCGCTGCCGAGAGCGCGGTGATCGCGGCGCAGGCGCCCGGGACCGGCACGACGCCGAAGCCCGCCTGCGCGACCGCGGCTACGAGCCGGTAGCCCGGGTCGCTGACGAGGGGCGTGCCCGCGTCGCTGATCAGGGCGACGTTGGCGCCGCCCGAGAGGCGCGCGATGATCTCCGGAATGCGCTCGGCCTCGTTGTGCTCGTGCAGCGAGAGGAGGGGACGCGAGATGCCGAGCTGGGCGAGGAACGCCCCGCTGTGGCGGGTATCCTCCGCCGCAATGAGGTCGGCGCGGGCGAGCTCCTCGCGGGCGCGGGCCGACAGATCGCCGCGGTTGCCGATCGGGGTCGCGACGACGAAGAGGGTGCCGGGCGCTGACACTATACTGGGCGGGAACCGCGCGGACCTCGCGCGGACGCATCCTGCACGGAGGGCCCGGGCCATGCAATGCCAGACACAGCGCGAGCCGCGCGCCTGGTCATCGATCCTGCTGACGGCCGCGGCCACGGCGTGCCTCGTCGTGCTCGCCGGCTGTCCGGGCCCGGACGCGATCAGGCCCGCGGCAGACTCGGCGCCGCTGCAACGCGCCGAACACCTCGCCCGGGCGGGCGATCACCGCGGCAGCGCCCACGCGTACGAAGAGGCCGCTTCGAGCGCCGACGGCGAGCCGCGCGCGGGCGCCCTCGTCAGGGCAGCGCGCGAATGGCTGCTCGTCCCCTCGGTGCCGGACGCCTCGCGCGTCGAGGCCGCGCTCGCGGCGGTCGCGGGTATCGATCCGCAGAGCCAGACCGGCGTCGCGCGGGCGCTCGCGAGCGCCGACGTCGCCCTCGCCGCGGGGCAGGCGGACCGCGCACTCGCGAGCCTCCACGCGCTCGGCGAGGCGCCGCCAGGGGCGGAAGCCGAGGTGCAGCTCGTGCGCGCCAAGGCGCAGTTCGCGCTCGGGCGCGCCTTCGACGGCGTGCGCGCGCTCATCGCCCGCGAGCGCTTCCTGACGCCGGCCGAAGTCACCGACAACCGGCGTACGTTGTGGGAGCTACTGCGCGCCGCGGCGGCACGCGGGGCGAATCTCGGCTACCCGCGCGGTACCGATGCGATGAGTGCCGGCTGGCTCGAGGCGGCCCGCGTCGCGACGCAGGGGCGGCGCAACCCCTCCGCTCAACGCAGCCAGCTCGCCGACTGGACGAACCGCTATCCTTCCCATCCCGCCAACGGAGCACTCCTCGCCGCAATGCAGTCGGATGCCACGCCAGCCGCGCAGGTTCCCGTGCAGGTCGCGCTGCTGCTGCCGCTGTCGGGGCGGTTCAGCGACGCGGGCGAGGCGCTCAGGGACGGCTTCCTGGCGGCGTATTTCCAGCAGGATGCCGCTACACGGCCGAGGCTCAAGATCTACGACGCGGCCGAGGATGCCTCGGTTGCCTACCGGCGCGCGGTCGCCGACGGCGCCGGCTTCGTGGTCGGCCCGCTCGGCAAGGAGAACGTGCAGGCCGTCACGCGGGTGGCCGACGGCACGGTGCCGACGCTCGCGCTCAATTTCATCCCCGACGGCGACCCGCTGCCGGCGCGCTTCTACCAGTTCGCGCTCGCCCCCGAGGACGAGGCGCGCCAGGTCGCGGATCGGCTGCTCGCGAGCGGGCGACGCGTCGGTGTCGCGCTCGTGCCCGCCGGCGAATGGGGCACGCGCGTGCTCGCTGCCTTCCAGACTGCGCTCCTCGCCGGCGGCGGCACGCTCGCCGCCTCGCGCAACTTCGCGACCGGCACGACCGACTATTCCGAGCCGCTCGTCGACATCCTCGGCTTCGATGAGAGCCAGCGGCGCTATCGGGCGATCTCGACCGCGGTCGGGCCACTCCAGTTCATCCCGCGCCGCCGCGACGACCTGCAGTTCGTGTTCCTCGCGGGCCAGTCCGTGCAGGGACGGCTCGTCCGCTCGCAGCTCAAGTTCCACTACGCCGGCGACCTGCCGGTCTTCTCGATCTCCGACATCTACGACCCGAACCCGATCGCGAACCAGGATCTCGAGGGCGTGGCCTTCACCGACATCCCGTGGATGATCGACGAGGACCGGGCGGTCGCCGACCTCAGGAACTCCGTGCAGCAGCTCTGGCCCGCGAACGCGCGGCGGCGCGGACGGCTGTTCGCGATGGGCTTTGATGCGTGGAAGCTGGTTGGCGTGCTGAGCGGCAATCGCGCGCCAGGCGCAGAGCCCGTGCCCGGCATGACCGGCAGGCTCACCGTCGATGCGGCGGGGCGCGTGCGGCGCGGCCTCGACTGGGCGATCGTGGGTGCGGACGGACAGGCCAGGCCGCTGCCGCCGCCGGGCTCGGAGCCCTAGCTCCGAGGCTATTTGATGATCGTGAGCTTCGGCCTGCGCGGCTCGTCGCCCGCCGGCGGCTTGGTCGCGGGCGTCTTGCCGTCGGTCTCCGCTTCCTCGTCCGCGAAGATCATGCCGTGGCTTGATTCGCGGGAGTAGATCGCGAGCACCGCGTGCACGGGAAAGCTCACGTCGAAGGAGCTGCCGTCGAAGCGCGCCCCGAAACTGACCCAGTCGTTCTTGATCATGAGCCCGGCGGTCGCCGTGTAGCTCGCGTTCAGGACGATCTTGCCGTTCTGCACGTACTGCCGCGGCACGACGACGCCCTCGAGCGCCGCATCGACGACGAGGTGCGGCGTCTGGCCGTTGTCGGTCATCCACTCGTGCATCGCCCGCAGGAGGTACGGGCGGCGTGAACTTAGCTGGGGCTCTTCGGCCATGAGTGGCGAGATGAATCCCTGACTTTAGTGGATGTCGCGAAAGTACTCGCGCTTAAGCAGGAAGGCAAACCCCGTGAATACCAGGAGGAACAGCGTCACCCAGACGCCGAGGTCGCGCCGTTTCACCTGCGCCGGCTCGCCGATGTACTCGAGGAAGTTGACGGTGTCGCGCGCGAATTCCGCGTACTTCTCCGGCGAGAGCGTCCCGGAGGAGCCGGGCTTCAAGCGCGAGGTCACGTCCGCGTCCTCGTCCTCCGCCTCGCCCGGAGGCGCCGGCAGGAGCGTCTGCACGCCCTGCAGGTCCGCGAGCACGTGCGGCATCGCGGTGCCCGGGAGCACGACGTTGTTGACGCCCGTCGGGCGGCTCGGGTCGGCGTAGAAGCCGGTGAGGAACGCAAAGAGGTAGTCGGGGCTGCGGGCGCGCGCCATCAGCGACAGGTCTGGCGGCGCATTGCCGAACCACTTGCGCGCGTCGGCCGGGCTCATCGAGCTCCTGATCGTCTCGAACGAGCGCTCGGCCGTGAACATCAGGTTGGCCTTGAGTTCCGCCTCGGAGATCCCGAGGTCCGTGCCGATGCGGTTGAAGCGCACGAACTGTGCCGAATGGCAGCCCGAACAGTAGTTGATGAAGTTGCGCGCGCCACGCTGCAGCGACGGGATGTTGCGCACGTCGTTGTCGGAGTGCGGCAGCTTCGCATCGCCCTCGGCGAAGGATGCCGTCGGCAGCGCGAGGAGGAGCGTCGCGCCGAGCGCGGCCACGCGGATGCTAGTGCGCATTGTGGGTCACCCTCTCCGGCACCGGCTTGAACCGGCCCCATCGCGACCACCACGGCATGCCGAGGAAGAACACGAAGTAGACGCCCGTGAAGATGCGCGCCAGCAGCGGGAAGATCCCGCTCGGCGGCTTCATGCCGCAGTAGCCGAGCACCACGAACGAGACCGCGAAGAGCGCGAGCGCGACCTTGGGGATCCAGCCCTTGTAGCGGATCGACTTGACCGGCGAGCGGTCGAGCCAGGGCAGGAAGAAGAGCACGACGATCGCGGCAAACATCACGATCACGCCCCAGATCTGCGTGCCGAACGCGGACGGTACGGCGCGCAACATCGCGTAGAACGGCGTGAAGTACCAGACCGGCGCAATGTGCGGCGGCGTCTGCATGGGATTTGCGATCTCGAAGTTGGGTGGCTCGAGGAAGATTCCGCCCATGGTCGGCGCGAAGAACACGACGCCGCAGAAGATCAGCAGGAACACGCCGACCGCGAGCACGTCCTCGACCGTGCAGTACGGATGGAACCGCATGCCATCGAGCGGGATGCCGTTCGCGTCCTTGTACTTCTTGATCTCGGTGCCGTCAGGATTGCCCGACCCCACCTCGTGCAGCGCAAGGATGTGCGCGACGACGAGGAACACGAGCAGCAGTGGAATCGCGACCACGTGCAGCGCGAAGAAGCGGTTGAGCGTTATGTCCGAGATGAAGTAGTCGCCCTTGATCCACTCGGCGAGCGAGTCGCCGATCACGGGAATCGTGCCGAAGAGCGACACAATGACCTGCGCGCCCCAGTAGGACATGTTGCCCCACGGCAGCAGGTAGCCCATGAACGCCTCGGCCATCAGCGCGAGGTAAATCAGCATCCCGAAGATCCAGATGAGCTCGCGCGGCGTGCGGTAGGAGCCGTACATGAGCCCGCGGAACATGTGCAGGTAGACCACGATGAAGAATGCCGAGGCGCCGGTCGAGTGCAGGTAGCGGATCAGCCAGCCCCACTCGACGTCGCGCATGATGTATTCGACCGAGGCGAAGGCTTCGGTGGCCGAGGGCTTGTAGCTCATCGTCAGGAAGATGCCGGTGATCAGCTGCAGCACCAGCACGAACAGTGCAAGACCGCCGAACAGGTACCAGACGTTGATGTTCTTTGGCGCGTAGTACTCGGTGACATGCTCCTTCAGCATCTTCTCGAGCGGAAAGCGCGCGTTGATCCACCCCCAGAGTCCCCTGGCGGTGGCCGTGTCGTAGCTCGGATTCCCCATCGTCTTGCGCTCCTTCGTCGGCCGCTTCAGGCGGCCTGCGTCGCGTCGCTGCCCACCAGGATCCGCCCGTCGTTCAGGTAGCTGTACGGCGGCACGGTGAGGTTCGACGGTGCCGGCACGCCCTTGAAGACGCGCCCGGCGAGGTCGAACTTCGAGCCGTGGCACGGGCAGTAGAAACCGCCCGGCCAGTCGGCGGAAACAGTGACGTCGGCCGCCTGGAATTTCGCCATCGGCGCGCAGCCTAAGTGCGTGCAGACGCCGAGCACGACGAGGTACTCGGGCTTGGCCGACCGATCGGCGTTCTTGGCGTAGCGTGGCTGGACCGAGCCGTCCGAGTTCGGGTCGAGCAGCAAGGGCGTCGCGGCCTCGACCTGCTTCAGCATCTCGGGCGTACGGCGCACGACCCAGACGGGCTTGCCGCGCCATTCGACATTCAGCATGGCGCCGGCTTCGAGCTTGCTGATATCGACCTCGATCGGCGCGCCGAGCGCCTTGGCGCGGGCGCTTGGCTTCCAGCTGGCGAGGAATGGCGTGGCCGCGAGCACGGCGCCTGCGGCGCCCGTCAGTGCGGTGGCCGCGACCAAGAGTCGGCGCCGGCCCTGATCAACCTCTTCGCTCATGCTGAACCCCTGTGGATGCCCGCCCCGGCATCGGTACGACCCGCCCACGCAAAACGCGCGTAACCGGCCGCGCGGACTCACGGTTTCGCGAATTCGAGGGATCGCGCATTATACACACGTTGCACCGCGTCATGCAGCGGACCGGCCGCTGCGGATCGCGCGCGGGGGAGCCTCGTGCACCGATTCCTTCGACTCGCGACCTTTCTATCACCGTGGATCGCGCTCGGCCTTGCCATCGCGCTCGCGGCGATCTACGTCGACCCGAGCCTCCTGCCGGCCCGAAGCGCCGCCGCCACGCGGCCCGCCGCCGCGCCCGCCGCGCCGGCGGCCACCCTGCCCGTCACCCCGGTCGCGGCGGAGCCGCCGACCGAGCCGGCGGAGGCGCCCGCCCGAAACGCCGGGCCCTCGAGCTACGCCGACGCGGTGGCGCGTGGCGCCCCGGCGGTGGTCAACATCTCGACCCGCCGCGTCGTCATCGAGCGGCAGGTGCCGGCGCAGCTCGCGCCGTTCCTGCCGGGCCTGCCGGAGTTCCGCCGCCGCTCGGAGAGTAGCCTGGGCTCGGGCGTCATCCTCGATGCCAAGGGCCACATCGCGACGAACTTCCATGTCGTGCGCGGCATGCAGGAGATCGCGGTGCAGCTGCTCGACGGCCGCTCGGCGCCGGCGCAGCTCGTCGGCACCGACCCCGACACCGACCTCGCGATCCTCAAGATTGACCTGCCGAAGCTTCCCGTCATGGCGCTCGGCCGCTCGGACCAGCTGCGGGTCGGCGACGTCGTGCTCGCGATCGGCAACTCCGAGGGTCTCGGCCAGACCGTCACGCAGGGGATCGTGAGTGCGACCGGCCGTTCGCAGGTTGGCGTCGCGCTGCTCGAGAACTTCATCCAGACGGACGCCGCGATCAACCCGGGGAATTCTGGCGGCGCTCTGGTGACGACCGACGGCCGGCTCGTTGGCATCAACACGGCGGTCCTGTCGCGCGAGCAGGGTGTCGAGGGCATCGGCTTTGCGATTCCGGTGAACCTCGTGCGCGGCGTCGCGACCGAGATCGAGCTGCGCGGCCGGGTCACGCGGGGCTGGTCAGGGCTCGTCGTCCGCAGCCTGCCGGCCGCGGCCGTCGATTCGCGCGGCGAGCCCGTGCACGGCGTGCAGATCATGGACATCGACACCTCGAGCACCGCCCCGGCGGCGGGCCTCGCCCGCGGCGACGTGCTGACCACGCTCGATGGCAAGGCGATCGGGACCGACCAGGAGTTCCTCGGCTCGATCGCCCGCCAGGCGCCCGGCAGCACGGTGCGGCTCGAGGTGTTGCGCCCGGGGCAGGGACGCTTCTCGGCGCAGCTGCCGATCGTCGCCCGTCCGCTAGAGCGCTAGCTAGCGCTCTAGCGCGAGGGTCCCGGAACGCGCTTGATCTGCGCGCCGAGCGCGCTCAGCTTTTCCTCGATGCATTCGTAGCCGCGGTCGATGTGGTAGATCCGCTCGACCTGCGAGCGACCATCGGCGACGAGGCCGGCGAGCACGAGGCTCGCCGAGGCGCGAAGGTCGGTCGCCATGACGGGCGCGGCCGTCAGGCGCGGTACGCCACGGATGATCGCTGTATTGCCCTCGAGGCGGATGTCGGCACCGAGCCTGCGCATCTCGAGCATGTGCATGAAGCGATTCTCGAAGATCGTCTCGGTGATCGTCGCGACGCCGTCGGCCACCGTGTTGAGCGCGGCGAACTGCGCCTGCATGTCCGTCGGGAAGCCAGGGTGCGGCGCCGTGCGGATGTCGACCGAGCGCGGTCGCTGCCCGTGCGTGTCGACCTCGATCCAGTCCTGGCCGGTCGTCACCTCGACGCCCGCCTCGGTGAGCTTGGCGAGGACCGCGTCGAGGTGGTGCGGCACGGTGTTGCGTACCTTCACGCGGCCGCGCGTGATGGCGCCGGCAACGAGAAAGGTGCCGGCCTCGATCCGGTCCGGCAGCACTTCGTAGTGACCGCCGTGCAGGCGCTCTACACCCTCGATCGTGATGGTGTCGGAGCCCGCGCCCGTGATCCGAGCGCCCATGACGTTCAGGAAGTTCGCGAGATCGACGACCTCGGGCTCGCGCGCCGCGTTCTCGATGTAGGTCGTGCCCTCGGCGAGCGTCGCCGCCATCATCAGGTTCTCGGTGCCGGTGACGGTGACCGTGTCGAGGACGAGCCGAGCGCCCTTCAGCCGCGCCGCGCGCGCCTTGATGTAGCCGTTCTCGATGCGGATGTCGGCGCCGAGCTGCTGCAGGCCCGTGACGTGCAGGTTCACCGGCCGCGCGCCGATCGCACAGCCGCCGGGCAGCGACACGTCCGCGCGGCCAAAGCGCGTCAGCAGCGGACCGAGAACCAGGATCGAGGCGCGCATGGTCTTCACGAGCTCGTAGGGTGCGACGAGGTCGGTGATCGAGGAGGCATCGACCGTGACGCGCATGCGCTCGTCGATCGAGACAGTGACGCCCATGCGGCCGAGCAGCTCGTTGGTCGTCGTCACGTCGTGCAGGTGCGGGACGTTGCCGACGGTGACCGGCCCGTCGACCAGGAGCGTCGCCGCGAGGATTGGCAGCGCCGCGTTCTTGGCACCGGAGATCTTGACCTCGCCGGTCAGCGGCGTGCCGCCCTGGATCTGCAGCATGTCCACGGGCTTAGCTCAGGTACCGCCGCGGGCGGACCATTCCTCGGGCGTGTGCGCCTCGATCGAGAGCGCATGGATCTCGCGGCCGACCGCGGCGCCGAGCGTCGCGTACACCTGCTGGTGGCGCTGCAGCGCTCGCCGGCCGGTGAACTGCGGGGCGATCACGACCGCCTCGAAGTGGACCTCGTCGTCCGACCGCACGATGACGCGGCTGCCCGGCAATCCGGCTTCGATGCTCGCCTTGACCTCTGCCACCTTCATACGCGTGCTCGTCCCCGGGAAAAGCTGCCCGCGGACCTGCGGGTGGCGCCGAGTGTAGTGAAAGAGCGCCCGGCGGCAAAGCACCGGCGCGCCGGGCACCGGACCCGCCCGTACCCCGAGTTGCTATGATGGCCTACTCACCGCTCTTGAGGTCCGCGCGTGGCGACGCCTGCGCAATCCACCACTGCCCCCGAGCCGCTCGACGAGGCGGCGCTGCTCGCGCTCGGCCGGCGCACGCTTGGCATCGAGGCCGAAGCGATCACGGTGCTCGCACGACGCGTCGATGGCGACTTCGTACGCGCTTGCCGCCTCCTCGAGGGCTGCCGTGGGCGGGTGATCGTGACCGGCATGGGCAAGTCCGGCCACATCGCCGGCAAGATCGCCGCGACCCTCGCGAGCACGGGGACGCCCGCGTTCTTCCTGCACCCGGCCGAGGCGGGGCACGGCGACGTCGGCATGATCACGCGCGAGGACCTGGTGCTCGCGCTCTCGAACTCCGGCGAGACCGACGAGATCCTGGTGCTCGTGCCTGTCCTGAAGCGGCTCGGCGTACCGCTGGTCGCGCTCACCGGCAACCCGGCCTCGACGCTCGCGCGCGCCGCCGAGGTGCACGTCGACGTCAGCGTCCCCGAAGAAGCCTGCCCGCTCAACCTTGCGCCGACCGCGAGCACGACGGCGGCGCTTGCGATGGGTGATGCGCTGGCGGTCGCGCTCCTGCGGCTGCGCGGTTTCACGGAGGAGGATTTCGCGCGCTCGCACCCGGGCGGCAGCCTCGGCCGGCGACTCCTGCTGCACGTCGCCGACGTCATGCACACGGGCGATGAGATTCCGCGCGTCGGTCCCGACAGCATGGTCTCGGAGGGGCTGCTCGAGATGAGCCGGAAGGGGCTCGGCCTCACCGCCATCGTGTCCGCCGAGGGGCGCCTGCTCGGGATCTTCACCGACGGCGACCTCAGGCGTGCGCTCGACCGGCGCCTGGACATCCATGCGACGCCGATGCGAAGCGTAATGACCGCGAACGCGCGCACCATCGGCGCACGCGAGCTGGCCGCGGAGGCCGTGCTGTTGATGGAGCGACACCGCATCACCGCGCTCCTCGTCGTCGACGCCGAGCAAAGCGTGCAGGGCGCGCTCAACGTGCACGATCTGCTGCGCGCCGGTGTGATGTGAACCTCGAGGCGGCCGACCGGATCAAGCTGCTCGTACTCGACGTCGACGGCGTGCTGACGGACGGGCGCCTGTGGTTCGGCGCCGACGGCGAGGCGCTCAAGGTATTTCATGTGCGCGACGGCGCCGGGATCAAGGCGCTGCAGTCCGCCGGCGTGGCGGTCGCGATCATCTCCGGGCGCGAGTCGCCCGCCGTCGCGCGCCGCGCGGCGGAGCTTGGCATCCGCCACGTACGGCAGGGCGCGCAGGACAAGGCGGCGGCACTCGGCGCGCTCCTGCGGGACACCGGCGTGCCTGCGACGCTGACGGCGTGCGTCGGCGATGACACGCCGGATCTGGCGATCATGGCTCTCGTTGCGCTGCCGATCGCGGTCGCCGACGCCCACCCGTCGGTGCTCGCCGCCGCCCACCACGTGACGCGCCTCGGCGGCGGCGCGGGTGCGGTGCGCGAGATCTGCGACCTGCTCATCGAAGCGCGTACATGAGAGTGCCGCCGCCGGTCGCGCTCGGCCTCCTGACCCTGCTGGCGGCCGCCTCCTGGTGGCTGGCGCGGCCGGATTCCGACGGGCCCGCGGCGCCGGCCGCGATCGTCCAGCCTGGCTACTACCTGACAGGCGCCGAACTCGAGCAGACCGATGCGACCGGCAGGCTGACGCTCAAGGTCCACGCGGCGAACGCGCGCCAGGTCGAGCAGCACGGCGATGTGACCCTCGAGCAGCTCAAGGTCAACTACCTGCCGGAGCCGGGCCGCGACTGGGTCATGACCTCGCTCGGCGGCACGCTGCTGCCGAGCGGCAAGACGGTGCTGCTCGCGGGCGACGTGCGCGTGAGCTTCCCGGACGAAGGCGGCGCAGTGATGCGCACCGAGCACCTGAAGCTCGACGTCGACCAGCAGCGCGCGACCACGGACGATGCGGTCCACATGCAGATGTCCACCAACCAGGTCAGCGCGCGCGGCATGCAGGCCGACTTGAAGCGCGAGACCGTGCGGCTAGAATCGGCGGTCAATGGCACCTTCACGCGCTAGCTGGCTCGCGACAGCACTCCTTGTCTGCGTCGCGTCGAGCGCCGCCGAGCCCCTGTTCGACCCGACCGCCGCGGTTCACGTCGCCGCCCGCTCCTCGGACATCGACTACAAGAACAACACGGGCGCATTCCACGCGATTCGCATCACGCAGGGGCCCTACGCGATCGAGGCGGACGAAGCGACCGCTGACGGCCTCGACACCAAGGGAAGCCAGTGGGAGTTCCACGGCAACGTCAAGATCACGATGCCGGACGGCTCGATCGCAAGCGATACGGCACGGGTCAAGTTCGTCGCGAACAGCATCGTCGATGCCCAGATCACCGGTGCGCCTGCCGTATTCGAACAGCGCCGCGACAAGCGCGTCGCGCGTGGCCACGCGACGCACATCGACTACGATTTTGGCGCCGCGACGGTGCGCCTTAGCGACGGCGCCACGCTCACCGACGGCGAGCACGAGATCTCGGGGCGCACGCTCGTCTATGACATGAAGGCGCAGAAGCTGCGCGCGAATCCAGACGATCAGGGCGGCGACCCGATCACCCTGACCATCCAGCCAAACAAGCCGGACACGAAGCCGAAGCCATGAGCCGGCTGTCCGCCTCGAACCTGAGCAAGAAGTACAAGAGCCGGACGGTGCTCAAGGACCTGTCGCTCGAAGTCGCCTCGGGCGAGGTGGTAGGGCTCCTGGGTCCGAACGGCGCCGGCAAGACGACCGCTTTCTACATGATCGTTGGGCTCGTGCCCTGCGATAGCGGCCGCATCCAGCTCGATGAGCGCGACCTCACGAGCCTGCCGATGCACCGGCGCGCGCAGCTCGGGCTCGGCTACCTGCCGCAAGAGGCTTCGGTCTTCAGGAAGCTCACCGTCGCGCAGAACATCGGCGCGATCCTCGAGACGCGACCCAAGCTCGATGGCGATGCGCGCGCGGCGCGACTCGAGGCGCTGCTCGATGAGCTGCACATCGGGCACATCCGCGACAGCCTTGGCCAGAGCCTCTCGGGTGGCGAGCGGCGACGCGTCGAGATCGCGCGGGCGCTCGCGGCGGATCCGCAGTTCATCTTGCTCGATGAGCCGTTCGCCGGCGTGGATCCGCTATCGGTCGCGGACATTCAACGAAGCATAGAACACTTGCGGGCACGTGGCATCGGAGTGCTGATTACCGACCATAACGTCCGGGAAACGCTCGGGATATGTGGTCGCGCGTATATCGTGAACCAGGGCTCAGTCATCGCCTCGGGATCCGCGGCGGAGATCCTTGCCAACCCGGAGGTCCGTGAGGTGTACTTGGGGCAAGACTTCAGGATGTGAACCGGCGGCGCCCGCGTAGTGGCGCGCCCAGGTAGCCCCCGCCCCCGATGCTAAGACCCGCACTGCAGCTCCGCCTCGGCCAGCAGCTGACGATGACGCCGCAGCTCCAGCAGGCGATCAGGCTGCTGCAGCTGCCGGCGCTCGAACTCCAGCAGACCGTGCGCGAAGCGCTCGAGCAGAACGTCATGCTCGAGGCGGACGAGGACGGCGAGGGCGAGGTACCGCTCGAGGCCGCCGATGCCGCGAGCGGCCCGGCGCCCGACCAGACCCGCACCGAGACCGGCAGCGAGGTAGCGGCGCCGGCCGAGTCCGCGGCCGAGGATGCCTCCGACGACGGCTGGGACGAGGGACCGGGCGCGGCCACCTCGGATGCGCCGTGGTCGGGCGATGACCGTGCGCAGGAATTCTCCGACGACCGCGGCGAGACGCTGCAGGAACACCTGTCCTGGCAGCTCGAGCTCGCGAGGCTCGGCGCGCGCGAGTTCGCGATCGGCCGCGCCATCATCGATGCGGTCAACGACGACGGCTACCTGATCGACTCGCTCGAGGATATCCGGGGCGTGCTCGAGTCGGAGCTCAACGTCGCGCTCCCCGAGATCGAGCGGGTGCTCGCCGTCGTGCAGGCCTTCGACCCAGTCGGCGTTGGCGCCCGCAACGTCGCCGAGTGCATCGAGCTGCAGCTCGCGCAGCTCGCGCCCGACACCCCGGGCGTCGCCGATGCGATCCGCATCGCGCGCTCGCACCTCGACCTCGTCGCCGGCCAGCAGCACACGGTGCTGAGGCGCACGCTCGAGCTTGAGGAGGATGAGCTGCTGCGCGCACTCGCGCTGGTGCGCGGCTGCCACCCGCGGCCGGGCTCGACGATCCAGCCGAGCCAGCCCGACTACGTGGTCCCGGACGTCTTCGTGCGCCGCGGCCCGCACGGCTGGGCGGTCGAGTTGAACGCCGGGGCGCTGCCGCGGGTGCGGCTCAACCAGAGCTACGCGGGCCTCGTCACCCGCGCCGCCGACCACGCGGTGATGCGCTCGCAGCTGCAGGAGGCGCGCTGGCTGCTCCGCAGCCTCGAGATAAGAAACGAGACGCTGCTCAAGGTCGCGCGCTGCATCGTGCAGCGCCAGGTGCAGTTCTTCGAGCACGGCGATGAGTCGATGGAACCGATGGTGCTGCGCGATGTCGCAGATGCAGTGGAGATGCACGAATCGACGATCTCGCGCGTCACGACCGGCAAGTACATGCACACGCCGCGCGGCGTGTTCGAGTTCCGCTATTTCTTCTCGAGCCACGTCGGCGCGACGGACGGCACGGAAATGTCCTCGACGGCGATCCGCGCCAAGATCAGGAAGCTGATCGCGGGCGAGGACGCCGGCAACCCGCTGTCCGACAGCCGGATCGCAGAGCTCCTCGCCGCGGATGGGGCGAACGTCGCGCGCCGCACGGTCGCAAAGTACCGCGAGGCGCTGCAGATTCCGCCGTCGAGCGAACGACGCAAGATTACAGTGCGGTGAATGGTCGGTAGATCCCAAGGAGAACGCGCATGCAGCTCACCCTGACTGGACATCACGTCGATATCACGGCGTCCCTCAAGAGCTACGTCGAGAAGAAGCTCGACCGCATCGTGCGCCACTTCGACCAGGTCATCGACGTGCACTGCGTGCTAACCGTCGAGAAGCTCTCCCACAAGGCCGAGGCTACGTTGCACGTCCGCGGCAACAACATCCACGCCGACGCCGACGAATCGGACATGTACGCGGCGGTCGACGTCCTGACCGACAAGCTCGATCGGCTGGTCAAGAAGCACAAGGAAAAGCGCGCCGATCACCACGCCGCCGAGGCGCCGCGCGGCCGCATCTGACGGCCACGCGGCGACAACCGGCACTGCACAAGACCCCGCTCGCGTCGCGTCCGCGCACGCCGTACCATCGGCGCTGCGGGTGCACCTGCCCGCCTCATGGATGCGTGAGAGTGCGATGCACCTGGTAATCGTCAGCGGCCTGTCCGGCTCCGGCAAGAGCGTGGCCCTCAACATGCTCGAGGACCTCGGCTGGTACTGCATCGACAACATCCCGGCCGGGCTCTTGAACGCCTTCATCTCGCATTCGGTGCGCCTGAAGAGCCGCATCTACGAGAGAAGCGCGGTCGGCCTCGATGCGCGCAACGAACCCGACGAGATCGCCAGCGTCCCGCACATCGTCCGCGAGCTCAGGAAGAGCGGCATCGGCTGCGAGATCATCTACCTGCACGCCGACGAGAACATGCTGCTCAGGCGCTACGGCGAGACCCGCCGGCGCCATCCGCTCCTGCGCGAGGGCATCGACCTGAAAGGCGCGATGGCCGAGGAAATGCGGCTCATCGAGCCCATCACCTACTCCGCCGACCTCGTCATCGACACGACCCATACGAGCGTGCACGAGCTCCGGGAGATGATCCGGGCGCGCGTCGAGAAGCGCCGTTCCGGACGGCTCTCGATCATGTTCGAGTCATTCGGCTACAAGTACGGCATCCCGGGTGGAGCCGATTTCGTCTTCGATGCCCGCACGCTGCCGAACCCTTATTGGGATCCGCTGCTACAGCCACTGTCCGGACGCGATGCGCCGGTCATCGCCTTCCTCGAGGCGCAGCCGGCCGTGCAGGCACTGCTCGCCGACATCATCGGGTTCCTCGAGCGGCGTATCCCGCTCTACCAGGAAAACAACCGTGGCTATCTCACCGTCGCGATCGGCTGCACGGGCGGGCAGCACCGCTCGGTCTTCCTGGTCGAGCGGCTGAGCCAGCATTTCGCGGCGCGCTATCCGGACGTCGTCGCCCGTCACGGCTCGCTGCGCAGCAGCGCCTGAATCTCCTCGCGCCTGGCGAGGCCATCCTCGTAGCCGAGCGTAATGAGGTCGCGCGTGTAGCTGCCCTGGAACAACAGGTAGCTGAGGAGCGTCCGGCCGCCCGGATTGGCCGCGCCCATCGTGCGCAGCAGGATCCTTAGCGGCCGCGGCATATCCTCCTGGTGTTCCTGCGCGATCGGCCCGAAGTCGGTGCGCGGCGTGATCGAGACGGCTTCGATGCGCTTCAGCCCCGCCGCCGCGCCGCCGGCCGCCGTGATGAGCAGGTTGTCGCGCTGCAGCCGCTCGAGGTCGTACTGCACGCCGTCCATGAAAAGCGTGTCGAGCATGAAGCCGAAGATCTGGCCGAAGCTGGGCGCGCGCGCGGGGCCCGCGTGTGAGTGCGGGATGACCTCCGCCGACGGCGCCGTGATGCCGGTCACGACGGGCGGCGGCCTGACGCCGATGACGAGCAGCCGCTCGGCCCCGAGATTGATCGCCGGCGACAAGGGTGCGAGCTGGCGCATCGCGCCGTCGCCGTAGTACTCGCCGTCCATGTAGACGGCCGGGAACAGGAACGGCACGGCCGCGCTCGCCATCAGGTGGTCGAGGCCAAGCTCGGCCGGCTCGCCGAGCCGCCAGCTGTGCAGCCACGGCGTCGTCTCGCGCGCGCACTCGTAGAAAGCGACCGAAAGCGCGGTGCGGTAGGCCGAGGCGTTCACGGCGAGCGCATCGAGCTTGCCGTGATCAAGGTGCTGGCGGATGCGCGCGAAGTTGACGTGCCGCTCGAGGAGCTCGCGCAGCGGCGAGTTGTCGAACACCGAGCGCGGCGGTGGCATCAGGTAGCCGCCCGAGACGAGCGCGAGCAGCCAATGGAGCCCGGCGCGCAGCATGCTGCCGGCATCGGCGCGGAAGACCTGGTCGACGCGGAAGTTGCGCCAGAACCGCTCGAGGCTCGATACGCCCAGGCGGAACTGCGGTGCGTGCGAGGCGAGGATCGCCGCGATGATGGCCCCGGCGGAGGTTCCCGAGATCACCCGAAACGGCAGCGGCGCATCGCGCGGCACGAGTTCCGCGACCGCCTTCAGCACGCCCACCTGGTAGGCGGCGCGCGCGCCGCCGCCCGGCAGCACCAGGCCAATGCGCGCCGGGGCCGCGGCGGCAGGCGCGGTCGTCATGGCAGGGGCGGGAGCGGAAAGCGACGGCACTCGGGCCATTATGCCCCGCGCGGCAGTACTATCGGTGCTGGCGACCGCCGGCGGCCGGTCCCCCGAAGTCCCCGCTGCCGCCCGTCCGGAGACAGCCGATGCCCGCGCCACGCTTGCGATTCCCGAGCCCGCCCGCGCTCGCCGTCGCGTTCCTCCTCGCGCTCCTCGCCGCCTGCGCGCCGCGCGCGGCGGTGCCTGCGATCGGCGCGCCGGCGCCTGCCTTCCGCCTGCAGGACCAGCAGGGCGCGTGGCACCGCCTCGCCGACTACCACGGCCAATGGGTCGTGCTCTACTTCTACCCCAAGGACCAGACGCCTGGCTGCACGACCCAGGCGTGCGAGTTTCGCGACAACATCTTCGCGTTCAAGAAGCTCGGCGTGGTGCTCCTCGGCGTCAGCGTCGATGACGTCGCCTCGCACAAGGAGTTCGCGGAGAAGCACTCGCTGCCCTTCCCGATCCTCGCCGACAGCGGCAAGCAGACGACCGCGGCTTATGGCGTGCTCGTGCGGATGCTCGGCGTGTTCGAGCTCGCCGAGCGCGACACGTTCATCATCGACCCGGAGGGTCGCATCGCCCGCCACTACGCCAAGGTCGATCCGAAGGGGCACTCCGCGTTCGTGCTCAAGGAATTGAAGGCGTTGGGCGCCGGCGCGACGCCCGCGGTGCCGGCGGCACCTGCGACCCCGGCCACCGCCACCGGCTGAGCACGCCCGGCTAGCGGGCGTTGAGCGCCCGCATCGCGCGGTCGATGCCGCCGAGGGTGAGCGGGTACATCCGGCCCTCGAGGAGCCCCCGCGCGACACCGATCGATGGCACGTAGTCCCAGCGATCCTCGGGCTCGGGGTTCAGCCACACGTGCTTCGGGTAGGCGCGCCTCAGGCGCTCGAGCCACACCGCCCCCGGCTCGTCATTCCAGTGCTCGATGCTGCCGCCCGGCTGGGCGATCTCGTACGGGCCCATCGTCGCATCGCCGACGAACACCGCCCGGTAGTCGGGCCCGTAGGTGCGCATGAGTTCGAGCGTCGAGAGCCGCTCGGCATGGCGGCGGCGGTTGTCCTTCCAGACGGTCTCGTAGAGGAAGTTGTGGAAGTAGTAGTACTCGAGGTGCTTGAACTCGCTGCGCGCGGCGGTGAAGAGTTCCTCGCAGACTCGCACGTGCCCGTCCATCGAGCCGCCGACATCGAGGAAGAGAAGCACCTTCACCGCGTTGTGCCGCTCCGGCACGAGCTTTAGGTCGAGCCAGCCGGCGTTGCGCGCCGTCGCATCGATGGTGCCGCCCAAGTCGAGCTCCTCCGCCGCGCCCTCGCGCGCGAATCGCCTGAGCCGCCTGAGCGCGAGCTTGATGTTGCGCGTGCCGATCTCGACGCCGTCGTCGAGGTTCCTGAACTCGCGCTGCTCCCACACCTTGACGGCGCTGCGCTCGCGCCCGGAATCCTGGCCGATGCGGACCCCCTCCGGGTTGTGGCCGTAGGCGCCGAACGGCGAGCGGCCGGCGGTGCCGATCCACTTGTTGCCCCCCTGATGGCGATCGCGCTGCTCGGCGAGCCGCGCCTTCAACGCTTCCATCAGCGCATCGAGCCCGCCGAGCGCGGCGATGCGGGCGCGTTCCTCGGGACTGAGCAGGAGTTCGGCCTGGCGCTTCAGCCACTCCGCCGGCAGCGTCGCGCCGAGGGCCGCCTGGAAGGCGGTCTCGACGCCCTTGAAGTGGGCGCCGAAGACGCGGTCGTAGCGGTCGTAGTGGCGCTCGTCCTTGACGAGCACGGTGCGCGCGAGGAAGTAGAACTCACCGACATCGGCTGCCGCGAGCCGCGCCTTCAGCGCCTCAAGGAGCGCCAGGAACTCCGTCAGCGAAACCGGCACGCCCGCGGCGCGCAACATCAGGAAGAAGCGGACCAGCACCGGCGAGCCTCAGCGGGCGTTGCGCCGGTTCATGAACACGAGCTGCTCGAAGAGGTGCACGTCCTGCTCGTTCTTGAGGAGCGCGCCGTAGAGCGGCGGGATCGCGGCCTTGCCATCGGTCGAGCGCAGTGCCTCCGGCGGAATGTCCTCGGCGAGCAGCAGCTTCAGCCAGTCGAGGAGCTCGGACGTCGAGGGCTTCTTCTTGAGGCCCGGGACCTCGCGCAGGTTGTAGAACGACTCGAGCGCTTCCTTCAGGAGCTCCGGCTTCAGGCGCGGGTAGTGCACCTCGATGATGCGGCGCATGGTCTCGGCGTCGGGGAAGCGGATGTAGTGGAAGAAGCAGCGCCTGAGGAAGGCATCCGGCAGCTCCTTCTCGTTGTTGCTGGTGATGAGGATGATCGGCCGGTGCCGCGCCTTCACGAGCTCGCGCGTCTCGTAGACGTAGAACTCCATGCGGTCGAGCTCGCGCAGCAGGTCGTTCGGAAACTCGATGTCGGCCTTGTCGATCTCGTCGATCAGCAGCACCGGCTGGACGTCGCAGCTGAATGCCTCCCACAGGCGGCCCTTGACGATGTAGTTGCCGATGTCCTTCACGCGCGCGTCGCCGAGCTGCGAGTCCCTGAGCCGCGACACGGCGTCGTACTCGTAGAGCCCCTGCTGCGCTTTGGTGGTCGACTTGATGTGCCACTCGAGCAGCGGCTTGCCGAGCGAGCGAGCGACTTCCTCGGCGAGCTGCGTCTTGCCGGTGCCGGGCTCGCCCTTGATGAGGAGCGGCCGCGCCAGCGTCACCGAGGCGTTGACCGCCATCGTGAGGTCGGGCGTCGCGACGTAGCTGTCGGTGCTGGCGAATCGGGTCACGGTCATGTCAGCGGGCCTCGGCGGAAAGTAGCCGCCATCGTACGGCAGCGGGGGCGCCCGGTGGCCGCGGACGCACTGTTCAGCGGCTCCAGCGCCAGTCGCGGCTCGAGGCGCGGCAGCCGCCGCCCGGCCGGCCCGTCCAGGCGCGGCCGCGCACGACGCGCCCCGTCGCGGCCCCGGTCGGCGAACCACCCGCGAGCGCGAGCCGCCCGTTGACGAGCACCTCGCTGACGCCGGTCGCGAGCTGGTGCGGCTTCTCGTAGGTCGCATGGTCGGCGATCGTCGCGGGATCAAACACGACGACGTCGGCGACGTACCCCGCCTTCAGGAGGCCGCGATCATCGAGCGACAGGTTCGCCGCCGGCAACGCGCTCAGCTTGCGGATCGCCTCCGGCAGGGACAGCGCATGCTCCTCGTGCACGTAGCGGCCGAGCAACCGCGCGAAGTTGCCGTAGGCGCGCGGGTGGTTGTTGGATTCGAGGAACACGCCCTCGGGCGCCGGCGCTCCCTCATCGGAGCCGAAGCTGACCCAAGGCAGCGCCGTCTCGCGCCGCACGTTGTCCTCCGACATCAGGAAGTAGGCGACGCCGACCCGCGTGCCATCCTCGATGACGAGGTCGATCGCCGCGTCCTCGGGGCTTTCGTGCCGCTCCGCCGCGACGGCGGCGAGCGTGCGGCCGGTGAGCGGCTTGAGCGCGGGGTTCTTGAACGCGAGCAACAGCGTGCCCTCGGGCCCGGCGCGCAGCGCCAGGTTCTCCCAGGCGGGCGCCGGGTTTCGCATCTCGGCGATCACGCGGGCGCGCGTGGCCGGGTCCTTGAGGTGCTGGATCCACGCCTCGAGCCCGCCGTCCTGCACCCACGGCGGCATCGCGGCGTCCAGGCCGGTGGCGCCGGCGGTGTAGGTGTACATGTCGGCCGTGATGCGGATGCCGTCGGCGCGAGCGCGGTTGACGCGCTCGATGAGTGCATCGAGCTTGCCCCAGTTGGGCTTCCCGGAGGCCTTCAGGTGGTAGATCTCGGCCGGCGCGCCCGACAGGCGCGCGATCTCGACGAGTTCCTCGACGCCTTCCAGCAGCCGGTCACCCTCGCTGCGCATGTGGCTGATGTAGATCCCGCCGCAGCGCGCCGACTCGCCGGCGAGCGCGGCGATCTCTGGCGTTTTCGCATAGGAGCCCGGGCTATAGATGAGCGCGGTCGACAGTCCGAGCGCGCCCTCCTCCATCGCCGTATGCACGAGGCCGCGCATCTCGGCGAGCTGCTCGGGCGTCGGCTGCACGTCGCGCTCGCCGAGCACGTAGGTCCTCACCGTCGCCCCGCCCACCGTCGAGGCAACGTTGGGCGCGATGCCGCGCCGCTCGAGCATCTGCAGGTAGCCACCGAGCGTGGTCCAGTCGATGGGATAGTGGATGTCCGACTGCCGTTCAAGCCCGAGCTCGCGCATGCGGGCATTCAGCGGCCCCATCGTGTCCTCGCCGAGCACCTCAAGCGTGACGCCCTGCGCGATGTCGCTGAGCGCGCGGCCGTCGGCGATGAGCGTCTCCTCCGGATGGGCGAGCATGTTGATGAAGCCGGGCGCGACCGCCTTGCCCGTCGCGTCGATCTCCAGCTTGCCGTGGCCGGGCGCGTGCGGACCCACGTAGACGATCCGGTCGCCGTCGATCGCGACTTCGCCGGGACCGCCGGCGCCGCCGGAGCCGTCGTAGAGCGTGCCGTGGCGGATCACGACATCGTGCTCGGCTGTCGCGGCCTGAAGGGCAGTTGGCAACGCACAGGCGCACGCGGCCAAGAGTACGAGGCGGGAAAGGCGTTGCATGGAAGCTCCGGTCAGTGGGATGCCGGCACCAGCGTCAGCGTGTGCTCGGCGGCGCCGGGCAGGAACGGCGTCGGCTCGCCGTTGGCCCAGGCCGCGAAGTCGGACTTGTAGTACGGCGACAGCGGGTGGCCACTCTGGCCGCCCGGCATGTGGAAGTACGCTTCGCTCTCGTGGCCCGGCGACACGCCAAAGCGTTCGGAGGCGCCGAAGCTGGACGCCATGACCCGTGGCATGTCCTGGTCCCCCGGCAGCGACTCGACCGGCATGTCGATGAGCGCGCCGAGCCCGGGCAGCGCCGGCGACAGCGGGTGGCGGATGCGCACGACGTTCGCGCGGCCCCAGCTGCACTCGGCGAGCTTCGGGCACGGCGCGTCGAGCGCCGCGAGCGCGGCGTCGGCCGCCACGAGCTCGAAGTCGCGCCAGCTCGCCGAATCCGGCGGCACGAGGTGCGCGGGCTCCGTCTCGAGCAGGAGCCACAGCGGCCCCTCGAACGAGGCCGGCGGCGCGAAGCGAAACGCGGGGTTCTGCGCGCGCGCCGGCGCGATCATCGCGTAGAAGACGCGCCGCTCCACCTCGGCGCGGAACGCCCGCACCAGCCGGTAGCCGACATCCTCGATCGCCGCGTGGCCGTGCCAGCCCTCGAGCGCAGCCTTGAGTTCGGCGCGGCGTGTGTGGCCCTGGATCGCCGCCGCATCGAGGAGCGCGACGAGCCGCGCCCGCCAGCGCTCGAGAAACACGGCCGAGTCATCGAGCTGCACGGCGAGCATGTCGCGCGGCGTCTGCCGGTTGCCGTGCGCGGCGAGATCGGCGGCGATGCGACTCGCGCGCACGCCGCGGTCGTAGCCGCCATCGCCGATGAGCGCGAGCGCGGCGCCGCCGACTACGCGCGCGTTGGCGGTCTGGATCTGCCCGGCCTCGGGGTCGACGATGCGCGGATGATCCTCGGGCGCGAGCCACCCCGTGAAGCCGACCGCGGTGTCAGTCGAGAGGCGCGGCGCGCTCGGATCCCCGGGCGGCCGCCGCGGGATCTGCCCCGCGATCGTCCAGCCGATGTGGCCGGCGGAGTCGCCGACCACGAAGTTCTGTGCCGGGATGCCGCAGCGCGCGGCGATCCCGAGCGCCGCCTCGACCGAGTCGGCCGACTCAAGGCCGACCAGCGCGAGGTTGATCGCCGCCGGATCGTGCGCGGTCCACTCGAGGACGAGCGCGCGGCCACTCGCATCGCGCCCGATCACCGGGCCCCACTCGGTGCCGACCACGTCGAGGTCGACCGCCTGGCCGCCCTTGACCAGGATCCGCTCGGCGACGTGCGTGAACGCCTGCGATCCCGCGGCGCTGAGGTAGCGATCCTTCGCCGCCGGATCCGGCACCGCGACGACGAGGTCCTCGTAGTCGCCATAGCTGTTAGTGAAGCCCCACGCGACGTGGCCGTTGCTGCCGGCGACGACGGCGGGCGTGCCGGGGAGCGTAACGCCGGTGATGTCGACGGATGTGCCGCCGCCGCCCTCGACCTTCAGGCGCGCCCGGTACCAGGTGTTGGGCACGCGGATGCCGAGGTGCATGTCATTGGCGATTAGCGCGGCGCCGCTCGCGGTGCGCTTGCCGGACAGCGCCCAGTTGTTGCTGCCGGCGGCGGAGCGCGAGCGATCGCCGCGATCGGGCGGCCGGAAATCGAGGTTACCGAGGCTGCGAAGATCGTAGTCGGCGGCCGCCGGCACGACCGGCGCGGGCCGGTGGCTGCCATCGAGCGCGGCGTCCCAGTCGACGGCATCGGCGTAGACGAACGCGGCGGCCGCGGCCGGCAGCGCCGCGTTGATGAGACCGCGCTCGAGCTTGCGGTGCCCGTCCGCTTCCTGCAGCTGCAGGAACATCGTCAGCACCACCAGCACCGAGTCCTCCGGCTGCCAGCGTTCGGGGCTCGCGCGCAGCAGCAGGTACTCGAACGGGCGCGCCCGCAGGCCGGCTGCACCCGCGTTGACACCCGCCGCGTACGCCTCGAGGAGCGCGCGCTCGGCGGGTGCCGCGGCCGCGACGGCCGCATGCGCGACGGCCCGGAAGCGGTGGACGCGAAGCTCGCGGTCGGTCGAGAGCGTGCCGGCTCCGAGGAGCGCGGAGAGCTCCCCGGCACTCGCGCGCCTGAGGAGGTCCATCTGGAAGAGCCGGTCCTGCGCGTGCACGAAGCCGAGCGCGTAGGCGACGTCGTCACGCTGCCGGCCGCTGATCGTCGCGGCGCCCCTGGCATCGCGCTCGATGGTGACCCGCGAGGTGAGCCCCCTCGCCGCGGTATCGCCGTCGAGGACCGGCAGGCTCTGGCGGAAGCTGAACCAGCCGAGCGCGGCGAGCACCAGCATCGCGAGCAGCAGCCCGACGCCAGTGCGCAGCAACAGCTTCTGCATGGATCCCGTCCTCACGCTCTGGGCTGCAATCCTCGCCGCTCGTCCCGGCGCTGGCAAGTCGGCGCGACGGGCCGCGCCCGGCTCGGCATCGCTACAGGCGGACCTCGAGGATCTTCATCGAGTTGGTGCCGCCCTGGACGCCGGTGAGTTCGCCCTTCGTGACAATGATCCGATCGCCCACCGCGCAGAGCCCAAGCTCGACCAAGAGGTGGAATATCGACGGGAAGAGTATCTCCGGGTCCGTGTGCGTGACGTCGAAGGCGACCGGGTAGACCCCGCGGTACAGCGTCACGCGCCGCCGCGTGACCTCGTGGCGCGTGAACGCGTAGATCGGGATGTCGGAGCGGATGCGCGACATCCAAAGCGCGGTGGAGCCGGACTCCGTCAGCGTGACGATCGCCTTCACGTCCATGTGGTTGGCGGTGTACATGACCGCCATCGCGATCGCCTCGTCGGTCGCGGTGAAGGTGATGTCGACCCGCTCGCGCGCGCGCGTGCCGCGTTCGAACTGGTACTTCTCGGCGCCCATCGTGACCTGCGCCATCGCCTCGACCGCCTTGATCGGGTACTTGCCGACGGCGCTTTCGGCCGAGAGCATCACCGCATCGGTGCCATCGAGGACGGCGTTGGCAACGTCCGACACCTCGGCGCGGGTCGGCACCGGGTTCAGGATCATCGACTCCATCATCTGCGTCGCCGTGATGACGACCTTGAAGTGGTGGCGCGCGGTCGAGATGATCCGCTTCTGCAGGCCGGTGAGCTCCGCGTAGCCGACCTCGACGCCAAGATCGCCGCGCGCGACCATCACCGCATCGCTCGCCGCGACGATCTCATCGAGATGGCGGATCGCCTCGGCGCGCTCGATCTTGGCGACCGTCCGGGCGTTGCCGCCGGCGGCGCGCAACAGCTGCCGTGCCTCGTGCATGTCCTCGGCGCTGCGCGGGAACGAGACCGCGAGGTAGTCGACCTCGAGGCGCGCCGCGATGCGGATGTCCTCGCGGTCCTTGTCGGTGAGCGCCCCGGCCGACAGCCCGCCGCCACGGCGGTTGAGTCCCTTGTTGTTGGAGAGCTCGCCGCCGACGACGACCCGGGTGCGCACCCGCGGGCCCTCGACGCCAAGCACCTCGAGCACGATCAGGCCGTCGTTGAGGAGCAGCGTGTCGCCCTCGTGCACGTCGCGCGGCAGGTCCTTGTAGGCGCAGCCGACCACCTCGATCGTGCCGGCAGCCGGGTCGAGCGCCACATCGAGCGTGAACTCGGCGCCTTCCTCGAGATTGACCTTGCCGTTGACGAAGCGCTCGACGCGGATCTTCGGGCCCGACAGGTCGCCGAGGATGCTGACGTAGCGACCGACGCTGAGCGCGGTGTCGCGCACCAGCGCTACGCGCCGCGCATGATCCTCGAACTTGCCGTGCGAGAAATTGACGCGCACGACGTCGGCGCCGGCGCGCATGAGGTCGGCTAGCACGCGCGGATCGTCGGTCGCGGGCCCAAGCGTCGCGACGATCTTGGTACGGCGCGGCATGCGGATGATCTCGGTCATGACCGCGACTCCTTCGCCCGTGCCTCGAGCATGACGACTGCCGGCAGCTCCTTGCCCTCGACGAACTCGAGGAACGCGCCGCCACCGGTGGATATGTAGGAGATGCCGTCCTCGACGCCGTACTTTTCGATCGCGGCGAGCGTATCGCCGCCGCCGGCGATCGAGAACGCCTTGGACCGCGCGATGGCGGTCGCGAGCACGCGGGTGCCCTCGCCGAACTGGTCGAACTCAAAGACGCCCACTGGTCCGTTCCAGACGATCGTGCCAGCCTCACCGACGATCTGCGCCAGCCGCTCGGCGGTGTCGGGGCCTATATCGAGGATCATCTCGTCGGCGGCGACATCCGCGACCGCCTTGACGTCGGCCTCGGCCTTCGAGGAGAACTCCTTGGCGACCACGACGTCGGTCGGCAGCGGGATCTCGACGCCCTTGGCGCCCGATTGGGCCAGCAGGCGATTCGCGATATCGACCATGTCGGGCTCCGCGAGGCTCTTGCCGATCGGCTTGCCCTGCGCGAGCAGGAACGTGTTGGCGATGCCGCCACCGACGATGAGGCGGTCGACCTTCGCGAGCAGCGACTCGAGCACCGTGAGCTTGGTCGAGACCTTGGAGCCCGCGACGATCGCAACGAGCGGGCGCTTCGGCGCATCGAGCGCGGTGTCGAGCGCGACGAGTTCATTGACGAGCAGCGGCCCCGCGCAGGCGATCGCCGCGTACTTGGCGACGCCGTGCGTGCTCGCCTCGGCGCGGTGGGCCGTGCCGAACGCGTCCATCACGAACACGTCGCACAACCCAGCCATCTGCCGGGCCAGCGGCTCGGCATCCTTCTTCTCGCCCTTGTTGAAGCGGACGTTCTCGAGCAGCACCGCCTCGCCAGGCTCGACGGTGACGCCGCCGAGCCAGTCCTTGACGAGAGGCACCTTGCGGCCGAGCAGTTCCGAGAGCCGCGCCGCAACCGGCGCGAGCGAGAACTCGGCGCTCGCGGTCCCCTCCTCCGGCCGGCCGAGGTGCGACATGACCATGACGCGCGCGCCGGCGGCCAGCGCCAGGCGGATCGTCGGCAGCGCCGCGCGGATCCTGGCATCGCTGGTCACGTGTCCGTCCTTGATCGGGACATTGAGGTCCTCGCGGATCAGCACGCGCTTGCCGGTGAGCGCGACGTCCTGCATGCGGACGATTCGCGTCGAGACGCCACCGCGCGCGCCGGCCGTCACTGTCACTTGGCACGGCTCCACGCCAGCGTCGTGTCGAGCATGCGGTTGGAGAAGCCCCACTCGTTGTCGTACCAGGAGCAGACCTTCACGAGCGTGCCGTCGATGACCTTCGTCAGCGAGGCATCGTAGGTCGAGGACGCCGGGTCGTGGTTGAAGTCGACCGACACGAGTGGCTGGTCGGTATAGGCGAGCACGCCCTTGAGGGCACCCAGCGATGCGTCCTTCAGCAGCTTGTTGATCTCCTCGACCGACGTCGCGCGCTTGGCGGTGAAGGTGAGGTCCACCATCGACACGTTGATCGTCGGCACGCGTACCGCGAAGCCGTCGAGCTTGCCCTTGAGTTCGGGCAGCACGAGCCCGACCGCGGCGGCGGCACCGGTCTTGGTCGGAATCATCGACATCGTCGCCGAGCGGGCGCGACGCAGGTCCTTGTGGAAGACGTCCGTGAGCACCTGGTCGTTGGTGTAGGCGTGGATCGTCGTCATGATGCCGGCGACGAGCCCGATCGAGTCGTGCAAGGGCTTCACGAGCGGCGCAAGGCAGTTGGTCGTGCAGGACGCGTTCGAGATGACCGTCATGTCGGCGCGCAGCACGCCGTGGTTGACGCCATAGACGACCGTCGCATCGACCGCACCTTCGGCCGGCGCCGAGATGATTACCTTCTTGGCACCGCCCTCGATGTGCTTGCTGGCCTTCTCCTTGGTGGCGAACAGGCCGGTGCACTCGAGCACGATGTCGGCACCGAGCGCGCCCCACGGAAGCTTCGCCGGGTCACGCTCGGCGAGCACCTTGATGCGATCGCCATTGACGACCATCGAGTCGCCGTCGACCTTCACCTCGCCGGGGAAGCGGCCGTGCGCGGTGTCGAAGCGGGTGAGGTGCGCGTTGGTCGCGGCGTCGCCCAAGTCGTTGATCGCGACGATCTGCAGCTCGCCGTTGCGCTTGCCTTCGTAGAGCGCGCGCAGCACGTTGCGACCGATGCGGCCATAACCGTTGATGCCAATCTTTATCGCCATCGTGGAATCCTCTATTGGGGCAGTGCCGAACCGACGGCGCCGAGCGCGGCTTCGGCCACGCTGACGACGTGCTCGGTCGTGAATCCAAAGTGCTTGAACAGGTCTTTGGCCGGCGCCGACGCACCGAAGGTGTCGATGCCGACGACGCGGTCGTGGTTGCCGACGTAGCGGCACCAGTAGTCGCGCACGCCCGCCTCGACCGCCACGCGCGGCACGCCCAGCGGCAGCACCGAGGCACGATAGTCAGCGGGCTGCGCATCGAATACCTCGGTCGAGGCCATCGACACGACCCGCACGCGCCTGCCGCGCGCGCCGAGTGCCTTGGCGGCCTCGACGATGAGCGCGACTTCCGAACCCGTCGCGATCAGCACGAGTTCCGGCGCGCCGTTCGATTCGATGAGCGTGTAGCCGCCGCGGCGGACGTTGGCGAGCTGCTCGGGACTGCGCGGCTGGTGCGGCAGCGCCTGGCGCGTGAGGATGAGGGCGGTGGGACCGGAGCGCCGTTCGATCGCGTCCGCCCAGGCGGCGTGGGACTCGACCGCATCGCACGGCCGCCACAGCGTCATGTTCGGGATGAGCCTGAGCGTCGCCAGGTGCTCGATCGGCTGATGCGTCGGTCCGTCCTCGCCGAGGAAGATCGAATCGTGCGACCAGACGAAGATCGAGGGCACGCGCATGAGGCACGCCATGCGCACGGCGTTTCGCGCGTAGTCGGAGAAGGTCAGGAAGGTGCCGCCGTAGGGTATGAGGCCGCCGTGCAGCGACAGGCCATTCAGCGCCGCCGACATGCCGAATTCCCGGACGCCGTACCAGACGTAGTTGCCGGAGGCATCGTTGCGGGTGATGCCCTTGGAGTCCTTGCGCCAGGTGTTGTTGGAGCCGGTGAGGTCCGCCGAGCCGCCGATGAGTTCCGGCAGGTGGGGGCCGAAGACGTTGAGCGCCGCCTGCGAGGACTGGCGCGTCGCGACGGCGGTGCCGTTCGCCTGCACGGAGGCGAGCGTCTCGTGCACGAGCGCCGGCCAGCCGTCCGGCAGGCGATTCGCGCGGCGCCGCTCGAACTCATCGGCGAGCGCGGGGTAGGCTTCGCGGTATTCCTTGCAGAGTCGGTTCCACTTGGCCTCGAGGCGCTTGCCGCGCGCGCGCGCGTTCCAGGCGCTGCCGATCTCCGCCGGAATCTCGAACGGCGGATACGGCCAGTCGAGCACCTGGCGGGCCTTGGCGACCTCCTCAGGTCCGAGCGCGGCGCCGTGCGCCGCCTCGGTGCCCTGCTTGTCGGGCGCGCCGTAGCCGATGATCGTCTTGCAGCAGATCATCGTGGGCTTGCCCGTCTCGCGGCGGGCACGGCGGATCGCGCGCGTGACGGCCTCCGCGTCGAGCCCGTCGACGCCGCGGATCACCTGCCAGCCGTACGCCTCGAAGCGCTTCGGTGTGTCATCGGTGAACCAGCCCTGCACGTGGCCGTCAATCGAGATGCCGTTGTCGTCGTAGAAGCAGATGAGCTTGCCGAGTCCGAGGGTACCGGCAAGCGAGGCCGCCTCGTGCGAGATCCCCTCCATCAGGCAGCCGTCGCCGCAGAAGACGTAGGTGTGATGGTCGATCAGCGTGAAGCCGGGGCGGTTGAACGTGGCGCCCAGGTGCTTCTCGGCGAGCGCAAAGCCGACGGCATTCGCAAGGCCCTGGCCGAGGGGACCGGTGGTCGTCTCTATACCGAGCTTCGGATCGTGCTCGGGGTGGCCCGCCGTATGCGAGCCCAACTGGCGAAACTGCTTGATGTCCTCGATCGAGAGCGGGTAGCCGGTCAGGTGCAGCACCGAGTAGAGGAGCATCGAGCCGTGGCCATTCGAGAGAATGAACCGGTCGCGATCGAACCAGGTCGGGTTGCCGGGGTTGTGCTTCAAGAACCCCCGCCACAGCACCTCGGCGATGTCGGCCATGCCCATCGGCATCCCGGGGTGCCCGGAATTGGCTCTCTGGACGGCGTCCATGCTGAGGGCGCGGATCGCGTTGGCAAGTTGCCGACGGGTGGGCATGCGGGGTTCTCGGCGTCAGGAGGGCGAAGCCCGCTATTGTCTAATACCCATCCGGCAGGGGCAACGGCGCTGTGCGGCCTGTATACTCCGGCGGCTTGCAGATTCGGAGGCGCCGGCGCGGCGCGCGACCCCCCAAAATGAGTGCGAACAGCTTTCTGTTTACGTCGGAGTCGGTGTCGGAAGGCCATCCGGACAAGGTTGCGGACCAGATCTCCGACGCCGTCCTCGATGCGATCCTCCTGCAGGACCGCAAGGCGCGCGTCGCCTGCGAGACGCTGGTCAAGACCGGCTGCGTCATCGTCGCCGGTGAGATCACCACGACCGCCTGGGTCGACCTCGAGGCGCTCGTCAGGAAGACGGTGCTGAGGATCGGCTACGACCATTCGGACATGGGCTTCGACGGCGCGAGTTGCGCCGTCATCAACATCATCGGCAAGCAGTCACCGGATATCGCGCAGGGCGTCGACCGCAAGGACCCGCGCAAGCAGGGCGCCGGCGACCAGGGCCTCATGTTCGGCTACGCGACCAACGAGACGGACGTGCTGATGCCGGCGCCGATCACCTACGCCCACCGGCTGGTCAAGAAGCAGGCGCAGGTGAGGAAGAGCGGCCGGCTGCCGTGGCTGAGGCCCGACGCGAAGAGCCAGATCACCTTCCGCTACGAGCACGATCGCCCGGTCGGTATCGAGGCGGTGGTCCTTTCGACGCAGCACTCCCCGGACATCGGCCAGCGCAAGCTGCGCGAGGCGGTCATGGAGGAGATCATCCTGCCGGTCCTGCCGAAGCGCTGGATCGACAAGCACACGAAGTTCCACATCAACCCGACCGGCAAGTTCGTCATTGGCGGCCCGGTGGGTGACTGCGGCCTCACCGGCCGCAAGATCATCGTCGACACCTACGGCGGTTACGCGCGCCACGGCGGCGGTGCGTTCTCCGGCAAAGATCCCTCGAAGGTCGACCGCTCGGCCGCCTACGCCGCGCGCTATGTCGCCAAGAACGTCGTCGCCGCCGGCCTCGCCGAGCGCTGCGAAGTGCAGGTGTCCTACGCGATCGGCGTGGCCGAGCCCACCTCCGTCATGGTCGAGACCTTCGGCACCGGCAAGATGGGCCGCGAGAAGCTCACCAAGCTCGTGCGCCGGCATTTCGACCTGACGCCGTACGGCCTCAGGCAGATGCTCGACCTCGCCCGCCCGATCTACGAGGCGACCGCAGCGTACGGCCACTTCGGCCGCACCGAGAGCGAGTTCACCTGGGAGCGCACCGACAAGGCTCGCGCCCTAAAGGCCGACGCCCGCTAGGGGATACATCAGAACCGTCACGCCGAGGGGCGCTGCAGCGGACCGGAGGTTCTACCTCGCGGCCGCCAGGCTCGGGGAGACGGTCGACACGACAACGGCGCCCATTCCTTCTCTTAAAAGGAGAGATTGAATGAGCGCTTTAGTGAAGCTGAATAGCGACTTTCGCGTCGCCAACCTGAACGATGCGGCCTGGGGCCGCAAAGAGATCGCGATCGCCGAGACCGAGATGCCCGGTCTCATGGCGGTGCGCGAGCAGTACGCTGCCCGCCAGCCGCTGAAGGGCGCCCGGATCGCCGGATCGCTCCACATGACGATCCAGACCGCGGTGCTGATCGAGACGCTGAAGGCGCTCGGCGCCGACGTGCGCTGGGCTTCCTGCAACATCTACTCGACCCAGGACCACGCGGCTGCCGCGATCGTCGAGGCGGGGACGCCCGTGTTCGCCTACAAGGGCGAGTCGCTCGAGGAGTACTGGGAGTACACCCATCGTATCTTCGAGTGGTCGGACGGCGGCACGCCGAACATGATCCTCGACGACGGCGGTGATGCGACGCTGCTCGTGCACCTCGGGCTCAAAGCCGAGTCAGATGCGAGCGTCATCGCGAAGCCGACCAACGAGGAGGAGACCGCGCTCTATGCCTCGATCGCCCAGCGCCTCAAGTCGAAGCCCGGCTTCTACGGCCGCATCGCCAAGAACATCCGCGGCGTGACCGAGGAGACGACGACGGGCGTACACCGGCTCTACCAGATGCAGAAGGAAGGCCGGCTCTTGTTCCCGGCGATCAACGTCAACGATTCGGTCACGAAGTCGAAGTTCGACAACCTGTACGGCTGTCGCGAGTCGCTGGTCGATGCGATCAAGCGGGCCACCGACGTGATGATCGCGGGCAAGGTCGCGCTTGTCGCCGGCTACGGCGACGTCGGCAAGGGCAGCGCGCAGGCGCTCAAAGCACTGTCGGCGCAGGTGTGGGTCACCGAGATCGACCCGATCTGCGCGCTGCAGGCGGCGATGGACGGCTACAAGGTCGTCACGATGGACGAGGCCGCCGACAAGGTCGACATCTTCGTGACCGCGACCGGCAACCTGCACGTGATCAACCACGGCCACATGCAGCGCATGAAGCACAACGCGATCGTCTGCAACATCGGCCACTTCGACTCGGAGATCGACATCGCGAGCTTGGCCAAGTACACCTGGGACGAGATCAAGCCGCAGGTCGACCACGTCATCTTCCCGGACGGCAAGCGCATCATCGTGCTCGCCAAGGGCCGGCTGGTGAACTTGGGCTGCGGCACGGGGCACCCCTCGTTCGTGATGTCGAACTCGTTCTCCAACCAGACGCTGGCGCAGATCGAGCTGTGGACGTCGCCGACGAAATACAAGAAAGAGGTCTACACGCTGCCGAAGCACCTCGACGAGCACGTGGCGCGCCTGCACCTTAAGAAGATCGGTGCGCAGCTGACGCGCCTCTCCCCCGAGCAGGCGTCCTACATCGGTGTAGGAATCGACGGACCCTACAAGGCCGATCACTACCGCTATTGAGGGTTCCGGATTAGGTGAAACCGCAGGGGTCGACGGGCAACCGTCGACCCCTTCTCATTTGCGCAATTAAAGTGGAACCCCGTGCGCGGGGCACCCTCCAAACACTAACTGTGCGTCGCATCATCCGCGCCTACAAGCGCGCTTGATGCGCTTCACTTTCGAGCCCGCCCCGCCTTGTTATGCTCCGCCGAACTCGTCGCGGGGCGCCCGCGGACATAGGTCACATATTCCCTTGAGCACGGCACCGCTTCGCATCGTCCAGTTCACCGACCTGCACCTCTACGGGGCTGCGGACGGTGCGATGCGTGGCGTGGCGTCGCTTCCCTCGCTCGAGGCGACGCTCGCCGCCGCGCAGCGGCGCGAAGCCGGCTGCGATGCGGTGCTGCTGACCGGCGATCTCGTGCAGGACGACCCGTCGGGCTACGCGCATGTGCGGGCGCTCTTCGGCTCATCGACCGTGCCGGTCTACTGCATCCCCGGCAACCACGACGATCCGGCCGCACTCGACGCGGCGCTCGCCTCGCGGCCGTTCCAGGTCGGCGGCAGCGCCGTGCACGGCAACTGGCTGCTCGTGATGCTCGATTCCTACGTGGCCGGGACGCCGGCCGGGCGCTTGAGCGAGTCCGAGCTCAAGCGGCTGGAAGTGGCGCTCGCCAAGCACCCGAACCACCACGCGCTTATCTGCCTCCACCACCATCCGGTACCGATGGGCAGCCGCTGGCTCGACAGCGTTGCGCTCGCGAACCCGGCGGAGCTGTTCGAGGTTCTCGACCGGCATCGCAATGTGCGCGCGGTCCTCTGGGGTCACGTGCACCAGGCGTGGGAAGGCTCGCGCAACGGCGTCCGGCTCATGTGCACGCCCTCGACCTGCGCGCAGTTCAAGCCCGAGTCCGACAACTTCGCGATCGACCGGCGGCCGCCCGGCTACCGGTGGCTGCGCCTGCATGCCGACGGCCACATCGTGACCGCGGTCGAGCGCGTGGAAGCCCTCGCCCAGGCACCCGCGCAGAGCCGCGCCGGCTAGAACGTCACCATCTCGAAATCGTCCTTGCTGGCGCCGCAGTCGGGGCAGCTCCAGTCGGCCGGCACGTCGGCCCAGCGCGTACCGGGCGCGATGCCGCGGTCCGGATCGCCCTTCGATTCCTCGTACACGTGACCACAGATCACGCAGATCCACGTCTTCAGCTCATCGCTCATTCGATCGTCCAACCTTCACTTCGGAATTCCGGAACGTGCCACGGGCACTCGGGTCGCCGTAGACTGCGCACTGGAGGTGCCCGTGCCCAGCTCACATGAACTCTATCAGGAAGCCTGCCGCTTCATCCCCGGCGGAGTGAACTCGCCGGTCCGGGCGTTCCGCGGCGTGGGCGGCGAGCCCGTGTTCCTCGCGCGCGCCGCCGGCCCCCACGTGTGGTCCGCCGAGGGCACCCGCTACGTCGACTACGTGGGCTCCTGGGGCCCGGCCATCCTCGGCCACGCGCATCCGGAGGTGATCCGGGCCGTGCAGCTGACGGCGGCGGATGGCCTCTCGTTCGGCGCCCCGACGGCGCTCGAGACCGATCTTGCGCGGCTCATCTGCCGGCTCGTGCCCTCGATCGAGCTCGTGCGCATGGTGAGTTCGGGAACCGAGGCGACGATGAGCGCGATCCGCCTCGCGCGCGGCTTCACCGGCCGCGACACGATTGTGAAGTTCGAGGGCTGCTACCACGGGCATTCGGACTCGCTCTTGATGAAGGCAGGCTCCGGCGCGCTGACCCTCGGGGTGCCGACCTCCCCCGGCGTCCCGGCGGCGCTCGCCGCGTACACGCTCACCCTGAGCTACAACGACCTCGCGCAGGTGCGCGAGCTCTTCCGGACGAAGGGCGGCTCGATCGCCTGCGTGATCGTGGAGCCCGTGGCCGGCAACATGAACTGCATCCCGCCGGCGGCCGGCTTCCTCGAGCTGCTGCGCGAGGAATGCACACGCCACGGCGCGGTGCTGATCTTCGATGAGGTGATGACGGGCTTTCGAGTCGCGCTCGGCGGCGCGCAGGCGCTCTATGGGATCAAGCCCGACCTCACGACGCTCGGCAAGATCGTCGGCGGCGGCATGCCGGTCGGCGCGTTCGGCGGCCGGCGCGAGATCATGGAGCGCATCGCGCCGCTCGGCCCCGTCTACCAGGCCGGCACGCTGTCGGGGAACCCGGTCGCGATGGCAGCGGGACTTGCCACGCTCGCGGCGCTCGAGGTGCCGGGATTTCACGCGCGCCTCGGCGCGACGACCGATGCGCTCATCGAGGGCTTCAAGCGCACCGCCGCCGCCGCCGGCATCCCGATCGCGACCAACCACGTCTGCGGCATGTTTGGCCTGTTCTTCACCGACAAGGCCTCGATCAGCGACTTCGCTGGAGCTACGAGTTGCGACGTCGGGCGCTTCAAGCGCTTCTTCCACTCGATGCTCGAGCACGGCGTCTACCTCGCGCCCTCCGCGTTCGAGGCCGGCTTCGTCTCCGCCGCGCACGGCCCGGCCGAGCTCGAGGCGACGCTAGCGGCCGCGGCGCGCGCATTCGCGGCGCTGCGGGACTGAGCGGGCCGATGGCGGTGCCGGGGCGTCCGCTCGTGATGCGCTGCGGGGCGTTCGGCGACATGGTGCTGCTGCTGCCCCTCATCCGCGTCCTCGCCGCGCGCTTTGGCGCGCCGGTCGACATCGTCTCTTCGGGCAGCTGGACGGGCCCGCTGCTCGAGGGCCAGCCGGGCGTCGGCGAGCTCTTTCTCCTCAGGAGCCGGCGGCGACCGTACGTGCTAAGCCCCGACCAGTGGGATCTCGTCAGGCGCCTGCGCGCGCGTGGCGTGGGCCCTACCTGGTTCCTCGATCCCGGCGGCATCGGCAAGTCGCTGCTCGGCCGCGCCGGCATCGGACCTGAGTGGCTGGTGGACGCCGAGTCGCTGCCGCGCCGGCCGGGTGAGCACTACCTCGAGCGCTTCGCGCGCGTCGCGGCCGAGAATCCGCGCGCACTCGGCACGCGGGCACCACCACCGGCCGCGACCCTCGGCGCCGCGCTCGAGGTATCGGCGGCGGCGCGCGCGGACCTCGCGAGCTGGCGCGCCGCGCGCGACCTCGCCGGCCGCCGGCTCCTCCTCGTACAGGTCGGCAACAAGCGAACGATGCGCCGCGGCGACCGGCGTCGCGCCAGCAACACCAAGTACTGGCCTGAGGAGCGCTGGGCCGAGGTCATCGCGGCGATGCGCCTGCGCTGCCCCTCACATCGCGTGCTGCTGATCGGCGTGCCGAGCGAGCACGCGCTCAACGAGGACGTGCGGGCGCGACTTGGCGACCCCGCCGTCATCAATGTCGCGAACGAACTGCCGATGCCGCGCCTGCTCGCGCTCCTCGAGGCGGCGGACGCGCTCGTCAGCGTCGACACCGGTCCCGCGCACGCCGCCGCCGCCGTCGGCCTTCCCGAGGTCGTGCTCTTTGGCGCCGCCGACCCGGCGCTCTACCGCCCGTGGGGCGCGGCCGCGGCTCCGGTCGTGTGCCTGCGGGCCGACCCGCCCGGCGCCCTCGAAGGTCTGCCGGCGGCGCCGGTGATCGAGGCGTTCCGCGCGCTCGCGCTGCGCACGCCGCGCTGATGGGCGGCTAGCCCCGCTCGGTTGTCGCCTCAGGCTCGCTCGCGTACCGTGGCGCGATGCGGACGTTCTTCTGGTTCCTCGCGATCATCGTGGTCACGGTCCTCATGGCCGCGGTCCTCGCCTACCCGGTCTACCTCGGCCTTCATCCGCACTTCCCCGCGTGGTGGTTCGACAAGATCGCGACGCGGCTGTGGCAGTTCCTGATGCTGCTCGCGATCATCACGGTGGTGAGACGCTTGAGGCTCCGCGGTGCGCGCGACTACGGCTACGGAGCGCCCAGGCCACGCTGGCTGAGGCAGTTCGGCATCGGGCTCATTGCCGGGCTCGTGACGATGCTGCCCGTGACCGTCTCGATGCTCGCGCTCGGCGTCAGGGTCGCGCGGCCCGACCTCAACGTGCCGCTCTTCCTGAGCGCGATCGGCGCCGGGCTCCTCTCCGGGCTCGTCGTCGGCTTCGTGGAAGAGACGTTCTTCCGCGGACTCATGTTCGGCGCGGTGCTCAGGGACCTCAGGCGCCCGCTCCTCGCGATCGTCCTCGTCGCGATCGTCTATGCCTCGGTCCATTTCCTCGCAAGCACGCGCATTCCGCCGGAGGAAGTGACCTGGCACAGCGGCTTGAGCCTGCTGCACGCCTCGGTCAGCAATTTCCTCGCGCCCGCCGGCATCATCGATGCGTGGCTCGCGCTGCTCGCTGTCGGCGTCCTGCTCGGCGCCTGCGCCTGGTGGACCGGCAACATTGCCGTCGGCGTCGGGCTGCATGCGAGCTGGGTCTTCGTGATGCGCGCGACCGTCGGCACGACCCGCGAGAACCCCGCCTCCCCGCTCGAGTGGCTGATCAGCCCGACGACCGGCTACACGGGCTGGCTGGTGCTCGCCTGGACGCTCGTGATCCTCGCGGTGCTAGTGGCGTTGCGCGGCCGGTTCCGCCACTGGCACCGCACGATCTAACCCAGCTCAGCTGTCGATCTGCTCGGCGCTCAAGCGGATCATGGGCGCGAGGTAGTTGAGCCGCTCGAGCGGATCCTCGAACTCGAGCAGCGTCTGCTTCACGCACGCATCGAGCGGCGCGAGCTCGGCGAGGCGGTTGCCGATCCAGCCGGCGTCCTCCCACCTGGGCGCAACCCACGTGTAGATCGGCTCGAGCTCGGGGTACAGCCGCCTCAGCGCCTCCGGCAGGTGCGCGCAGGCCGCGGGAACCGCCGCGGGCGGATCGGCCGGCAGGTCCTCGACCTCGGCGAGGTTGAGCCCGTCTTCCTGCCGCCACGCGCGCAGGATCCGCACGCGCTCGCGGCCGATGCAGGTGAGGCCGAGGAGCCCGTCGTCGAGGCGGTTGAAGTCGACGATGCCGGCCTCCGTGCCGATCGCCGCCGTCGTCATCGCACCGCGCCCGGCCTCGCGGCCCTCGACCAGCAGCACGACGCCAAATCCGGTCGATGAGCGCATGCAGCGCCCGACCATGTCGACGTAGCGCGGCTCGAAGATGCGAAGCGCCAGCGGGCCGCCTGGAAAGAGCACCGAGGCGAGCGGGAAGAGCGGTAGCGTGCGCATCCTCAGCCCTTGGCCGCAAGCGCCGCCAGCAGCTTCTCGTGCAGTCCCCCGAAGCCACCGTTGCTCATCACGAGCACATGGTCGCCCGCGCGTGCCTCGGCGGCGATGGCCTTGGCAAGTGCATCGACGACGCCGATGACCGTACCGCGCGTGCCGAGCACTTCGGTCGCGGCGCGCACGTCCCAGCCGAGGTCGGGGGACTCGAACAGGAAGACGCGGTCGGCGGCGGCGAAGGAACCGGCGAGCGTGTCGCGATGGACGCCGAGGCGCATTGTCGCGGACCTCGGCTCCAGCACCGCGAGGATGCGCGCGGCGCCGACCTTGCGTCTCAGCCCGTCGAGCGTCATCGCGATCGCGGTCGGGTGGTGCGCGAAGTCATCGTAGACCGTGACGCCGCCGACGGTGCCGCGCACCTCCATGCGTCGCCGCGCGTTCCTGAAGCTCGCGAGCGCCTCGAGCGCGAGCGCCGGCGGCACGCCCGCGTGGCGCGCCGCGAGCACGGCGGCGAGCGCGTTCTCGGCGTTGTGCGCGCCGATCAGCCCCCAGCGCGCGCGCCCGAGCGTCGTCGTCCCGTGGAAGAGCTCGAACTCGGACCAGTCGGGCACGCGCGCGGCGACGCTGAATTCGGCGCCGGGTTCGCGTCCGAAGCGCTCGATCGGAGTCCACGCGCCGAGCGCGAGCGCGAGCGCGAGCTCATCGTCCGCGCCGTTGGCGATGAGCCGGCCGTTCGAGGGCACCGTGCGCACCAGCTGATGGAACATGCGGCGGATGCTCGCGATGTCCGGATAGATATCGGCGTGATCAAATTCGAGGTTGTTCAGGATCGCAGTGCGCGGGCGGTAGTGGACGAACTTGGCGCGCTTGTCGAAGAACGCGGTGTCGTACTCATCCGCCTCGACGACGAAGAAGGGCGCCGCGCCGAGGCGCGCGGAAGTGCTGAAGTTCCCGGGCACCCCGCCGATCAGGAACCCGGGGTTGAGCCCCGCGTGCTCGAGGATCCAGGTCAGCATCCCCGACGTCGTGGTCTTGCCGTGGGTGCCCGCGACCGCCAGCACCCAGCGCCCGCCGAGCACGTGCTCGGCGAGCCAGGCGGGCCCGGACGCATAGCGAAGCCCGCGGTCGAGCATCGCCTCGATGGCGGGGTTGCCGCGCGAGAGCGCGTTGCCGACGATAACCACATCGGGCGCGGGATCGAGCTGCGCCGGATCCCAGCCTTCGGTCAGGCGGATGCCGAGCGCCTCGAGCTGCGAGCTCATCGGCGGGTAGACGTTCTTGTCGGAGCCCGTCACCTCGTGGCCCGCCTCGCGCGCGAGCGCGGCGATGCCACCCATGAACGTGCCGCAGATGCCGAGGATGTGGACGCGCATCAGCTCGCGACCGCCGCCGGCCAGGCTCGGTGGATCAGCAGGGAGAGGATCGTGAAGCTGATCGCCACCGCCACCCCGTTCAGCAACGGCACCTCGAGCGCCACGCGCACGATGTGCCCGATGACGAGCAGGTTCCACGCGAGGACGGCGAGGAAGAGGAGCGCCGGCAGGAGCTGCTGCGCGTCGCCGCTCGAGTAGAGCGCGAGTACCGCGAGTGGCAACGACAGGAGCGCATCCACGCCAAAGAGCGCCGTCAGCGTCTGCAGCAGGCGATGGCCCTGGCCGCGCAGCCCAAGCAGCGTCGAGAACACCGCGGTCGTCAGCGCGAGGTCGAGCGCCGCGCGCCCAAGCGCGGAGCCCGCGCCCACCCGGCTCGCGATCATGCCGAACTCGATCGCGAAGGAGGCCATCGCCGCCGCCGCCAATAGCGGCCACGCGGCCGGCAGGTCGCGCGGCCCGCGGCGCAGCAAGACGATGTCCCAGAAGACGCCGATTGGGCCGAGCATCACCGTTCCGAGTTGGGATCGCACGCTCGCGACCCGCATAATGCGTCGTCGATTGTAACCTGCCGGCCAACAGTACCCGTGACGATCCCGCTGACGCTGATCTCCGACTCCGCCGCACTCGCCGCCGCGACCGCCGGCTTCGCCCGGGGCGAGCGCCTCGCACTCGACACCGAGTTCCTGCGCGAGCGCACCTACCTCGCCGAGCTTGCGCTGGTGCAGCTCGGGGACGGCGAGGCCGTCGCGCTCATCGACCCGCTTGCGGACCTCGACCTTGCGCCGCTCGCCGCGCTCCTCACGGACGCTCGCCTCCCCAAGGTGCTGCACGCCGGCCGCCAGGACCTCGAGGTGCTCCTGCCGCTGACCCGGACCCCGGTCGCGCCGCTCATCGACACGCAGATCGCGGCCGCGCTCCTCGGCCACGCCGCGCAGATCGGCTACGCCGATCTCGTCGAGCGCGAGCTCGGCCAGCCGCTCGAGAAGAGCCAGGCGCGCACCGACTGGACGCGCCGGCCGCTCAGCCGCGCCCAGCTCGAGTACGCCGCCGACGACGTCCGCTGGCTGTTGCCGCTCGCCGCACGCCTCGAGGAGCGGCTGCGCGCGCGCGGCCGGCTGGAGTGGCTTGAGGAGGATTGCCGCGCGCTCGCCGACCCCGAGCTCTACCGCCCGAAGCCGGGCGAGGCCTGGCAGCGCCTGAAGGGCACCGAGGCCCTGCCACCGCCCGAGCAGCAACGCCTGCGCGTGCTCGCGGCGTGGCGCGAGACCGAGGCGCTGAGGCGCAACCTGCCGCGCGGCTGGCTGCTGGCGGACGAGGCGCTGCGCGCGATCGCGCGCTCGGCGCCGCGCGACCGGGCGGCGCTCGAGGCGCTCGATGTGATGCCGGGCGCCTCCGCCAGCAAGCTCGGAGCGCCGATCCTGGCCGAGCTCGAGCGGGCCGCCGGGCTGCCGCTCGATGGCATCGTGCAGCGCCTCGAGTCGCGGCCGAGCCTGGAGGAACGCGAACGGGCGCGGCGCCTCACCGAGCGGGCACGCGCGATCGCGACGGAACTCGAGCTTGCGCCGGAGGTGCTCGCGACGCAGCGCGACCTTAGGCGCATCGCGCACGGCGAGGCGCCGGCGGAGGTATTTGGCGGCTGGCGCGCCGAGGCGCTTACCCTGCCACTCACCGCCGCGCTTGGCGGCGGCTGAGGGGATCAGGCGCCCGCGCCGCCCTTGAGGGCCGCTTCGAGCCGCTCGGTCACGCGGTCGATGTCGCCCTCGGCATCGACCGTGCGCAGCAGCCCGCGCGCCCGGTAGTACTCGATGAGCGGCCGCGTCTGGGCGCCGTACACCTCGAGTCGCTTGCCTATCGTCGCCTCGCTGTCATCCGGGCGCTGGAAGAGCTCCGGCGCCTCGCACTGCCCCGAGCACGGCGGGGGCTTGGAGGGCGGGGCCGTGTAGACGTTGAACACGCGCCCGCAGGTGCGGCAGGTGCGCCGCCCCGTGAGGCGCTTGAAGAGCTGCTGCTCGTCGACGTTCATGAGCACGACCGCCTCGAGCGGCTGGCCGATGTCGGTCAGGAGCGCGCCGAGCCCGTCGGCCTGGACGATCGTCCGCGGGAAGCCATCGAGGATGAAGCCGCGCGCGGCGTCGGGCGCAGCGAGGCGCTCGCGGATGATGCCGAGCATCGTTTCATCGTCGACGAGCTTGCCCGCATCCATCGTCGCCTTGGCGCGCCGCCCAAGCTCGCTGCCGGCGGCGACCGCCGCGCGCAACAGGTCGCCCGTCGATACCTGCGGTACCCGGTACTTGTCGATCAGCCGCTGGGCCTGGGTGCCTTTCCCGGACCCGGGTGCGCCGAGGAGCACGATTCGCATTGTCTAATTCTCGTGGCGGAGCGGTCCCCCAAGGTTCCCCTCGGCCGCACTTGTCCGGATATGCTGCCGCCCCGTCCCCGTAGCGTCAAATCCGCTGCCACCGTCGGCGTTTCAGCCGTTCGCCGCGAGCGGGTATCCTCTCGGCCTGCCCTCGTCCTCCGGAGTTGAGTTCATGCCGCGTCCCAAGCCCGCCCCGAAGCGCAACGCGTTCTACGCCCAGTCCGGCGGCGTCACCGCCGTCATCAACGCCTCCGCGGCGGGGGTCATCGACGCGTGCCGCAAGCACCCGAAGCGCATCGGCAAGCTCTACGCGGGTCGGCACGGCATCGTCGGCGCGCTGACCGAGGACCTGATCGACACCTCGCGCGAGAGCAAGGCGGCGATCCGCGCGCTCAGGTACACGCCGGCGGGCGCCTTCGGCTCCGCCCGCTACAAGCTGAAGAGCATCGAGCAGGACCGCGCCAAGTACGAACGCCTCATCGAGGTGTTCCGCGCGCACGACATCGGCTATTTCTTCTACAACGGCGGCAACGATTCGATGGACACCGCGCTCAAGGTGTCGAAGATCGGGGCGGAGCTCGGCTACCCGATCGTGTGCGTGGGCGTACCGAAGACGGTCGACAACGACCTGCCGGTCACCGACTGCTGCCCGGGCTTCGGCTCGGTCGCGAAGTACGTGGCGGTGTCGACGCGCGAGGCCGCGCTCGATGTCGCCTCGATGGCGCGCACCTCCACGAAGGTGTTCATCCTCGAGGTCATGGGGCGCCACGCCGGCTGGATCGCGGCGGCCGGTGGCCTCGCCGCCAGGAAGGCGGGCGATGCGCCGCACATCATCCTGTTCCCGGAAGTGCCCTTCGAGCAGAAGCCCTTCCTCGACCGGGTGAAGGACTGCGTCGGCTCCCGCGGCTATTGCGTGATCGTCGTGTCCGAGGGCGTCAGGGGGCCGGGCGGCAAGTTTCTCGCCGAGGCGGGCACGACGGACGCCTTCGGCCATTCGCAGTTGGGCGGCGCGGCGCCCGAGATCGCCCGCATCGTGAAGGACGGGCTCGGCTACAAGTACCACTGGGCGGTGGCCGACTACCTGCAGCGGGCGGCCCGCCACATCGCCTCCAAGACCGACGTCCTGCAGGCCTATGCGGTCGGCAAGGCGGCGGTCGAGTTCGCGCTCAAGGGCCAGAACGCGGTGCTGCCGGTCATCATCCGCACCTCGAACAAGCCCTACCGCTGGACGATCAGGTCGGCGCCGCTCGAGGCGGTCGCCAATGTCGAGAAGACGGTGCCTAAGGAATTCATCACCGCGGATGGCTTTGGCATCACCGCAGCCTGCCGGCGCTACCTCGCCCCGCTGATCGCGGGCGAGGACCCGCCGCCCTACCGCGACGGGCTGCCGGATTACGTTGAACTCAAGAACGCGCCCGTCCGGCGCAAGTTGGCGACGGACTTCAAGGTATAATGCGCGGCCCTTTTTGGGCTGCCCCGGAAAACGGAAGCATTTCAGTCACTTGCCGGCCCGGGCAGGCACTGGATGCCGCCGGTCCGGTCAAGAAACCATGAATCATTGTCGGGACTAGGACGGGGAGAAATCCATGTCGAGCGACACCGCTCTGTGGCTCGCGATTGGCGCGGGCGTGGTAGCAATCGTGTACGGCCTTCTGATGGTGCGCTGGATCGTCGCGCAGCCGGCCGGTAACGCCAAGATGCAGGAGATCGCGGCGGCCATCCAGGCCGGTGCCGCGGCCTACCTGAACCGCCAGTACTCGACGATCGCGATCGCAGGGGTCGTCCTGTTCGTCGTGCTCGGCTTCGGGCTCAACTGGGCGACCGCCGGCGGCTTCCTCGTCGGCGCGGTGCTCTCCGGCCTCGCCGGCTACATCGGCATGAACGTCTCGGTGCGCGCGAACGTGCGCACCGCGCAGGCGGCGAGCGTGGGCCTTAACCCGGCGCTGCAGGTGGCCTTTCGCGGCGGCGCGATCACCGGGATGCTGGTGGTGGGCCTTGGTCTCCTCGGCGTCGCCTCCTACTACTACGGGATGCTGCACTTCACGGCCGACCCCGATGCGTCGCTGCACTCGCTCGTCGGCCTCGCCTTCGGCGGCTCGCTGATCTCGATCTTCGCGCGCTTGGGCGGCGGCATCTTCACGAAGGGCGCCGACGTCGGCGCCGACCTCGTCGGCAAGGTCGAGGCCGGCATCCCCGAGGACGACCCGAGAAACCCCGCCGTCATCGCCGACAACGTCGGTGACAACGTCGGCGACTGCGCCGGCATGGCGGCAGACCTCTTCGAGACCTACGCGGTCACCGTCGTCGCGACGATGTTGCTCGCGGGCCTTATCGTCAAGAACCTCGGCGCCGAGGCGATCCTCTATCCGCTGGTGCTCGGTGCGGCCTCGATCGTCGCCTCGATCGTCGGCACGTTCTTCGTCAGCGCGCGCGAGGGCGGCAAGATCATGAACGCGCTCTACCGCGGCGTGATCGTCTCCGGCGTCATCGCGGCGATCGCCTTCTATCCGATCACGACGATGATGATGGGTGCGCAGGCGCTGCCGCTGTACTTCTGCTCGCTGATCGGGCTCGCGCTCACGGCGGCGCTCATCGTCATCACCGAGTACTACACCGCGACCGAGTACGCGCCGGTGCGCTACGTCGCCGCGGCCTCGCAGACCGGGCACGGCACGAACGTCATCGCGGGACTTGCGGTGTCGATGAAGTCGACCGCGCTTCCCGTGCTCGCGGTGTGCGCCGCGATCTACGGCGCCTATACGCTCGGTGAGTCGGCGGGCGCGGGCGAGGGCCTCTACGGCATCGCGATCGCGGCAACCGCGATGCTGTCGATGACCGGCATGATCGTGGCGCTCGATGCCTACGGCCCGATCACCGATAACGGCGGCGGCATCGCCGAGATGGCGGGACTTCCCAAGGACGTCCGCAAGATCACCGACGCGCTCGATGCGGTCGGCAACACGACCAAGGCCGTCACGAAGGGCTACGCGATCGGCTCGGCCGGACTTGCCGCGCTCGTCCTTTTCGCCGACTACACGCACAACCTCGAGGCGGCGGGCAAGGCGCAGATCTTCTCGCTGTCGGACCCCGCGGTCATCATTGGCCTGTTTCTCGGCGGCCTCGTGCCCTACCTCTTCGGCGCGATGGCGATGGAGGCGGTCGGCCGCGCGGCGAGCTCGGTCGTCGTCGAGGTGCGCCGCCAGTTCAAGGAGATCCCCGGCATCATGGCCGGCACCGCCAAGCCCGACTACGGCCTGGCGGTCGACATGCTGACGCGCGCCGCGATCAAGGAAATGATCGTCCCCTCGCTCCTGCCGATCGTGGTTCCGGTGATCGTGGGCTTTGGCATGAACTACCTGATGGGCCCCGGCGCCGGCATCCGCGCGCTCGGCGGTCTCCTCATCGGCACGATCGTGACCGGGCTCTTTGTCGCGATCTCGATGTGCACGGGCGGCGGCGCCTGGGATAACGCCAAGAAGTACATCGAGGAAGGCAACTTCGGCGGCAAGGGCTCCGAGACGCACAAGGCGGCCGTGACCGGTGACACCGTGGGCGATCCCTACAAGGACACGGCGGGCCCTGCGATCAATCCGTTGATCAAGATCATCAACATCGTGGCGCTTCTGCTGGTGACGCGCCTCTAGCCGATTCGCAGACACCACCACGGGCGCCTCGCGCCCGTGGTGGTGTCTGCTGCCGGCCGGAATTGCCGGCTGAGCCGCTCGACCTTGCTAGTGGATGGCGGAGCGCGAGCCGATGGGCAAATCTGCGGCGTTTATGATCCTCGGCACGATCGTCGCGGCGTTCCTATGGATGGTCATCGCGCCGATCGTGATCGCGCTGCGCGAGCGACGCTACGACCGCCGCCGAATCGTAGCGGACGGCGCTGCGGCCGTAGCAACGGTTACAGCACTCAGTTCGCCGGATCGTGGCATGCGCCAGACACTCCTGTTCGAGTTCGCGCCGACGGCCGGCGGTCGGCTGGTCCGTACAACCCAGCAAACGAGCGACCGCGCGATCGCGGCGATGGGACTGCAGGTCGGATCCTCGATCCCGGTTCGCTTCATCGGCAAGACAGCGGCGCGCGCGTTCAGCCCGCCTCTCGTCGCTGCGGAGCGCGCCGACGGAGCTTCAGCGGTCGGATTGCGTGCTGAGCCCGGCGCCGAGCTTTTCTACGTCACGTTCGGGCCTGCGGATAAGACCGCGGGCGGATTCCCGAAAGGTGGTCGCCAGTGGGCCGGCCCGGGCGACATCAGCTTCTTTGGGTCCGATCTGCGGCTCTATTCGCGCGTACCGCGCGCGTTCCGGACGCCGAAGCCAACGACATTCACGTACCCGATTTCCAGCGTCCGGAACCTCGAGGTAGTCGGCGATCGGCTGGCGTTCGAAATTGCCGAACCGGATCGTCCAGTACGCAGCGTCCGCTTTCAGGCGGTGGACACGACGGAAGCGGCGGGGATCGCCAAACGGTTGCCACGGACTACGAACCCCGAGTTCGTGCCGGCGATGGCGGAGGCGGCCACGTTCGACGCGAGCCTCGCCGCACTATCGCGATGGGCTCCCGCTACATACACGCTCGTATCCATCAACGTGCTGGCATTCGTCGCCTGCGCGCTCAATGGCGCGGGCTTCTGGGTGCCCAACGCGGAGACGATGGTCCGATTCGGCTCCGACTACACGCCCCTGACCCTCGGTGGCGAATGGTGGCGGCTGCTCACGAGCACCTTCCTGCACTTCGGCATCTTGCACCTCGCGTTCAACATGTACGCACTGTCCGTAAATGGCGCCGTCGCTGAGCGGATTTTCGGAACCGCGCGCTACCTCGTGATCTATCTGTGCGCCGGAGTCGCCGGCAGCGTTGCGAGCCTGCTCTGGCATCCCCTCGTGAACGGCGCTGGCGCCTCCGGCGCAATCTTCGGCGTGTTCGGCGCCCTCCTTGCGTTCTTTCTGCGAAATCGTGGCGGCGTACCGAAGTCGGTCCTCGCGCGTCAGCGCACGAGCATCGCGATATTCATTGCCTACAACCTCCTGAATGGAGCACGGATAGGCGGAATCGACAACGCCGCGCACCTCGGCGGCCTGTGTGCCGGCTTTCTGATCGGCCTGCTGCTGGCTCGGCCGCTCGACTCAGGCCGCGACGAGCGCTCCTGGACGGCCCAGTGGACACGCGCGCTGACGGTCGTCGTCGGCGCGGCGCTTCTCGTCGGCGGATCGCTGGCGACGGGGCGATTGCACCCCCGCACTGCGTATGACGAAAACAATCACCCGATCCCTCGGACTGCGCTAGGACCGTCGGTCCAGTCGCTCGCTGGCGTTTCGATCGGCATGACCCTTGCGGCCCTGACGAACGCCCGCGGCGAGCCGGTGCGACGGCTGCAGGACCGCCTGGTCTATAACGCCGTCGACCCCGCACACGACGGGCTGCTCGACGTTTACCTTACGCCCGACATAACTGCATCCACGAGCCGCGTCTATGCCGTTGTGTTCACAGGCGATGCGTCATCCGCCCCGCCGGAACTGGCCTACCTGACGCGGCTCAGCACGACTGAAATGATCGCCCGGTACGGCGAGCCGCTGAGCCGTTCTCCGGAAGAATACGGCACGTCCTGGTGGCAGTTTCGAACCGGGGTCGTCGCAATGGTCACGGCTGGACGGGTAGCTGCCTACGGCATCGCGGCTCGTCCCGACTGACCGCCCCGAGCGGCTGGCGTCGCATCAGCCTGCCCCCGGCGTCGCCTTCGGCGCGGGTCGGCCCGCAGGGCCTCGGTTAAGATGGCGAGTAGAGCGCCGGCTCGGGTCGGCGCGGAGGCACCGTGAACAAGATCTATCCGTCGGCAGACGCCGCGCTCAAGGGAATCGTCCGCGATGGCTCCATGCTCGCCGTCGGCGGCTTTGGCCTATGTGGCATCCCGGAGATGCTCATCGAGGCGTTGAAGGACACCGGCGCCCGGAACCTCACCGTCATCTCCAACAACGCCGGCGTCGATGGCCTCGGCCTCGGCAAGCTCCTCCTCACGCGCCAGATCAAGAAGATGATTTCCTCCTACGTCGGCGAGAACAAGGAGTTCGAGCGCCAGTACCTCGCCGGCGAGCTCGAACTCGAGTTCACGCCGCAGGGGACGCTTGCCGAGAAGCTCAGGGCCGGCGGCGCCGGGATCCCCGCGTTCTTCACACAGACCGGCGTCGGCACGCTCGTCGCCGAGGGCAAGGAACTCCGGGAGTTCGACGGCAAGACCTACGTGATGGAGCGCTCGCTCGTACCGGACGTCTCGCTCGTCAAAGCCGAGGTCGCCGACACGAGCGGCAACCTGCGCTTTCGCCTCACCGCGCGGAACTTCAACCCGGCGGCGGCAACGGCGGGGCGCATCTGCGTCGTCGAGGTCGAGGAGATCGTCCCGGTCGGCACGCTCAAGCCCGACGACATCCACCTGCCCGGCATCTACGTGCATCGCATCGTCAGGAACCCCGCCACCGTGAAGCACATCGAAAAGCGCACGCTCAGCGTGCCGACGGGAGGCTGAGATGGCCTGGACACAGGATGAGATGGCGGCGCGCGCCGCGCTCGAGCTGAAAGACGGGTTCTACGTGAACCTCGGCATCGGCATCCCGACGCTGGTCGCGAACTTCGTGCCGAAGGACATCGAGGTGTGGCTGCAGAGCGAGAACGGAATGCTCGGCATCGGCCCGTTCCCGACTGAAGATCAGGTCGATGCCGACCTCATCAACGCCGGCAAGCAGACCGTCACGACGATCCCGGGCTCCTCGATCTTCGGCTCCGACCAGAGCTTCGCGATGATCCGCGGCGGCAAGATTAACCTCGCGATCCTGGGCGCGATGCAGGTGAGCGAGCACGGCGATCTCGCCAACTGGATGATCCCGAAGAAGATGATCAAGGGCATGGGCGGGGCGATGGACCTGGTCGCCGGCGTGGAGCGCGTCGTCATCGTCATGGAGCACGTCGCGCGGAAGAAAGACGGCACGACCGACCTCAAGATCCTGCCCGCGTGCACGCTGCCGCTGACGGGCCTGAAGGTCGTCGACCGGATCATCACGGACCTGTGCGTCCTCGACGTGACGCCCGCGGGACTCAAGCTCGTCGAGCTCGCGCCCGGCGTCAGCCGGGCGGACGTCGCCGCGAAGACCGGCGCGCCGCTGCTCCCGTAAGCTCCTGCCTCAGGGCCCGGCGCTTGCGATGCACTCGACCTCGACCCGCGCGCCGAGCGCGAGTCCCGAGGTGCCGATCGCGCTCCTCGCCGGATACGGCTTCTTGAGGAAGCTCACGTAGATCTCGTTGAACGCCGGCCAATCCCTCATGTCGGCCAGCAAGACCGTGCACTTGACGAGATCCGCGGTCGTGCGGCCGTTCGCGGTGAGGATTGCGCGGATGTTCTCGAGCACCTGGCGCGCCTCGGGAGCGAAGCCCCCGGGAACGAGCTCGCGGGTGCCCGGCGGCGCGCCGATCTGGCCCGAGAGGTAGAGCGTGTCGCCGTTGCGGACCGCCTGCGAAAACGGCAGGCCGGCCTTCTCGGCCGCCTCGGAGTTCAGGAACTCGACCTTCGGGCGCTCGCCGCCCGTGGCGAGCGCGCTCGCAAGGCCGAGCGCGAGGAACGCGGCGGCGGCGAGAAATTGCTTGAGCGAGGCGGGATGACGCACGGCAGACCCCCATGGCGATGAATGCCGGGAGTGTGACACAGCGCCGGCTCAGGCAGCCGGTTGCAGCGGCTCCGGGCGTGCGATGACGTAGCCCTGCATGTAGTCGATGCCCATGCGCCTGGCCGCATCGAGCGAGGCGGCGTCCTCGACCTGCTCGCCGATCACCTTGAAGTCGAGCGTGCGGGCGAGCTTGATCATCGCCGACACCATCGCCTGGTTGACCGAGTCACGGGCGAGGTTGCGCATGTAGAGGCCGTCGATCTTGAGGAAGTCCATCGCGAGGGTCTTCAAGTTCGCGAACGAGCCGAGGCCACTCCCAAAGTCATCGAGCGCGAACGTGCAGCCCATGCCGTGCAGGACGCCGATGAAGCGCCTCGCGTGCTCGAGGTTCGCGACGACGGAGGCCTCGGTCACCTCGAAGCAGACCTGGCCGGGGCTGACGCCGGTGCGGTCGAGGCACTCGACGACGAATTCGAGGAACTGCGCATCGCCGAGCGTCTGGCCCGAGATGTTGATCGCGATGCTGCGCCCGGAGGCGAGCTTGATCGCACCGCGGCCGAGCGCGGCGAGCGCCGCCTGCACGACCCAGCGATCAACGAGCGACATGAGCCGGTAGCGCTCGGCGGCCTTCAGGAACTCACCCGGTGCGATCACCGCGCCGTCATCGCCGAGGAGCCGCACGAGGATCTCGAGCGCAGGTCCCCGGTCGGCGGTCGCCGGCGCCGCGACGATCGGCTGCGTGTACAGCACGAAGCGGTTGTCGCGGAGCGCGTGCTGCAGTCGCTGCAGCCAGTGGATCTCGCCGCGCTGGCGGGCGACGGCCTCGTCGCGCGCCGAGTAGACGTGCACCTGGCCCTGGCCGCGACTCTTGGCGACGTAGCAGGCGGAGTCCGCCGCCGACATCACGTCCTCCATCGAACTCGACTCGCGACCGATCTCGACGAGCCCGATGCTGACGCCGATCGCGAAGATCTTGTCCTTCCACACGAAGCGGTAGTCGCGGATCGCGGTCGAGACGTCCTCGGCGATCTGGATCGCCTTCTCGAGCGGGCAGCCCACCAGCAGCATCGCGAACTCATCGCCACCGATGCGCGCGACGGTGTCGGAGTCGCGCACCGCATCCTTCACGAGCGCCGCGACCTCCCGGAGCATGTTGTCGCCGGCCATGTGGCCGCTCGTGTCGTTGACGGTCTTGAACCGGTCGAGGTCGAGGTAGCAGAGCACGTGAGTCTGCGCGCCGCTCCTTGCGAGCTCGAGGCTGTCCTGCAGGCGCCGCTCGAACTCGCGCCGGTTGACGAGCCCGGTGAGCGCGTCGTGGCTCGCCTGGTAGCTCATCTGCCGCGCAATGCCGCGAAGCTCGGTGACGTCGTGGAGAAGCACGACCGCGCCCGCCGTCTCGCCCTGCTCGCCGGCGAGCGGCGCCGCGCTCAACTCGATGCTGCGCTCCGCGCCGTCGCCACGCGTCAGCACCACCGCGCGCCGGCCGAGCGACACCTTGACGCCCGAGGTCAGGCTCTGGCGGACGGGATCGGTGAGCGCGCGCCGGTCCGCCTCGTCGACGACGGTGACGACTTCGCCGAACTGGCGGCCCTGGATCTCGGCGAGCGACTGGCCGAGCAGCTGCTCGGCGGCGCGATTGACGAAGTCGATGCGGCCGTAGGAATCGGTCGTGACGAGTCCGTCGCCGAGCGAGTCGAGCGTCGCCTGCGCACGGCCGCGCACGAGCTCGGCGCCGTGCGCCGCGCGGCCGACCATCTCGATCGCGGTGAACAGGATCGCGTTCGCGCCGCGGTACTTGAGGAGGGTGCCGGCGAGCTCGAGCCGGGTTACCTGGCCGTGCTCGTCGGTGAGCTCGATCTCGTAGCGCTCGGCGGCGGGCTCGCCGGCGAGGCGCCTACGGACGTTGTCCGAGACGAGCTCGGCGTAGTCGGGCGCGACGAACTCGGCGAGGTGCCGGCCGATGATCTCGGCGGGGGGATGGCCGAAGAGCGTCGCGAACCTGGGGTTGATCAGCAGGATCCGTTCGGCGTGGATCAGCACCGCCTCGTGGACGGCATCGACGAGAACGTGGAACGAGCCCTCGGTCGGCGCGACGACGCGGGGCACGGCGAGGCGCGCGACCTCGGCCTCGAGGTTCTCCTCCGCGGCCCGCACGCGGCGCCGCGACCGCCAGGCATCGGCGGCCGCAGCACCCGCGAGCGCCAGCGCGATGAGCGCGGCGACTTCGATAACGGTCAACGGATTCTTCCCTCACCCCGTCGACGACCGGTGCATCCGGCCCCGTTGCTACGGGTGCCGGCGCCGAGGTCGCGCCACAGACGAGTCGTTCAGAAGTCTCAATGGTCCCGCCCCGTGGCGGTCCACTCGTGTATATCCCCAGTCAGCCGAGGATACCGAAGGCCTTGGCAGCGATAAGTAACATTCACCATAATCGGGGTTTTGGTGCGCCGCTCGCGTCCTTGTCGCGCCGTGGTGAAGCCCGTAACCTCGGCGCCCTCGTTTTGACGGGCGCATTTCCAAAGGCCGATTCGCGCATGGATATCGAAGCCGCTCGCCAGCAGATGGTCGACCAGCAGGTTCGTGCCTGGGACGTTCTCGACCCGCGCGTCCTTGAGGCACTCGCGCGCGTGCCGCGCGAGCGCTTCGTGCCTGCCGCCTACCGCCAGCTCGCCTTCGCCGACTCGCCCATCCCGCTTGGCGATGGCCAGTCGATGCTCGCCCCGAAGATCGACGGTCGGATCCTGCAGGCGTGCGATATCGCACCCGGCGACACGGTCATCGAGGTTGGCACCGGCAGCGGCTTCCTCGCCGCGTGCCTGGCAACGCTCGGCGGCGAGGTTGAGACGCTCGAGATTCGACCGGCGCTCGCCGAATTCGCGAGCGCAAACCTGCGCGCTGCAGGTTTCCCCTCGGTCACGGTCCGCACCGCGGATGCGACCGTGTGGCGACCGGCCCTGCCCGTCGATGTCCTGGTACTCGGAGCGTCTCTCCCGGTCTATGACCCCCGCTACGAGGGGTGGCTGAAGCCCGGCGGGCGCCTCTTCGTCGCCATCGGGAGCGCGCCGCCCATGACCGCGGAGCTCGTTACCCGCGTCGGCAGTGCGGGCTTCTCGCGCACCGAGCTCTTCGAGACGATGATCGACCCGCTTTCGAACGCGACGCGCCCGTCCGCGTTCGTGTTCTGAGCCTGCCTGCGTGGTCGGCGAGCTCACCCCCACCGAGTACCAGCGCGATGCCGCGGGAAGCGCAACGACGCTCCTGCTCGATGTCCGCGAGGCCTGGGAGCTCGAGGTCGCATCGCTACCGACGGCCGTCCACATTCCGATGGGCGAGGTGCCGGGCCGGCTCGCGGAACTCGACCGCGGGCGGGATATCGTAGTGATGTGCCGGTCGGGCGGACGCAGCCTCAACGTGGCGCGGTTTCTGGAGTCGCAGGGCTATCCGTCGGTCGCCAACCTGACCGGCGGAATCCTCGCCTGGGCGCGCGAGGTCGACCCGAGCCTTGCGACGTACTGAGGGCCCGGCGCGACCAACCGGTTTCGACGGTCGATTTGGGTGATATACAGTTATATAACACCAACTCTCTAACGGGTTGTCGGCTACTCGAAGGGATCTGACGGAATGAACTCGACCACCCGGCGCCTGGCCGCTGCGTTCAGCCTTGCGCTCCTCCTGCCTGGCCTCGCTTTCGCGGCGGATCTCGCCGAGATCTACCAGCGGGCGCTTCGAAATGATCCGATCCTCCGGGAAGCCGACGCCAACCGGCTCGCGGCCCGCGAGGCGAAGCCGCAGGCCCTGGCGGCGCTGCTGCCGCAGGTGAATGGTACGGCCGGCTACACGCGCGACATGAGCTCCGGCAACTTCACGAGTTTCGACGTTGCCCAGCAGAAGTTCTTCCCGCTCCCCTACAGCACTACAAGCGACGTCCGGCAGTGGAACGTGCAACTTCGCCAGACGCTGTTCCGCTGGGATCAGTTCACGGCGCTGCGCGAAGCGAGCGCGCAAGTGGCCCAGGCTGAAGTCGACTATCACGCGGCGCAGGAGAGCGTGATCCTCAGGACCGCGACCGCCTACTTCAACGTGCTGGCGGCACGCGACACGCTCGACGCCGCCGAGGCCTCCAAAGAGGCGATCTCGCGCCAGCTCGAGCAGGCGCAAAAGCGCTTCGAGGTGGGCCTCATCGCAATCACCGACGTCGAGGAGGCCAAGGCCGCCGCCGATCAGGCGACCGCCGCCGTGATTGGAGCTAAGCGAACGCTCGCCTCCACGCGCGAGGGGCTGCGCCAGCTGACCGGGGATGCGTTCGATGAGCTGTCGCGACCGGGCGATGACATGCCGCTCGTCTCGCCGAGCCCAGCGAGCGAGGACCAGTGGGTGCGCGCAGCGCTTGACCAGAACCTCGCTTTGAGCTCGGCGCGCCTCGGTGCTGACATCGCCCGGGACAACGTCACGATCGCCCGCTCGGGTCACGCTCCCACGCTCGACCTCGTCGCGAGCAAGAGTTCCAACAACACGGGGGCATACACGACCATCGACGGCGGCCTGCAGCCTGCCGGAACGTTGACCGACGACAAGCAAATCAGCCTGCAGCTCAAAGTACCAATTTTTTCCGGCGGCTATACGCAGTCGACGGTACGCGCGGCCGTGTACCGTCAGCGCGCCGCGCGCGAGCGACTCGAAGGCACCGCGCGCCAGACCGAGCGCGACACGCGCGATGCCTACCTCGGGGTAATCAGCGAGATCGCCCGCGTCACCGCGCTCAAGCAGGCACTCGCCTCGAGCCAGACGGCGCTGTCGGCGACCGAAGCGGGCTACGAGGTCGGCACGCGCACGGCGGTCGACGTGCTGCTCGCCCGCCAGCGGCTCTTCGATGCGCAAACGAGCTACGCCCGCAGCCGCTACGACTACGTGATTAACGTGCTGACGCTCGAGCAGGCGGCTGGCACGCTCGATGAATCACGGCTCGCGCGCGTCAACAGCTGGCTCGGCCAGACCGTCTCGGTCAAATAGAACTAGGGATTTGGCTCGCGCCGCACGAGCGGCGCGACGATCGCGAGCACGCGCCCGAGCGCGCCGCGATTCGCGCCAATCACCGCGCGACCCCTGCCGCCGACGCGTTCCCGTGCGGCGGGGTCGGCGAACCATGCCTCGAGCCACCGGTCGAGTTCCGTCGCGTCCTTGACGACCCGCAGAGCGCCAGCCTCGATGAGGAGCGCGGCCACCGCCGGCGCATTCGCGGTAGAGGGACCGGTGAGCACGGGCCGGCCGAGCGCCGCCGGCTCGAGCAGGTTGTGCCCGCCGATCGGCACGAGGCTGCCACCGACGAAGGCGATATCGCCCGCCGCGTAGAACGCGAGGAGCTCGCCGAGCGTATCTAAGAGCAGCACGCTCGTTTCGGGACGTACCGGCGCTTGGAGGCTACGCCTCGCAAAGACGACGCCGCGCCGCGCGAGCAGGTCGGCAACTGCCTCGAACCGCGGCGGGTGACGGGGCACCAGCACGAGGAGCGCGCCGGCCGTGCGCGCGCGCAGGCGCGCGTGCGCTTCGAGCGCGATCGCCTCCTCGCCTTCGTGCGTGCTGCCCGCGACCCACACTGGCCGCGCGGGGCCGAACGACTCCCGCAGTGCCGCCCCGTCCGCCAGGACGGCGGGCGGCAGCTCGAAATCAAACTTGAGGTTGCCGCACACCTCGATCCGGGCCGGATCCACGCCGAGCTCGGCGAAGCGCCCGGCGTCGGCCGGGGTCTGCGCAGCGATGCGCGCGTCGGCGAGCGTACGCGTGAAGAGCTCACCCGCGCGCCGGTAGCGAGCCACCGAGCGCGCCGACACCCGCGCGCTCGCCAGCACAAGCGGAATGCCGCGGCGCGCGCAGGCGCGATAGAGGTTCGGCCACAGCTCGGTCTCGAGCAGCACGCCGAGCTGTGGCTTCAGGCGGTCGAGGAAGCGCGCGGTTGCATCCGGCAGGTCATAGGGCAGGTAGCGAACCGTGGCCTCGCCCGCGAACAGGCTGGCGGCGCGCGCGCGGCCGGTCGCGGTGGAGGTCGTCAGCGTGAGCGCGAGCTCCGGATAAGCCTTCTTCAGCGCGCGCACGAGTGGCACCGCCGCCTGAACCTCGCCCACCGAGACCGCATGGACCCAGAGCCCGTTCGGGGCCGGGCGCGGGCCGAAGCCGAAGCGTTGCGGTAGTCCGCGCCAGTGGCTACGGTCGGCAAATCCCCGCCACAGCTCGCGCAGGAAGGCGAGCGGCGCGATCAGGTAGCCGAGGCAGATGTAGAGTGTCAGCAATCGGAATCCGCCTGACGCGCGAGGTCTGCGATCATACCGCCCATGACGTCCCCGGCCACCGCCCCGCCCGCACCCGCCGCTCCGGCCGAGCTCGAATCGCTGCGGAAATACCTCGCGCCGCGCTGGTGGCCGGTGTGGATTGCATTCGGCTTCGTGCGCAGCCTCGCGCTCCTGCCGTGGGTCGTGCAGGTGGCCCTGTCGCGTAGCCTCGGCACGCTCGCCTGGTACATCGCGCGTCGCGACCGGCGCACGACGCTCATCAACCTAAGGCTCGCCTACCCGCGCCTCACCGAGCGCGAGCGGCGTGGCATCGCGCGGCGGCACTTCGTGTCGCTGGTGTTCTCGCTGTTCGAGACCGGGCTCGTGTGGTTCGACCGCCGCGGCCGGCTCGAGCGCCTCGCGCGGGTCGAGGGCAAGGAGCACCTCGAGGCGGCGCTCGCCGCCGGCAAGGGCGTCCTGCTGCTCGGCGCGCACTTCACGACCAATGAGATCGCGGCCGCGGCGCTGCCCCAGACCGGGCACTTCTACGACATCATGTACAAGCCCTCGACCAACGCGCTCCTCAACCGCCTCGCGCTCGGTGCACGCCGCGGGCGCGGCGGCAACATGATCCCGAGCGACCGCTTCGTCGACATGCTGAAGGTCTTGAAGCGTGGCGGCATCGTCCTGTACGCGCCCGACCAGCGCTTCGACGGCGCTGGCTGCGTGACGGTCCCGCTCTTTGGCGTGCCGGCGCTGTCGAACCCCGGGACGACGTTCGTCGCGCGCGCGACGCGCTGCGCGGTGCTGCCGTTCATCCCGCGACGGCAGGAGGATGGCCGCAGCTACGTGATGCGGATAGGCGCGCCGCTCGCGGATTTTCCGAGCACGGATCCCATCCGCGACCTCGGCCGCTACCACGCGCTCATCGAGGAGGCGGTTGCGCTGGCGCCTGAGCAGTACCTGTGGAGCTACAAGCGCTTCCGGCCACTCGCCGGCCAGCCCGATCCTTACCGCGGCGGGGCGCTGCGCGGGGTCTCGTAGCCCGCCTCGAGTGCCGCCCAGTGAGCGGCATCGAAGGTGCCGCCCGCGGCGCGGCTGAGCTTCCCGACGGAGCGCCTGAGCCGCCTCAGGTTACGGGCCCGCCAGGCGCCGGGCGGCCGGCGCGAACCGCGGTCAAAGTCGAGTAGCCACACCTCGCCCGTCGCGTCGATGAGCACGTTGTGGGCGTTCAAGTCCGCATGGCAGATCCCGGCGTCGTGGAAGGCACGGATCGTCGCGCCGACCTGCCGCCACGGCGCCGCCCCCGGGTCCGCGGCGAGCAGCGTCGCAAGCGTGCGCGAGCCCTTGATGGCGGCCGTCAGGAGGTCGGCCCGGTAGCCAAGTCCGGCACGCCGGTAGCGCGCGGCGACGGGACGCACGGCCGGTAGGCCGAGCGCCTCGATGTCATCGAGCAGCGTGAGTTCGCGGAACGAACGCGTGGCCGCCGCGCCGCACCAAACGTACCAATCGGCGATCAGGCGCGCGATGAGGCCGCCGCGGCGGTAGTGCCTCAGCACCCAGCTGCCGCCGTGGCCGCGCGCGCTGACGAACCAGACACTGCCGCGGCCGCGCGCGCCGCCCTCGATGCGCCGGGCGGCTGCAAGCGCCGCCGGGTCGAAATCATCCTCGTGCGGATGGTCGATACGCGAGGGGTCGTATAGGATCGCGCCGAATTCCAACGGGATGCGCACCAGCGGCATGTCGGCCCTCAGTTCCTATCTGCACTCGCCGCCGCAGTCGGTGTGCCTCTTGAGGCTCTCCGCGATCGGCGATGCCTGCCATGCGCTCGCGGTACTGCGCACCCTGCAAACCGCCTGGCCAGCCACGCGCTTCACGTGGATCATCGGCGCGCTGGAACACAAGCTGATGCGCCTCGTTCCGGACGTCGAGTTTATCAGTTACCAGAAGCGCGGCGGCTTCGCGGAATTCCGGCGCCTGAGGCGCGTGCTCGCCGGCCGCGAGTTCGACGTGCTGCTGCACATGCAGCTTGCCTTCCGCGCGAGCCTCATCTCGACCGGCATCAGGGCGCCGGTGAAACTTGGCTTCGACCGGCCGCGCGCGCGGGAGCTGCAGTGGCTGTTCACGACCGAGCGGATCCACGCCGCCGGCAACCAGCACGTGCTCGATTCACTGTTCGGCTTCGCCGCAGCGCTCGGCGTGCACGAGCGCGAGCTACGCTTCGACGTGCCGCTGCCGGCGGAAGCGCTCGCCTACGCCGCGCGCCTGATGCCTGACTCGCGCCCGACGTTGGTCATCAGCGGCTGCTCGAGCCACCGCCTGAGGAACTGGCGGCCGGAGTACTACGCCGCCGCCGCCGGGCACGCCACGCGCGCGCACGGCATGCGCGTGATCCTGTGCGGCGGCCCGGGCGCGGTCGAGCGCGCGATGGCCGATGCGATCGTCAGGCACGCAACCGTCCCGGTCATCGACCAGGTCGGCAAGGACACGCTGCCGGAGCTCCTCGCGGTGCTCGCGCGCGCCAAGGTGCTGCTGAGCCCGGACTCCGGTCCCGCGCACATGGCGACGATGGTCGGTACGCCCGTCATCGGCCTCTACGCCGCGACCAATCCCGCGCGCACCGGGCCGTACTTAAGCCGCGCGTACACGGTCGATCGCTACGCCGAGGCGGCGCGCAGCTTTCTCGGCAGGGAGCCCGAGCAGCTGCCGTGGGCGACCAAGATCGAGCGACCCGGGGTCATGGATCTCATCACGCCCGCCGATGTCGCCGCCAAGCTCGACGGCCTCATGCGCGAGCGCACCCGGCGCCGTTAGCCGGTGTTGGGCCTTCGTGCTAGGCTGCCGCCGCCTCGATGAACCCTGGTACCTCGACACCTTCCTTGCGGGCCTATCGACCGCGCCGGTTCCCCGACCTCGTCCGGGTGGGAAGCGCCTTCGATGGCGGCTACGTGCTGCCCCGGTCAGCGCTCGCGGCGAGCCAGGCGCTCTTAAGTCTCGGCGTCGAGGCGAACTGGGAGTTCGAGGAAGGCGCCCTTGCCTTGAACCCCGCGCTCACGATCACCTGCGTCGATGGCACGACCTCGCCCCCGATCATTCGCGCGAGGGCGCTCAAGGAACTCGGCCGCGCGTCGCTGCGCCTCAGGCCTTTCAAGATCCTCAGGATGCTGAAGCTGCTCGGTCGCGCGCGGGCCTTCGAGCGCTTCTTCGCGCGGCACGAGTTCCTGCCGCTCATGGTGGGCCCGACGCCGGGACCCGGCGCCGCGACGCTGCCGGAGCTCCTCTCGCGCGTGCGTCGCGACGATCCGGCGGCTTGGGTGTTCGTGAAGATGGACATCGAGGGCAGCGAGTACGACTCCCTTGGCGCCGCCGGCAGGCTCGAGCGCGTCGCCGCGCTCGTCATCGAGTTCCACGAGCTCGGAACGAACTGGGCGCGATTCGTCGCGACCCTCGCTGCGCTCGAGGGCGATTTCGTCATCGCGCACATCCACGGCAACAACCACCTCGGCTGCATCCCGGGCTCGACGGTCCCGGAGACCCTCGAGCTCACGCTCGTGCACCGCGAGCTCGTCCTGGGTAACCCGCCGACGGCTGCCGATTCCTATCCGCTTCCGGTACTCGATCGCCCCTGCGACCGGCGCCGGCCCGACCTTGTCCTTAGCTTCGAGTAACACGCATGACACCGTTGACCGCTCGATTCGTTGCCTGCCTCGTCGCCGCCGCGGTTCCCGCCGTTGCCGCCTTCGCCGCGAGCGCCCCCACGATGCAGGGCTTCACCGCCGCGAGCGCCGAGAAGGAAAGCGCCCTCGAGGCGCGCTTCGATGCGGGCCTATCCGCCAAGGAGATGAAGGGCTGGCTCGAGCGGATGTCCTCGGCGCCCAACCAGGTCGGCTCGCCGCACGACAAGGCGAACGCGGAGTTCATGCTCGAGGAGTTCAAGAAGTGGGGCTGGGACGCCTCGATCGAGACGTTCTACGTGCTCTACCCGACGCCGAAGCGCGAGCTCCTCGAGCTCGTGGCGCCGAATCACTACCGCGCCACGCTGACCGAGCCGCCGGTCGCGGGCGATCGGAGCTCGCAACACCCGGTCGGCGCGCTGCCGCCCTACAACGTCTACGGCGCCGATGGCGATGTCACGGGCGAAGTCGTCTACGTGAACTACGGCATGCCGAGCGACTACAAGGCGCTCGAGCGCCGCGGCGTGTCGGTCAAGGGCCGCATCGCGCTCGCGCGCTACGGCGGTGGCTGGCGGGGTCTGAAGCCCAAGCTCGCCTACGAGCACGGCGCGATCGGCTGCCTCATCTACAGCGATCCGAAGGACGACGGCTACGGTGCCGCCGACATCTACCCGGCCGGCGCCGGTCGACCGGCGATGAGCCTGCAGCGCGGCTCGGTCGCCGACATGCCGATCTACTCGGGCGATCCGCTGACGCCCGGCATCGGCGCGACCAAGGACGCGCCGCGCCTGAAGCGCGAGGATGCCAAGACCATCCTCAAGATCCCGGTGCTGCCGATCTCCTATGCGGATGCGCGCCCTATTCTCGAGTCCCTGAAGGGCCTGCGCGCACCGGCCAACTTCCGCGGTGGCCTGCCGTTCAGCTACCACTTGGGTCCCGGCCCCGCCAAGGTGCACCTGGTCATCGAATCGGACTGGTCGCTGCGCCCGGTCTACGACGTGATCGCGAAGTTGAAGGGCAGCGAGTTCCCCGACGAATGGGTGATCCGCGGCAACCACCACGATGGCTGGGTGTTCGGCGCCTCCGACCCCCTGTCGGGCAACGTCTCGATGATGGGCGAGATGAAGGCCATCGGCGCGCTCGCGGCGCAGGGCTGGCGGCCGCGCCGGACGCTCGTCTACGCAAGCTGGGATGGCGAGGAGGCGGGCCTCCTCGGCTCGACCGAATGGGTCGAGACCCATGCCGATGAACTCGCCCAGCACGCGGTCGTGTACTTGAACTCCGATTCCAACTCGAGCGGTTTCCTCTATGCGGGCGGCAGCCACTCGCTGCAGCGCCTGGTCGCGGAGGTCGCCGGCGGCGTCAACGACCCGTCGGGTTCCGCGACGGTACTTGCGCGCACGCGCGCCGATTCGATCATCGAGGGACTCGAGGGCGACGGCGACGGGCAGCGCGAGGCGCACGAGCTCCTCACGGGCGGCGAGCTCGCGCTCGGGCCCCTCGGCTCGGGCTCCGACTTCACGCCGTTCCTGCAGCACGCCGGCATCGCCTCGCTCAACCTCGGCTTCGGCGACAACGAGCCGGGCGGCGTCTACCACTCGATCTACGACAGCTTCGATCACTACATAAAAGTCGAGGACCCGGAACTCGCCTACGGCGTCGCGCTCGCCGAGGTCGCCGGCCACACGATGCTCAGGCTCGCCGATGCCGACCTGCTGCCGCTGCGCGCGCAGGAATTCGCGAGCACCGTGAATCGCTACGTCGAGGAGATCGATGCGCTCGCCGAGCACATGCGTGTGCAGACGCGCGACACGGGGCAGCTCATCGACGAGCACATCTTCGAGCTCGGCAGCCAGCACCTGGATCCCGTCGGCCCGCCGCCGCGCGAGGCGCCGGTGCCGTTCCTGAACTTCGCGCCGCTCAAGAACGCGGCCGCGGCGCTCACGACGAGCGCGAAGACGTTCGATGAGCGCTACGCCGCCACGATCGCAGCTCCGGCGGGCCTCACGCACGAGCGTCTCGCCGCCGTGAACGCGGAGCTTCGTCGTGCCGAGCAGGCGCTACTCTCCGCCGACGGCCTGCCGGGTCGCGGCTGGTACCGCCACATGGTGTACGCACCGGGGCTCCACACGGGCTACGGCGCGAAGACGCTGCCGGCCGTGCGCGAGGCGGTCGAGGAGCGGCACTGGGCCGAGGTGCCTACCGATGTAACTGCGACCACCGCGGCGCTAGAGGCCTACCGGGCCGTGCTCGAGGCCGCCACCGCCAAGCTTCAGTGAGGGGGAAGAGCCATGTCAGAGATTCTGGTGCCGGTCTCGCCGGGCGAGGTCCTCGACAAGATCACGATCCTGAGGATCAAGGCGGCACGCATCACTGATGCAGCGAAGCTCGCGAACGTGAAGCGCGAGCTCGAGCTCCTGGAGAGGACATGGGCGGACTCGCCCTACGGCGCCAAGGACGTCGCCAGGGACGAGGCGGCGCTGCAGGCGGTCAACGAGCGGCTGTGGGACATCGAGGACCGGATCCGCGACAAGGAGCGGGCGAAGAGCTTCGATGCGGGCTTCATCGAGCTGGCACGCGCCGTCTACATCGAGAACGACGAGCGGGCCGCAATCAAGAAGCGCGTGAACACCGCGCTCGGCTCGACGATCGTCGAGGAAAAGAGCTACGCCCAGTATCGCTAAGGAGCGCCGGCACTAGCCGGCGAGGCGGCCCTTCGCGAGCACGTACTCGGCGCCGCAGTACGGGCACTTCGCCTCGCCGGTCGCCTCTATCGCGAGGTAAACGCGCGGGTGCGAGTTCCACAGATACATCCCCGGCATCGGGCAGCTGAGCGGCAGGTCAGCCGCCGTCACCTGGTAGCGGTGCTCGGCATTCGGCTGGATCAGGGTCGGGTCGTTGACGACCGGCGCGGCCATGGGAATCTCGCTCGGATGACTCGCCGCATTATAGCGGAGCGGCCGCAATCACAGCCCCGCCCGGTAGCAATTCCTCCCCACGCACCATGACCGCGTCCCAGATGGCCGTGACCGCGGCGCGGGCCGCCTCGTGGGGCTCGGCGGGGACGACCGGCCGGCCCTGCTCGAGCGACAGGCGGTGGATGAGCTTGCGGTAGCCGCGGTAGGTATCGGTCAGCCGGTCGATGACCGCGTGGTCGACCAGTGCGGCGGAGCCGACCGACTCGAGCTGGCGGATCGTGTCGGCGAAGGTGACGAGCGCGGGGTAACGGTCGCTCGAGCGCAGCACCCAGTACTGGGCGAGGAACTCGATGTCGGCGACGCCGCCCGGGTCCTGCTTCAAGTCGAATTCACCGGGCGCGGCGCGCGACAGTTCCTTGCGCATCCGGTCGCGCATGCTGCGCACGTCCTCGCGCAGCGAGCGCCGCCGGACGCGATTGCACAGGAGCTCGACCCGTGCCACCTCGAACGCGGCGCGGATCGAAGGTGTGCCGGCGACCACGCGCGAGTGCAGCAGCGCCTGGTGCTCCCACGTCCACGCCTCGCTCTTCTGGTAGTCAATGAAGGCATCGATCTGCGTAACCAGCATGCCGCCCTTGCCGCTTGGCCTGAGGCGCATGTCGACCTCGTAGAGCCGCCCCGCCGCGGTGTGCACCGAGAGGAGGTGCACGATTTTCTGGCCGAGCCGGAGGAAGAACACCGCGTTGTCGATGACCTTCGGCCCGCTGGTCTCCTGGCCCTCGCCCGCGGAGTCGTGCAGGAACACAATGTCGAGGTCCGAGCCGTAGCCCAGCTCGTGGCCGCCGAGCTTGCCGTAGCCGACGGCAGCGACGCCGCAACCGCGCCGCCCGGCGCCGACGCCGCACCCGGGCTCCCCGTAGAGCGCCGTGACCGAGCGCCATGCGTGCGCCATGGCCCACTCGAGGATGAGCTCGGCGACATCGGTCAGCCGGTCGCTGACCTGCATGAGCGGCAGTCGCCCGGTGAGATCGAAAAGCGCGACGCGAAACACCGCTGCCCGCTGGAACTGCCGCAGCGCCTCGATGCCGCGTTCCTCGTCATCCGCGCCGGCGGCGCGCCTGAGCTCGAGTTCCTCGGTGAGCTGCGCGCGGCTCGGCGGGTCATCGAACAGGCGCTGGTCGACGAGCTCATCGAGCAGGAGCGGGAAGGCAGCGACCTGCGCCGGCAGGAACGTGCCGAGCGCACAGATCTCGACCAGCCGGCCGAGCGCGAGCGCGTTCTCGTTGAGGAGCGCGAGGTAGGCGGTGCGCGCGCCGATCGCCTCCACGACCCGCAGTGCACGCCTGACGGTCTCGGTCGGGTCCGGCTGGCGCGCCGCCTGGGCGATCAGCCGCGGCAGGAGCGCATGCAGGCGTCGCATGCCGGGCTCATCGAGCCGGCGGTAGTAGCCGGAGCCCTTGAGCTCGAGGAGCTGCGCGGCGATGTCATCGGGCGCGCCGATGCCGAGGGACTTCAGCGCGCCGCCGAGTTCCGCCGGCGCCACGAGGCTCGTGAACGCGGAATCAAAATCGCCCGCCGCGGGCGGCGCGGTCGCGCCACCGGCGAGCATGAGCGCCTCGAAGTGGGCGGCGACGAGGTCCCGCCACGCATCCACCTCGGCTTTCAGCGAGGACCAGTCGGGGGCGCGCATCGCGGCGACCAGGCTCGCGCGCCGCGGGCCTTCATCCGGCAGCTGGTGCGTCTGCTCGTCGCGGTACATCTGCAGCCGGTTCTCGATCCGGCGGAGGAACTCGTACGCGGCGCCGAGCTCGCGCACGGCCGACTCCGGCAGCAGCTTCTGGCCGCTCAACCGCGGCAGCACCGTCAGCAGCGAGGCGGGCCTGAGCCTCGCATCGCTGCCGCCGCGCACGAGCTGCAGCGCCTGCACGATGAACTCGATCTCGCGGATGCCGCCGCGACCGAGCTTCACGTTGTCGTTGAGCTCGCGCCGCTCGACCTCGCGGCTGATCATCGCCTTCATTTCACGCAGCGACTCGATGACGCCGAAGTCTAGGTAGCGGCGAAACACGAACGGCCGGACGACGTCGTTGAAGAGCGTCTCGTAGTCGGCCGTGGCGGTGATCGCGCGAGCCTTGATCCACGCATAGCGCTCCCAGTCGCGACCGTGTTCCTGCAGGTAGCCCTCGAGCGCCGCGAAGCTCGTCACGAGCGGCCCTGAGTCGCCGAAGGGCCGCAGGCGCATGTCGATGCGGTAGACGAAGCCCTCCGCCGTCGTCGCCCCGAGCAGCTGGATGAATTTCTGCCCGAAACGCGTGAAGTACTCGAAGTTGTCGACCGGCCGGCGCCCGTCGGTCTCGCCGCCTTCGGGATACAGAAAGATGAGGTCGATGTCGGAGGAGAAGTTGAGCTCGCCGCCACCGAGCTTGCCCATGCCGACGACGATGAGCTGCTGCGCGCGGCCATTGGCATCGCGCGGCGTGCCGTAGCGTGCGCCGAGCTGCCGGTCGGCGAAGGCGTGCGCGGAGGTGATCGCGGCATCGGCGAGCGCGGAGAGCGCGGCGAGCGTCGCGGCCGTGTCGGCGACTCCCACCAGATCGCGCCAGGCGATGCGCGCGAGCGCGCGGCGGCGCGCGCGCCGCAGTTCCGCCACGTACAGGACCTCATCGTCGAGAGTGTCGGCCCCATGGAACGGCGCCGGGTCGAGCTCGGCGGGTGCGGCGACGAGCGCCGGATCGGCAAGCAGCGCGCCCGCGACGAACTCGCTCGCGGCAAGGACCCGCTCCAGATCGGCCGGCGCGACGGCCGGGACGGCGTTCGCTTCGCGAAGGCGCGCGAGAACGTGCTCAGTTGCGCTCAGGAGAATCTCCGTGACCGGCGCATCGAGACACGCCAACCTCGCGCCGCTCCCATGGGTGGAACCGGCGGCGCTATACTTGTACGTAGTGTGTCATTACTCACAATGATTTTGCACCGTCCAGCCCGCCGCGCCGCGCGCAGCGCCAGCGGCGCGTTCCGATGAAGGCCCTGATCTGCGGCATCGGCGGCCAGGACGGGGCCTACCTCGCGCGATTCCTCATCGACAAGGGCTACGAGGTGTGGGGCACCTCGCGCGACGCACAGGTCGCGAGCTTCCAGAACCTCGAGACGCTCGGCGTCAGGCGCGCGGTCACGCTCAGGTCGATGGCGCCGAAAGACATTCGCAGCGTCGTCACCGTCCTCTACGACTGCGAGCCGGACGAGATCTACTTTCTGTCGAGCCAGAGCTCGGTGGGGCTCTCGTTCGAGCAGCCGGCCGAGACGCTCGAGAGCATCTGCTTGGGCGTACTCAACCTGATGGAGGCGATCCGGCTGCTCAAGCGCCCGGCGCGCCTCTACCATGCGGGCTCAAGCGAATGCTTCGGCACCGCGAGCGCCGGACCCGCGAGCGAGCGCACGCCGTTCGCGCCGCGCAGCCCCTACGCCGTCGCCAAGGCGTCCGCGCACTGGCTGGTCGAGAACTACCGCGAGGCGTACTCGCTCTACGCCTGCAACGGGATCCTCTTCAACCACGAGTCGCCGTTGCGGCCGCACCGGTTTGTGACGCGCAAGATCACCTCGGCGGCCGTGCGGATCGCGGCCGGCGCACGCGAGCGACTCGTGCTCGGCCGCCTTGACGTCGTGCGTGACTGGGGTTGGGCGCCGGAGTACATCGAGGCGATGTGGATGATGCTGCAGCTCCCTGCGCCGCGCGACTTCGTCATCGCGACCGGCGAGTCAAACTCCCTGCAGCAGTTCGTCGCGACCGCGTTCGAGGCGGTCGGCCTCGAGTGGCAGCGCCACGTCGACTCAGATCCCGCGCTATTTCGTCCGACCGACCTGCCGACGAGCTACGCCGACCCCGCGCTCGCGGCACGCGAGCTCGGCTGGCGCGCGACTCGCCGCATGGATGACGTCGTGCGCGCGATGGTCGCGGCCGAATCCGCCTAGCAGCGACGGCGACGATGCAGATTTTCGCCCGCGGCGATTCGCCCCAGACCAGCACGCCGGCGGCGGTCGGTGAGCCGCGCCGCCCGCTCGCGGTCAGGCTCTGCAACTGGGTGGGCGAGGTCGTGCTCGCGCTCCCGACGCTCGCCCGGCTCGAGGCCGCCGGCTACGACCTCGCGCTGGTTGGCAAGCGCTGGGCGCCGGCGCTCCTCGCGGGTACCCGCTGGCCGGTCAGCGCGCGCGCCGAGGGCATCCGCGCGGCCGGGCGCCAATTGGCGGGCCTCAGGAGAGGGCACGCCGCGGGCTCCGCTCGACCCGACGCGTTCCTGCTGACCAAGTCGTTCTCCTCCGCGCTCGAAGCCTGGCTCGGCGGCTGGCGCGGCGTCGGCTACGCGCGCGATGCGCGGAGTTTCCTGCTCGGCGAGGCCTTTCCGTTGCCGCGTTTCGAGCATGCCTCGCACGCCTACTGGCACCTGGCGAGCTGCTTTCTCGGGGCTGAGGCGCCCTACCCGACGACGACGACGCTCGCGCCATCAACCGAGCAGCGCGAGCGCGCCGACGCGCTGCTCGCCGCGAATGGCCTCATCGACCGACCCTTCGTGCTCCTCTGCCCGTTCTCGGGTGCCGACGACCGCGAGGGCCGCAAGCTGTGGCCCGGGTTCGCCGCGCTCGGCAACCGCCTCGCCGCGGAGGGCGTCGCCAGCCTCGTGTGCCCCGGGCCCGGCGAGGAACCCCGGGCCGCTCGGCTCCTGCCCGCGGCGCTTAGGCTCGCCGGTGTCGACCTTGGTGTCTATGCCGCGCTCCTCGCGCGCTCGCGCGCGGTCGTCGCCAACGACACCGGACCCGGCCACCTGGCCGCGGCGGTCGGCGCGCATCTCATCGCCGTCTACGGGCCGCACTCGGTCCGGGCGTGGGCGCCGCTCGGTCGACGCGTCGCGCTCCTCATGGAGCCGCGCGGCTGGCCGACCCTCGAGCAGGTGCTCGCACGGCTGCCAACATAGCGGCCCTGCGCCGCAGCGGGCGTCGCTAGCTCCGCCGCTCCTCGAACTCAACCTGTCCGATCCAGTTGCGCTTGCGTCGCGCCAGGCGCGTCGCTTCCGTTTCGCCATCGAACGTCGCCGCCGCCGCCCGCTGGATAAGCGCGGGGTCAACACCCTCGAACGCATTCACGCTGACGACGGCATAGAGGTTGCCGTCGATGCGGCTCGTCACGACCGGCACCGCCCCGCAGCGCGCGCAGACATGAAAGTCGGCTGTCCGCGAGCCAAAGGAGTAGCTCGATACGGCCGCGGGGTCGGCGAGCGTCACCTTGAGCGTGCCCGCGGGATAGGACGTCCAGATGCCGCCGTGCTTCTGGCAGAACGTGCAGGTGCAGGCCCGCGCCGGGATCTCGGTCGGCGCCGGGTCCCATGCGAGCGTGAATGAAATGTTGCCGCAGTGGCATTTGCCGCGAATCAGCATGGGGCGTCCTGCGTGCGGCTGGAAAGCTCTGGGCTCATCGGGCGCGGAGCCACTCCCCGAGTCGCTCGGGGAGGTAAGCGCTGTCGAAGCGGCGCTTGCCGAGCGCGAAGGCCCTCTCGCGCAGCGCCTGGCGCGCGGCTCGATCGAGGCTCGCGAAGCGCTCGAAGGCGCCCGCGACGCTCGCCGGGTCGAAGGGATCGGCGATGATGCCAGCCTCGCCGTGCGCGAGGATCTCGACCGGCCCGCCGTGATCGGGGCCGATCGCGACGAGGCCGGCCGCGAGCGCCTCGCCGAACACGAGGCCGAAGGGCTCATCCGCGGGCATCGCCGCGAACGCGTGGCACCCGCCGCGCAGCGTCTCGAGCTCCGGTTGCGAGATCCAGCCGTGGATGCGCACCGCCGCTGCCGCCCGGGTCCCGGCGATGAGCCGCTCAATGCTCGCGCGTTCGCTGCCAGCGCCGACGACCTCGAGCACGACCGGCGCGCGCGCGGCGCCAAGGAAGCGCTCGAAGCCGGCGATGAGGAGCGCGAGGCCCTTCAGCGGCGAGAACCCGCCCATCGTCAGGATCCGCAGCGGCGTGTCGTTCAACGGCTCGGGCGGAAGGGTCGCGGGAAAGTCGACCGGGCAGTGCATGACGGCGGCCTCGCGCCCGAAGATCGTGCGCACCGCCGCGGCGGTCGCCTCGCTGTTGGCAGCGATGCCATCGAGGCACGCAACGCCCGCGCGGTCGGCGGCGCGCTTGCCGCGGTAGCGCGGATTGAGCGCGCTGTTGACGCGGGAATTGCGGAGCGCGCGCCGGTAGTAGCGCCCGAGCGGCGAGTTGCGGTCGAGCCGGCCGTCCTGGTAGGCGCGATCGAGGCCGGGACGGGTCTCGGGGACCCACAGCGCGCGAAACGGCTCCTCGCAGTACCACAGGCGCCGCGCGGAGGTTTGCGCGTAGCCGAGGTAGGCGCTCGCCGGATAGTTGTGCGCGAGGGCGACGTCACGGCCCTCGAGCGCCGCGCCGAGCGCGGCGATGGTCACCTCGTCCGGCCGGCCGCTCATCAGGCGGCGCGGCGCCGGCAGGAATCGCGGCGCGAGCGCCCGGTCGGCCTCGGTGAACGCCTCCGGCTTCCAGTCGAAGCAGAGGAGCTCGACGTCCCAGCCGGCCTGTCGCAACGCGTGCGCCTGCACGAACACGATCTTCTCGGCGCCGCGCGGCGCATCGAAGTGTGGATGGAACAGCGCGACTTTCACGGCCGAAGGCTAGCGCGGGTCGAGCGCGCGCGCGAGCCGCGCCGGAAAATCACGTTTGTTGTCCTGGAACCAGGCGCGCGCCGCCGCGCCTAGGCGCCGCCGGCCGTCATCGCCGAGCGCGAGCGAGCGCTCGATGGCGGAGGCGAGTGCGCCTTGCTCGAACTCGAACGTCGTCGCGAGGTTCTGCCGGCCGCGAGCGCGCGCGGCGACGAGGAACCCCCGTTCGGCGCCGACGAGCTCGTTCATCGGCGCCGCGTCCGTCGCGATGACGATCGCCGCGGCACTCTCGGCTTCGGCGATGTAGTGACCCCACCCTTCCGTCTCCGATGTGCACAGGTGGATCCCGTGCTGGTTCTGGAGGTGCCTGAGCTCGGCGTCGGTCAGGTACTCGGTGCGCCAGGCGATGTTCGGCCGGGTGACGGCGGCAGCTCCCTGAGCGAGGCTTTGAACGACCGTGAGGAGCGGCCACTCGGGATGCTGGCACCAGAGGTCGACGAGCCGCACCGTTCCCTTCATCCGGCTCTTGCCGGCGACGTGCAGGAAGGTCGGCGCGCGCGCGCCCTCCTCGAGGTAGCGATCCTCGCTGTCGAAGCCCGTCAGTCGCGTCGGCCGGCCGAGCGGGGCGAACAGCGCCTCGGTCGCGCGCGTCTTCGCGAAGACCGCATCGAAGCAGCTGAGCATCCGCTGGTCGTGGCGGTCGAAGAACTCGGGGTTCGGCACGATGATGTTGCGGCCGGCGAGGTGCAGCGTCTCGGGCCACACATGCTCGAGCATCACGGTCGCATCGAACGGCGCCACGCGCCCACCCGAGCGTCCCTGCACGGCGCGCTTCAACCGGGCGCGGGCGAAGGCGCGCACGAGGCCGAGCTTGCGGCGCCGGCGCGCGTGCTTGCTCGGCACCGACAGCGTGACCTCGCAGCCGATCGAGACGAGCGCGTGGCGCAGGAGCGCGATGTCGCGCGAATTGCCGACTCCGTTCTCGAAGGCCACGAGGTTGATGCGCATCACGGCCGGCCGACCGGGTCGAAGGGCGTCATGGGGCTTGCCACGCGCCGACTCTACGCATCGGATCGACCGAGGCCAATCGGCACGGACGCTGGCGTCGCATCCCGGCTAGCGCTTCGCATCGGCGAGCGGCGCCGCGCCGAGAAAGTCGAACAGGAAGCCGCTCAGCGTCGCGCGGTTGCGCGGCCCGTCGCGACCGCCCTCGCCGCCCGTGTAGAGGCGAAAGTGCTCGAGATAGGACATGTTGAAGCCGTCCGAGAGGCGCACCCGGCAGGCGCGCCCGGCGGTGGCATGGAACACGAACGCGGTCGACGCCCCCTCGGCGGTGCCGCGCCCGAGGTGCGGCATCACGACCGTGCCCTTCTCGCTCGCCGGCTGCCCGCCGCAGCGTGCCGTCACCTGCTTGACCGCGGCGGTGATGCCGGTGTTCACCGGGGCCGCGGACTTCGTGTAGTTGACGCGCAGCCGCTGCAGCCCCGTCGCCGTCGGCACGAACTTGAGCTCGAGCGCTTGGGACGGGAGTCCCCAGTCCTCGAGCAGCGCACGCCCCGTCGCGTCGCGGCCGAGCCGCGCCCCTTGCAGGTTCACCGACTTCGAATCGACGCCCAGCGCGCCTTTTGAGTCCGCCGCCGCGACGCAGGTCGCGGGCCCGGGGAGCGAGGCGTGGCCACCGTCCGACCAGCGCTGCACGAGCGAGTAGCACGTTGTCGCGCGCGCGTCGGGGGGCCGGTCCTCGAGGACGCCCGCGGCGCCTTGCGGCGGCAGACGCGCGCCGTCGCGGTAGACCTCGAGCGTCGTCCTCGCGGCGGGCACCGGGAGCTCGAGGCGCACCACGGCGCCATCGCGCCGCGCGATGGGCGCGGCGGGCGAAGGCGGCCCGTAAAGCGCCTCGTGCTCGGCCAGGGTGGGTGCGAGCGGGTCGCTCGGCGCGAGGATCCGCGGCGGCGGCGAGTCGGCGGCGCGAACGCGAAGCCGGACGGTGACCTCGTTGATGCCATCCGAGCGAAGCTCTGCGTAGCGGATCCCAGGGGCTGCGAGCGGCCGCCCGTTGAGCGATACGGTCGATCCCTCGAGCCAGCCATCCGCGGCGGCGGTCGCCGGGCGGAGCAACGTGACGCTGAGCGCGCGGCCGTGGACGCTGAGGCCCTTGAGCACCAGCGACCTCTCGTCCCCGAACAGCCGCCACGCGAGGTTGACCGGCAGGTGCGGCTCGATGCTGAGCGCGAGCGCGCCGACCCGGATCCCGAAGAGCCCGTCGATGACGGCCCCCGCATAGGCGGCGACCGACCACAGCTGGCGCGGCGAATTGACGACCGGTCCCGACAGCGGCCCGTCGGCGAACGCGGTTGCCTGCGTCAGGAACTCGAAGTTCTCGTGATTGGAGAGCGCAAGCGCAGCTCCGCGGAGCAACGATGCGAAGTACGCCTCAGTCCGCTCGGCCGCGCGGGCGGCGATCGCGGCCTTGAGCGCATAGGCCGTCACGAACGGCCAGATGGCCCGGTTGTGGTAGATCGCGATGCCGGGGAGTTCAGGCCAGATGACCGGCGGCCCGGCCGCCGTACTCGGATAGGAGCTCACGATGATGCGCGCGCGGGCGGCGTCGGCGACGCCGTGGATGACGGCGAGCGATTCGCCGAGGAGGTCGTACGTCGGTACCGGCCAGGGGCGAACGCCTGGCATCAGGTAGCTCGCGTAAAGGCCCGCCTCCGCGATCCAGAATCTCTGGTTGATCGCGCGGCGCAGCGCCGTCGCCTCGGCGCGATAGACCGCCGCGGCCGCGGGCGCGCCGAAGCGGCTTGCGAGCCCGGCCGCGTCCTCGAGCGCCACGACGTGCAGCACGTTCGTCGAGAGCGCGTAGGACTCGGCGATCGTACGCGTGTCGGTTGCGGTGAAGGCCGGGTAGTTCTGCTCGCGCCAGTCCAGAAACGAAGTCTCGCCGCGGTAGAGCCCGACGCGCGCGTCGTAGGCATAGGCGCGGTCCTGCGCGAGCGTGTCGCGGGCGATCCGGTAGATGAGCCGGCCGAACCCGGCGGCAGGGCGCGCCTCGAGAGCGGCGAGCGTATCGAGGGCGGCGTGGATCCACACCACGCGATCGGAACTGACCGGCCAGCTGCCGCCGCTGCCGGTGTCCTGCGCGATGACTTGCACGGGCGCGACGCCCCGTGCGATGAGCGTCGGGCGGACGCCGGATTCCTTGAAGAGGAGCGAGGTGCGCGTACGCGCGGGATCGAGGTACGAAAGCCCAAGGTCCGCGGCGTACGACAGGTCGCGCGTCCACACGTAGTGCCACTTCTCGCCGGTTTCGAAGCACTCGCAGGCGAGCGGCGCACCGTCGTTGAAGGCGCCGTCGGTGATCGCCGCGACGCTGTCGGCGGCAAGCTCGACTTGCGCGAGCGCGAATGCGCCGTCGAAGAGCGCATTCCCGGTCCTGACGTAGGGGCGACCGGCGGGCTCGCTGACGGTGCGCGTGCGCACGGTGCCATCCGGGTCCGTGACGGCGAACGCATAGCTCGCGCCCGGCCCGCTTGAGTCCGCGCGCACGCTCACCGAGCTGCCGCGCCAATCGATCGAGTCGCGCGCGGCACCCGAGGCGGCCGCGGTCGCGGCGAGGAGCGCCAGCGCGAGGATCGACACACGAGCTTGCACGCCGCGTCGCTTCATCCGGACAGCCTCGCGCTCCTGACCGCGAGTTCCGCCGGCGGCGCGGGCGAAGTTCGCTGAAGGCGCCGAGCATAGCCGAAGGGGAGTTGCCCCAAACGACGAAGCCCCGCAGGGCGGGGCTTCGTGGACCTTTCGGTCAAGACCAATCTGTCCCGGCCGGGCTCGCGCCCGGCCGAAACGGCGGGACTACATGTCCATCCCGCCCATGCCACCCATGCCGCCCATGCCACCCGGGGAGCCGTGCGAGTGCTCGTCGTCCTTCGGAGCCTCCGCAACCATCACCTCGGTGGTGAGCAGCAGGCCAGCCACGGAGGCCGCGTTCTGCAGCGCGAGGCGCGTGACCTTGGTGGGATCCAGGATGCCCATCTCGATCATGTCGCCGTACTCGCCGGTGGCAGCGTTGTAACCGAAGTTACCCTTGCCCTCGCGGACGCGATTCAGGACAACCGCGGCGTCCTCGCCCGCGTTCGTCACGATTTGCCTGAGCGGCTCCTCGATCGAACGGGCCAGGATCTTGATGCCGAAGTTGCGGTCCTCGTTGTCGTGGGTCAGCTTCTCGAGCGCCTTGACGACGCGCAGGAGCGCCACGCCACCGCCCGGAACCACACCCTCTTCGACGGCCGCGCGGGTCGCGTGCAGGGCGTCCTCGACGCGGGCCTTCTTCTCCTTCATCTCCATCTCGGTGGCAGCGCCGACCTTGATGACGGCGACGCCGCCGGAGAGCTTGGCAACACGCTCCTGCAGCTTCTCCTTGTCATAGTCGGAGGTCGCCTCTTCCGCCTGGGCGCGGATCTGGGCCACGCGCGCCTTGATGTCGGCGGTCTTGCCGGCACCGTCGATGAGCGTGGTGTTCTCCTTCTCGACGACGATCTTCTTCGCCTCGCCGAGATCGCTCAGCGAAGCCTTCTCGAGCGACAGACCGACCTCGTCCGAGATGACCGTGCCACCCGTGAGGATCGCGATGTCCTGCAGCATCGCCTTGCGGCGATCACCGAAGCCCGGCGCCTTGACGGCGGCGACCTTGACGATGCCGCGGATCGTGTTGACGACGAGCGTCGCAAGGGCTTCGCCCTCGACGTCCTCGGCCACGATGAGGAGCGGACGTCCGGCCTTCGCGATGCCTTCCAGCACCGGCAGAAGCTCGCGGATGTTCGAGATCTTCTTGTCGTAGAGGAGGATGAGCGGCTTGTCGAGCTCAACCGACTGGTTGGCCTGGTTGTTGATGAAGTACGGCGACAGGTAGCCGCGGTCGAACTGCATGCCTTCGACGACATCGAGCTCGTTGTTGAGGCTCTGGCCCTCCTCGACGGTGATGACGCCTTCCTTGCCGACCTTCTCCATCGCCTCGGCAATCGTCTTGCCGATGCTGTCGTCGGAGTTCGCCGAGATCGTGCCGACCTGGGCGATGGCCTTGGTGTCCTTGCAGGGCTTGGAGAGCTTCTTCAGCTCCTCGACGGCCACGGTCACGGCCTGGTCGATGCCGCGCTTCAGGTCCATCGGGTTGACGCCGGCGGCGACGGCCTTCAGGCCCTCGCGCACGATCGCCTGGGCGAGAACGGTCGCGGTGGTCGTGCCATCGCCCGCCTCGTCGGAGGTCGAGCTCGCGACTTCCTTCACCATCTGCGCGCCCATGTTCTCGAACTTGTCCTTAAGCTCGATTTCCTTGGCGACGCTGACGCCGTCCTTGGTGATGGTCGGGGCGCCGAAGCTCTTCTCGAGCACGGCATTCCTGCCCTTGGGACCGAGCGTCGCCTTCACGGCGTTCGCAAGGATGTTGACGCCGCGGACCATGCGGGTTCGCGCGTCGTCGCTGAAACGGACTTCTTTCGCTGCCATTGCTGTATTCCTCTGAATTCTTGGGGGGCGTGGAGGGAGGCTTACTTGCCTTCGATGATGGCCATGATGTCTTCCTCGCGCATCACGAGGACGTCATCGCCATCGACCTTCACTTCGGTTCCGCTGTACTTGCCGAACAGAACCTTGTCGCCAATCTTCACGTCGAGCGGACGGACGTCGCCGCTCTCGAGAATCTTGCCCTTACCAACGGCGATTACGCGGCCCTTGATCGGCTTCTCGGTGGCGGTGTCCGGGATCACGATCCCACCCGGTGATTTGCGCTCGTCTTCCTCGCGCTTGACGATCACGCGGTCGTGTAACGGACGAATTTTTGTCGACATCGTTGTCCTCCTGAGGGAGTCATTAGGAAATCCGGGGCCCCTCGAGGGGCCGGCAGTTCGGGGAGGGGCTGTTAGCACTCTCCCCCGTTGGCTGCTAATGATAGCGACGTTCCGGTGCATTTCAAGGCGTTTCGGCACCTGTATTCGTGACGGATCCGCCGTGACAGGGTGCGGTGGCGCCGTTATGCTCGCTGGCGCTGAACTTCCCGGATCCGGGACTGTCCCTAAGATTCTGTATTTCCTGATGATTCTTCCGACCGCGCCCGGCGACTCCGGGCCCGTGCCGCCCCGGCCGCGGGGCGTCGACGCAAGGTGGCCTAGATCATGACTGCGCTCCCCCTCCGAACCGCCCGCGTGCTGGCTAGCCTTCGCGTGCTCGGCCCCGTGCTCCTCGCCGCCCTGACGCTCGTGGCCCCCCGCGCGCGCGCGGAGGACGACTTCCTGCCGGTCGAGAAGGTATTCGAGTACGCGGTTCAGGCCGACGCGCACGCGATCATCGTCAACTACAACATCCGCAGCGGCTACTACCTCTACCAGAAGCGCCTCGGCTTTGAGAGTCAGACCCCCGGGGTCGTGCTCGGCGCCCCGGAGTTCCCGAAGGGCCTGCCCCACCACGACGACTACTTCGGCGACCAGGAGATCTACCGCGGCGGCATCGCGATCCGCGTGCCCTACAGCGCGACCGGCGCGCTGCCCGCCGCGATCCTGGTGAAGCTGAAGCTGCAGGGCTGCGCGGACAAGGGCCTGTGCTACCCGCCGCAGAGCTGGCCGACGAGCGTCCGCCTGCCCGCGGTCGTGACCCCGCCCGCCGCCGCGGGCGGCTTGCTCGGCAAGCTGACCGGCGGCTCGACCGCCGCCGCCGATGACTTCCTGCCCGTCGAGCAGGCCTTCGTGATGACGGCCGATGCGCCGGGCGCGAACGCGGTGCGCCTGCACTTCGCCATCGCGCCCGGCTACTACCTCTACAAGGCCCGGATTGGCGCGAGCGGTGCAGGCTCGACCGCGCAGGTCGGGGCGATCGTGCTGCCGACGGGACTGCCGCACAAGGACGACTACTTCGGCGAGCAGGAGATCTACCGGCAAGCGCTCGAGGCGACGGTGCCCTACGCCCGCGCGAGCGCGGCCGCAGGCTCGCTCGCGCTCAAGGTCACCTACCAGGGCTGCGCGGACAAGGGCCTGTGCTACCCGCCGCAGACGCAGCTGCTCGACCTCGCCCTGCCCGCCGCGAGCGCGACCGAGGCGACCGCCGCCAGCACACCGGGCGGCGGCGCGCTCGTCTCCGAGCAGGATCGGCTGCGCGCGGTGATCGTGTCGGGAAGCCTGTGGGTGATGATCGCGACGTTCTTCGCCTCGGGGCTGCTGCTCGCGCTGACCCCGTGCGTGCTGCCGATGGTGCCGATCCTGTCCGGGATCATCGCCGGCGACGGCGAGCGGGTGACGCCGCTGCGCGGGTTCTCGCTCGCGCTCGCCTACGTGCTCGGCATGGCGATCACCTACACCATTGCCGGGGCCGTGGCGGCGCTCGCCGGCAAGCAGGCGCAGTCCTTCTTCCAGCAGCCGTGGATCCTGGTGCTGTTCGCGGGCCTGTTCGTCGTGCTGGCGGCGGCGATGTTCGGCTTCTTCGAGCTGCAGATGCCCTCGGCACTGCAGACGAAGTTCGCGAGCGCCAGCAACAAGATCCAGGGCGGCAAGTTCCTGTCGACGGCCCTCATGGGCGCCCTGTCCTCGCTCGTCGTCACGGCGTGCGTCGCCCCGCCGCTCGTCGCGGTGCTGGTCTTCATTGGCCAGTCGGGCGACGTGGTGCGCGGTGCGCTCGCGCTGTTCTCGCTGGCGATCGGCATGGGCATGCCGCTGCTCGTGGTCGGCGCCTCGGCCGGCAAGCTGCTGCCGAAGGCGGGCCCGTGGATGGAGACCGTCAAGGCGGTATTCGGCGTCGTGTTCCTTGGCGTCGCCGCGTGGATGCTCGACCGGCTGCTGCCGGCGCGCCTCGAGATGGTGCTATGGGCCGCGGTCGCTTTCGCGGGCGTGTGGGTGCTGCTCGGGGTCGGGCTGCGCGGCGGCAGGCGCACGCCGCTGCGCTGGGCCGCGGGCAGCGTGGTCGCCGTGTACGGCCTCGCGCTGCTCACGAGCGCCGCATTGGGCGGCACGAACCCGCTCCACCCGCTCGCCGGCACCGGAGTCTTCGGCGCCGCGAAGACGATCGAACCGCTGCCGTTCAAGATGATCCACACGACCGCCGAGCTCGATGCCGAGCTCGCCGCCGCAGGCCGCGCCGGCAAGCCCGTGCTGCTCGACTTCTATGCCGACTGGTGCGTGTCGTGCAAGGAGATGGAGTCGCACACCTATAGCGAGCCCGCGGTCCGTAGCGCCCTCGCCTCGTTCGTGCTGCTGAAGGCCGACGTGACGGCCAACGGCCCGGACGACCAGGCGCTGCTCAAGCGCTTCGGCATCATCGGCCCGCCGACGACCGCGTTCTTCGCCGCCGACGGCAAGGAGCGCCTCAACTTCCGCTTGGTCGGCTTCGTCGCCGGCGACAAGTTCCTGGCGCACCTGAAGCGGTTCGAGACGGCACCTTGATCTCGCGCCCGCTCGCGCTCACGTTCGTGGGATTTGCCCTGCTCGGGGCGGCGGTCCTCGGCGCCTTCGTCTACGAACGCCTGCACCCGCGCGCGACACCGACGGCCGCGATCGCCGAGCTCCCACCCGGGGCTCGCACGGCTCCCGCGACGGCGGCGCCCGCCGGCGAGACGGTTCCGACGCTGCGGCCCGTGTTCGCGCTCCCGGACCTCCTCGGCAGGACGCGCTCGATCACCGAGTGGGACGGCAAGCCCCTCATCGTGAACTTCTGGGCAACGTGGTGCGCGCCCTGCCGCCGCGAGATGCCGCTCCTCAACCGTATCCAGCATGAATACGCTCCTAAAGGCGTCGAAGTCATAGGTATCGCCGTCGATATTGCAGCGGACGTCAAGACCTATGTGTCGAAGTTTCCGGTCGATTACCCGGTCCTCGTCGGCGATCAGGACGGAATCGACGCGGCGGCGGCGTTCGGGGTCACGGAGCCCGTCTTTCCGTTCACCGCGTTCGTCGATGCGAAGGGCCGGATCCTGATGATCCATGTCGGGGAGTTGCACGAGCCGACCGCACGCGCGATCCTTGCCGTCGTGCTGCGGGCCGAGACCGGTGAATTGAGTCCGGCCGATGCCCGCGCGGCGGTCCGGGCTGCCCTTGCGGCGCTTCCGCCCGACGATGCCGGCCACGCCGGCTAGTACGGCGAACACCTAGCTCCCGTCCATATACCGTCAGGTTCACTGCAAATCGGCGCTGATCGCGCCCGATATGCGCGCTGGCGAGGAATTGCGGTTACACTCCGCTCCCTCGACACGGCCGGAGGGAGCCGATGGCGCGGATTCTGGTTCTGAACGGACCGAACCTGAACCTGCTCGGCACGCGCGAACCCAGCGTCTACGGGTCGGACACTCTGGCGACGATCATCGGCCGGCTCGAGAGCGCCGCGCAGCGGCGTGGCGCCTCGATCGTTGCCTTCCAGTCGAACGCCGAGCACGAGCTGATCGCCCAGGTCCAGGCCGCCAAAGGCGCCGGAATCGACGCGATCATCGTCAATGCGGGCGCCTTGACCCACACGAGCGTCGCGCTTCGCGATGCGTTCGCAGGCGTCGGGCTGCCGTTCTACGAGGTCCACATCTCGAACGTGTATGCGCGCGAGGCGTTCAGGCACCACTCCTACCTGTCCGCGGTCGCCGCGGGCGTCATCGTCGGCTGCGGACCGATCGGCTACGAACTCGCTCTCGAGGCCGCGCTTCGGCGCCTCGGGTCGGCCGGCTGAGAACCAAGGAACCCTAGATGGACATTCGCAAGGTCAAGAAGCTGATCGAGCTTCTCGAGGAATCGGGCGTCGCCGAGATCGAGATCAAGGAGGGCGAGGAGTCGGTCAGGATCAGCCGGCACGGGGCCGCCCCGGTCACGACCTACGTGCAGGCCGCCCCGGGCCCCGCGGCGGCCCCCGCCGCCCTGCCCGCCGCGCCCGCCCGCGCGCCGGTCGATGAGCCGGAGGCGACGCGCCCCGAGAACAGCGTGACGGCGCCGATGGTCGGCACGTTCTACGCATCGGCGGCACCCGGCGCCAAGGCCTTCGTCGACATCGGCAGCGAGGTCAAGGTCGGCCAGACGCTCTGCATCATCGAGGCGATGAAGATGATGAACCAGATCGAGTCGGACAAGAGCGGCCGGATCGCGGCCGTGCTCGTCAAGAACGGCGATCCGGTCGAGTTCGGCCAGCCGCTGTTCGTGATCGAGTAGCGCCCGGGCATGCTCGACAAAGTCCTGATCGCCAACCGCGGCGAGATTGCCCTTCGGGTGCTGCGCGCGTGCCGCGAGCTCGGCATCAAGACGGTCGCCGTGCACTCGACCGCCGACAACAACCTAAAGCACGTGCTGCTCGCCGACGAGACGGTCTGCATCGGCCCGCCGGCCGCCAAGGACAGCTACCTCAACATGCCCGCGCTCATCTCGGCCGCCGAGGTGACCGATGCGGTCGGGATCCATCCCGGCTACGGCTTCCTGTCGGAAAACGCCGATTTCGCCGAGCGCGTGGAGAAGTCGGGCTTCATCTTCGTCGGCCCCAAGGCCGAGACCATCAGGCTCATGGGCGACAAGGTCTCGGCGATCCGCACGATGAAGGAAGCCGGGGTCCCGTGCGTGCCGGGCTCCGGCGAGCCGCTGGGCGCCGACGGCGATGAGAACCGCCGCATCGGCCGGCAGATCGGCTATCCGGTCATCATCAAGGCCTCCGGCGGCGGCGGCGGGCGCGGCATGCGCGCGGTGCACTCCGATGCGGCGCTGCTGAACGCCATCAACGTGACCAAGGCCGAGGCGCTCGCCGCATTCGGCAACGACATGGTCTACATGGAGAAATTCCTCGAGCGGCCGCGCCACATCGAGTTCCAGGTCGTCGCCGACAGCCACGGCAACGTCGCGGTGCTCGGCGAGCGCGACTGCTCGCTGCAGCGCCGCCACCAGAAGATCGTCGAGGAGGCCCCGGCCCCCGGCCTCACCGAGGCGCAGCGCCAGGCCATGATCGAGAGCATCACCCGCGCACTGAAGCGCGTGGGCTATCGCGGCGCCGGCACGCTCGAGTTCCTCTACGAGGACGGCAACTTCTACTTCATCGAGATGAACACCCGCATCCAGGTCGAGCACCCGGTGACCGAGATGGTCACGGGCATCGACCTCGTGAAGCTGCAGCTTAGGATCGCGGCCGGCGAGAAGCTGCCGTTCCGCCAGCAGGACATCGAGATCCGCGGCCATGCCATCGAGTGCCGGATCAACGCCGAGGACCCGAAGACCTTCGCGCCGAGCCCGGGGCCGGTGCGGCTGTGGCACCCGCCGGGAGGCCCCGGCATCCGCATCGACAGCCACCTCTACAGTGGCTACACCGTGCCGCCTTACTACGACTCGCTGGTCGCGAAGGTCATCGCGCACGGCGAGGATCGCGACACGGCCATCGCCCGCATGCGCAACGCCCTCTCCGAGATGGTCGTCGAGGGCATCAAGACCAACGCGCCGCTCCACCAGGAGATCTTCGGCCACAGCGCGTTCCGGCAGGGTGGCCTCGACATCCATTACCTCGAGCGGCGGCTCGGCCTCAAGTAGGCCGGGCGGCGCGCCCGGCGCGCCTCGCTCCTACCAACGTCGTGCCGTTCCTCCAGATCCACCTCGTCCTCGATGACCTCGAGCCGGAGCGCGTGGAAGCCGCCTGCACCGAGACGGGCGCGATCGCCGTGACGCTGCGCGATGCGGGCGATGAGCCGATCCTCGAGCCCGCGCCCGGCGCGACACCCCTCTGGCCGCGCGTGCTCCTGTCCGCGCTCTATCCGGCCGGGTTCGATCCGGCCGAGCTCACCCTGCGGCTCCGGGGCCTCTTGGGCGCCCCGGCGCTCGAGGTGCAGAGCGAGCTCCTCGCCGACCGCCATTGGGAGCGCGAGTGGCTGAAGGACTTCCGGCCCATGCGCTTCGGCCGGCGGCTGTGGATCTGCCCGGGCGGCCAGGCGCCGCCGCTACAGGCCGGCGACCCCGAGCCCCTCATCGTGTGGCTCGATCCCGGGCTCGCCTTCGGCACCGGCACCCACCCGACGACCGCGCTCTGCCTTGAGTGGCTCGACGGCGCAACACTTCAGGGCCGGACGGTCCTCGACGTCGGCTGCGGCTCAGGGGTCCTCGCGATCGCCGCCCTTCGCCTCGGCGCCCGGAGCGCGCTCGCCGTCGACATCGACCCGCAGGCTCTGATCGCGACGCGCGAGAACGCCGCACGCAATGCCGTTGAGGCACAGATCACCGTGCGCGCGGCCGAGGTCGGCCTAGGCCCGGCCGCCGACGTGGTGCTCGCCAACATCCTCGCCGAGCCCCTGATCGCGCTCGCCCCGCGCCTTGGCGCCGCCACGCGCCGTGGCGGGTCGCTGGTCCTCTCCGGCCTCCTTGCCGCGCAGGCCGAGGCCGTGGCGAGCGCCTGCGGACCGTGGTTTGATATGGAACCTCCGCGCGAGCGCGAGGGCTGGGTCGGCCTGGTCGGCCGGCGTCGCTGAGGCAGCCACGTGTTCACACAGTGTCCGGAGTGCGGCACGGTATTCCGGGTCACGGCGACGGTGCTGCGCGCCGCGCAGGGCCAGGTCCGTTGCGGCGTCTGCGATGCCAACTTCGACGCGCTCAGATTCCTGACCGATGAGGTCGACAGCGAGGCGCCCGCCCCGGCTCCGGAGACCGTGACGCCGCCGCCGCCACCCGCTGCTGCGACACCACCGCCTCCACCACCAGCCGCCGCCGTGCCACCGCCCCCGGCCGCGCGGCAGCCCACATCCCCGGCGCCCCGCACCAGCGCGCCGGCGACCCGCACGACGCCCTCGGTCGATGAGGATCGGGCGCTCGCCGAGATCGCCGCGGCGCTCGCCCACGACGCGGAGCTGGCCCGCCAGCGCGCCGCGCTCAAGGCCCGGGCCGCGCCGAGGGCACCGGAGCCCGAACACGCGGACGACGTCAACGTCCTCGAGCCGACCGATGTCGAGAACATCGTCCTCGGCGGCGAGGCGGGCTCGGGCGCCGAGGCGGCCGAGTCGGGACTCGAGTTCAACGTGCCGCCCGGGCAATGGGACCGCGTGTTCGTGGCCGAGGACGGCACCGACACGATCACGCCCCTCGACATCAACCTCGGCGACCTCGAGGGACTCTCGCAGCCGGACTCAACGGCCGCCGAGCAGCTCCTGAGCCTGATCGACGAGCCGATGCCCTCGCCCGCGATACGAGACGGCGACAGCCGCGCGGTCGAAGCGGCCGGGGAGCTCACGCTCGCCGAGGACGACGCGCTCTCGCGCACCGACGAGTACGCACTCCTCGAGCTCGAGCTCGCGGGCATGAAGTCCGCCAAGCCGCCGGCTTCGCCCGCGCCCCCCGCGGCGAGCGCGCGGGCCGAGCCCACTCCTGCGCCCGAGGCCGACGCCGAGGCAGAATCGGTCGCGGCCGATGGCGCCATCAACATCGAGGATGCGTGGTTCGACCCCGGTCACGGCAACATGCCGCTCGGAGCGGCTGCCGCCGCACCTCTCGTGCAGCGCGCGCCGCCCGAGATCGCGCCCTACGAGTTCCCGCCGGATGACTCCGGTCTCGTCGTCGAGGAGCAGCCTGCGCGGCCACGCCGCTCGCGCGTGCTACCGGCCGCGGGCGCCGTTGCGCTCACGCTCCTCCTCCTCGTCCAGGTCCTGCATCACAACCGCGACGCGCTCGGCGCGGTGGATGGCATTGGCGCTCCCATCGCCGCGCTCTATGCGCGCCTCGGGATGCCGCTCGAGCCGCACTGGGACTTGGGCGCCTACGACGTCAAGCAGTGGGGCGCGGCAACCGACAACGCGCCGGGCTCGCTCAGGCTTCGCGCCAGCGTCGTCAACCGCGCGCGCCGCGCGCAGCCCTACCCGCTGCTCCGCGTCACGCTCGAGGATCGCTTCGGCGCGAAGGTCGCGCGCCGCGAGTTCACGCCGGCGGAGTACCTGCCGGGCCGGACGGCCCCGGCGCAGCTCCTCGCCCCCGGCGCGCGCGCCGATGCGGACCTGAGCCTCGCCGACCCCGGTAGCCAGGCTGTCGGGTTCGAACTCGACGTGTGCCTCGCGCGCGCGGGCGCGCTCAACTGCGGCACCGAGGCGAAGCCCGCGGGCGGCGGCTGATGCGCCTCGGTCCCTACACGCTCGCCACGCCGCTCGCGCTCGCGCCGATGGCGGGCGTGACCGACCGGCCGTTCCGGATGCTCTGCCGCCGGCTCGGCGCAGGGGTTGCGGCCTCCGAGATGGTGACGAGCGACGTCAGGCTCTGGGGCACGAAGAAGTCGCGCCTCAGGATGGACCACGCCGGGGAGCCGGAACCGCGCGTCGTGCAGATCGCCGGCGGCGACGTCGCGGCGATGGTCGAGGCGGCGCGTCTGAACGCCGATGCTGGCGCGCAGATCATCGACATCAACATGGGCTGCCCGGCGAAGAAGGTCTGCAACAAGGCGGCGGGCTCGGCGCTCCTGCGTGATGAGACTCTGGTCGGGGCGATCCTCGCGGCCGTCGTGGCTGCCGTCGACGTGCCGGTCACGCTCAAGATCCGTACCGGCTGGGACCGCGACAATCGCAACGGCGTTGCGATCGCACGGCTCGCCGAGGCAGCCGGTATCGCGGCGCTCGCGGTCCACGGGCGCACGCGCGCCGATCACTACGAGGGCGCCGCCGAGTACCAGACGATCCGCGCCATCAAGGACGCCGTGCGCATTCCGGTTTTTGCGAACGGCGACATCGACTCCGGCGCGAAAGCGCGAGCAGTACTCGAAGAGACGGGCGCAGATGCCTTGATGATCGGTCGCGCGGCGCAGGGGCGGCCGTGGATCTTCAATCAACTCAAGCACTTTCTCGCCACCGGCGCGACGCTCGCGCCGCCGGCGCTCGCCGAGGTCCGTGATATCATGCTTGCGCACTTCGAACAGCTGTACGCCTTCTACGGCGAGCACGCAGGTGTGCGGGTGGCACGGAAACATTTTGGCTGGTATCGCGACGCCGCCTTTGGTGGCAGCACGAGACCGGCCCACCAGGATCCTGATCGGAGCGTCGCGCCCGAGCGCGACCCCGACGCGCTCTTCCGGGAAGTGCGCGTCGCAGAATCGGTGTCGGTGCAGCGTCGGCTGGTGTGCGAGTGGTTCGACGCGGCGAGCGCCGCGACCACGGACGCGCCGGGTGATGGGGGGCAACACGGGCCGGAATGGCGCCGCCGCGCCGTGGGGTAGCGGCGAGAACGCGAAGGTGATGCGCTAGGCAATCGCCCGCATCCGGCGAGACGGGGACGGGGCTGACAGATGGCGAACGCAAGGAAGGCGACGCGGCCGCGTCGCGAGATCGTGGCACGACCGCCCACGCGCGGCGCGCTCGGCGACGTGCCGCTCAGGGACCACGCCGAAGCCGCGCTTGGCGCGTACTTCGATCGATTGAACGGTCATCGACCGGCGGGTCTTTACTCGCTCGTGATGCGCGAGGTGGAGGAGCCGCTGTTTCGCGCGGTCATGCGCTACGCCGCCGGCAACCAGTGCCGCGCCGCGGAGATCCTCGGCATCAACCGCGGCACGCTGCGGCGCAAGCTCGAGGACTATGACCTTGTCGAATGAGCCTGCCGGCGTACCGGCGGGCCTGACGCCGATTCGCCGCGCGCTCTTGAGCGTCTCCGACAAAGCAGGCGTTGTGGAGCTGGCGCGCGCACTCGCCGCCCACGGCGTCCTGCTCCTCTCGACCGGCGGCACCGCGCGGCTCCTCAAGGAGGCGGGCCTCGCCGTCAGCGAGGTCTCGAGCTACACGGGCTTTCCCGAGATCATGGACGGGCGCCTCAAGACGCTGCACCCGCGCGTGCACGGCGGCCTCCTCGGCCGGCGCGGCACCGACGAGGCCGTCATGCAGAGCCACGGCATCGAGCCGATCGACCTGCTGGTCGTCAACCTCTATCCGTTCGAGGCGACCGTCGCGCGCGCGGGCGTGAGCTACGAGGAGGGCGTCGAGAACATCGACATCGGCGGCCCCGCGATGCTGCGCGCCGCCGCCAAGAACCACGCCTCCGTCACGGTGCTCGTCGATCCCGCCGACTACGCCGCCGTGCTCGAGGCGCTGGCGCGCGGCGGCACCGACTTCACGCTCCGGCAGCGGCTCGCGACGAGCGCCTACGCGCACACGGCGCGCTACGACACCGCCGTCGCGGCCTGGCTCGCGCGCGCCGCCGCCCCGGCGCGCGCAACGTATCCTGAGTCGCTCGAGCTTAAGTTCATCAAGAAGCTCGACCTTCGCTACGGCGAGAACCCGCACCAGTCGGGCGCGTTCTACCAGGAGCCGGTGGGGCGGCCGGGCAGCATCGCCGCCGCGCGGCAGCTGCAGGGCAAGGAACTCTCCTACAACAACATCGCCGATGCGGACACCGCGCTCGAGTGCGTGCGGCAGTTCGAGGCGCCCGCCTGCGTGATCGTCAAGCACGCGAATCCCTGCGGCGTCGCGCTCGGGAATGAGCCGCGCGCCGCCTACGAGCAGGCCTACCGCACCGACCCGACCTCGGCGTTCGGCGGCGTGATCGCCTTCAACCGGCCGCTCGATGCGGCGACCGCGAGCGCGATCATCGAGCGGCAGTTCGTCGAGATCATCATCGCGCCCGCGGCCGACCCCGCGGCGCTTGCGATCACCCAGACCAAGCAGAACGTCCGCGTGCTCGCGACCGGCGCGCTCGAATCCGCCTCGCCCGGCGCGCTCGAGTACCGCAGCGTCGGCGGCGGCCTCCTCGCCCAGGAGCGCGACGCGGGCGCCATCACGGCGAGCGGGCTCAAGGTCGTCACGCGCCGTGCGCCCTCGCCCGATGAGCTCGAGGACCTGCTCTTCGCCTGGCGCGTCTGCAAGTACGTGAAGTCGAACGCGATTGTCTACGCGCGGGGCCGGCTCACCGTCGGCATCGGCGCGGGGCAGATGAGCCGCGTCGTGTCGAGCCGCATCGCGGCACTGAAAGCGGCCGACGCGAAGCTTGAGGTCAAGGGCGCGGCGATGGCGTCCGATGCGTTCCTGCCGTTTCGCGACGGCCTCGACGTCGCCGCCGAGATCGGCATCGCAGCGGTGATCCAGCCGGGCGGCTCGATGCGCGACCAGGAAGTCATCGCCGCGGCCGACGAGCACGGCATGGCGATGGTGTTCACCGGCATGCGGCATTTCAGGCACTAGCCGCCGATGCGAGTACTGATCATCGGATCCGGTGGCCGCGAGCACGCGCTCGCCTGGAAGGTCGCCGCCTCGCCGCGCGTGAGCCACGTGTTCGTCGCGCCGGGCAACGCCGGCACTGCCCTGGAGCCGCGCTGCGAGAACGTCGCGATCGCCGCGACCGACCTCGTGGCGCTCCGGGACTTCGCGCAGGAGGAGCGCATCGACCTCACGATCGTCGGTCCCGAGGCGCCGCTCGTGCTCGGCGTCGTCGACGTATTCACGGCCGCGGGCCTGAAGTGCTTCGGGCCATCGGCCGCCTGCGCCAGGCTCGAGGGCTCCAAGGCCTTCAGCAAGGATTTCCTGAAGCGCCACCTGATCCCGACAGCCGGCTACGCGAAGTTCACGCGCGAGACCTTCGATGCCGGCTTCGTGCGCGCGCAGCGCCTGCCGCTCGTCGTCAAGGCCGATGGCCTGGCCTCGGGCAAGGGCGTCATCATCGCGACGAGCCACGCCGAGGCACTCGCGGCGGTCGAGGGCATGTTCGCGGGGGACTTCGGCGCGGCCGGCAGCACCGTCGTCGTCGAGGAATTCCTCGAGGGCGAGGAGGCGAGCTTCATCGTCATGGTCGATGGCGAGCACGTCCTGCCGCTGGCGACTTCGCAGGACCACAAGCGCCTCGCCGATGGCGACCAGGGGCCGAACACCGGCGGCATGGGCGCCTATTCACCCGCGCCGGTCGTGACGCAGGCCCAGCACGAACGGATCATGCGCGAGGTGATCCTGCCCACGGTCGCCGGGCTCAGGGCCGATGGCACGCCGTACACGGGATTCCTCTACGCCGGCATCATGGTCGCGCCCGACGGCACGCCAAACGTGCTCGAGTTCAATTGCCGCTTCGGCGACCCGGAGACGCAGCCGATCCTGATGCGGCTCAACTCGGATTTGACGCTCCTCGTCGAGGCCGCGCTCGAGGGCCGCCTCGCGAGGACGCGCGCCGAGTGGGACCCCCGCGCCGCGGTCGGCGTCGTGCTCGCAGCGCGCGGCTACCCCGAGGCGCCCATCCTCGGCGATCCTATCCACGGCCTCGCCGCTGCCGCCGGGCGCCCGGGCAAGGTGTTCCACGCCGGCACCGGCACCGTCAACGGCGCGACCGTCACCGCAGGCGGGCGCGTGCTCTGCGCGGTCGGGCTCGGCACGAGCGTTCGAGGCGCGCAGGCGGCGGCCTATGCGCTCGTCGCGGCGGTCAAGTTCGCCGGCATGCAGTTCCGCCACGACATCGGCTATCGCGCCATCGTGCGCGAGGACGCCGCCGGCCATGCGCCGTGAGCCGGCTCTCGATCAGGCGCCAGCACTCCCTCGCCGCCCCCGATGCGCGCGAGCGCATCGACCGCGCGGCGCTTCGCATCACCGAGCGATTCGGCGCGCGCTGCCACTGGCAGGGCGAGGTGCTGAAGATCGAGCACGCGAGCGTCGCGGGCGAGGTCACGCTCGGGGCCGCCGACATCACCGTCGAGGCCGAGCTCAAGTTCCCGCTCGCGCTCTTTCGCGCCCGCGCCGAGGCCGAGATCGCCCGCATCCTCGACCGGGAGCTAGCGCCGTGAACACCGCCGCCGACATCCGCCATGCAACGGCGGCTGACGCGGCCGCACTCGCCGAGTTCGCGCGGCGCTGCTTCACCGACACCTACGCGACGGTCAACGATCCCAAGGACATGGCGCTGCATCTCGAACGCACCTTCGGCGCGGACATCCAGGCACGCGAGATCGCCGATCCCGACGGCGCCTGCCTCCTCGCGGTCGTGGCCGGGTCGATCGTGGGCTACACGGTGATCCGCGCCGGCGCCCGGCACCCGGTGGTCGAGGGCGCGCCGGCGTGCGAGGTGAAGCGCTTCTACGTCGATCACGCCTGGCACGGCCGCGGGCTCGCGCCCGCGCTCATGCTGGCGGCGCGCGCGGAGGCGAGCGCCCGCGGCGCCGCGACCTTGTGGCTGACGGCGTGGCAGGAGAACCCGCGCGCGCTCGGCTTCTACAAGAAGATGGGCTTTCGGGACGTCGGGGTCGCGACGTTCCTGCTCGGGCGTTCCGAGCAGACCGATCGGGTGCTCGCACTCAGCCTCGAGAGCGCCTGACGGCGGGCGTCGGCCCGCTCAACCCCGGCCGGTCAGTTCGCCGAGAAATTCACCGGCCACCGTGAGGTAGCGCGCTATGTCCGCGGCTTCGTGGACGAGCGACACCTGCGGTCCCGCCGACTGGACCGCATCCCAGATGCCGCGGTTGGCCATGTAGATCCGCCTCAAGTCGATGAGCTCGGCGTCGAGCGAGCGCGCGGCCTCGGCGCCGTTGACGGGGAGCGCCGGCTCGAGGCAGTAGCCGGACCGCGGGCCCAGCCGGAACGCGCGCCAGGGCAGCGCGTGCCGGGCGAAGTGCGCCTCGAGCCCGTCCGCGAGGTTCTGCCCGAGGGCCCCGATGCGCACGTAGTCCTCCGGGCGCAGGAGCTCCTCGAGCGCCGCGCGCGCCGCCGCGACCGCGACGGCGCTTGCGTACGTGGTGCCACCGACCGCGAGCCCGCGCGGCCCGCCGTCGCGCGCGAGGTAGCGGGCGTGGAGCTCGCCAAGCGGCGCCGTCATCCCGTAGAACCCGAAGCTGATGCCGGTGCCGAGCCCCTTGCCGAGTACGACGAAGTCCGTCTCGAGCTCCCAGGCGCGCGTGAGCCCGCCGTGCGCGAACTGGAACGTGTGCGCCTCGTCGAGGCCGAGGAGCGCGCCGTGGCGGCGGGTGAGCGCGCGGACCCCGGCGAGAAAGCCCTCCTCGGGCAGCACGACGTTGCAGTTGGTGAGCGCAGGCTCGGTCAGCACGAGGGCGACCTCGCCGCCCGCGAGCTCGGCCTCAAGCGCGGCGAGATCGTTGAATGGCAACACGCGCGTCTGGGCGCGCGCCGATCGCGGCAGCCCCTCGCCGTCGGGCTCGAGCGCGCCATCGACGAGCCGCACGAGCGCCTCGTCGAGGTGACCGTGGTAGTGGCCGCCAAAGACGACGAGCCGCTCGCGGCCGGTCGCGAGGCGCGCGAGCCTAAGCACCTCGGTGTTGGCGCCCGTCGCCGAGAGCGTCATCTGCCAGAACGGGACACCCACGCGCCGCGCGAGCTCCTCCGCCACCCAGATCGCATCCTCGGTCGGCAGCAGGAAGTGGGCGCCGGCCGCGACCTGGCGGCTGACCGCCCGGACGACCGCCGGCGGGCCGAACCCCGCGCACATGCTGAGGTCCCCGACGTTGAAATCGAGGTAGTCGTTGCCGTCGACGTCGCGAAAGCGGCTGCCGGCGCCCTCGGCCGCGTAGAGGGGCACGGTCGGGTAGAGCCCCGCCATCCAGGCCATCGGTACCGAGCCGGGCAGGTGTGCCGCCGCGCGCAGGCCGAGCGCCGCCGAACGCCGCGTGCGCGCCGCGAAGGCCCTCTCCTCGCGCCCGCGGAACCCCGCGAGCACCGCCCGGTCGAATCCCACGTTCATGGACATCTCCACCGCCCAAGCATCGAGCTTAGCGGGCCTTGCGGGGCCCGCGGCGGCTTGGAGCGTACAATCCGCGCTTTCCACCCCTCGAGGACTCAACCCATGCGGCTCGGTGCCTGGCTCGTCGTTTCGTTGCTCGCGAGCGCCCCGCTCGCGCCCGTGTCCCTGGCCGCGACCGCGGTCGACCCAGCGCTCGCCGCGGCCATCGCCAGCCCCGAGCGCAGCGCCAACTTCGTCGCCCGCGATGGCGCCCGCCATCCGGCCGAGGAGCTCGCGTTCTTCGGGCTCAAGGCCAACCAGAACGTCGTGGAGCTTTGGCCGGGCGGCGGCTACTGGACCGAGATCCTGGCGCCCTACCTGCACATGAACGGCCAGTACTCGGTGGCATTGCCGGCGCCCGGCGACATCGAGGAGGATGCCGTCGTCAAGCGCTGGCACGAGCGGACCGCGCCCCACAAGGACCGCTACGGCACGATCGGCGAGACGCTGCTCGGCCCCAAGCACCTCGACATCGCCCCGCCCGGCAGCGCCGACCTCATCCTGACGTTCAGGAACCTCCACAACTGGATGGAGGGCGGCTACGCGGACGAGGCGCTCGCCGCGTGCTTCAGGGCCCTCAAGCCCGGCGGCATCCTCGGCATCGAGGACCACCGCGGCCGCGCCGAGGACAAGCAGGACCCGAAAGCGCAGAGCGGCTACGTGCGCATGGACTACGCGATCACCCTCGCCAGGAAGGCGGGCTTCGAGCTCGCCGGCAGCTCCGAGATCAACGCGAACCCGCGCGACACGAAGGACTACCCGAAAGGTGTCTGGACGCTGCCGCCGACGCTGACCTTGGGCGACCAGGACCGCGCCAAGTACGTCGCGATCGGCGAGTCGGACAACTTCGTGCTCAAGTTCAAGAAGCCGACGGTCCACTAGCCCGCCGGACGACCCCAAAAGACGACGGCCGGGGCAGTTACGCCCCGGCCGCCGGTTTCTCCCCCATCGCGGTGGCCGCTTTCGCGGCGCCGCCCCTCCGGCCCCTTAGAACTTGTACTGCGCGCTGATTCCGATCGTGCGCGGCTGGTTGGTCAGGAAGGCGACGCGTGCGCGCCGGCCGCGCTCGTAGTCGATCGCCAGGTTCGCGTTCGTGTCCCAGATGTTGCTGACGTAGCCGGCCAGTTCCCACCGGTCGGTGCGTACACCGGCGCGGATGTTGCCGAGCGAGTACGAGGCGAGCTTGGGATCGAAATTGATCACGGTCGAGGCCGGCACGCCGCCGTACTGGAAGAGCCCCGCCGCGTTCGGATACGTGGTCGTGTCGCTGCGCACCTGCCCGAAGCCGGGCTGCTCGTTCTCGAACTGCGAGTACGAGGAGCCGACGTACTGGACGGTGAGGACCGAGAAGAAGTCCCGCTTGTCGGTCAGCGGCAGCGTGAAGCCGACGCTGCCAACGCCCTGGAACTTCGGCGCCGTCGGCAGCTGGTTGCCTGACTGCAGGCCGCCGAGCGAGTTGCCGGCCGCGTCCGTCACGGAGGACGTCAACTTCGCGTCCACGTAGGTCGCCGACAGACCGAAATCCCACGTCTGGTTCGGCTTGGCGAAGAGCTCGGCCTCGATGCCGGCGCTGCGCGCCTTGGGAACGTTCACGACCAGACGCGAGGAGCAGGCGGCGACCGTCACGGTCGCCTGCAGGTCCTTGATGTCGGCGTAGAACGCCGCGACGTTCAGCGTGAGCCGGCGATCGAGGAACTGGAGCTTCGTGCCCATCTCGTAGTTCCAGGTCGTCTCATCCTTCCAGCTCGTCAGGTTGCCGTAGGGCGAGCTCGTGCAGCCCGGGATGCCGGTGTTGATCGGGTCGTTGATGCCGCCGAGGCGGAAGCCCTTCGACGCCTGGATGTTGAACTGCGCCTCTTCGCTCGCCTTGTAGCTAAGGATGAGCCGGGGCGATACGCCGTCCGAGCTCACCGAGGCCGGCACATTGACGCGCACGTCGGCGAAGACGCCACCGAAGTTGAGGACACGGTTCTCGTCGAACTTGTAGTAGCGCAGGCCACCGGTCAGGCCCCACTGGTCGGTCATGTGCCAGGTCGCCTCGCCGAACAGCGCGTACTGCTTTTCCGAGTAGACGATGTCCGAGTAGAACGGGGTGTCGGGCGGCGCATTCACGGCCGAGCCCAGCACGCCGATCAGCGCATCGTAGCCGGCGGTCGGCAAGTCCTGGCCGTAGTGGCGATTGACGTGCTGGAAGAATCCGCCCGCCAGCCAGTCGATCGTGTTGGTGCCGTTGGAGCCGACGCGCAGTTCCTGCGAAATGACGTTGAGGTGCGTGCGGTCAAAGAGCGGCGAATCCGTGCGGACCTGCGGGACCACGCCGAAGATCTGGTAAGTGACGCTGCCGGTCAGCTGCGTCGCATCGCGCAGGACGGTCACGTGGCGATGCGTGTACGAGCTGATGGAGGTCAGCGTCGCCGGGCCGAAATCGTAGTCGAGCTTGAGGTCCGTGAGCATGAAGTCATCCGACATGCCCTCGCGCAGCTGCGTGTACTGCTGGCGATCGCCGATGGTGACCGCCGGCTGCGTCGTCATGTACGGATTGCCGAGGATGTTGTACACGTCCTGCCGCGGGAAGCCGTTGGTCTGCAGGCTCTGGTAAACGACGCGCGGCGTGATCGACAGCCGCTCGGTCGGCTTCCACAGCATCGACAGGCGAAATCCCGCGCGGTCGCCATCGTTGACGCCCTTGATGACGCTGCCATCGGGCTGGATCGCATCGATGAAGCCCGGCAGGTGGTGCTGGTAGCCAACGAAGCGCACCGCCGCGGTGTCGCCTACCGGCAGGTTGACCGCGCCGCGGATGCTGCCGCCGTCGGTGCCGCCCTTGACCTCCTCGAGCGAGGCGTCGGCGATACCCTCGAACACACCGAGCTTCGGCTGCGTGGTGATGTAACGCAGCGTGCCAGCGGAGGAGCCGGAGCCGAACAGCGTGCCCTGGGGCCCGCGCAGCACTTCGAAGCGCTCGAGGTCAAAGAGCTCGAGGTCGGGCGTAAAGAGCGCGACCGAGATCGGCGACTCGTCGAGGTAGATGCCGACCTGCTCCTTCACGCCCGGCTGGTCACGGATGACTTGCCCCGAGCTGATGCCACGAATCGCGATCTGGCTCTGGCCGGGGCCGAGGTCGGCGATGGTCAGGCCCGCGACGTTGCGCGCGAGGTCGACGATGTTGGAGCTGCCGGAGTTGCGAATCTGCTGCTCGGAGGTCGCCGAGACCGAGAACGGCACGTCCTGCAGCGAGGTCGTGCGCTTCTGCGCGGTGACGACCACTTCCTCGAGCGTGGTCACGGGCGGCGCGTCGGCCGCGCGGGCGGCGGAGGTCGCGAGGACGGCGGCTACGGCGAGGCCGACAGTGCTGAGACTGCGAGGCATGTTCATTTAAGGATCCCCTCAAGTAAGACCGAGCCCAATTCGCGTGTTGCGAATTCGGCACCGAAGGCGCAAGAGTATCCATAATCCGGTGCCAGCGCGCAAATTTGTTGTTGTTTTACTACAACATGCGCGCGTGGGGAGACTTCCGGACCGAGTGGCTCGGGTCAGGCGGCGCGCTCGAGCCCCGGTACTGTCAGGGAGACGAGGAGCCCGCCCCCAAGCGCGTTCTCGGCCGTCGCAGTACCCCGGTGGGCCGCCATGACCCGTGCGGTGATCGCCAGCCCAATGCCGTCCCCGCCGCTGTCGCGGGCACGGGACTCGGCGACGCGGTGGAAGGGCTCGAAGATCCGCTCAAGCTCGGCCTCGGGCACGCCGGGGCCCTGGTCGCTGACGGCGATCCTTTGGAGATCTCCGGTCCTCTCGAGCGAGAGCCGCACCGTGCTCGAGGGCGCGGTGTAGGAGACGGCGTTGCGCACGACGTTCTCGACGGCGCTGGCGAGCAGCGCCGTGTTGCCACGGACGATATGCGGCTCGCGCGGCGGCTCCCAGCGCACCTCGACCTGACGGGCCTGCGCCTCGAACGCGGCGTCCCGGGCGATGCCGTCCATGAGCTCGACGAGGTCGACCTCCTCCTCGAACGAGGTGCCGGTCTGGGCATCGAGGCGCGAGAGGTTCAGCACCTGCCCGATGAGCCGGTCGAGGCGCTCGATCTCGCCCTCGATCCGCTCGGTCTGCCGGGCGACGTCGCTGCCCGGCTGCCGCGCGAGCCCAACCGCGACGCGCATGCGCGCGAGCGGTGACCTCAACTCGTGCGAGACGTCGCGCAGCAGCTGCTCGCGGCCCTTCAGGAGGTCGCGGAGCCTGAGCGCCATCGCATCGAAGTCACGGCCGAGCGTACCGAGCTCATCGCGCCGCGCGCTCACGGCGGGGTCGAGCTGGATGTCGAGGTTGCCGCGCGCGAGGTCCCGGGTCGCGGCGCCGAGCGCACGCACCGGACGACTGATCGAGCGGGTCAGCGCCCAGCTTGCGACGCCGGTCGCCGCGAGCGCGAGCAGGAGCACGGCGAGGCGCGTTTCGGGAAGGCCCAGCATCCCGTACTCACGCTTCGGCGGCAGCACGATGAGGCCGTAGTGGCGCCCGTCGGGCGCGACGATCTGTGGCACCGGCCGCGAGGGAATCACCGGCAGCACCGCGGCCGCGGGCACGTCGCTCAGGGGCGGTCGCGACACCCACGGCGGCAGCGAGCGGCCAAGGAGCTCGCGGCCCGCCTCGTTCACCGCGAGCACGCGCAGGCCCGGCCGCCTCGAACGGGTGCTGACGAGCCAGGACATGAGGCCGCTCTCGCCGCCGTCCCGAAGCGCGAGCGCCGCGCCCTGGATGAGCTCGACCGAGGCGCGCGGCATCTCATCGCCGCGCTCGGCGAGCACGAGCCAGGTGACGCCGACGGCGCCCGCCACGACGAGCACGAGCACCGCCCAGAACGACAGGAAGATTCGCGTGTACAGGGAGTTCATGCCGAGCCTTCCGCGCCCGGGCGCGTCAGCAGGTAGCCGGCGCCGCGGATGCCGCGGATCTGCGGGTCGTCGCTCTCGGCGAGGTTGAGCTTGCGGCGCAGGTTGCTGACGTGGGTATCGACGCTGCGATCGTAAAGCTCGAGCTTGCGGCCGAGCGCCTGCTCGGTCAGCTGCTCGCGGCTGACCACCCTCCCGGCGGCGCGCAAGAGCACCTCGAGCACCCGGAACTCAGCTCCGGTGAGCTCAACCGCCTGGCCGCGCACGGTCGCGCGATGCCGCGCCGGGTCGAGCTTGAGCGATCCGAGCAGGAGCGGCTCGCGCGGCACGCTCCGATCGCTCGCCCGGCGCAGCACGGCGCGGATCCGCGCCACGAGCTCGCGCGGGTTGAAGGGCTTCGGCAGGTAGTCGTCGGCGCCGAGCTCGAGCCCGACGATCCGATCGACGTCATCGCCGCGCGCGGTGAGCATCAGCACCGGTGGCGGCGCCTCGCTGCCCCGCAGGGCTCTCAGCACGTCGAGGCCGCTCCTGCCCGGCAGCATCACATCGAGGACGACGAGGTCCGGCGGTGGGTCGAGCCGGGCTTTCGTCAGCCGCTCGAGCGCTTCGCTGCCATCGTGAGAGGTCGTGACTTCAAAGCCCTCGCGCCCCAGGTACTCCTGGAGCATCGAGGTGAGCTCCTGGTCGTCGTCGACCAGCAGCACGCGGGGTGCATTGGCGCTCTCTCTCATCCGCGAATGGTGAGCCCCGGGCGGGCCGACTGTCACGCCTCAGGCGCCCCTTGACGATTCTTTGCCGCGACTTTGCCGAGCGCCGGCAGCAGGACGCCCGCCGATGCGGCAGGCTCACCGCCTGCCAGAACCCACCCCCCGGGGTTCCGAGGAGAGACGATGGACCGCAAACGCTTCGTGACAATGCTCGGCGGCCTCGCGGCCGTCGCTCTCCTGGCCGGCGCCGCCATCGCCACCCAGGCCAACCCGCCGCCGCCCGACCTGGCGCACGCGCATCGCGGACCGCCGCCGGGACCCGGACTCACGGTGCCGGGCATGCTGCCGCCGGGCGCACTGCCGCACCTCGCCAAGGAGCTTGGCCTGAGCGCCGACCAGCAGGCTGAGATCCGCGGAGTCCTCGAGCAGGCCAAGCCCGGCTTCGAGCAGCTGCACCTGCAGATGCGCACGAACTTCGAACTCCTCGCCCGGACGCGCCCGGACGACCCGAGCTACCAGACCGTCGTCAGCAACGTGAGCCAGTCGGCGAGCGAGCTCGCCGCCCAGCTGGTGCTGCAGGGCAGCCGCGTCCGCTCGCAGGTGTTCGCGGTCCTGAACGCCGACCAGAAGCAGAAGCTCACCGAGCTCGAGAGCCGGCCGCACGGGTGGCACGGCAAGGGGGGCCGGGATCCTGGCGATCACGGTCCCGATCAAGGTCCCGATCACGGCGCCGGTGGCGGCGATGGCGGTAGCGAGGACTGACCGCTCCTGCGCGCCTCAGCGGCTCTTGCGTTCGGCGCGTGCGTAGTCGAGGTAACGCCACAGGTACCAGCTCGCCGTCGTGCGGTGGGGCGCCCAGCGCTCCCCGTAGGCGGCGAGCCACTTCGGCTTCGGCTCCGCGCGCTTGCCGTACAGCATCTTGAAGCCGTAGCGGATGCCGAAATCCCCGACGGGGAGGATGTCGGGGCGGTTCAACGTGAACATCAGCAGCATCTCGGCAGTCCACTGCCCGACGCCGCGCACCGCGATGAGTCGCGCGATGACGGCCTCGTCGCTCAGGCGCATCATCCGGCGGCGGTCGAGGACGGTGCCATCGAGCGTGCGCGCGGCGACATCCTTCATCGCCGCGACCTTCGAGCGGGATAGCCCCGCCGCGCGAAGTGCCGCGTCGGGCGTCGCGATGAGTTCCTCCGGCGCCGGATAGCGCCTGCCCGGATAGATCGCCTTCATTCGCCCGAGGATCGCCAGTGCGGCAGCGCCGTGCACCTGCTGGTGGGCGATCGCCGAGAGGAGCGACTCGTACGGGGAGCCCCGACCGGGCTTCAACGTGCACGGCCCGATGATCTCGATCGCGGCGGCGAGGCGCGGACAGACGGCGGCCAGTGCCGCCTCCGCCTTCAACTCCGCGCTCCCCGCCTTCGGGCTCACGCGCCTCAGCGCTTCATGGAGCCGAAGAACTCGTCGTTGGTCTTCGTGTCCTTCATCTTGTCGATCAGGAACTCGACCGCGGCGAGCTCGTCCATCGGGTGCAGGAGCTTCCTGAGGATCCACATCTTCTGGAGTTCCGCCTGATCGGTGATCAGCTCTTCCTTGCGGGTGCCCGAGCGATTGATGTTGACGGCCGGGTAGATGCGCTTCTCGGCGATCCGCCGGTCGAGGTGGATCTCGGAGTTGCCGGTGCCCTTGAACTCCTCGTAGATCACATCGTCCATGCGCGAACCGGTGTCGATGAGCGCGGTCGCGATGATCGTCAGCGAGCCGCCCTCCTCGATGTTGCGGGCGGCGCCGAAGAACCGCTTCGGCCGCTGCAGCGCGTTCGCATCGACGCCGCCGGTGAGCACCTTGCCCGAGCTCGGCACGACCGTGTTGTAGGCGCGCGCGAGGCGGGTGATCGAGTCGAGCAGGATCACGACGTCGCGCTTGTGCTCGACGAGGCGCTTGGCCTTCTCGATGACCATCTCGGCGACCTGCACGTGGCGGCTGGCCGGCTCATCGAAGGTCGAGGCGACGACCTCGCCCTGCACGGTGCGCGACATCTCGGTGACTTCCTCGGGCCGCTCATCGATGAGCAGCACGATCAGGTACACCTCGGGGTGGTTGAAGCTGATGCTGGTGGCGATGTTCTGCAGCAGCATCGTCTTGCCGGCCTTGGGCGGCGAGACGATCAGGCCACGCTGGCCCTTGCCGAGCGGGGCGCAGAGGTCGATGACCCTCGCCGTCATGTCCTCGGTGCTGCCGTTGCCGCGCTCGAGCTTGAGGCGCTTGGTCGGGTGCAGCGGCGTCAGGTTCTCGAACAGCGCCTTGTTGCGCGAGCTCTCCGGGGCATCGAAGTTGATCTGGCCGACCTTCAGGAGCGCGAAATAGCGTTCGCCGTCCTTGGGGGGGCGGATCAGCCCCGAGATCGAGTCGCCGGTCCTTAGGTTGAAGCGGCGGATCTGGCTCGGGCTCACGTAGATGTCGTCGGGGCCGGCGAGGTAGGAGCCGTCGGCCGAGCGCAGGAAGCCGAAGCCGTCCTGCAGGATCTCGAGCACGCCGTCGCCGTAGATGTCCTCGCCGTTGCGGGCGTGCGCCTTCAGGAGCGAGAAGATCACGTCCTGCTTGCGCTGCCGGGCGACGTTCTCGATGCCGAGGCCTTCGGAGACCTGCACGAGCTCGTGGATCGGCTTCTTCTTGAGCTCCGTCAGGCTCATCGACTTGCGGACGCCCTCGAGCTCCGCCGCCGAGATGATTCCAACGTCGTCGCTGTCCGGGAAGTCCTCGGGCGCGTTCTGCTGGCCGCCCTGGTTCTGGTCGCGGGGGCCGCGCCAGTTCGGATCACGGTTGCCGTCGGCATTGCCGCGATGGCCGCCTCCGCCGCCGCCGCGCTGCCCTCCCTGACCGCCCTGTCCCTGTCCCTTGGGGCGGTTACGTCCCGGGTTACCTAGATAGCCCCTCACAGGTTGCTGTCCAGGAACGCCGCCAATTGCGACTTCGACACCGCGCCGACCTTCTGGGCCTCGACGGTACCGTTCTTGAAGAGGATCAACGTCGGGATCCCGCGGATGCCGTACTTCGGCGGCGTTCCCGGGTTCTCGTCGATGTTGAGCTTGGCGATGCGCAGGCGCTCGCTGTAGTCGTTCGCGATCTCATCGAGGATCGGCGCGATCATCTTGCAGGGGCCGCACCACTCGGCCCAGAAGTCGAGGAGCACGGGCTTCTCTGACTTGAGTACGTCGCGATCAAAATTCGCGTCGGTGGTGTGAATGATATTTGGACCGCTCACGCGGGGGATCCTCCTCAGAAGGACAACGGGTGGAATTGACAGCTGGCTGTCGGATAGGGGCTAAAGGACACGAATTTGGATCGAATACTGGGCTTGATCTGGTGTGGGTCCGGGACAGTGCCGGGGGCGAAGGGCAGGCTCTGGGCCCGTTCGAACGCTGTCGATTTGTAATACGACCGTGACTGCGCGGGTGCGTTACGGCAAAATGCGCGCTTCTGGAGTCAACCACCCTTCCGGGCGCTCGATGCCCCTCCGGGAATCTTCCCGCGGAGCAGTCCCTCGGAGCATTCCCTCGGGGTGATCAAATGCCGGGTGGAAGGACTCTCGAGACCGGGATTGGTGCGGCAGGGCTGCCGTATGGGCCGATGTTTTAGCGGTTCCGAAGCCGCTTTGCAAGCCTCCCGCCACCGGTGAACCGATTACAAATGTGGTATCCGTGACGCATCAGACACCTGTATCAGACATCAGTTTCTCGAGCCTTCACCTGCCCGAGCCACTCGCCCGGGGCATAGCCGACGCCGGATTCGAGCGCTGCACGCCCATCCAGGCGGGCACGCTGCCGCGTGCCCTGGCCGGGCTCGACGTGGCGGGCCAGGCCCAGACCGGCACCGGCAAGACAGCCGCATTCCTCGTCGCGCTGTTCGCGAAGTTGATGCGCGAGCCCGCCTCCGCCGAGCGGCCCGGGACCTCGCCGCGCGGCTTCATCCTCGCGCCGACGCGCGAGCTCGCGGTGCAGATTCACCGCGATGCCGAGCTCCTCGGCCAGTACTGCGGACTCACCCTCGGGCTCGCCTACGGCGGCATCGACTACGAGAAGCAGCGCCGCCAGCTCGAGGCCGGCGTCGACGTGCTGATCGGGACCCCGGGCCGGATCATCGACTACTTCAAGCAGCACGTATTCGACTTAAGGCACGTCCAGGTGCTCGTCCTCGACGAGGCCGACCGGATGTTCGATCTCGGGTTCATCGCCGACATCCGCTACCTGATGCGCAGGCTCCCGGAGCCGGCGCGGCGCCTCTCGATGCTCTTTTCCGCGACCCTGTCGCAGCGCGTGCTCGAGCTCGCCTACGAGCACATGAACGAGCCGGTGCTGGTGCAGATCGAGCCGGAGAAGGTGACCGCCGACAAGGTCCGCCAGGTCATCTACTTCCCGTCGATGGACGAGAAGATCCCGCTGCTGATCGGGCTCCTCAAGAAGCTCGAAGCCACCCGCACGATGGTGTTCGTGAACATGAAGCGCACCGCCGAGCGGGTCGAGGCGACGCTCAGGGCCAACCAGATCAATGCCGAGGCGATGTCGGGCGACGTGCCGCAGAACAAGCGCCTCAGGATGCTGCGGGACTTCCACGAGGGTCGCCTGCCGGTCCTCATCGCGACCGACGTCGCCGCGCGCGGCCTGCACATCCCGGATGTGAGCCACGTATTCAACTTCGACCTGCCGCAGGACCCTGAGGACTATGTCCACCGGATCGGCCGCACGGCGCGCGCGGGCGCCGCGGGCGATGCGATCAGCTTCGGCTGCGAGGACTACGTGCAGTCGCTGCCGGACATCGAGTCGTTCATCGGCAGGAAGCTCCCCGTCGAGGCGGTCGAGCCCGGCTCCCTCGCCGAGATTACCGAGGCGGTCGGTGACTTCAGCGGTCGCAGCCGGTTCGGCGGTCGCGGCGGACCCCGCCCCGGCGGCGGATCGAGGTTTGGTGGCGGATCGCGCTCCGGCTCAGGTCCCCGTCGCGACGGCGGGCCCGCGCGCGGACGCGGGCCGCACGGTGGCGATCGCGGCCGGCCGCGGCCGCCGGGTCCTGCGCCGGTGAGCGCCTCCGAGGCGCCGCTGGCGCCGCTGGCGCCGCCTGCAGCGGCCGCCGTCGAGGCAGCCCCGCCGCGCGCGGCCGCCGCGAGCGCAGCACCCCCGCGCCGCGACAGCCCCCCGCGTCCGCCGCACGATGGGCTGCGCGCCGCGCCGACCGCGGGCACCGCCGCGGAGGGCGGCGAGGCTCCCAAGCGCAAGCGCCGGCGGCGCCGCGGGCGTGGCGGCGGTCGGGCCGCGGCAGCGTCGGCCGCCGAGGCCCAGGCGCTCCCCGCGGGCGCCGCAACCGTCGACTCGGGACTCCCGAAGGCGGGCCGGATCGCGCTTCTCGCCGCGCTCGCCGGCGCCGCGACGGTCATCGCGTGGCTCGCGTTTCGCGGCTGAAGGCGCCCTCAGGCGAGTTCGGCGATCGCCTCGACCGCGTGGAAGTCCGTCACCGTCCGCGCCGGGCGCCCGGAGTCGGGCCTCAAGATCGCGCACTGCCAGCCGATGCCGGCCGCGCGCGCGGCGCCGAGGACCGGCAGGCTGTCGTCGATGAGCAACGTTCGAGCCGGATCGAAGTGGCGGGCCGCCGCGAACCGGGGCCAGAACGCCGGATCCTCCTTCGGCGCGCCGAACCCGTGGGTCGAGTAAGCGGCATCGACCCGGGCCACCACGCCTGCACGCCGGTCCTTGATCGCGAGGGTGACGGGATGGGCATTGGTCAGCAACAGCCGCTCCTTGCCGAGCGCGCCGAGCCGCGCGAGGAACTCGGCGGCGCCCGGTATCCAGGCGACGCCCTCGCTCGCGGCCTCCGCGAGCGCGCCGATGTCGAGGTCGAGCTCGCGGCTCCAGTAGTCGAGGCAGTACCAGTCGAGCCGGCCACGCGCCGCGTCGAACCGCGGGTTGAGTTCGCGCAGCGCCTCCTCGAGGGCCATTCCGCGCGGCGCCGCCCAGCGCGCCGGCACGTGTTCCTGCCAGAACCAGTTGTCGAACCGCAGGTCCAGCAGCGTGCCGTCCATGTCGATGAGCACGGTGTCGATCGCGGCCCACGCGATCGGTCGGGGTTCGCTTGCCATGGGCCGCATGATATCGCGCGCCGCGTGCCCGACCTGCCGCCGCTGGCGCCAGGCAGGAGCGCTGCCCCTTGACCCCCCTCTACGTCCTCTTCGCGGGCGCGCTCCTCGCCTGGTGGTGGCACGCGAGCGTGGAGGCGCGCGATCGCGCCAACCGTGCCGCGCTCGGGGCGTGCGAGCAGGGCCGCGTGCAGCTCCTCGACGGGACGGTCGCGTTCAAGTCCGTGCGCGTCGGGCGCGACTCGCACGGCGCGCTGGTGCTCAAACGCACCTACCTCTTCGACTACAGCGAGGACGGCGAGTCGCGCCGCCACGGCTTCGTGCTCTTGTCGGGCCGCGAGGTCGAGCTCGTGGGCCTCGGGCCCACGCTCGTGCAGGGCGGCCTCGCATGAATGACGGCGTCGACCTGCACCTGCACTCGACCTGCTCCGACGGCGTCCTCGGGCCCGAAGCGCTCGCGACGCTGGTCGCGGACGCGGGCGTCACGTTGTTCGCGCTCACCGACCACGACACCGTCGCCGGGCTCGAGGCCGCCGCGCAGGTCGCGCGCCGGCGTGGCATCCGCGCGATTCCGGGCATCGAGATGTCCTCGCGCTGGCAGGGCAGGACGCTGCACATCGTCGGGCTCGGCATCGACCCGGCAGCGGGCGCGATGCGCCGCGCGATCGAGGATCTCGCCGCCTTGCGGCGCGAGCGCGCCGAAGCGATCGCCGCCCGGCTCGAGCACGCCGGCGCCCCGGGACACGCCGCGCTCGAGCGCCTTCGGTCCGGCACGATCCCGACGCGCACGCACTTCGCCCGCGCGCTCGTCGAGCTTGGCGCCGCGCGCGATGTCGCCGCCGCCTTCAGCCGCTGGCTCGCCCGCGGCCGGCCGGGCGATGTGCGTACCGAGTGGCCCGACCTCGGGCACACGCTCGCGGCGATCAACGCGAGCGGCGGCGCCGCGGTGCTCGCCCATCCGCTCAGGTACACGCTCTCCGCCGGCCAGCGGCGCCAGCTGGTGCAGGAATTCCGCCTCGCCGGCGGCGCCGCGCTCGAGGTCGTCACCGGCGGCGCGGCGCCCCACCAGATCGAGACGGCACTCGGGCTCGCTTTGCGCGCGGGCCTCGAAGGGTCGGTGGGCTCGGACTGCCACGACCCGGCGCTGGCGTGGCATCGACCGGACCGATTGGCTAAGCTTCCCGAGGCCGTCGCGCCGGTATGGCACCGGTGGGACCCGACTTCCCGCCGAGCGCTCCAGGCATGACGGATACGGACGACAAGGTAAATACGGAGCTGTTCCAGCGGCTCGAGCGCCTCAGGGAGCTGCGGATCGAGCATCGCGATCTCGACGATGTGATCTCGCGCCTGCAGCTCGATCTGCGCGTCGATGAACTGCAGCTGAAACGCCTCAAGAAGCGCAAGCTGCTGCTGAAAGACCAGATCATCCGGCTCGAGAGCGAGCTGATTCCCGATCTCAACGCCTGAGGCCGCGAAGGCGAGGTCACTGCACCGATGGAAACGCTCCGCGACTACCTCTCGAGCTTTGCCCACGACTGGCTGAACCGCACGACGCTGGTCGAGTTCGGCGCGCTCGCCGTCGCGGCGTTCGCTGCATACATCGCCTCGCGCGCCGCGGCCCGGTTCGTCCCGCCCGTGCCCCCCGGCAACAAGGGCGCGGCGCTCGGCGAGGCGGCGCGCCTCGCCGCGCCCTATGGCAGCGCGCTCCTGACGCTGCTCGCGATCCGCGGCGTCCTCGCCTGGCGCGGCACCGACACGCGCCTCCTCGATGAATGCCTGACACTCTTCGGCTCGCTGATGGCGATCCGCGGCATCACCTTCCTCGTGCGCGTGTCGCTCGGCCCGCACAGCCGCCTGAGGACCTGGGAACTCAGGCTCGCGCTCCTCATCTGGTTCTTCGTCGCGATGCAGGTGCTCGGGCTCTTCGGCCAGGTCCGCCAGTTCCTCGATGAGATCCACGTGACGCCGGCGGCGAGCGGCCCGAACGCACTCAGCCTGTGGGGACTCATCCGCGCGCTCTTCACCGTCATCGCGTTCGTGATCATCAGTGCCTGGACGGGGCGCTGGCTCGAGCGGCGGGTCGCGACGCTCGTGGGCCTTGCACCCGGCACGCGCATCGCGGTCGCGAAGTTCGCCTACGCGTTCCTGATCGGCATCGGCGTGCTCCTCGGGCTCTCGGCTTCGGGGCTCAACTTAGGCGCGCTCAGCATCTTCGGCGGCGCGCTCGGCCTTGGCCTCGGCTTTGGCCTGCAGGCGATCGCCGCGAACTTCGTCAGCGGCTTCGTGCTGCTGATGGACAAGTCGATCAAGCCCGGGGACGTCATCAGCTTCACCGGCACCATCGGCACCAGCACCGAGGGCTTCGGCTGGGTGCAGGAGCTCAGGGGCCGCTACGTGGTCGTGCGCGACCGCGACGGCGTCGAGACGCTCGTCCCCAACCAGAACCTGATCACCAACCAGGTCATCAACTGGAGCTACAGCGACAAGCGCGTGCGCATCAAGCTGCCCGTGAGGATCAGCTACGACGACGATCCGGAGGTCGCGATGCAGGTGCTGCTCGAGGCGGCCAACTGCTCGCCGCGCATCCTCAAGGACATGCCCCCGGTCGCGCGGCTCATGGGTTTTCACGACTACGGTCTCGACCTGGAGCTGCGCTTCTGGATCGCCGACCCCGAGGCGGGCGTCAACAACGTGCGCTCGGACGTGAACCGCTCGATCTGGCGGCTGTTCAAGCAGCGCGGCATCACGATCCCACGCGCCCAGCTCGACGTACGGATGTACGACGCCGACGGCCGGATCATCGGCCAGGGCGCGCTGCCCGCGCGCCGCGCCGTGCCCTCCCCCGTCGTCGCGAGCTCAGGCCCCGGCGTCGCCGGCGGCCCGGCCGTGCCCTCGCACGCCATCCGCTCGCCGACCGACGGCTGATGGCGGTGATCGAGATCGCCCCGGGGCTCGAGGTGCCGGATGCCGAGCTCGAATTCGCCTACATCCGCTCGCCGGGTCCCGGCGGGCAGAACGTCAACAAGGTCGCGAGCGCCGTGCAGCTGCGGTTCAACGCCGGCGCCTCGGTCATCCTCGATGGCTGGAGCCGCACGCGCATCGCGACGCTCGCGGGGCGCAGGCTCACGCGCGAGGGCTGGATCGTACTGAGCGCCCACCGCCACCGGACCCAGGAAGCCAATCGCCGCGATGCGTTCGAGCGCCTCGCCGAGCTCATCCTCGGCGCGCGCGAGCGCCCGAAGGCGCGGCGCGCCACCAAGCCCACCCGCGGCGCGCGCGAGCGACGGCTCGAGGGCAAGAAGCAGCGCACCGACGTCAAGCGCCTGCGCGGCCGCCCGAGCGTCGAGTAGCAGGCCGGGCGGTCCGTGCCGCCGCGCGTGGCCGCCGCCGGCGCGTCACGGCGCCGCGACGTGCCTCCAGTAGAACGACGGCGGCGCTGCCTCGTGCGGCCAGAGCTTGCGCATCGTCTCGGCCTCCCACAGCTCGCCGTTCTTGACGACCCAGCGGATCTTCGCCGAGTTGTGGATGTCCTCGAGCGGGTTGGCATCGAGCACGAGGAAGTCCGCGAGCTTGCCGGTCTCGATCGAGCCTAAGTCCGGCGCGTAGCCGAGCTTGTCGGCCGCGAGGATCGTCGCGGCGCGCAGCGCCTCCATCGGCGTCATCGCGAAGTCGTGCCGGGCGGCGCCCTCGCCCGCCATCGCCCACAGCTCCCAGTGCGGACCGAGTCCCTGCAACTGCCCGTGCGCGCCGAGCGAGACGTTGCCGCCGGCGCGCAGGATCTGGGCGGCGTCGTGCGCGACCCACGGGAACCAGTACTCCGCCGGCCAGATCCACGGATGCCGGCGCGCCATGCGATCGATGTAGTTGTGCGGCACGAAGCGGTTCAGCTTCGGATCATCGTGCGGGTTCGCGGTCTGCCAGAAATAGAGTTCGCCCCACGGCCCGCCGTAGGCGACCAGCAGCGTCGGCGTGTAGAAGGTCTGCGAACGCGCCAGCAGCTCGATCGTGTCGCGCTGCAAGGCGACCGGCAGCGCGTGCTCCCACGCGGTGTAGCCGTCCATCGCCATCGTCAGGTCGGTCGACAGCTCGCCGCCACCTTCGGCCGTCAGCAGCATGTGGAGTTCGCGGCAGGCCTCCGCGAGCCACATGCGCTGCGAGCGGCGCGGCTGCTGGTAGACCTTGATGAGCCTGGCGCCGTAGGCCTGCATGCGCCGCACCTGGCGCTTGGCGTCGTCGTAGCTGTTCACCTCGGCGTAGAACCCCGACTGCTGCCCGCCGTACAGGATCGTGCCGGAGGAGTACACGCGCGGCCCCACCATCAGGCCCGCCTCGATGTCCTCGGCCTGGCCGAACACGTCGAGCGAGGGCGCCGAGGGGTCGTAGACCGTGGTCACGCCATAGGCAAGGTTGGCGAGGTATTCCCATTTCGCCTCGGGGAAGAGCTCGAAGGCGGAGTAGTGCAGGTGCGCATGCGTGTCGATGAGCCCGGGAATCACGGTCTTGCCGCTGCCCTCGTAGACGCGCGCGCCGGCAGGGACTGCGACCGTGCCGGTGGCGCCGAGCGCGGCGATGCGATTGGCGGACACGACGATGTCGGCATGCTCGAGCACGCTATCGCCGTGCATCGTGATCACGCGGGCATCGCGGAGCACGAATGATCCGTCCGGCGCCGCGCGCGGCGCGGTCAGCGAGATCTCGAGCGCCTCTGAGGCCGGCACGCGCGGCGTGTCCTCGGGCTTGCCGCTCTGCTCGGCGGTCGCATCGCTCGCGTCCGCCTTCGCCTTCCTGTCGGCCTCGCGTTGCTGCGTCCGCGCGAATTCCATCGCCTGCGCGAGCGGCAGGCGGTGGAACACCGAGGCGAGGCCCCAGGTGAGCGTCTTGCCGCCATCCGCCCAGCGCACGTAGCCGCCGGCATCATCCGAGAGCCGGTAGACGGGGATCGCGCTTTCCTTGACGCTGACTTCGCCCGGCTCCTTCGTGAGGATCGCCGGCAGCGGCGTCACGTAGGCATTGTCGTTCAGCGTGAAGGCAACCCACTCGCCGTCGGGCGAGGGAACCAGGTCCTCGATCGCCGGGAAGCGCAGGTGGCGCCTGAGGTCCGTGCCATCGAGGCGCACCGAGACGAGGTCCACCTTCGGATCGTCGGTCGGCTTCTTGGCCTCGACGGGCTCGTGAAAATAGAGCCGCGTGCCGTCCGCGTTCCAGAACGCCTGCGGATGGAACTTCATGGCGACGCCGGTCTTGACGGCCGCGACGGGGCGGAACTCGCCGCCGCGCGCGTCGACCACGCCGATCGTGAAGTAGTCCTCGTCCTCCGGCTGACCGCCGCGGAACTCGAACCCCGAGCCGCGCAGCACCGCGATGCGATCGCCGGCCGGCGACCAGGCCGGGTTCGCGTAGTGGCCGGCCTCGGTCGACAGGCGCACGGGCGCCGCGCCCGCCCGGGTGCGCGCCTTCCACAGCTGGCCGCCGGTGGCATCGCTCCACGAGACATAGGCGACCCACTGCCCGTCCGGGGAGATGTCCGGCGCGTACTCGCGCCTCGGCAGCCCCTCCCCGTCGGCGGTGAGGCGCCTCGGCGCGCCGTGCGGCTTGCCGGCCGCGAGCTCCTGCAGCCAGACCCGGCCGAACGCCTCGAACGCGACGAAACGACCGTCGGGCGACTGGCTCGGCCAGCGCAGGATCCGCGCCTTCACCGGGCCCTGCTCGACCTTCTCCTGCCACGCGACGCGCGGTGCGAGGAACTGCTCGACGTGGGCGGTGAAGGGGATCTCGCTGCTCGCACCGCTCGCAAGCGCCACGCGCACGAGCTTGCCGCGATTTGAGAAGACCAGCGCCGCGCCATCGGGCGTGAACGCGTAGTTCGGCCAGACATCGAGCTGCGCGAAGCCTTCCTGCTCGTCGCGCGTCAGCGGCGCGGCGAGGATGCGCTCGGCGCCGGAGCTCAAGTTGCGTGCGACGAGGACGGAGTCATCATCGCGGCGCGACACATAGACGAGCGTCTTGCCGTCCGGCGAGATCGCCGGGCGCACGGCGCCACCGAAGCCCGTCGCGATCGGCAGCGTCTGCTCGAGCAGGCGGTCGTAGCGCAGGATCCGCCACAGCCCGTCCTTGAGGTCCGGGACGTAGTCGAAACGGCGCGCGCGGGCCGAGTAGTAGATGTAGCGGCCGTCCCTCGACACGACCGCGCCGCCGGCGTTCGGCAGGTCGTCAGAGGACGTGAGCTTGATGCCGGCACCGCCCTCGCGGTGGTAGAGCCACAGTTCCACGGGCGGTATGCCGGCGCGCTTCGCGTCTTCCTTCCTCGCGACCAGGTAGTTGCCGTCGGGCGTCCAGGCGGCGCTGCGGACGTACGCATCCTTCTCGGTGCTGACCGGCCGCGGGTTGCTACCGTCGGCGTCCATCAGCCAGACGTTGTCGATGCCGCCGCGGTCGCTGCCGAAGGCGATCGTCCGCCCGTCGGGCGAGTAGCGCGGATGGGTGTCGAAGGCGGGGCCGCCGCTGATGCGCTTCGCCTCGCCGCCGCCGATCGGCAGCGTGTAGATGTCGCCGAGCAGGTCGAAGACGATCGTCTTGCCGTCGGGGGCGACGTCGACCGACATCCACGTCCCCTCCGTCACGTCGAAGGCGACGCGCCTTGCATCCGCGCGCGGCTTGTTGATGTCGGCGGCGACATCGGGCTTTTTCGCGCCCCCGGCCGGCGGCGCCGAGTCCGCCGCGAGCGCTGAAAACGCGGTCGCGACAAGCAGGAGGGCGGACACTACTCGGGCGTTCGTGCGCATGCGACTCTCCCCGGATGACGGCTCAAGCATGGCCGCTTCATGGCGCTCCCGCAATCGCGGCTTCGCTGCGGCGCACAGGGATTTTGCGCTGCCGCAGCCATTCGGCGGCCGGTAGAGCCGCGGACGCGCCGAGGCGAGCGAACGACGCTACCGGTGGGAGCCGGGCCCGGGCGGCGCGCTCGCACGCGTGTGCGCCTTCAGGAACCGATCCCAGCGCGTCGCGAGGGCGACGACCTCCTCCGCGCAGCCGGGCGCGCGGCTCTTCGGCACGATGCCCCGCTCGAGCGAGGCCAGGTGGTTGGTCGGGGCGTTGCCGTAGAGGATGCAGGCGACCGTCTCGAGCCGCGAGCGGTCGAAGTGGTGCGTCTCGAGGTACTCGAAGCCGGAATCGGGCTTGGCGAGCGCCGCGTCGAAGAACTCGATGGCCGCGGCCGCGCTCGGATCGCCGCTCCTTTCGGCCGAGGCGAGCGTGATCGCCGCGAACTCATCCCCGGCGACGCCGGCGCCGTTGGGCACCGGCAGTGTGTAGAGGCCGGTCAGCGCCTCGCCCACCTCGCGCAAGAGCGCAAACGTGACCGCGCCCGAGAAGAGCTGCTCGGCGCGCGGCTGCGTAGCCGCCGACTCCCCGGCGATCGCGAGCACCGCATCGAGGAACTCGTAGCAGACGGTGACGGTGCGGCTGTCGGGGGACCAGGACGTGGTGCTGTGGCCGCACTCGGCCGTCTTGAGCGTGACGGGCGCGGGCAGCACCAGCACGCGGTTGAGCTCGGCCGCGACCGACTCGAGGAAATGCCGGCGCTCGAGTTCCTCGTAGTAGATGTCGTAGTCGGCGGTCGCGGGTTTCTCGTAGACGCTGATGAAGTCCCCGGCCGGCGGCGCCGGGGCACCGTGCGCTGCCGCGATGCCGAGCAGGGTCGCGACGAGGGCTGCGAGCGGTTGCGGAGCGTGCCGCCGCCTCACGCCGGGCCCGGCGGCGGCGGGCGCACGAACCAGGCAGCGAGCGCCGGCAGGAGCAGCATCGCGGCCAGCATGTTGACGACGAACATGAAGGTCAGCATGAGCCCGACGTCGGCCTGGAACTTGAGCGGCGAGAACACCCACGTCGCGACGCCGATCGCGAGCGTGGCGCCGGTGAAGAGGATGCTCGCGCCCGTCACCCTGAGCGTCTGCAGGTAGCTGTCGTGCACCGAGAGCCCGGCGCGCAGGAAGCCCTGCATGCGGCTGAACAGGTAGATGCCGTAGTCGACGCCGATGCCGGCACCGAGCGCGACCATCGGCAGCGTCGTGACCTTGAGGCCGATGCCGACGAGCGCCATGACGGCGTAGGCGAGGATCGAGACGAGCGCGAGCGGGAGCATCACGAGCACGGTGCCGGTCAGCGAGCGGAACGTCAGGAAGCACATCACGCCAATCGCGGCAAAGAGGTAGATGAGGATCGGGATCTCCTTGGCCCGCACTTCCTCGTTCTGCGCGGCCATGACGCCCACGTTGCCGGTCGCGAGCCTGAACCTGACCGTGTCACCGGGCGTCGCGGCGCGAAACGCCTTGACCGCCGCGACCACGCGCTCGATCGTCTCGGCACGATGGTCGGACAGGAACAGCATCACCGGCATCACGCTGCAGTCCTTGTTGAGGAGTCCCGTACTCGTGTCGATGTAGCCCTGCGCCTGCACGAGCGCCTGGGTATTGCGCGGCAGGTTCCGCCACTTCAGGTTCCCCTCGCTCCAGCCGGCGCTGACCATCTTCGAGACGCCTGGCAGGCTCATCACGTCACGGACGCCAGGCACATTGGCCATGCGCCAGGCGAGGTCATCGATCGTGCGCATGACCTCGAAGTCCACGCAGCCGTTGGGCGCGGTTTCCGCGATCACGTTGATGATGTCGGTGCCGATCGAGAACTTCTTGGTGATGACGTCGGTGTCGCGGTTGTAGCGCGAGCTCGCCCTGAGCTCCGGGACGCCCGCCGCCGTGTCGCCGATCGGTGTCTCGCGGCCCTTCACGAAGCCGAGGATCGCGAGCACAACCGCCGCACCGATCAATGCCAGCGCGACGGGCCGCCGCGCCACCTGCGACATGACGTGCCACACCGGCACGCCGAGCGCCTGGCGCTTCCTGATGCGCCCGGCGTAGCCCTTGTCGAAATGCGCGAACGACACGAGGATCGGCAGGAGGATGAGGTCGGTGAGGATGACGACGCCCACACCCAGACTCGCGGTGATGGCCATTTCGCGGATCACCTCGACCGGGATCGCGAGGATCGTCACGAAGCCGACGAGGTCGGCGAGGAGCGCGACGATGGCCGGCACGAACAGAAGCCTGAACGTGCGCCTGGCCGCCTCGTTGCCATCGACGCCATCGAGCGCCGCATCGCCGACGGCGCTGATCTTCTGCACGCCGTGCGAGACGCCGATCGCGAAGATGATGAACGGCACCAGTATGCCGAGCGGGTCGACGCCGTAGCCGAGGATCACGAGGAGCCCGAGCTGCCAGACGACCGCGACGATCGAGCAGACGACGGGCACGAGCGCGATCCGGAACGACGCCGTGAAGACCCACACCGCGAGCAACGTCAGCAGCACCGTCGCGACGGCGAAGATCGCGACCGAGAGCGCGCCGTGGGCGATGTCGCTCACGACCTTGGCGAAGCCGATGACGTGCACGTCGATGTGGTGCGGCGCGATGCCGGCCGAAGGATCGCCCGCCTCGATCCGCGCCCGCACCTTCTCGAGCGCATCGCCGATGCGGATGAGGTCGACGGGCTTGCCGGTCTCCGGGTCCTGCTCGAGGAGCTGCGCGGCGACTATCGCGCCGGAGTAGTCGTTCGCGACTAGGCGGCCGACGATGCCGGCCTTCCTGATGTTGTCGCGGACCTGCGCGAGTCCCTCCGGCGTCGGCTGGAAGCCGGACGGGATCACGTCCCCTGCCTGGATTCCGCCCTCCACGACCTCGGTGTAGCGCGTGTTCGGCGTCCACAGCGACTGGACGCGCGAGCGGTCGACGCCCGGGATGAAGAACACCTCGTCGGTGGCGAGCTTGAGCGCCTGCAGGAACTCGGCCGAGAACATGTTGCCGTCGCGGGCGATCAGCGCGATCAGCGCGCGGTTGGCGCCGCCGAATTCCTCCTGGTGCTGCAGGTAGGTCTGCATGTACTCGTGCTGGCGCGGCAGCTGCTTGGTGAAGCGCGTGTCGATGTGCAGCCCGCGCACGGCGAAGGCGCCGAAGAGGAGCGTCAGCACGACGAACACAACGAGCACGGGCACCCGGTACCCGAACACGTACGGCTCGAGCTTCTTGACGAAATCGGGCTCGGAGGTGCCGTGCGCCACGCTAGCCTCCCGCCTCGAGCGCGGCGCGCGGCAGGAACCGCACGCCCGCCTCGCCCACGATCGCGACCCCGGCACCGGCCGGCGCCACCGCATCGAAGCCCTTGCGGTCGGCTTGCTGGCGGAGCGCGAAGCTCTGCCCACCGTCGCGGCTCACGAGCACGGTGCCGGCGAGCCCGACGATGACGATGGTGCCGTCGGCGAGGCGCGTGCCGCCGGCGAGGAGCGCCTTGGTGTGGCTCTCTAGCTGGCGCCAGCTGTGGCCGCTGTCGTCGCTGCGGTAGAGGTGGCCGCGCAGCCCAAAGACGAGCAGGTGCGTGCCCTCGAGCGGCAGGAGCCCGAAGAACGAGCCCTCGTAGGGCGAGGGGAGCTCGTCCCAGCCCCGCCCGCCGTCCGCCGAGCGGTAGAGGTGCCCCGCCTCGGCGGCGAGGTAGAGCGCCCCGTCGCCGCCCGCCGCGATCGCGTTCAGGTGCGGCTGCGTGATGCCCTCGTCCTCGCGCATCGCCTCGGCGGAGGGATTGGCACCGGGCTTGGTCGCGCCCTTGGGGAGCGCGAGTTTGAGCGCGCGCGGCGCGAATTCGCGCGCCGTCCAGTTCGCCCCGCCATCATCGGTTGCGTAGATCGTCGCGAACGCGCCGATCGCAAGGCCGTGGCTCGCGTCGGCGAAGGACACCGCGAGGAGCGGCTGCTGGCGCTCCGGCGCAAAGTGGGCAAGCCGCCAGCTCGCGCCGCCGTCGCTGGTCGCGAGGATCACCTCGTCGTGGCCGACCGCCCAGCCGTGCTTCGGGTCGGCGAAGCGGACCGCGGTGAGGCCGGAGCGTACCGGCGCCGGTGCCTGCGACCAGGTGTTGCCGTCGGCACTCGTGAGGATGTGGCCGCGCTCGCCGACCGCGACGAGGCCGCCGCCGGGAACGGCGGTGACGTCGAGGAGCAGCGAGCGGACGGCGAGCGGCGCGATGACGGCGGGCGTCGGCGCCTCCGCACGCGCGCCAGACGCGGCGAGGGCCGCGGCCAGCGTGCAGCCGAGCCACGGCTTCAGCATCGCCCCAGTCCTTCGAACCGGTCCACTGGCGCCGACCGGTTCATCGCGCTCGGCGGTCCTGGCGAGGCCTTACCGGGTCCCGCGCGCCCTGAGCGCGGCGGCGGTGTAGTCCTGCAGCGTCCGCTTGATCCCGAAGTTGATCGAGCGGTCGACCCGTTCCTCGAAGCCAAGCGCGAGGTAGCGCCGGCTCTGCAGGTCGTAGGTCACCTCGAGCGTCGTCCAGAACGTCGGCACGTTGTAGAAGTTGATGCCGTGTCCTTCCTGCACGCGCCACAGCTGGTCGCGGTTGTCGTAGCAGTCGATCGCGACGATCTGCCAGGAGTCCTCGTCGATGTAGAGCGTGCGGCGCTTGTAGATGTGCCGCTGTCCGGGCTTGAGCGTCGAGTCGACGACCCACACGCGGTGCAGCTCGTAGCGGGCGAGCTCCTGGTTGATGTGCAGGGGCTTGATCACATCGTCCGCCTTCGTCTTCGCCCAGTGCAGCTTGTAGGCGTTGTAGGGGACGAAGATTTCCTTCTTGCCGACGATCTTCCAGTCGTAGCGCTCGGGGCTGCCGTTGTACATGTCGAACTGGTCGGAGGTCCGAAGGCCATCGGCCGCCGTGCCCGGGTTGTCGAAGGCGACGTCCGGGGCGCGGCGCACGCGCCGCTGGCCGGGGTTGTAGATCCAGGCGCGGCGGTTCTCCTTCGACTGGTCGAGCGTCTCGTGCACCAGCAGGATCTCGCCCGCGAGGCGCGCGGGAGCTACCGTTTCCTGGATGAAGTACAGGATCACGTTGTCGAGGTCGGCTTCCTTCGCGCCGGGGAGCGAGTACACGACGTAGAACTCGTCGTGGAACTTGACCATGTTGTAGCCACCGTTCGGCGTGACGGCGGCCTGGCCCGACTCGCGCTCGGCCGCGTCCGCGCGGTAGCGGAGCACGTGGTTCCAGAACGCTTCCACGCCCTGCTTCGGGATCGGGAACGGGATGCCCTCGACCGCGCCGACCACGCCATTGCCGCCGGCGGCAAGCGTAGCGGTCGTCGCGATGCGCTTGGTCGCGTCGTAGATCCGCTGTGGCGAGGCGGCGCTGCGGCGCGTCGTGTACACGTTCATGAAGAACGTGTCCTTGTACTGCCGCAGCAGCGCCTTGTCCCCCTCGGTCATCCGGTCGGCGTACTGCGCGACGTTGGCCGGCGTTATCTTGAAGAGCGGCTTGTCGGCCGCGAACGGATCAGGCGCCCGGCCGGGCGATACGAAATTCGGGAAGCCGGCCTTGGCCGGGGATGACAGTCCGCCGTCCCACGCGGGAATCGTGCCGGAGGCGTTGCCGGCCTTCTCGCCGCCCAGCGGCGTGAGCTCGGCGCCGAGGCGCGCGGCCTCCTGCGAGCTGATCGCGGCGTGGGCGGCGCCGGCCGCGGCCAGCGCCAGGGCAATCGCGGCAAGCTTTGCAATCTGCATGTGAACTCCTTCCAAATCCGATCGAGGGGCGCGAGGCCGCCTTTTAGAATGAGAACTTGACGGTCGCCGCCACGAAGTCACGGTCGATCAGCGGGTTGTAGCGCCCGGCGCCGCCAAACTGCGTGTAGCTCAGGTCGAGCTGCCAGCGATGCTCGAGCTCGGCTCCGACGCCGACGAGGAGCGAGTGGCGCCCCTCGATGAAGTTGCCGCCGGGACCGGGGCTCGTGCCCTTCACGTCCTGCGAGTAGACGAGCCGCGGGGCCACGTTCCAGGGGCCTATCAGGTTCGAATACTCGAGCCGACCGACCGCGACGAAGCCCCACGAGATCTTGTCCGGGAAGCGCGACTGCGGCTCGACTTCACCGAACTGAAGCGCGGCGAGCGGCGCGTTGCCCGAGACGTCGGTGCCGGGCGTCTCGAACCTGAGGCCCTGCCCGTTCGGGCCACCGCTCGTCTTGTTCGGCAGGTTCGGCACGTCCGTGACGCCCGCCTCCGCGAGCAGCACCAGCTGCTGGGCGCCCAGCACCTGCGCGAAGGCCTTGGTGGCCGTCATCTGGAACTGCCACAGGTCGTAGCGGCCGAAGCCCTCGATGATGTTGCCGGCGCCGTTGCTGGTGAGCTGGCCGCAGCGCGTCGCGGTCGGGATCTGCGGGATGCAGGCCGTCGGGAACGGCACGCCTGGCGCCGACAGCGGGAAGAGCCCCTGCTCGAGCGGCTGCAGCGCCGCGAACAGGAGCTCGACGTCGTCGTATTGCAGCGGCGTGTTCTTCCGGTAGGTGAGCTCGCCCTGAAGCGCAATGCCGCTCGTGCCGATCTGCGTGTTGAACGAGGCGCCGATCGACTGCAGGTTCTCGGGGTACTCGAGGAAGTACTGCGAGGTCTGCGCGTACTCGTGCTGGGCGAGCGCATTGGCGGTGTAGGCGATGTTGGCCGCGGTGCCGCCGGCCCGCAGCGTGTTGACGCCGACGGTGGCGTAGCTCGCGAGCGTCGCCGCCGTGATGTTGCCGCCGCCCGCGGCCGCGGCCTGCTGCCCGGCCGCGACACCGACGTTGATGGCGGCCGCCGGCGTCGCGCCACCGACGAGCGCCTGCACCGCCGCCTCGACCGAGGTCGCCGCTCCCGCGGCGTTCGCGATGCCGCCGGTGGTGCCAGCGCGGCTCGAGATGAGCGGCAGCCGGCTCGCGTACTTGAGGAAGTAAAAGCCGAGCTCCGTGCCGCTACCGAGGTTCGGCAGGAACCACCTGAACGCGAGTCCGCCCTGGCCGCTCTTCTTCGGGTCGAGGCGGGGGCCCTCGGGCACGGCCTGGAAGTTCGAGATGAAGGGTCCACCCAGCGGCCGGAAGTCCGTGCCCTTGTCGGAGTACGCGCCGAAGCCCAGGAACACCTTGGTGCCGCCGGCCGAGACGAAGTCGTTGGTCGAGAAGTAGGTGCCGTCGGCCTCGGGCTCGGTGCGGCGCCAGTCGAGCAGGTAGAACGCCTCGACCGAGGTGTTCTGCGTGAGCCCGAGCGTCGTGCGCACCATCATCTGCGGCAGGAAGCCCTCTTTCAGTTCGGCGCCCGGGACCCTCAGCGCCGAGACGTCCACCGGGTTCACCGCGGTGAGTCCGCCCTGGATGAACGTGCTCTCGCCCCAGCTGACGATCTGCTTGCCGGCGCGGATCTCGAAGGGATGGCTGCCGATCTGCCACTTGCCGTAGGCAAAGGCGTCGAGCAGGCGCACGTAGCTGCCGGCCAGGTTCTTGGCGGCCTTCGAAAGCGGGGTCCGTTCCGTGCTCTGGCTCTCGACGGCGTAGTCGTAGAGCGCGGAGCCCCGGGCGAAGAGGCCGTAGTTCTGGTACTTGAGCGCGAGTTCGCTCGTGATCTTGAAAGCCTCGCTGAACGGGCGGCCGGCGCGGTAGTTGAGGTCGCCGTCGTCGTGGTTCGGCGAACGCCCGGTGCCGCCATCGGCGGTGCCGATGAGCTCGAGGTTCGGGCTCTGCACGCGCCACGCCTCGCCGTAGGACACGTTGGTGTCGAGGCTGCCGGTCAGCTGCCCGTTCTGGAATTCGAATGCGCCGGCGCTGGCCGCGAAGCCGAGCGCCGCGAGCGCGAGCCCCGATGAGATCGCACGGCGAAGCTCGAGGTGACGGGGACCCGCTACGTGCCTGTTCATTGCTTTCCCCAAATGGCTTTGATGGTGCGCGACCACGTTCGCAACGCTCCGCGCAATTGTTCTGTGCCTGCTTGACGACGCTCGACCTAAGCTGCGGCCCGGCTGTTGCGTTCTCACCCAGCCGCCGTTCGCTGCAGCGCTTTTCGCTCACGAAGTATAGCCCGCCCGCGACGAGCTTATGCAGCACGCGGCGCAGCGTGATTTGATCTTGCACTGCAAAATCCGCGCTTCGAGGCGGGCTTATGCGTGAGTGACTTGCAGGATGCTGTGGCGGATCTGCTCGGAGAGCACCAGCTGCGCGTCGGCCGCGACCGCGAGGAGCTCATCGTCGTAGCTGAGCCGCCCGCCCGCCACCACCGAAATCACGTTGCGCGCACGCAAAAGATCCAGAAACTGCCGGAACAGCGTCTTGTCGAAGAACTCGGGCGAGCGCAGCTCATAAAGATGCGACATCCGGCTCGCCATCAGGTGGCAGCGGTTCTCGAGCGCGTCCTGGTTGATCGCGTCGCGCCCGGCCTGCAGGAGGAGCGCGATTGCGAGGTAGTAGCGCTCGATGACCTGCAGCGTCGCGTTCGCGAGCACCGAGAGCTGCACCGCCTCGGTCGCGCCGGTGCGCGGCCGCCGCCAGACCGAGCGATCGGCCGTGGGATCGAGCAGGCCGAGCTCGGCGAGCGCCCCGAGCAGGCGCTCGACGACGGCCGGCACCTCCGCCTCGTCCCAGCGCAGGAAGAGCTCCTGGGCGATGTAGGGGTAGATGCGCCAGACGAGCCGCTGCACGTCCTCGGTGCGCATCGCGGCGTTGTTCAGGAACGCGCAGGCGATGAGACTCGGCAGCGCGTAGGCGTGCAGGATGTTGTTGCGGTAGTACGCGGAGAGGATCGCGGTCTCCTCCTTCATGCGCACCACCGCGCCGAGCGGATGCGGGATGCTCTCGAGGATCCCAAGCTCCCGGCCGTAGTCGATGATCGCGGGGCCCGCGGCATCGGTACACCAGACGTCGGCCGAGTACGGGGCGAGCCGCGCGAGGCTGCGGTAGAGCTCGAGCTGGCGCACGAGGTCGGCCTCGGCCATGGCATGGCGGGGCATCGACAGGAGCGAGAGGCTGAGGAGCCCAACCGGCGAAATCGCCGCGGCCGAGTTCACGCGGCACTGGATCGTGCGCGCGAGCTGATCGACTGCGGCGCCAAGCCACGGCGGGCGCACCTCGCGCTCGGTGCGCCAGCCCGGTGCAAGCGCATCGAGCTGCGGCTCGAGCGCGATGGGCTCGCCGAAGCTCACGAACACGCGACCGAAGCGCTGCTTCAGCAGCTTCGGCAGCGCGCGCAGGAGGCCGAGCACGGACTCGTGCTGCTTCGGTTGCCCCGACAGCTCGCCGATGTAGGTCTTGGCCTCGAACAGGCGCTCGTAGCCGAAGTAGACCGGCACGAACACGACCGGCCGGGAACGCTCGGCGAGAAAGCTCCGCAGCGTCATCGCGAGCATGCCGGTCTTCGGCCACAGCAGGCGCCCCGTGCGGCTGCGTCCGCCCTCGATGAAGTACTCGATCGGGTGGCCGCGCGCCATCATGACGCTGAGGTAGGTCATGAACACGACCGGGTAGAGCGAGTTGCCCTTGAAGCTGCGGCGCAGGAAGAACGCGCCGCCCTTCCGCAGGAACCGGCCGATGACGGGCAGGTTGAGGTTGATGCCGCCGGCGATGTGCGGCACGGCAAAGCCACGGCTGTAGATCACGTAGGACAGCAGCAGGTAGTCCATGTGGCTGCGGTGGCAGGGCACGTAGACGACCTGCGCGCCCTGGCCCGCGAGCTCGAGCCGCTCGGCGTTCAGCACCTCGACGCCGTCGTAGAGGCGATTCCAGATCCGGTGCAGCATGCCCGCCGCGAAGGCGACGAAGCGCGGCGAGATGTCGGCGGCGATCTCGTAGGCGAAGCGTCGCGCCTGCATGAGCGCCTCGCGCCGGCTCAAGTTCCGGTCGCGCACCTCGAGCGCGACGGCGGCGCGCACGGCGCGCTTCGCGAGCACCTCGGCGATGACGGTGCGTCGGTGCGAGAGGTCGGGGCCAATGACCGCGGCGCGGGCGTTTCTGAACTCCATGCGCATGAGCCGCGTCACCCGCCGGCTGCCGCGGCGGGGCTCCTGGCCATCGAGGAGGTCGCCGAGCGAGGCGGGGTCGCTGAAGCGCACCAGAGTTCGCCTGCCATTGACGAGGGTCGAGAGGAAGCGCCGGAAGGGACCGACGAGCGTCCAGCTCTCGCTGAACATGAGCCCGAACCAGGACCCCTCCTTGCCGGGCGCGCGGCCCCAGAACACCGAGACCGGGACGAGGTCGACCTCGAAGTCACCGAGCGCCCAGGCGGCGGCGACGATCCTGGTCAGGCGCCCGGGGATGCGCCGATCCGGGCGCGAGCGCAGCCACCCGTGCTTGCGCTCGAGCCCGATGACGGTGCGCGCCTCGCGGATCGCGCCGAGCTTGAACCCGCGCAGTGGCGAGGGAAGCCCGATGCGCCGGCAGACGATGGCGAGCGCGAGCAGGTCGGTCAGCGAGCGGCGCTCGAGCACGTAGAGCACCCGCCGGCCGCGGCCGCGCAGCCGCTCGGCTTCATCGACCGGCAAGGCGGTTGGCCGCACCCACAGCGACAGGAGCCGCCCCGCCAGCCACAGGAGGGTGCGATCGAGTCCGAGGAAGTACGTCACCGCTCGGCCAGCGGGGTCGCGGCGATGAGCTCGAGCTTCCGGCGTCGCGGCAGGCGCTTGATCTGCGCCTCACGCCTCAGCGCCGCCGCCCGATCCTCGGCGCACTCGACGTAGCAGAGCCGCCGTGGCGAGCCGAAGCGGAAGTAGCGCGCGCCGCGGCCGTCGCTGGCGGCGTGCTCGGCGAGCCGCCGCTCGAGCGAGGTCGTGATGCCGGTGTAGAGCGTGCCGCGCTCGGTCTCGATGATGTAGACCCGCCAGGGGGCCTCGCTCACCTCGGTGCGCCCTCGGCGGGTGGGCCTTCCGCCTCATCGAGCGCGCGCCGGGTCGCCTCCATGTGCTCGCGCTGCGCGGTCTCGGCCGCGGCCGGCACCGTGGTCTTCTTGTCGACGAGGTCGTCGAACACCGTGCGCTCGCGCGGCGGCGCCGGCGGCGGGGCGGGCGGCGGCGCGGAGCCGCCGCAGGCCGTGAGCATCAAGGCGATGAGCCAGACATAGCGTTTTGCATTGGCCACGTTGAGTCTCCGGATGCCGAGGGCGTTAGCCGCCGAACTTGTCGAGCGTGATCAGGAAATATTCGAAGTAGTAGCCGATCTCGCGGATCTTGTCCTGCATGCGGTGGTCGGTGTCGAGTATGTGCAGGCTCGCGCCGTGCTCGCGCGCAAAGCGGATGCTGTTGTCCACCGGCACCACCTCGTCCCGCCAGCCGTGCACGATCGTCACCGGGCAATCGGCGGGCTCGGGCGTCAGCGCCTCGAATCCGGGCACGTAGAACGCGGGCGCCATCAGGAAGAGCCCGGCGGTCCTAAGTAGCCGCGAGCCCGCCGTCGAGACGTGGCCGCCCATGCTGGAGCCGACGAGCACCAGGCGGCCCTGGAAGTCGCGGCAGTAGGCGAGGAGGCGCGTCACGCGCGCGTGCGGATCATCGATGCCGCGGTAGTCGACCGACTCGACCTCGTAGCCCTCGGCGCGGGCGATGTCGGCGAGCGCGGAAATCTTGGTGCCCCACGGGCCGCTTTCCTTGCCGTGCGAAAAGACGACGTATCGACCCATCGTGTGCGCCTCTGGGTGAGTAGCCCTCGATCTTATCAGCCGTCGCTTCCCCACAGCAGCGCATCGAGGTCCCGGGCACGCGGCAGCTGGACCCGGCCGCGCACCACGGTCAGGCCCTCGGCGAGGAGCCTGCGCCGTTGCTCGCGGAAATTGCGGCTGCCCGCCGGGAAGACGATGCGCCCGCCCGCGCCGAGCACGCGGTGCCACGGCAGCCCTAGCGATTTGGGCGCCTCGCGCAGCGCCCGGCCGACCAGGCGCGCCGCGCGCGGCAGCCCTGCGCTCGCCGCGACGCCGCCGTAGGTCGAGACGCTGCCCTCCGGGAGCCGTGCGACGACCCGCCAGATCGCCTCGAGGCGTGCACGGGCCGCTTCACCCGGCTTCGGTCGCAACGTTCGCCTCGCACGCTTCACTCGCTCAGCTCCGACGGTGGCGGCGCCCGCCGCCGGCCGGGCCCAATCGGGGTTAATGTAGACGGCTTCGGGCCGGAGTGGGAATGGAAGGCGACTTAAGCGAAACCCAGGTTCTGCGCGGCGATCCGGTCGCGCTGCTCGGCTCGTTGCCGATGTTCCGCGGCCTCGATCGCGCGACGCTCTGGGCGATCGCCGCTGAGCTCGAATGGCTGTCGGTGCCGGGCGGGACGACGCTCTTCGAGGCGGGCGATGAGCCCGATTCCATGTTCCTCGTCATCGCCGGCTGTCTCGGCGCCTACGCCCCCGGCGAGGGCGGGCGCCTCCTGTCCCGCATCCCGGCCGGCGAAACGGTCGGCGAGATGGGACTGCTCTCCGGCCACCCGCGCACGGCGAGCGTGCGCTCGCTCAGGGACAGCGACCTCGCGCGCCTGCCGCGCGAGTCCTTCGACCGCGTGATCGTGCAGCACCCGGCCGCGATGCTCAGGCTCGCGCAGCTGGTGGTCGAACGGCTCGAGTCCGCCGACCGGCCCGCGCGGGGCGTGGGGTCTCGCACCTACGCGCTGCTGCCGCAGAGCCTCGAGGTCGATGCGGGCGGCTTCGCGACCGAGCTCGTCGCGGCGCTCTCGGCGTTCGGGCGCACCGAGCTCGTCTGGAGCGTGCGCGGCGCCGATCACTCGAGCGCCTGGTTCCATCGCATCGAGAGCGCGAACGAGTTCGTCGTCTACGTCGCGGACCCCGAGCCCACGACCTGGACGAAGCTCTGCATGCGCCAGGCCGATGCGCTCTTGCTGCTCGCGCGGGCCGAAGCGAGCGCAGCTCCCTGGCCCGTCATGCCGGGCGGGGGCCCCGGCGGAGCCGCGGCACGCAGCGAACTCGTGCTGCTGCACGATGGCGAGGTGCAGGCCGGCGCCGCGGCGCGCTGGCGCGCGCTCCTCCCTGGCGCCGAGCACCATCACGTGACGCGCCCGCAGGACGTGCAGCGCATCGCGCGGCTCCTGACCGGCAAGGCCGTCGGGCTCGTGCTCTCGGGCGGCGGCGCGCGCGGCTTTGCGCACATCGGCGTCGTCAAGGCGCTCAAGGAAGCGGGCCTGCCGATCGACCTCGTCGGCGGCACCAGCATCGGCGCGATCATGGGCGCGGGAGTCGCCGCCGGCTGGAGCGTCGAGGAGATGATCGAGCGCTTCCACCGCACGTTCGTCGCGACCAATCCGCTCAGCGACTACACGCTGCCCATCGTCTCGCTCGTCTCGGGCCGCAAGGTGAGCCGGCTGCTCAGGCAGGAGTTCGGCGAGGTGGCGATCGAGGACCTGCCGCTGCCCTTCTATGCGGTCTCGGCCAACCTGACCACGGGGCGCTCGAGCGTGCACCGGCAAGGAGCGCTGTGGCGCTGGCTGCGCGCCTCGGTCGCGATCCCGGGCGTGCTGCCGCCGATCTTCGACAGGGGCGAGGTGCACGTCGACGGCGGCGCGATCAACAACCTGCCCGTCGATGTGATGCGCGCCCAGAACCGCGGCATCGTCATCGCGGTCGACGTCGGCAGCGACACGACCTTCAGCGCCGACATCGAGGACGTCGACCTGCCGCCGCTGTGGAAGCTGCTCGGCTGGTTCAGGCGCCACAAGCAGCGCCCGACGATCCTGCAGATCCTGATCCGCGCCGGCATGATCAACACCGAAGCCGCGACCGCCGCGGGGCGGCGCCAGACGGACCTCCTGCTGCAGCCGCCGCTCGCCTCGGTCGACCTCCTCCACTGGAAGGCATTCCCGCGCGCCATCGAGGCCGGCTACCGGCACGCCGCCGAGCGCCTCGCCTCACTCGATCCCGCCGCGCGGGCGCGACTTGGGCTGCCGGCCGGCAAGTGAGCGAGGGCTGGCAGTTCTGGGTCGACCGCGGCGGGACCTTCACCGACGTCGTCGGCCGTGCGCCGGATGGTCGGCTCACGGCGACCAAGCTCCTCTCGGTCGCGCCGGGGCGCTACCTCGATGCGACGGTGCCCGGTATCGAGGCGCTGCTCGCCGCTCAAGGCGCGACCGGCGCGCGCATCGACTGCGTGCGGGTCGGCACCACCGTTGCGACCAACGCGCTGCTCGAACGCAGCGGCGCCCGCACCGTACTCGTGACGACCCGCGGGCTCGGCGATGCGCTTCAGATCGGTACGCAGGAGCGCCCGGAGCTCTTCCGGCGCGACATCCGCCTGCCCGCGCCCCTCTACACGCGCCTCATCGAGGCTGACGAGCGCGTGACGGCGAGCGGCGAGGTGCTGAAGCCCCTCGATGGCGCGAGCCTCGCCCTCGGGCTCGCCGAGGCGCGCGCGGCCGGATTCGAGAGCGTGGCGATCGTGTTCCTGCACGGCTGGCAGTACCCCGCGCACGAGCGCGAGGCCGAGTGCCTCGCGCGCGCCGCCGGGTTCGAGGCGGTCGCGGTGTCGCACGACGTGGCACCGCTCGAGGGCCTCGTGCCGCGCGGCCACACGACCGTCGCGGATGCGTACCTTGCGGCCCTCGTCAGCGGCTATGTAGCGACGCTCGCCGCCGCACTGGCGAGGCTCGATGAATCCGTGCGGCTCGAGCTCATGCAGAGCCACGGCGGACTCGCGGCGGCGAGCGCGTTCCGCGGCCCGAACGCGGTGCTATCGGGTCCCGCGGGCGGGCTCGTCGGCATGGTCCGTACCGGCACGGCCGCGGGCTTTGCGCGCCTCATCGGCTTTGACATGGGCGGGACCTCGACGGACGTGTCGCTCTTCGATGGCCGCTACGCGCGGCGCACCGAGCTCAACGTCGCGGGCGTGCGCCTGCAGGTGCCGGCGCTCGACATCCACACCGTCGCGGCTGGCGGCGGCTCGGTGCTCAGATTCCTGGACGGGCGCTGCGCGGTGGGTCCTGCCTCGGCGGGTGCGGTCCCGGGACCTGCCGCCTACGGCCGCGGCGGGCCGCTCGCCGTCACCGACATCCACGTGCTGCTCGGGCGGCTTCGGCCCGAGCACCTGCCGCACGTGTTCGGGCCGGAGGGTCGCGCGCCGCTCGAGGTCGAGGTGGTGAGGCGGCGCTTCGCGCTCATCGCCGCCGAGATGGCCGCCGGCACCGGCATCGCGCACTCCGCCGAGGAGGTCGCCGAGGGCTTCCTCACCGTCGCCGTCGACACGATGGCGAACGCGATCAAGCACGTCAGCCTCTCGGCCGGGCACGACCCCGCCGAGTTCACGCTCGCCTGCTTCGGCGGCGCCGGCGGCCAGCACGCCTGCCGCGTCGCCGAGGCGCTTGGCATCCGCACGATCTACATCGACCGCTTCGCTGGCGTCCTCTCCGCCGTCGGCATCGGCCTCGCGGAACCGAGGGCGCTGCGCCGTGGCACGCTCGGGCAGCCGCTCTCGGCGCCCGGCATCGCCGCCGCCCACGTGCTCGCCGCGGAGCTGGCCGCGCGCGCGCGCGACGGGCTCGCGGGCGCCCGGGAGCGAATGCGCGAGGTGCGCGCCGAGATCCGCGTCGCGGACTCCGACGTCGCGCTCGCGGTTGAGTTCGGAACGGTGGAGGAAATGGCCGAGCGCTTTCGCGAGGCGCACGCGCGACGCTTCGGCTACCACCCCGCGGCGCGCGCCCTCCTCTACATCGCCGCCGTCAGCGTCGAGCTCGTCGGCGCCGCCGATGCCGACCTGCCGCGCCCGCTCGGCAGCGGGACCTCCGTTCCGGCGCCCGTTGCGATGACAGTCAGCGCCTGGTTCGACGGCAAGCTGCGGGACGTGCCGCTCAGGCGACGCGAGGACCTGCCGACGGGAGAGTCGATCACGGGGCCCGCGATCATCAGCGAGGCGACGGGCACGACGATCCTCGAGAGCCTCTGGCGCGCCGAGGTGGTCGCGGGCGGTGGCCTCGTGCTCAGGCACGAGGGCTCGCAGGCCGCGCGCCGCCAGGACCTGGCGCGCGCCGATCCCGTGCTCATCGAGGTGTTCGGCGGCCTCTTCATGCACGTCGCCGAGCAGATGGGCACCGTGCTTCGCCAGGCGGCAAGCTCGGTCAACATCCGCGAGCGGCTCGATTACTCGTGCGCCGTGTTCGATGCGGCGGGTCGCCTCGTCGCGAACGCGCCCCACATGCCGGTGCACTTAGGCTCGATGGGTGCGAGCGTGCGCGCGGTGCGCGACCTGCACGGTGCGGCGATCCGACCCGGCGACGCGTTCCTCGTCAACTCACCCTACGCGGGCGGCACGCACCTCCCGGACCTCACCGTCGTGAGCCCGGTCCACCTCGGCGAAGGCGCGGCCGCGACGTTCTGGGTCGCCTCGCGCGCGCACCACGCCGACATCGGCGGGATCACGCCGGGCTCGATGCCGCCGTTCAGCCATCGCATCGAGGAGGAAGGCGCGCTGTTCGAGGGCGAGCGCATCGTCAGCGACGGTCGGTTCGATTCGGATCGCGTGCGCGCACTCCTCGCCCGCGGACCGTGGCCGGCGCGAAGCCCCGACCGCAATCTCGCCGACCTCGCCGCGCAGCTCGCCGCCAACGCCCGCGGCGCGGCCGAACTCGTCCGCCTCGTCGGCGAGCACGGCGCCGCCACCGTCAGCGCCTACATGGCGCACGTGCAGGCGAATGCCGAGGCGCGGGTCCGCACGGCGCTCAGGCTCCTGCCGATCGCAGGCCAGGGGCCGAAGCGCCACGAGCGCGAGCTCGACGGCGGCGAGCGCCTCGTCGTCACACTCACCGTCGATGGCGAGCGTGGCGCCGCGCGCGTCGACTTCACCGGCACCTCGCCCGAATCCCCGAACAACTTCAACGCGCCGCGGGCGGTGTGCACGGCGGCGGTCCTCTACGTGTTCAGGACCCTCGTCGAGGGCGACATCCCTCTCAACGAGGGCTGCCTCGCGCCCCTTGAGATCATCATCCCGCCGGGCTCGTTGCTCGACCCGACTCCGCCCGCCGCGGTCGTCGCCGGCAACGTCGAGACCTCGCAGGCGATCGTCGATCTCCTCTACGGCGCGCTCGGCGTGCTGGCCGACTCGCAGGGGACAATGAACAACTTCACCTTCGGCGACGCCGACTGCCAGTACTACGAGACGATCGCGGGCGGGGCGGGTGCGGGCCCCGGGTTCGACGGCGCGAGCGGCGTGCAGACGCACATGACGAACTCGCGCCTCACCGACCCCGAGGTACTCGAGTCGCGCCTGCCGGTGCTGCTCAGGGAGTTTCGCTATCGGCGCGGCTCCGGCGGTAGCGGGCGCTGGCACGGCGGCGACGGGCTCGTGCGCCGGGTCGAGTTCCGCCGGCCACTCGAGGCGGCGATCCTCGCCAACAACCGCCGCCACGCGCCGCGCGGGCTCGCCGGCGGTGGCGATGGCGCCTGTGGCCGGACGACGGTGTATCGCACCGACGGGACGGTGAGCGTGCTCGGCGCGACCGATGCGGTCACGGTCGGCGCCGGGGATGTGATCGAGATCGAAACGCCGGGCGGCGGCGGGTTCGGGGCGGGTTCACCGGCTGCGAGCGACGCCTAGCGCGACAGGTGCTCCTGCAGCACCGTCGCGACATCGAAGTCAGGATCGAGCGGCGGCTTGCCGCCGGCCGATTGCAGGCGGTTGAGGCTCACCGACTGCGCGCGGCTGCCAGCCGGGCCGTGGGTCACGAGCCAGCAGTGCCACTCGTCCGCGCGCAGCGCCGCGAAGCCAAACAGCACGTGCACCTCGCCGATCTGGCGCTGCTGGTTCACGCGCTGGTCGCAGATCGCGAACCAGTTGCGATCGGGGCGCGCGGGGAACGCCGCCTCGCGCTCCAGCGCCGTCAGGAACTCCGCCACCTGCCGCTCGATCCGCCACCACAGCGCGGGCCCCGGCTGCTCGAACAGCACCCAGCGCGTGCCGCGCTCGATGCTGGCGACGACTAGGAGCGCGAGGCGCCTGAGCCCCAGGTAACGCCAGTCGGGCACCGTGGCGCGCGAGGCGCCAAGCGTGCGCGCGCCGATCGAGTGGCGCGGCCGGACGGCCTGCAAGGTGTTGATGCCGGCGCCCGCGAGTCGCGAGCGCCAGTCCTCCGGCACCGCGCAGGCGGGCCGAAGTCCTGGCCTGAGCGGCCCGTCGTCGAGTTCCTGCGGCGTCCAGAACGGCCGCGTCGCATCGAGGCGCGCGAGCATGCCGGCGGCGGCGCCGGAGGGCGCGAACGCCTCGAAGCGTCCGCGCAGCCGGTCGTAGGTCTGGATCCACGGGAAGTACATCACGGCGTTCTCGCTCGAGAACGCGAAGCGGCGGATGCCCTCGAGCGCCGCCGCCGGGTCCTGCCACTCGCTCGGCGGGTCGAGCAGGAGGAGCGCCCGGCGGTCGCGGCAGAAGCGCGCGGCGACCAGGAGCGCGCTCGGGCCGACCGCGTGGTCGCGGGTCAGCGGCGGGATGCACAGGAAGTTGAAGGGATCGGAATCGCCGAGCGCGAACAGCCCCGTGCGCTCGATCGCCGATCCGATGATGTCGTAGTCGGTGAGCGGCCCGCCATCATCGCCATCGGGGTTCGAACTCACGTAGGCGGCGAGCGTGCGGCCATCGCCGCGGTGGGTCGGTACCGGCCGCTCGAGCGGCACGGCCCCCTTCAGGCGGATGAGCCCGGACTCGGCCAGCATCGTCGCGACCGGCCGCGGCGAGTTCGGGTCGATCGACAGGCGCGGATAGATCTCCTGGTCCTCGACGTACTCCGAGCCCGGCGCGCGGACCCGCTGCACGACCAGGTTGAACTTGTCGGTGTCGCCGGCATCGAGGTTGTCGTAGTCGACCGCGGCGCGCAGGAACTCGCGGGTGCCGGCGCACTGCGCCTCGAGGGTCAGAGCCGAGAGCCTGGTCGCGGGCAGCGTCAGCGTGGCGGTGCGCCCGCCGTTGACGACCCTGACGATGCGCGCGAGCCGGCCGCCGTTCTCGAAGAACTGCTCGACCGCGTAGGAGAGAGTGCTCGGCTGCCACAGACCGCCAAACACGGCCTGGAAATCGGCGAAGCTCGAGACGGCGATGGCGCGGTTGACAGGTCCGCGCAGCGCCCGACCGACGAAGGCGACGGTGGTGGTCGCGACCCGGGCGATCGCTTCGCCCGCGCCGACCTCTTCGGCCACGTGAATGCCGGGCGTAAGTCGTTCCCGCAACCCGGAGTCCCCCGCACTTTCACGGAGATTAGCACAGGGTCGCGCGCGCTCCCGAAGTGCCTGCGGGCGCTTGAGAAAGTGTCGCTCGCCGAACGCTCAGGTGGTACGCGCAGGCGGCGGTGGCGCGGGCGCGTCGGCGCCGCGGCGGCGCTCGGCCTCGCGGCGCTCTCGCACCGCTTCCTCACGCTTCTGCGCCACTTCCTCGAGCATCACGCGCAGCCAGTCAGTCGGCACGGGTCGCCTCGGTCGCCGCAAGCACCGGCCGAGTATAGGGCCGGCTGGGGTGTGTCGCGACGACCGACCGGTAAAGCTTGACGAGGCGCTCGGCCATCGCGGTCGCGGTCCAGGCCTTCGTGTCGGCAGGCGCCACCGCGGCGAGGCGCGCGCGCAGGGCGGGGTCCCGTACGAGTTCGACGACGCGCGCCGCGAAGCCCTCCACCTCGTCGGGCGCGATGAGCGCCCCCTTGGCGTCCTTGAGGACGTCGGCCGTGCCCATGACCGCGGTCGAGACGACCGGCACGCCGAGCGCGAGCGCCTCGAGGAGCACGAGGCCCTGCGTCTCGGTGCGCGAGGCGAACACGAACGCGGTACCCGCCGAGTAGCAGTCGAGGAGCGCGCCGTCGCGCGCGAGGTAGCCGACGAAGAGCACGTGGCCGGCGAGGCCCAGTTCGGCCGCACGGCGCTTCACGTGCGCAAGCGCCGGTCCCTCGCCCGCGATCACGAGCAACAGCTCGGGCACCGCCACGCGCGCGCGCGCCACCGCCTCGAGCACGAAGTCGATGTTCTTCTCGTGCGCGACCCGCGAGATGTGCACGAGCACGGGGCGGTCGGCGGCGATGCCGTGGGCGGCGCGAAAGCGCTGCCCGTCGCCGCCCTGGAAGCGCTCCGGGTCGATGCCGGTCGGCAGCACCTCGGCGCGGGTGTCGATGCCATAGCCCCTGAGCGTCGCGAGCATCTGCTGGGAGGGCACGATGAGCGCATCGATGGCGCGGCACTGGCTCCGGCTCAGGCGCCTCGCGATGAGGCGCGTCAGCGCGCGCGGCAGCACCGGCACGTAGTGGTGCAGGTACTCCTCGAAGAACGTGTGATAGGTCTCGACAACCGGCAGGTTGAGTTCGCGCGCGATGCTGACGCCGGCGTAGTGCGCCACGAACGGCGTGTGGATGTGCACGAGGTCGAACCCGCCGCGGGCGAGCGTCGGCAAGAGCGCCTGGATCGCGCGGCGGTTCATCAGACGATCCTCCGGGTCGCGCGGCACGCCACGCGAGCGCACCCGGATCACCTCGCCCGCCTCGGCCGCCACCGCGGCCGGGTACGCGGGCGCGACCAGCGTGCTCGCGTGACCGAGCGCGGCGAGGCTGCGGCGGAATGTCTCGATCGAGGTCGAGACGCCATTGACGCGGGGGAAACTGACGTCGGAAATCATCAGGATGCGCACTAGCCCTCCTCGGCACGACGGCGTTGGCGGCCGACGGTAGCCGCGGCGCGTGACGGGTGTGTGACAGGGGCATCGCCTATGATGGCCAGGCGTCGCCCGGGAGGCCGCATGGCGGAAGGCTCGATGATGGATGCGCTCAGGCTGCGCGCGCAGCCCATTCCGCTCGAGGCCGCCGAGCGCGAGCGCTGGCAGGAGCGGATGAACGCGCTGCCGGCGATGGCGCTGATGGGAGGCAGGCTCGACCTCAGCGATCCGTCGATCGTGCGCCTCACGCTCGCGAGCGTCGGGGCGCAGCACCTGGGTGGCCTCGGTACGCGCGCGGTGAATGGCGCGGTTATCGCCGCGCTCTTCGATGCCGCGCTCGGCATCGCCGGCACGCTGCAGTTCCCCGGGCAACGCGCCGGGACGGTGGAACTGTCGATCAAGTTGATGCGCCCGGCGTTCGAGGCGCCGCTCGAGGTGCTAGGAGCGGCGGTAAAGCGCACCCAGCACCTCGCCTTCACCGAGGCGGAGCTGCATTCGGACGGGCGGCTGTGTGCCACCGCCACGGGGATCGTCGCGGTCGCATCGACGCCGAAGGACGGCGACGACTACTGGTGAGCGGGCCCTGCCCGGCCAGCCGCGGTCAGTGGCGGACGGGTCCCGGTGGCGAGGTCTGCGGCGAGGTTGCCGGCGCCGGGGGCGCCGCCGCGGCGGGCGCACTCGCGGTCGCGGCGGGCTCACGCGCGCCGATCATCTCCGCGAACTGCTTCTCATCGACCAGGAGCCCGGTCGTGCCGTCCCAGGTCGCGCCCTCGGGAAGTTCGTTGCGCACCTTGCGGGCGCTCGCGACCACGGTATCGAGCGTCGTGCTGTCGCGCTTCATGACCGACACCGGCACGCCACGCGGGGTCTCGGACAGGAGCCGCGCCTTCTCCCAGTCGATGCCCCCATCGTGCGCGCGGATGCGCTGCCAGAGCGGCGTCTTGCCCGCCTTCTTGAGCAGCGACTTAGGCCCGTGCTCCCACGCGCGCTTGTCGTCCTCGAGCGCGCCGTAGACCTGCACGTAGAGTTCATCGCCGTGCCAGCCGAGCACGAACGGCTGGTTCACGACGCGCACCGGGGTACCGATGGGGATACTGTCGAAGAGGATCGCGATGTCCTCGGGGTAGAGGCGCACGCAGCCGTGGCTCGAGCGCATGCCGACGCCGTAGGGCTTGTTGGTGCCGTGGATCAGGTAGCTCGGCCAGCCGAGCCTGAACATGAACGCGCCGAGCGGATTGTCGGGCCCGGCCGGCACCTTGGCCGGCAGCACGTCACCGTCCTCCAGGTGCTCCTTGCGCACCGACACGGGCGGCACCCACACCGGATCCTTGACCCGCGCGACGACCTTCGTCACGCCCTCCGGCGTCTGCCAGCCGACCTTGCCGATGCCGATCGGATGGGTGACGACGAGCTGCGGCGCGCCCTTGGCGTGCTTCGGGTAATAGTAGAGGCGCATCGCCGCGACGTTGATGACGACGCCCTCGCGGGGCGCATCCGGCAGCACGAAGCGCGTCGGCACGACGACCTCGCGCCCCTCGCCCGGCAGCCAGGGGTCCACGCCCGGGTTCGCGCGGACCATCTCCTCGTAGCCGACGTTGAAGCGCCGGGCGATGTCCGGCAGCGTGTCTTCCTTGCCGATCCGGGTCGACTGCACGAGGCCGACGACGTCCTCGTGCGCAGGATCGATCTCGAACTCGTGGGTCGCGAGCGCACGGACGCGGTCGGGCACGACGACCGCAGGCGCTGTCGCTGGCGCCGCGGGCGGCGGCGCTGCCGGGCGCAGCAGCGAGCAACCCGCGAGCGCCAGGATCCCTGCCACCGCGCCGGCACGCGCCAGCGGCTTACAGGAGAACGGGGCGATCGGGCAGTTCATTGCCGCTCCGGCCAGTACCAGGGAAATGCCGGCCCATCAGCGCTGCCGCCGCGTTGACGCCCGCGAGGGCACCGTCGGCCCAGCGTCCGGCTCGAAATTCGGTTTCCATCGCCGCGCATACCTTACGCCACTCATCGGCCGTCACGAGCTTGTTGAAGCCCCGATCGGCGACGATCTCGACCGCGCGGTCGGCGCACAGTACGTAGAGCAGAACGCCGTTGTTGAGTTCCGTGTCCCAGACGTGGAAGCCCGAGAACGCCTCGATCGCGCGCGCGCGCGGTGTCTTGCCGGCGAGGATCGACCAGGCATCGAGGTCCGTCTCGATCACGATCCGAAGCTCGCCGGTATGCGTCGATTCGGCCGCGTGCACGGCCGCCTCGATGCGATCGAGGACGGCCGCCGGGAAGCGGCGACGCGTCAGACCGTGCGTCTCGATGAGGTGTCGGCCGAGGCGCATGAGTCGGTTCATGGCTCACCAGCTCCCGGACGAGCCGCCGCCACTGAAGCCGCCACCGCCGCCGCCGAAGCCGCCGCCGCCCCAGCTGCCGCCACCGAGGCCGCCGCCAAGGCGTCCACCGCCGAGGCCGCCGATCAGCGCGAGCACGAAAGCGGCGATGCCGGCGAACACCGCGATTCCGATCGTCCCGACCAGCAGCCAGGCGACGAACGCGGCGACGCCGCCGGTCGCGACCGAGCCGAGCGGACGGCCGAGCACGGCGCGCAGGACTGACCCGCCAAACAGGCCGAAGAGCAGCAGTACCGGCAGGATTCCCTGGATGCCGCCGCCGCGTTGCGCGGCGGCGCGCTCGGGCGGTGGCGGCAGGGGCTCGCCATCGGTCAGCGCGATCATCCGGTCGACCGCGCTCATGATGCCGCCGTAGAAATCTCCGGCGCGGAACCTCGGTCTGAGGTATTCACCGATGATCCGGCTGGCAGCGAGGTCGGTGATCGCGCCCTCGAGTCCGCGGCCGACCTCGATCCGCATGCGCTTGTCGCCGAGCGCGATGATGAGGATCGCTCCGTCATCAACGCCCTTGCGGCCGAGCTTCCACGCATCGGCGAGGCGGATGCCGAACTGCGCGATGTCCTCGGGCTGCGTCGTCGGCACGAGCAACACCGCGATCTGGCTGCCCTTGCGGGCCTCGAAGTCGGCCAGCATCTTGGAGAGCGCCGCCTGCTGCTCGGCGTTCAGCGTCCCGGTGAGATCGGTGACCCGCGCGACCGGCGGCAGCGCGACTTCTGCCCGCGCCGGCAGCGCGGGCAGGAGCGCGAGCCACGCAGTGGCCGCGAGAAGCGCCGACCGGATCACCGCCACGGGCGCTCGGTCAGCCGGTTGGCTTCGGCGCGGGCGCCGCGTTGAAGTCGACTGTCGGCGGCTTGGAGATCTGCGCTTCGTTCTCGACGGTGAAGTTCGGCTTCACCTTGTAGCCGAACATCATCGCGGTGAGGTTGCCGGGGAACTGGCGGACCTGGATGTTGTAGTCCTGGACCGTCTGGATGTAGCGGTTGCGCGCGACCGTGATCCGGTTCTCCGTCCCCTCGAGCTGCGACTGCAGGTCGAGAAAGTTCTGGTTCGACTTGAGCTCCGGATACTTCTCGACGACCACCATCAGGCGCGACAGGGCGCCCGACAGCTGCCCTTGCGAGTCCTGGAACTGCTTGAGCGAGGCCGGGTCGTTCGCGTCGACCTTGATCTGGCTCGCCTTGGCGCGCGCCTCGGTGACGCCGATGAGCACGGCCTGCTCCTGCGCGGCGAAGCCCTTGACGGTATTGACGAGGTTCGGGATCAGGTCCGCACGGCGCTGGTACTGGTTCAGCACCTCCGACCAGCCGGACTTCGTCTGCTCGTCGAGCGTCTGGATCTTGTTGTACCCACAGCCGGACAGGAGCGCGCCCAAGGCGAGCACCGGCAGCCACCACAACGCACGGAAGGTCGATCGCATGGGAACTCCTTAGGGCCTTAACGCCCGCCGCCGGCACTATATGGGTTACACCCGGCCGATGCGCAAGTGGATGGGGACGTGAAGTTTACGGGCGGCCCCGGCCGGCCAGCTGACGGCGAGCGCCGCGGCGAGCTCCGGGACCGGATCGACACCGGTCGCGGCGCGGCAGCGCTCGACCGCCGACCAGGTGCCTACGTAGCGGAGGAGCGCCTCCCGCGCCCAGCTCAACCCAAGCCGGAACTCGGGCGCCGGCAGTTCCTCGAGCGGGAACGGGAGGCTCCGGTAGTGCTCGTCGACGTAGCGTCGCTCGGGCGGCCAGTAGCGGCCAACGCGGTCGCGGTAGAACCGGTCGACGAGGGCATCAACCGCCGCGTCGACCCGAAAGTGCGAGTAGGTAAAGAGTGCGACGATGCCGCCGGGCCGTAGGACCCGGCGGGCCTCGGCAAAGAAAGATGCGAAGTCGAACCAGTGGGCGGCCTGGGCGACGGCGAGGAGGTCGACGGCGGCGCCTCGTACCGGCAGCCGCTCGGCGGCGTGCCGCACGTAGGAGACTCGCGCGTGCGGCACGGCGTGCTTGAGCTGGTTCGCGCTCGGGTCGCCGGCGAGGACGAGCGCGAAGTGTCGCGCGAGCTCCGCCGCGGCCTGGCCGTTGCCGGTGCCGACATCGAGCGCGACGTTCAGCGCGGGGGCCGTGACGGCGAGGTAGTCGACGAGCTCGGCGGGATAGCCCGGCCGGTAGCGCTGGTAGTCGGCCGAGTGGGCCGAGAAATAGTCCTTCACGGTCACCCGCGAAGCTTACCAAGCCGATACCGGCGCATCGCCGCTTTGCCGGCGAGGCGCGATCGGCTAGCGTGGGCGTGCTGGCGAGGCGAAAAAAAACCCCGGGCTATTGACCCGGGGTTCGAAAAGCGGACTCGTTCGAAGGGAAGATAAAGTCCGCTAGGGGATTCAGTGCAGGCGTGCCCACTGCAGCACGCGGATCTCTTCGGCCTCGAGGTCGAGATCGCGGGCGAGCAGACGAGCGACGCGCTTGGGATCAGTAGGTACCGTTTCCTGGCCGCCGAGTTCAACGATCCCGGTGTACTCGCTCGGGCCTCGGGTACCGAGGTCCGCGACGAAGCGGGTGTAGAACTTAATGCTCATGGTTCGGCAGCTTAGGGACGCAACCCACGGGAATCCGTGACTTATGTCCCAAACCCGCGGAGGCTCAGGCCCCCGGGGAGGCGGCTCGACGCGCTTCTGTGAGGAGTAGTCGACTATGGGTCGTTGGCGGCCCCCCGATAGGCCCGGTTCGAAATACATAACGCCGGCGGGCGCGGCGCGCCTGCGCGAGGAGCTCGACCGCCTGTGGCGCCACGAGCGGCCGCAGGTCACCCAGTCGGTCTCCGAAGCCGCCGCGCAGGGCGATCGCTCCGAGAACGCGGAGTACACCTACGGCAAGAAGCGCCTGCGGGAGATCGACCGTCGCGTGCGCTTCCTCAGGAAACGCCTCGAGGGCATCGTCGTCGTGGATGCGCCGCCGAGCGACCCCAAGCGCGTCTTCTTCGGCGCCTGGGTCACGCTCGAGGATGAAAGCGGCGCTGCGCGCGAGCACCGCGTCGTCGGGCCCGACGAATTCGACATGGACCCGCGTTACCTCAGCATGGACTCGCCGCTTGGACGGATCCTGCTCGGCAAGGCGCTCGATGCGGAGGTGACCGTGCGACTGCCCGCCGGCGAGCGCGTCTTCGTGATCAGCGCGGTCCGCTACGAGCCGGCCGCTGCCTGAGGGAAGCGCCTCATCGCCGCGCCGCTAGACGACGCGGACGTTCTTGAACTGCCAGGGGTCTGACGTGTCGAGGTCCTCGGGGAAGAGCCGCGCGCGATCGTGCAGCGGGTTCCACTCGGTGTACTCGCCGACCACCGTGCCGAGGTAGGGCGTGCAGATCTCGAGGTTGCGCCTGAAGTCCATCTCGTCGGGCTCGACGAGGCCGCGTGCCGGGTTCTCGATCGCCCAGATCATGCCGGAGAGGCACGCCGCGGTGACCTGCAGGCTCGTCGCGTTGTTGTGCGGGGCGAGCTTGCGGGCCTCGTCCACCGACAGCTGCGAGCCGTACCAGTAGGCGTTCTTCTTGTGGCCGGCCAACAGCACGCCGAGCTCGTCGATGCCGCCAGGCACGACGTCGTCCATCAGGATCCGCTTCTGCTCCTGCAGCCGCCAATTGTGGCCGGCGAACTCGTGCACCGACAGCACCGCCGAATCGCACGGGTGGTAGGCGTAGTGGACGGTCGGCCGATAGAGGAGCTCGTCGCCATTCTTGACGGTGTAGTAATCGGCGATCGACATCGCCTCGCCATGCGTAATCAGGAAGCCGTGGAAGAAGCCGGCCTTGGGCGTCCAGGTGCGCACCCGGGTCGCGGCGCCGGGCTGCATCAGGTAGATCGCGCAGCCGCAGCCGAAGTCGTGCTTGCGGCCGTCGCGCGGGAAGTTCCGCTCGTGCGAGCCCCAGCCAAGCTCGGCCGGCTGGCAACCCTCGCTGACGAAACCCTCGACCGACCACGTGTTGACGAACTCGCCCGCCCGCTTCGGGACGGTCGGCACCTGGGTGTCGCGCTCGGCGACGTGGATGACCTTGACGCCAAGCGCCTTGGCGAGCGCCGCCCACTCCTCGCGGCTCGCCGGGGTGCCGGCCTCGATCTTGAGATCCACGGCGAGGTTCAACAGCGCCTGCTTCACGAAGTGCTGGACGAGCCCCGGGTTCGCGCCGTGCGTCAGTACGGCGGTCGGCTTCGGCGTCGTGTCCTTGTCCTTGAGCTTCCTGAGCGCGAGTGCCTCCTCGCGCAGCGCGTAGTTCGTGCGCCTGGAGGGCGAGAGCGACGGATCCGTGTAGCCGCCCGGCCACGGCTCGATGCACGTGTCGAGGTAGAGCGCACCGCGCTCCCAGCAGAGCTTGATCAGCGCGATCGAGGAGACGTCGACCGAGACGTTCAGCACGAAGTCGCCGCGGCCGACCAGCGGCTCGAGCACCTGGCGGAAGTTCTCGCGCACGAGCGTCTGCTTGACGACGCGGATCCCATATTCCTTGGCGACGCGATCACCCAGGTCATCGGCCGTCACGATCGTGATGCGGTCGGGCGTAAGTCCACCGATGTGGCGCAGCACCAGCGGCACCACGCCCTGGCCGATGCTGCCGAAGCCGATGAACACCAGCCGGCCGGGGAAGCTCACATGAATCTTGTGTTGCGCGCTCATGATCACCCGTCTGCAGATTGGCCGGACACGAGTGCGTTCCGGCGAAGTTTTGACCCGCGCGGACCGGCGCGCGAGCGATGCGTACTGTACCTCAAGAGGCCGGCGGCGCGAGCGTCGCGGCGCTACACTTGGGCCGCAAGGAGGCCCGCACGCGATGAGCTACGAGACCCTCGTTGACACTGCCACGCTGGTCGCGCACCTCGAGGATCCGGCGTGGCGCGTCATCGACTGCCGCTCCGACCTCGGCGATGCGAGCGCAGGCGAGCTCAGCTTCGCGCGCGGCCACATTCCCGGCGCCGTTTACGCCCACCTCGACCACGACCTGTCCGCGCCGCGCACGCCGTGGAGCGGGCGCCATCCGCTGCCGGAGCCGGCCACTCTCGCCGCGACCTTCGGCCGCCTCGGCATCAGCGCCGGCACCCAGGTGGTGGCGTGCGATGAGTCCGGCGGCGCCTACGCCGCGCGGCTCTGGTGGCTGCTCCGCTGGCTCGGCCATCGTGAGGTCGCGGTGCTCGACGGCGGGCTGCAGGCGTGGCGGGCCGAGCACCGTCCGCTCGTCGCGACGACGAGCGCCGTCGATGCGCGGGAGTTCGCCGCGCGGCCCGATCACGCGGCGTACGTCTCCGCCGACGAGGTAGCCTCGCTCCTCGGCCGCGGTGCCGCCGTCCTCCTCGATGCACGCGCGCGCGAGCGCTACGAGGGGCGGATCGAGCCGCTCGACCCGAAGGCCGGGCACGTGCCGGGCGCGCTCAGCCATCCGTTTAGCACCAACCTCGGCGCCGACGGGCGCTTTTTGCCGGCGCAGGCGCTGCGGACACGCTTTTCGGCGCTGCTCGGTTCCGCCCCCCCGAGCGCGATCGTGAGCATGTGCGGCTCGGGCGTCACGGCCTGCCACACGCTGCTCGCGCTTGAAATCGCGGGCCTCGAGGGCGCGCGGCTCTATCCGGGTTCGTGGAGCGAGTGGTGCCGCGATCCGGGCCGGCCCGTCGCGACGGGAGCCCAATCAAACTGACTCATTTACATGACGCCTCATTTTGCTATCGTGCGCGCGATTGCAACGCCGCGCTGAGGCAGCCACGTGAATAGTCCCGCGCCCCGCTTGGTCGCCCCGCTCGGCTGGAAGGTCGACGACTCCGCGCAGCTCTACCAGGTCGACGCCTGGGGCAGCGGCTACTTCGGCGTCAACGACGCCGGCCATGTCGTCGTTAGGCCCGACCAGCGCGCCGACCGCGAGGTCGACCTGCACGAGGTGGTCGAGGGGCTGAAGGCCCGCGACCTGACGGCGCCCGTCGTGATCCGCTTCTCCGACATCATCGCCCATCGGCTGCGCAGCCTGAACGATGCGTTCGCCCAGGCGATCACCGAGAACGACTACCGCGGCCGCTACGCGGCGGTGTTCCCGATCAAGGTCAACCAGCAGCGCCTCGTCGTCGAGGAGGTCTACAAGAGCGGCAAGGAGTTCGGCTTCGGCCTTGAAGTCGGCTCCAAGCCCGAGCTGCTGGTCGTGATGGCGATGACCGAGGACACCACCGACCGGCTCATCGTCTGCAACGGCTTCAAGGACGACAGCTACATCGAGACGGTGATCCTCGCCGCCAAGCTCGGCCGGCGCATCGTGCCGGTGGTCGAGAACTTCGTCGAGCTCGCCCTCATCATGAAGCACGCGCAGAAGTACGGCGTGCGCCCGAGCATCGGCGTGCGCGTCAAGCTCGCCGCCGAGGGCGCCGGGCGCTGGCGCGAGTCGGCGGGCGAGAAGTCGAAGTTCGGGCTCTTCATCACCGAGATCCTCGAGGTGGTCGAGGTACTGAAGCAGAACGACATGCTTGATTGCCTGAAACTCGTTCACTGCCACACGGGCTCGCAGCTGCAGGACATCCGCCGGGTCAAGGAGGCGGTCACGGAGCTCGCGCACGTCTACGCCGAGCTCAAGCTCATGGGCTGCGCGCTCGAGTACATCGACATCGGCGGCGGGCTCGGCGTCGACTACGACGGCAGCCGCACCAACTACGAATCCTCGATGAACTACACGCTGCAGGAGTATGCGAGCGACGTCGTCTACCGCATCGCGAGCGTGTGCAACACGCGGCGCATCCCGCACCCGACGATCATCAGCGAGTCGGGGCGCGCCATCGTCGCGCACCACTCGGTGCTCGTCTTCAACGTACTCGGCACGAGCGCACTCGACCAGTTTCGCGTCGCCAACCGGCTCGAGGAGGACGTCCGCGATGGCGGCGAGATCCCCCAGCCCGTGCGTGACCTCTTCGATGCGTACCGCTCGGTCAGCGAACGACGGCTGGTCGAGTGCTGGCACGACGCGCAGCAGGCGCGCGAACAGGCGCTGCAGATGTTCAACCTCGGCTACCTCAGCCTCGAGTTCCGCGGCCTCGCCGAGCGACTCTACTGGGCGACCTGCGCGCGCATCCGCGATCTGTGCCGGCGCCTCGAGTCGATCCCGGAGGAACTCGAGGGCCTCGAGACGATCCTGTCGGACGTCTACTTCTGCAACTTCTCCGTGTTCCAGTCGCTCCCCGATTCCTGGGCGATCGGCCACCTGTTCCCGATCATGCCGATCCACCGCCTCAACGAGCGCCCGACCCGCAACGCCGTCCTCGCCGACATCACCTGCGACTCCGACGGCAAGATCGACCGCTTCGTGTCGTTGAAGGAAACCAAGCGCACGCTCGAGACGCACGAACTAAGGGCCAACGAGGATTACTACCTCGCGGCGTTCCTGGTCGGCGCCTACCAGGAAACGCTCGGCGACCTGCACAACCTCTTCGGCGACACCCACGTCGTGCACATCCGCCTCCTCGAGGAAGGCGGCTGGTGGATCGAGGAGACGGTCAAGGGCGACACGGCGCTGCAGGTACTCGGCTACATGGAGTACGACACCGACGAGCTCTATCCCAGGCTCGCGCGGGACTGCGAGCGCGCGGTCCGTGAGAACCGCCTGTCGGTGCCGGAGAGCCAGCGCCTGAAGCGCTTCTACGAGGCGGAGCTGCACGGCTACGCCTACCTCGAGCCGGACGCCGATTGAACGGCCGATCAGGCGCGCCAAATCGGGCGCGCCCGACGCTCTCGCTCAGTCGCGCTAAGTCGTTGGCCAGCGGATGGAACAGCCGCGACCGGACGCTCCTTCAACAGCCACGCTGCGCATCGACCGGCGTGCCTGCCGCCTCGGGCCGCACGCGCTGTTGCCGGTGCGCGACAGATCAATATTTGTGCAGTGCATTGCCAAAGTCCTTGATCTTTAAAGTGGAAAATTGCGCGCCCGGTTTTGACCGCGTAGGATCGGTCGCGGTTGTTTTCGCCGCATCTTCTTTGACGGGCGTGTGGATCGGTCAATCAAAGCGTATGTTTTTTGCACCGGCAATCCTCCGCTTGGCCCGCACGAGTTGATCAGCGCACGACCTACGGTTCGGGCTCGTGCCGCCGCGGGCGTACCGACGCGCATGCGTCTGTATTCCCAAATCGCGCACGTGGTCCGGGGTTGAGGACCGCGATGCACCACGGCTCCGGCCGTGGGCACGCCCAAGCGAGTGAGACGTTTCGATGACGACCATTTACGTAGGTAACCTGCCCTTTTCCGCGACCGAGGATGAAGTGCGCTCTCTGTTCGAGAAGCACGGCAAGGTCGAGTCCGTCAAATTGATCAATGACCGCGAGACCGGTCGGCCACGCGGCTTCTGCTTCGTGGAGATGTCGAGCTCCGACGCGCAGACGGCGATCGCCCAGATGAATGGCTTCAACATGGGCGGCCGGCCGCTCAGGGTGAACGAAGCCCAGGAGCGTCCGTCGCGGGGTCCGCGTCCGGGCGGCGGCGGCGGCGGCTACCGTGGCGGTGGAGGCGGTGGTGGCGGTGGCGGCTACGGTGGCGGGGGGGGTGGCGGCTACAGTGGTGGCGGCGGCGGCGACGGCGGCCGAAACTACTAGCCTGCCCCGGCTACGGTCGACAGAGCACAATTCCAGACCCCGCCGAGAGGCGGGGTTTTTGTTCCGGGGAACCCAATGACACGTCCGACCTCGCTGCGGGCGATTGCCGCGTTGTTGCTGGTCGCGCTCATCGTCGCGACGGGCTGCGCTACCAAGGGCGCGCGGCCGACAGCAACGCCCATCGTGCCGGCACCCGCCCTCGCCATCAGCCACGCGAGCGTGCCGGCGAGCGATCCGGCAACGCTCGCCGAGCTCGATCGGGTACTCGCCGGCAGCCATCGGTCGGATGCGAACCGCGCCCGCGACATCTATCGCCATCCGCGCGCGACGCTCGAGTTCTTCGGGCTGCGTCAGGATCAGACCGTCATGGAGATCTGGGCCGGCGCCGGCGGCTGGTACACCGAGATCCTCGCGCCGCTCCTCCGGGAGCACGGCCGCTACATCGCCGCGAACTGGGACCCGAACTCGGACCTCAAGGTCGTGCAGGACAGCGTCGCGGCATTTCGCACCAAGCTCGAGGGCAATCCCGGCCTCTACGACAAGGTCAGCGTGAGCGCGCTGCAGTACCCGGGCGCGCTCAACCCCGTGCCAGCCGCGAGCGTGGACGTCATCGTGACGTTCAGGAACCTGCACAACTGGCTGGCACGCGACGAGGCAGCGCTGGCGATGCTGAAGGCGATGTACGCGGCGCTGAAGCCCGGCGGTGTGCTCGGCATCGTCGACCACCGCGCGGATCCGGCCGCGCCGCGGGACCTCAAGGCCAGGAACGGCTACGTGAACGAGTCCTACGCGATCGAGCTCGCCAAGGCCGCGGGATTTGAGTTCGCCGGCGCCTCCGAGGTCAATGCGAACCCGAAGGACACGCGCGACTACGAGCAGGGCGTCTGGACGCTGCCGCCCACCTGGCGGCTGGGCGACAAGGATCGCGAGAAGTTCGCCGCGATCGGCGAGAGCGACCGCTTCACGCTCAAGTTCGTGAAGCCGCGCGGGCACTGACGCCCGCGCGGTGGCACCACCGCCGCTACTTCGCGCCGGCGCCCGCAATCGGAAAGCCAGCGGCGTGGTAGACGACCGCGCCGCGAAAGAGCGTGAGCTCGCACTGCATGTCCTTAAGCTCGGCGACCGGCACCGTCGTGAGGTCGCGATCCCACACCGCGATGTCGGCGCTTTTACCGGGCTCGAGCGAGCCTGACTCAGCCTCCAGGAAGAGCTGGTGCGCCGCCCAGATCGTGTAGGACTTGAGCGCGATTTGGATGTCGACTGACTCGGCCGTGCCAAAGGGCTGCGCGCCGTAGGTGCCCTTCAGCGTCGTGCGCGCGACCGAACTCCACAGGCCATAGCGGGCCGCGAGTGGCGTCACCGGGTAGTCGGAGCCGCCGGCCCAGCGGATCCCGTGCGCGAGATAGCTGTGGTACGGGTTCAGGCGCCCCATGCGCTCAGGTCCCAGGTTCGCCGCGTAGTTGTCGCCGATCCACCAGGTGAAGGGCGGCTGGGTCTCCGGGTAGCCCGAATCGTAGTCGCGCTCGAGCGCCGCCATCACCTCGATCGCGTGATCGCTCGGAATGTTGGCGTGGATGATGCCGTGGCGAAGCTGCTTGCTGGGGTTTGCGCGCAGCACCTCGGCGTAGGTGTCGACGACCCAGTCGATTGCCCGGTCGCCGACCGCGTGCGTGGAGACGTGCACGCCGGCCGCGTCATAGAGGCGCACCTGCTCGCGATAGATCGCAGGGTCGATGAGCGGGTAGCCCGTGTTGCCACTGTCGAGCACGTTGCCGTTCTTGTACCAGTCCTTGTAGACCCACGCGGTGCGGCCCGCGCCGCTGCCATCCATGAAGAACTTCACGCCGCAGGCGATCAGGTTGTCGTTGACGGCGGCCGGCGGCTTCGGCACCGCGGCCAAGCGGGCGATGACTGCACGTGCCGAGTCGAGCGTCGCGCCGGTCTGCCACAGCGTGCACACGTGCGCCGTGAGCTTGCCGGCCTTCGCGAGCGCGACGTACGCCTGCCACTCGGATGCGGAGATGTTCGGATCCTTGACGCCCGTCATGCCCTCGCGGTGCATGAGATCGAGGCTCGCGCGGATCCCCGCCTGTTCCTCCGCGGGAGTTGCCGGCGGAATGAGGTCGGCGACCAGGCGCTGCGCCGATTCCTTGAGGACGCCCGTCGGCGCACCGCTCGCATCGCGGTCGATGGTCCCGGCCGCCGGGTTCGGCGTTGCCGTCGTGACGTGGGCGAGCTTGAGCGCGACGCTGTTGGCGACGCCGTAGTGCCCGGTCGTGTGGTCGAGCCACACCGGGTTCGCGGGCGTCACGCCGTCAATGTCCGCCGCGTGGATGTAGCGACGCTCGGCGAGCTTGGCCTCGTCCCAGCCGGCGCCGAGGATCCATTCACCCGGCTTCAGCTTCGCGGCGCGCGCCTTCAGTAGCCCAACAACCTCGGCGATGTTCTTCACGCCAGCGAGTTCGACCCCGTAGACGGCCGATACACCGCCCTCGGCGATGTGCGCATGCGCATCGATGAGCCCGGGAGTTGCCGTGCGACCCTTGAGGTCGATGACACGGGTGTGCGGACCCGCGAGCGCACGGATTTCATCGCTCGTGCCGAGCGCGCGGATGCGGCCGGCGCCGATCGCCAGCGCCTCGACGACCCGGTCGGCCGGGTCGACCGTCAGGATGTGGCCGTTGACCAGGATCAAGTCCGGGGCCTTGCGCTCAAGGCCCGCGGCAGCCGGCAGCGCCACCATGAGCGCGAGCGCGGAGCCCACCACGCCGGCGATGCCGGCACCGTTCACTAGCCGCATGATTCCCCCTTGGCTCGACGTTGCGCTCAGGCGCTGAATAATTCCCCGACCGCGCGGTGCGCCTGCTCGATCGCGGCGTCCATGTAGGCCTTGCTCGCGGCGTCGGAGTTCGCGATCGTGATGGCGCCCGAGCGCGCGCGGCCGCGCACGTGGGCCCGCTCCCCTTCCGGCACCAGCTTCTGGAACAGCGGATTGAACTCCGGCGCATAGCCGTGGGGCCAGCGGTTCACCGTGATCGCGCCGATGTCGCGCGTCGCGTCGAAGCCACCGGCGCCGAGCATCCGGTCGAGCTGGCGACGGATCTCCTGCTCGTAGCGCTCGAAGCTGGTCGCGAGGATCTCGGCGCGGCCGATCTTGTTCTGCTCGTGCTCGGGAAGGCCGGGCATGCAGGGCGTTCGCACGAGGCGCACGAGCGTCGGTCGCTTGGGGTCCGTCGGCGTCGCGTAAGCGCCCATCGCGACGCATTCGTTCAGGTAGGTGTCGGCGAAGTAGCCGCCCGGCGCGTGGATCGAGGCGACGCCGAGTCGCTGCCACGGCAGCCAGTTGCGCACCGCGACGTTCGCGTAGATGAGCGGGGTCTTCACGAGCTCGTGCAGTGCCGCCTTCTGCGCCGGCGGGAGCTCCGGGCAGATGTGCGGGATCACGGCGTTCCAGCAGGCGAGCACCGCGTGGCGCGCGTTGAGCGCGTAGCCGCGGCCGGCGCGCTGGTATTCGACGCGCACCCCGCCATCGACGTTGGCGACGCGCGTCACGATCGCGTTCAGGCGCAGCCGCGTCGGCGCCCCGCCCCGGTCGAGGCGCGCGTAGTCGACGCGGGCACTGACGAGGTCATCGATGCCGCCGGCCTTGAGCGCCTCCGGGACGAGCGCCCGCACCAGCGCGCGCGCCACCGTCGCACCGCCATCCGGCAGGTGCACGTCGACCGAACCGCCCGTGTCGGCGAAGCCGGCGGCGGTCTCGCCCATCGACTCGCTCGAGCCCGGCGGCAGCTTCATGCCCGCGAACCCCGGCAGGCCCGTCGCCCAGCACTCGAGCGCGGAAACCGCCTCGGTGCCGACGCCCCAGAGTCCGTGCGTGCGCTGCTGATAGAAACGCGCAGTCAGCGGATCGACACCGACGGTCTTCAGCAGGAAGTCGCGGTAGCTCAGCGTCTCGAGGAACGCCTTCTTCGTCGCCGGCGCGAGCGAGGGCAGGTAGTCGCGCGGTGCGTCCTCGAGCGCGGCGATCTCGCGGCGCACCCGTTCGCCGAGGTGACTGGCGGCGAGCACGCGCGACCAGGGCGCATCCTTCGCCCGGCGCAGGAGCTCATCGCTGCCGAAGGTCTCGCGATCGAGGAACGTGCCGGCTCCAAGCCCCAGCGACTCGTAGAAATCGTGCTTCTGGATGCGCGTGCCGAGTTCCTCGGCGCGGATGCCGACCCGCTCGAGCACGCCGCTCGCGATGGCACTGTAGGGGCGCGGGCTCTCGATGCTGTAGGTGCCGCCATTCATGAGCTGGAGCCCGCCGTCGAGCCAGAACTCGTTGCGCTTGGCGTGGCCACCGAAGTCATCGTGGTTCTCGAGCACGAGCACGCGCGCATCCGGCTCCCGATCGCGGTAGAGGAGCGCGGCGGTGAGGCCGCTGATGCCGCCGCCGACGACGATGAGGTCGTAGATCTCGCTCGTCTCGAGCGGCGCCGGCGGCGCCCGCCCGTCGCGAAGCGCATGCGCGACCTCGAACGATCCCGGGTGGCTGCCACGCAGCCCCGTCAGTGTCGGCGGGTAGTAGCCGGGCAGGTCCTGGGCGGCGACGTGGGGTCCGCTGCCGGCGGCCGACTCGCAGCCGCCGAGCGCGAGCGGCGCCAGTGTCGCGCCGACGCCAAGCGCAACGCCGCCGAGGAAATCACGGCGGGTCAGGTCGGTGCGCGGCGGGTCGCCGGGCGGGCGGGCGTCATTTGTCATTGCGGTCACTCGGGCCCGGGCAGCCGGCAGTATCGTCCAGCCGGCCGCCAGGCGGCAATCGCTAGTCCCAGAGCGCGCGCATCCGGGAGCCTAGATCGATGGGCGGCATCGTTGGCGCGCCCGCGCGGTCGGTGGCGTCCGGTGTCGACGGCGGGCCGATCACATCGAGCGTGCGGCGCACCTCGGCGGTCAGGAACCGGCTGGGTGCCCCGTAGACGTGCGCGTCGCCGAAGCGCGGCTGCTGCGTGATGTAGTACTTGAGCGGCGTCACGAGGTGCAGCGCATCGCGCGCCCGCGTCATCGCGACGTACAGGAGCCGCCGCTCCTCCTCGAGGAGCTCGGGCTTGCCGGCCGCGAACTCCGACGGGAAGTTGCCGTCGTTGACGTTGAGCAGGTACACCGAGCGCCATTCCTGTCCCTTCGCCGAGTGCACGGTGGAGAGCACCAGGTAGTCCTCGTCGAGGAGCGGGGGACCGGCGTGGTTGCCGCTCGCGCTCGTGGGATCGAGCGCAAGCTCGCTCAGGAACCGCTCGCGGCTCACGTACCCGCCGGCAATCCGCGCCAGCTGCTCAAGATCGCCCGCGCGCACTCCAGCCGCCTCGTAGTGACGCTCGAGGTGCGGCCGGTACCAGCCGAGCACCTGCTCGACCTGTCCCGGCCACTGAGCGCCCGGCGCGCCGAGCGCCGCCAAGAGCGCGCACAGCGCCGGCCAGTCCGCCTGCGCCGCCGCCGGCGCGCGGAACTGCCCGAGCGAGGCGAAGCTGCCGCCCGCGCGGGCGAACTCCTCGAGGCAGCGCTGGCTGTTGGACGGCCCCATGCCGGGCAGGAGCTGCAGCACGCGGAAGGCCGCGATGCGGTTGCGAGGGTTGTCGGCCCAGCGCAGCACCGCGAGGAGATCCTTCACGTGCGCGGCCTCGAGGAACTTGAGGCCGCCGTATTTCACGAACGGGATGTTGCGGCGGGTGAGCTCAATCTCGAGGAAGTCGCTGTGGCTGCTCGAGCGAAACAGCACGGCCTGCTGCATCAGCATCACGCCCGCCTCGCGCGCCTTCAGTACCTCGGCGATCACGTAGTCGGCCTGGCCACGATCGTCGGTGACCGTGACAAGACAGGGACGGGCGCCATCGCCACGGTGCGCCCGCAGGTTCTTGCGGTACTGCCGCTCGGCACCGCCGATCACCGCGTTCGCAGCATCCAGGATCGGCTGCGTCGAGCGGTAGTTCTCCTCGAGCGCGATGACCTGGGCGGGGGGCGTGAACTGCTGTGGAAAATCGAGGATGTTGTCGACGGCGGCGGCGCGGAACGAGTAGATCGACTGCGCATCGTCGCCGACGACGGTGAGCCCGGCGCCGTCGGGCTTGAGCGCCATGAGGATCTGCGCCTGCAGCACGTTGGTGTCCTGGTACTCATCGACGAGCACGTGGTCGAAGAGCGCCCCGACGCTCTTGGCGAGCCTCGGTTCGCCGAGCAGGCCGTGCCAGTAGAGCAAGAGGTCATCGTAGTCGAGCGCCTGCTCGGACTGCTTGCGCAGCACGTACGCCCGGCAAAGATCGTTGAGCTCGCGCTCGAGCTCGAGGCACCACGGCCAGCAGTCCTCGAGCGTCGCCTTGAGCGCCCGCTGCGTGTTGACGCGGTGCGAGTAGATCGCGAGGCAGGTGTCCTTGCGCGGGAAGCGCTGCTCGCGCGCCGACAGCCCAAGCTCGTGGCGCACGACGTCGATGAGGTCCGCGCTGTCGGCGCGGTCGAGCACCGAGAACGACGGCTCGAGCCCGACCTCGTTCGCGTGCAGCCGCAGGAGCCGGTTGCCGATCGAATGGAACGTGCCGGCCCACGGCAGGCGCACCGCGACGGTCGCAGGCGAACTCCCGCGCCGTGCCGCGAGTGCCGCCGCAACGATGCGCTCCGCCCGGCGGGTCATCTCCTCGGCCGCCCGGCGCGTGAAAGTCAGCAACAGGATCCGCGCCGGGTCGACGCCCTCGAGCACCAGGTTCGCGACGCGGTGCGCGAGCGTGTTGGTCTTGCCGGTGCCCGCGCCCGCGATGACGAGCAGCGGCCCCGCCGTGAAGCGGCCGGCGTTGGCGGCGCCGAACCCGGCCGCGGCGCGTTGCGCATCGTTCAGGGCGTCGAGGGGACTGGCGGCCATCGGCGGATTATCCCGTCGGCCTGTATGTTTATCCAGTCCGCCGGGCGGCGAGCTTGGGCGGCGCTGCTACACTCGCGCCCGGCCCAACCGCCGGTGACCCGCATGCCCCGCACCGAATCCCTGACCCCCCGCGGCTTCCTGCTTCGGCTGCTGGTCGCCGTCGCCCTCGTTGCGATGACCTACAACCCGACCGGCCATTCGTACGTCCATTGGGTCGCGGGCACGTTTCCGAGCGTGAACCCGCTCGAGGCGGTCGCGGGGCTCCTGCTCCTCGGCGCCTGGGGATTCTTCATCCACGCGACCTGGCGCTCGCTCGGCACGACCGGTGTGCTCTTCGCCGCGGCGCTCTCGGGGGCGCTCATCTGGCTGCTCGTGTCGTGGCACTGGTTCAGCCTCAAGGACACCGGCGTCATCAGCTGGCTCGCGCTCGCGAGCCTCGCGGTCCTGCTCGCGATCGGTGTCTCCTGGTCGCACATCCGCCGGCGCGTGACCGGCCAGACCGACGTCGACGAAGTCGACCGCCGCTGAGGGGACGCCGATGCCGCAGCCCAAGCACCTGACGGGGCTCAAGATCCGCAGGCCGCCCCGCGCCAAGCTCGACCCCGACATGCAGAAGTACTTCGGCGTCTGCGAGGAGAAGCTCGGCTTCGTGCCGAACGTGCTCGCCGCCTACAGCTTCAGTCAGCCGAAGCTGCGGGCCTTCGTGAACCTCTACAACGACCTCATGCTCGCGGAGTCCGGGCTCTCCAAGCTCGAGCGCGAGATGCTGGCGGTGGTCGTCTCGAGCGCGAACCGCTGCTACTACTGCCTGACCGCGCACGGCGCCGCCGTGCGCGCACTCAGCGGCGATGCCGAGCTCGGCGAGATGCTCGTCATGAACTGGCGGACCGCGAAGCTCCCCGCGCGGGAGCGCGCGCTGCTTGAATTTGCGCACAAGCTGACCGTGACGCCGGCCGAGGTGGGGGAGGCGGACCGCGCGGCGCTGCGCGAGGCGGGCTTTGCCGAGTGCGACATCTGGGATGCGGCCAGCGTCGTCGGCTTTTTCAACTACACCAATCGCGTTGCGACCGCGACCGACATGATGCCGAACCCCGAATACCACGGGCAGGCACGCTAGCGCGCGCGGATCCCGAGCACGGCCTCGAGCCGCGCGGCGATTCCCCCGACATCGACACCCGCCGTCGTATCGCAGCCGAGCACCGCGGCCGCCCCGAGCACCGCGAGTGGCGTGGCGGCGAGTTCGCGCGCGAGCTCCGGCAGCGCCTCGAGGTCGACATGCCCGGCGTGGCGGCTGCCGTCGATCGCGCGGGCGCGGTAGCGCGACAGCAGCACCTGCGGCTCGGCGCTGCAGCGCACTTCGACGAACCGCGCCCCGTCCATGGCGGCGAGCGCCGCGAGCACCCTCGCCTGCGCCGCGCGGAAGTTGCCTTCGAGGATGCAATCGGCGCCCGTGACAAGGAGCCGCGCCGCCTCCGCGAGCAAGAGGTCCCAGGCGAGCAGGCTCACGCGCGCCGACCAGCGGCGGTCGCCGACCCCGAAACGTTCGAAGATCTGCTCCTTGTAGGAGTCCTTCGCAAGCAGTGCCCAGCCGTGGCGCGCCGCGAGTGCGCGGGCAAGCGTCGACTTGCCTGCGCACGGGGGGCCCGACACGACGATGCAGCACGCCATCGGTCGAGTCTACCGATGGCCCGCCCGGCCATGGGATCATCGAGGCATGAGTAACGAGTCCCGCCGCGTATACACCGGTCGCGTCGTCACGCTGGACGTCGCGACCGTCGAGCTTCCGAACGGCCGCACGGCGGAACTCGAGATCGTCGGCCACCCGGGTGGCGCCGCGGTCGTCGCCGTCAACGCCGCCGGGAATGTGTGCCTGCTGCGCCAGTACCGGCACGTCGCCGGCGGCTGGGTGTGGGAGATCCCGGCCGGCAAACTCGACGGCAAGAGCCCGGACGCGACCGCGCGCAACGAGCTGCGCGAGGAGGCCGGTTGCACGGCAACCCGCTGGGAATCACTCGGCCGTGTATTAAGTTCACCGGGCGTGTTCGCCGAAGTCGTGCACCTCTACCTCGCGCAGGACCTGACCGTCGTCGGTGCCGCGCCCGAAGCAGACGAAGTCTTCGAATCCTCGTGGGTACCGCTCAGGGAAGGCGCGCGGCGCGCGCTAGCCGGGGAGATCGAGGACGGCAAGTCGGTGATCGCGCTGCTGCGCGCCGCTGCGAGACTCGGCGTAAATACCTAATCACCGCGCCTCAAACTTAGGCCTGCGCTCGACTTTACAGCGTGCTTATTGTGACCCCTGTCACAAATCCCCGCGGCCGCCCCACTTATCGTTTTCTGCATTCTAAAGTGGCTCGGGGAGTGGTCGTTCCATTAGGGGAACGACGAGAGCACACGTGGTCGATACCGTCAAAATACTTAGACCAGACTTCGCATCCGAGGCCGACAACCCGACCGGTCGCGTCGCGCACGATGAGCGCGGCAACGCCGTCTGGAAGTGGTCGCAGGACCTCGAGGTATTGCCGTTCCAGTTCGACGCCTCGAACCTCACCGTCGCGGACGATGCGCCCTCGCCGGTCGGCAACATCGCGGTCAACAAGGTTGCGGTGAAGTCGGGCTACAACCCGTACGAGAGCGGACTCATCCTCAAGAAGGGCCGCGCCAAGAAGCGTGACCTTCGGGAAATGTCGCGCTGGATCGAGGCGCGCAAGCGCGCCGCCCAGGATCCGAGCACCTGACCTGCGGCGCTCCCCTCAGGCCGCCTCGATCGAACGCAGCTTGCCGGCATCACCGAGTCGATAGAAACGCCTGAGTTCGGCCAGCATCTCCGGTACGCGCGCCTCGCGGCGCTGCAGGAACTTTTCCTCGAGCTTGCGGCAAAAACGCGCGGCGTAGCGGTTCGCCTTCGCGTAGAGCTGGGCGAGCGCGACATCGAGGTCCTCGCGAAAGCGGATGCGCGCAAACAGCCGCTCGTGCAGCCCGCGGACCAGCGCCCCGCCGCGCTGCGAGCCCGCGAGCAGCACCGACACCGCGTACTTGTCGATCTCGGCCTGCATCTCGAGTCCGAGCAAAGATACCGACCAGTCGCGCGCCGCGCTGAAGGCGACGCAATGGAAATGGCTGACGCCCTCGAGCGCCGTGCAGAAGTCCTCGAGGTTGTCGTCCGTCAGGCGCGCGAGCGGCTCGCTCGCGGCGAGCCGCTCCAGCAGCTTCGCATCGAGATACAGGCCAAGGTCGAGTCCGTCGCGGCGTTCGGCGACGAGCAGGGTCTCCTCGCTCGCCCCCGGCCCGGCCGCCTGATGCCAGCGCACGAGCAGGCGCCGGTCGGTGATCAGGTAGTCGGCGACATCCTCGGTCACCGCCGCATCGTTGATCCGCGCAAGAAGCGCCTGCAGGTCCCGGAGCAGCACGGTTCAGTGACTCCAGCGCACCCGGCTCGAGGCGGCCGGCTCGACGCCGAGCATGCGTAGCCTGCCCGCCGCGCGCGGGCTGCCGGTCTTCATCCAGACCTCGTAGAGGCGCATCAGCTCATCGTGCGAGGGCGGCCGCGCCGCGGCCGCGATCTCGTTGAGCGCATCGACGAGCGCGCCGAACTTGGCGGCGAGCTCGGCGAACACGCGCCCGATGCAGCCGCCGCGCGCCGAGCCACGCGTCGAGTCGGCCAGCGACCCGTAGGCTCGCCCGCCCATCGCGATGTGGTAGTCGACGTCGACGAGCTTGCGGGCGAAGCCCTGCGGCAGGAAGCCGGCGATGAACAGCGACACATCGCCCATGCGCTGTAGCGCGTGCTGCCGCTCGGCGAGCGTCGGGGCGCCGAGCGCCTCGGCGAGCATGAGCGCGAGCGGGCGGAGTTTGGGGCCGGTTGGCGTCGGCTCGAAGAACGCGTCCGCGCGCGAGAAGGTCGTCAGCAGGTTGACGACGTAGTGTTCGGTGTGGCCATCGAGCGCGAGGCGTTGCTTCTCCGCGGCGCCGTGCAGCTCGTCGCGGAAGAACTCCTCCAGGCTCGCAACCTTCAGCACTGTGCCGTCAGACATCGTGCCTCCTCGGCGTGTCCAATCAAAAGATCGTCCACTCGCGGGAAAAGTTGACACGTCGCGGCGCGCGGCGATAGCGGTGCGGTGCACATTCCGCGCTTTCTTTTTTCTGGCAGCCGTGCGCCCCGAGTGCTGATCGCCTGTCGCTGCGCAAGTTGAGTGCGCACGCGCAATGTCAGCACCGGGATCGCGCAGCGGGGCCTGCCGCCGCGCGTTTGACAGATTGCAGCTGCGGGCGTGATGGAGTTCGCGGCAGCGCCGTGACGCGCATCGCGAAACGCAGATGCACCCGTCGGCCAGGCGTGCAGGCGACCGCGAACGCGCGATGATGGTTCATGCCAAACGCCATCGGCACGCCCGCACTTCCCGCGTTCCTGAACGCGCTCGACTATGCCCGCGAGGGCATCGACCGGGGCGTGCAGTCCTTCGACCGGGTCGCCCAGTCGGTCGCGGGAGCGGCCGGGAACCCTGCGGCGCTGTCGGCGGCCCACGAGGCCGAGGCGCTCACCGCGCTCAACCAGGTCGCCGCTTCCGCCCGGGTCTTCGAGACGGGCGACCAGCTCCTAGGCACGATCCTCGACCTGCGCGCCTGACCGGCGCGCGGCACCTCAGGTCCGCGACTCGACGAGATCGGCGAGCGCCGTCAGGTCCGCGACCTCGTGGTCGGGCAGCGGCAGGTCCGCCGGCCACTCGGCCCCCGTCCGGTTCATCCACGCGGCCTGCAGGCCCGCTGCCCGCGCGCCGTGCACGTCCGCGATCGCATCGTCGCCCACGTGCAGGATCGCGCCGGCCGGGAGCGCGGCGAGATCGACGAGCTTCCGGTAGATCTCCCGGTCGGGCTTGGCCGCGCCCGCGCTCGGCGCGTCGATCGCGCCGGCGAAGTAGCGGCCTATGCCGACCTCGCGCACACAGGCGTTGCCATTGGTGAGCGCATAGACCGGCACGCGTGCCGCGAGGCGCGCGAGCGCGTCGCTGACCTCCGCATAGAGCTCGAGCGTGTTCCGCTCGCGCCAGAACACCTCGAACGCCCGGTCGGCGAGCGCCGCCGGGTAGCCGGCCTCGCGCGCGGCGTGCCGCAGTGACTCGGTGCGCAGCCACGTCACGTCGTGGGCGCGGCCGGGCTCGCGGCCCGCAAGCTCGGCCCGCAATCGCCTGAACTCCTTCGGGTCGAAGCTTTCGGTGATCCTCGGCGCGTGCTCGGCGAGCCACGCCGCCAGCGCCGCCTCGGCGCGCGCCAGCACCGGTGGGGTGTCCCACAGCGTATTGTCGAGGTCGAGCGACACCGCGCGCAGCGATAACGGCATTCAGGCATTATCCGCTCCCGATGGCACCGGCATCCACCCAGCGGCGCTTCGGCCCGCCCCTCGTCATTGCCCACCGCGGCGCCTGCGGCTACCTGCCCGAGCACACCTTCGCGGCGAAGGCCTACGCGCATGCGCTTGGCGCCGACTGCCTCGAGCAGGACGTGGTGCTGACGCGCGACGACGTACCGATCGTGTTCCACGACCTCATCCTCGAGGAGGTCACCGACGTCGCGGCGCGCTTCCCCGGACGCGCGCGCGCCGATGGCCACTACTACGCGATCGACTTCGGCTACGCCGAGCTCACGACGCTCGCCGTGCACGATCGCATCGAGGCGGGCGGCGCGGCCGCCTGGCCGCTTCGCTTCGGCGAGCGGCTCCCCTTCAGGATCCACTCGCTCGCCGAGGAACTGACCCTCGTGCGCGGCCTCAACCGGGCGACCGGACGCCGCGTCGGCGTCTACACCGAGGTAAAGAGCCCCGCCTGGCACCGTGCCGAGGGCAAGGACCTCGCCCCGCGCGTGCTCGGGGTGCTGGCCGAGTTCGGCTACCGTACGGCCGAGGACGCCTGCTGGCTGCAGTGCTTCGATGCGGCCGAGCTCGGCCGCATCCGCTTCGAGCTCGGCTCCGCCTTGAAGCTCGTGCAGCTGATCGGCGAGAACTCCTGGGCCGAGGCGGCGACCGACTACGATGCGATTCGCACGCCCGCCGGCCTCGCCGCCGTCGCGCGCTACGCCGCGGGCATAGGGCCGTGGATCCCGCAGGTGGTCAGCTGGCAGGCAACGGGAGCACCGCCCGTCGCAAGCTCGCTCGTCGCCGATGCGCACGCCACCGGGCTCGCGGTGCACGCCTACACGTTCCGGATCGACCAGCTGCCCGAGCACTCGGGCGATGCGGCGAGCGCGCACCGCGCGCTGTTCGATGTCGCCCACATCGACGGGCTCTTCAGCGACTTCCCGGATGTCACCTTGTCCCTGCTCGGACGCCGCTAGGCACCCTCATGACGGATCTCACGCTCGTCATCGGCAATCGCAACTACAGTTCCTGGTCGCTCAGGCCCTGGATCCTCATCCAGCACTTAGGTCTCGCCTGCCGCGAGATCCGCCTTGTGCTCGACACGCCCGCCTTCGCGGCCGAGGTCGGCCGTTATTCGCCGACCCACCGCGTGCCCGTACTCATCGACGGCGCTCTCACGGTGTGGGAGTCAACCGCGATCCTCGAATACCTGAGCGACCTGAAGGGTAGCGCCGGCTGGCCAGCCGATCGCGCCGCCCGCGCCATCGCGCGGGCGGTGACCGCCGAGATGCACTCAGGCTTCGCCGCGCTTCGCTCCGGCTACCCCATGAACATCCGCGCGCGCGACCGGCGCGTCCCCGCGAACGCGGCGTTGAGCGCCGCGATCGCCAGGATCGATGCGCTCTTTGCCGACTGCCGCGAGCGATTCGGCGCCGCGGGCCCCTGGCTCTTCGGCAGCTACAGCGCCGCCGATGCGATGTACCTGCCGGTCGCCTTCAGGTTCCAGACCTATGGGCTCGAGGGGCTCGGCGGCGCCGCACGCGCCTACGTCGCGACCGCGGTCGGCGATCCGCTCGTGGCGCCCTGGGTGCGCGCGGCGGTCGATGAGCCGGAGATCATCGAGCACGAGGAAGTCGGCCGCCCGTAGCGCGAGGGTGGTCGAAGCGAAGGCGGTCAGCTACGCTTCCCGTCGGGCGTAACTCGAGGCCTTCCCCATGCGCACCCTCCTCTTCCTGCTTGGCGGCTGCGCGCTCGCGGCCGCGTGCCTTGGCCTTGCGCGCCTGCTCGGTGGCGGCAACGCGAACTCGCTCACCGGTGCCACGCTCGGGTTCGTCGCGCTCGGGTTCGCGATCGCCGGCGCGAACCTGTGGATCGGCGTCAATAGCGCCGGCTACGCCTTCCGCGAGGAACTGCCGATCTTCCTGCTGATCTTCCTGGTGCCGGCCGCACTCGCCGTGCTCGCGCGCTGGAAATTCCATTGAGCCACGGCGCGGCGCCGATGGGCAAGAACCGCCTCGAGGCGTTCAGCGACGGCGTCATCGCGGTCATCATCACGATCATGGTGCTCGAGCTCAAGGTGCCGCACGGCGAGACCCTCGATGCGCTCGCGCCGGCGCTCCCGGTGTTCCTCGTCTACGTGCTCAGCTTCGTCAACGTCGGCATCTACTGGAACAATCACCACCACATGCTGCACGCCCTCGAGCGGGTGACGGGGCCCATCCTGTGGGCGAATCTGCACCTGCTCTTCTGGCTGTCGCTTTTCCCGTTCACGACCGCGTGGATGGGCGAGAACCACTTCGCCGCGACGCCGGCGGCGATCTACGGCTGCGTGCTGCTGGCGGCATCGCTCGCCTACGTGATCCTGCAGCAGACGATCATCCGCTCGCAGGGCGCGGATTCCCTGCTCCGGAAGGCCGTCGGCCGCGACCGCAAGGGCAAGGCGTCCACGATCCTGTACATCGCGGCGATCCTGGCGGCCCTCTTTGTCTCGCGCTGGATCGCGATCGGGCTCTACGTGCTGGTCGCGGTGATCTGGTTCGTGCCCGACCGGCGCATCGAGCGCGCGCTCGGTTCGGACGGCGGCTGATCGCCGCTAGAGCGTGAGCACGCTGCTGAGCGTGCGGCCCGCGAGCTTCTGCCGGCCACCGAGCGCGGCGAGCTCGAGCACGAAGGCGAGCCCGACGACCGCTGCGCCCTGGCGCTCGATGAGGCTGGCCGCGGCGTGGGCGGTGCCGCCGGTCGCGAGCACGTCATCGACGATGAGCACCCGGCAGCCGGGGCGAAGCGCGTCGCGCTGCACCTCGAGCGTCGCGGTGCCGTACTCGAGTTCATAGCTCACCGCCTCGACCTCGGTCGGCAGCTTGCCGGCCTTGCGCAGCGGCACGAAGCCGGCCTGAAGCGCCGACGCCGCGAGCGCGCCGAAGATGAAGCCACGCGCCTCCATGCCGGCGACGAGCTCGACGCCGCTCGCGCGGAAGGGCTCGACCAGCGCCTCGATGGCACGCCGCGTCGCGACGGGATCCCGTAGCAGCGGCGACAGGTCACGAAAGAGGACGCCGGGCGTCGGAAAATCGGGGACCGCGCGGATAAGCGCCGCAAGCTCGATCACTCGGCGGCCTCGCTCTGCCGCCACGCCGCCTGGTAGCCGAGCCCGAGCGACAGGATCCGCCCGAGCAGGTCCTCGTAGCTCATGCCGGCGGCGCGTGCCGAGCGCGCGAGATCCTCCTCGGCGGCGAGGTTCGGGTTCGCGTTCGCCTCGAGCACGAACATCGTGCCGTCGGCGCGCAGCCTGAAATCCATGCGCGCGTAGCCCGTCAGGTGCAGCGCCCGGTAGATGCGCTTCGACATGCGGCCGAGCTCGGCGAGCACCGCCTCCGGCAGGTGCTCGGCGGCGCCGGTCGAGATGCCGTGGCGCTTCTGGTAGCGGCGGTCCCACTTCACCTTGCGGGTCGCGATCGGTGCCTGGCCCTCCGGCAGCGTGCCGAAACTCATCTCCCAGACCGGCAGCACGCTCAGCCGATCATTGCCGAGGACGCCCACGTAGATCTCGCGCCCCTCGACGTACTCCTCGACGAGCGCATCGCTCTGCGTTTGCTCGTGCACGAACTGGATGCGCTCCTTCAGGCTGGTGGCGTCGGCGCAGACCGAGGCCTGTGCGATCGCGAGCGAGGCATCGTCGGTCGCGGACTTCACGAACAGCGGATAGCGGAGCTTCGAGGGCAACTGCACGCGCTTGGAGCGGCGAAAGAGCGCGAACTGCGGCGTCGGGATGCGGTGATAGGCAAGCAGCTGCTTCGACAGCACCTTGTCGCGCGACAGCATGAGCCCGCGGGGGTTGCAGCCGGTGTAGGGCTGGCGCAGGAGCTCGAGGAACGCGACCACGTGCTGGTCGTGCTTGGCGATGCCGTCGAACTCCTCGAGCAGGTTGAAGACCACGTGCGGCTGCCACTCCTGGATCGTGGCGCGAAGCTCGGTCAGGCTGTCGAGGAGGCCGATGCAGCGCACCTCGTGCCCGAGGCTCTTCAAGTTCGACACGACATCGAACTCCGTGCGCCACTCGTCGATCTCGCGGTCGGCGTGGCCCTCGAGGCTGTCGGGCGGAATGAGGCTCTCGTGCACGGTCACGAGGATGCGGAGCTTCTTCATAGCTTCAGGCGCCGCCCGGCGCTGCGTTCGAATTCGCGCACGAGGCGGGTCAGGAGCCACTCGCAGTTCCGCGCCGCGTGGCGACGGTCGCCCGCGACGTAGAGCCCAAGCTCGGTCGCGCGCCTGATCGCGGTGCGCATGACCTGGTGGATCAAGTAAGCGCTGCAGTCGAGCCGGCCGGCGATGAGTTCGTGCAGGCGCGGCCGCAGGCGCCTCAACAGCGTCGCCGCCTTCAGCCGGCCGCGGCCGGGCTCGCGCGAGAACACGCGGCCGAGGAGCTCGTCCTCCTCGCGGCGGGTTGGCGGCGCGTAGCGCTTCTGCACCGCCTTGTAGTGCTCGCCGAGGGTGCGCGTGTCGCCGACCAGCGAATCGATGTGCAGGCGCGTTCGCACGAGCGCGGGCTCCGCCCGCACCTCGCGCATCAGCGCGTCGACGAACTCGAGCTTGCCGAGCGCCGGCCACTCGGCGTAGTGCGAACGCCAGCGCGAGGCGGGCTGCAGCCATACCGCGAAGGTCTCGGCGAAGTCCTCCGTCGGGTGGCTCTGCGCGTACCACGCGCCCAGGTGCTGCACGTAGCGGCGACTGCCCGGCCGCGAGCGGTAGCTGTCGGGGTACGGGAGCGACGCGGGGCCGAAGGTCTCGCGCCAGCTGCGACGCCGGCGCAGCCGGTAGGCGTTGTCGATCGCGTGTCCCGCCTCGTGGCGCAGGATGCGCAGGAACCAGTTGCGGTTGCCGCCCTCGACCTCGCCGAGCATGCGTCGCTCGAGGCGCCTGAGGCGCGGGTGGGCGAGGAAGAACGGCACCGCGAACCCCGGCACGCCGTCCGGCGTGAACCATTCCTCGCCGAGCCAGCAGTGCGGACGAAACTGGATGCCGCGCCGCTCGAGGTCGTCGTTGAGTCGCCTGAGGAGCGGCGCGAGCGGCGAGCGCTCGAGCGAGAGCCCGAGGTCGCAGAAGCGCACCTCGAGGAGCTCCGCGTCGCCGAGCTTCGCCCACCAGTAACTGCCGCGTGCGCGGCGCGACCGAACCCGGGACGGCACGTCGAGTTCCCCCTACTCCGCCGCGATGCGCGCGAGCGCCCCCGCGAGCAGCTTGTCGGCGTTCGCACGAACCTGCCGGGTGAGCGCAAGCCCTGCGACCCAGTGCTGCGGCAGGCTCGCCGCCCCGTACAGGGCGCCGGCGAGCGCGCCCACGAGGGCGCCGTTGGCATCGGCGTCGAGGCCGAGGTTGACCGCAGCCAGCACAGTATCGCGGTACTGGGTTCCCCGGGCCAGCGCCCAGAGCGCGAGCGCGAGCGAGTCGGCGGCCGTGCCGTCGGCGACGGGCACGAAGCCGGGTTTACGCCAGTTGCCGGCCGTGACGACGGCGATCTCGCGCCGTAGCGGCTTGCTGCTCCAGAGGCCCGCCACGGGCGTGAAATCGGGCGCTAGGAGTTCCTCGCGCGGCCTCCCCTGCAGCGCCCCGATGCAAAGCGCCGCGACATAACGACAGGCATCGAGCACGAGCGGCGCCTGGTGCGTCGGCCGGGCGACATCCGCGGCAAGCTCGATGGCCTTGACGGGGTCGCTCAAGCCGAAGGCGGCCGCGACGGCCGCGCGGGGCAGCGGTTCCTTGTCGGCGCGGGCAGGGTCGTGGGAGCCCGCGAACGGGTTGCCGCTCCATTTCGCCTGCGCCACGGCTTTCGCGGTCGAGGCGGTGATGCCGACGCACTGCCCGGTCGCCGACCCCTGACCCTCGCGCTGCCACAGGAAGAGCCGTTCGACGAGGTCGCGCGCATCGAACCCGCCGGTCGCCGCAAGGCTTTCGGCGAGCAGGAGCGCGACGGCGGCATCGTCGGACCAGGCGCCGCGCGGCAGCTCGTAGGGCCCGCCGCCCACGAGGTCGCCGATTGGAGTGAACGAACCGGGCCGTCGGTGCTGGACGGGCGCGGCCAGCGCATCGCCGAGCGCGAGGCCGAGCAGGAGCCCGCGGTAGCGATCCTGCAGGCGGTCGGCGAGATCGTTGCCCTCGGAGCGCCCGGTCGGGCGTGCGCGAGCGGTGCGCCAGCGACGGACGAACTCCGCCTGGGCGTCGGTCTCGGGCGTGCGCGGCCAGTCGCGGTGGCGCCCGCCCTGCACCCACAGGCGCTCGAGCGCCTCGAGCGCCTCGGCGCCATCGCCGAAGCGCTCGGCGAGGAAGCAGCCGACGACGGTACCCGTGCGGCCGATGCCGGCGCGGCAGTGCACGTAGACCCGCCGGCCCGCATCGAGCGCGGTGTCGAGGTCGGCGAGGATGTCGTGCATCTGCGCTGCGTTTTGCGGCAGGCCGTGGTCCGCGATCGGGTAGCGCGAGTAGCCGACGAGCGGCGCCGGCCCCGGCGGCTGCGGCAGGAGCTCGTCGTATTCGGGCAGCTCGCCCGGCCACGTGAGGTCGATGAAGTGATCGATGCCGAGCCTCAGGAGCGAGGCGATCCGCTCGGCGGCGTAGCTCGGTTCGACGTGTCCGGGGTACGCGCCCGCGAGCACGCGCCCCGGGTCGACCCAGTAGGTTCCGGGAGGCGGCGCGACGGATGAGTGCGCGGCGCTCACTCGGCGAACTCGATCTCCGGTAGAGCCCGCGCACCCTCGCGGCGCGCCTCGAGCGCGTGAAAATCAAAGAGCCGCCGGTCCGCGAGCTGCGAAGGCGCCACATCGGTGAGCGCGGCGAACACGGACTCCACGCGGCCCGGATGCTCGCGTTCCCACTCGCGCAGCATGCGGCCGGCGCGCTCCCGCTCGAGGTTCGGCTGCTGGCCGCAGAGAGTGCACGGAATGAGCGGAAACTCCCGCGCGCGCGCATAGCGCACGATCGCCCGTTCCGGCACGTAGGCAAGCGGGCGGATCACGATGTGCCGGCCGTCGTCCGACAGGAGCTTCGGCGGCATCGCCTTCAGCTTCCCGCCGTGGAAGAGGTTCAGGAAGAACGTCTCGAGGATGTCGTCGCGGTGGTGGCCGAGCGCGATCTTGGTGATGCCATTCTCGGCCGCGTAGCGATAGAGCGCGCCACGCCGGAGGCGCGAGCAGAGCCCGCACATCGTCTTCCCCTCGGGGATCACGCGCTTCACGACGCGGTAGGTGTCCTGCTCGATGACGTGCCAGGGCACGCCGAGTCGCGTCAGGTAGTCCGGCAGCACGTGCGCCGGAAATCCGGGCTGCTTCTGGTCGAGGTTGACGGCGATGAGCTCGAACCGGACGGGCGCGCTTCGCTGCAGCGACAACAGCAGGTCGAGCAGCGTGTAGGAGTCCTTGCCGCCCGACAGGCACACCATGACCCGGTCGCCGTCTGCGATCATCGCGTAGTCATCGATCGCCTTGCCGACGAGGCCACGCAGTTCCGCCTGCAGGCGCTTGAACGTGCGCGAGGGGCGCGCTGCTGCGGCCGGGGCGAGGGCAACGGCGGGCGGGGCGTCAAGCCGGCGGGGCTCGGGCGGGATCACGACGGCGGACATCGGCCTTGCCCTCAGCGCGGCTCTAGGTACTTCGCTTCAAGGTACCTGAGCGCAGGCGCCGCTGACAGTGGCCTGTCGGTCGCTTCCTTGACCAGGTCCTGGACGGTGAGCTTCGCTCCCGCCGAGTGCACGCGCTCCCGGAGCCAGGTGAAGAGGCCCTCGAACTGGCCGCGCGAGATTTCATCGTCCAGGTTCTCGTTTGCGGCCCGTAGCTTTTCCCACAGCTGGATCGCGATCAGCGAGCCGAGCGCGTAGGCCGGGAAGTAGCCGAACTGGCCGACCGCCCAGTGCACGTCCTGGAGGCACCCTTCGACGTCGTTCGCCGGCCTCAGCCCCAGGCGACTCTGCGCGGCCTCGTTCCAGGCTTCCGGCAGGTCCGTGACGCTGAGCTCCCCCGACAGGAGCCGCTTCTCGAGGTCGTAGCGCAGCAGGATGTGCGCGGGGTAGGTGAGTTCGTCCGCGTCCGCACGCATCGGGCCCCGTCGCACGCGCGTCAGGTGCCGGTAGAGGTTCTCGACCTCCCACTCCGGGCCGCTGACGCCGTAGTGCTTCTCCAGCAGCGGCTTAAGGTACGTGAGGAACGGGCGGCTCCTCGCCACCAGCATCTCGATGAACAGCGACTGGCTCCCCTCGAGCGCCATGCCGCGGTTGCGCCCGACCGGCTGGTCGCGCCACTCCTTCGGAAGCCCGAGGTCGTACATCGCGTGGCCCGTCTCGTGCAGCGCGCCGAGGAGCCCCTGGAACGGATCGCCGGCCTCGAACCGCGTCGTGATGCGGATGTCGCCGGCCGTGCCTTCGGTGAACGGGTGCTCGCTCTCGTCCACCCGGCCGCGGTCGAACGGAAAGCCCACCGCCTTCAAGACCTCAAGACAGAGGGCGCGCTGCTTGGCCGGCGCGAACTTGCCGGTGATGGGGAGCGAGGGCGTCGCCGCCTGCAGGTCGATCGCCTCGCGCACCAGCGTCGGCAACCGCCGGGCGAGCGACTTGAAGAGCGTGTCGATGTCGGCGGCGGTGACGCCGGGGCTGTACTCGTCGATCAGCGCATCGTAGGGCGCAAGCCCAAGGTGCTGGCCGAGGAGTCCCGCGCGGTCGCGGATGAGCTGCAGCACCTCGGCGAGGTGCGGGGCGAAATCGGCGTAGCGGTTGGTGCGCCTCGCCTCGAGCCAATAGAGCTCGGCACGCGCACTCGCCTTGGCGAGCCGCGCCACGAGCGAATTCGGGGTCGCGAGCGCATGGTCGCGCTGGCGGCGCATCTCGCGCAGGTTCGCGAGCTGCCAGTCCTCCAGGCTCTGCGAGTTCGCGTGGGCGCGGTCGATGAGCCGGGAGACTTTCGGCGAGACGAGGATCGCGTGGCACTCCGTCTCGAGCGCCGCCAGCTGCTCGCCTCTAACCTCCGCGCTGCCGCGCGGCATCATGACGGCCGAGTCCCAGCGCAGGAGCGCAAGCGCCCCGCGGAACGCGTGCACGCGCCGGAACTCCTCCTCGAGCTGCTGGTAGGGCGAAGCGGCCATGGTCCCCTGCTAACCCGCCAGACGCGTCGCTTATCGGAATCGGCCGCCCGAGGGGTGGGTTGCCGGAGTCGTCGCAGGCGCTGGTCGGGTGGCCCCCAGTGTACCAGCGACCCCCCTCAGGGAGGGCCTTAAAAGACAGTAACTTATTGATTTATATATAGAAAGATAAATCAGGCGCCCTTGACAGCGCTTACGGCCATCCCGGCCCCGGCGCCCCCTGCGCCGCCCGCGCACGAGCCCTCGACGCCTCCCGCCCCGGCTCGCTTACTCGCCCTTAAGCCACCCGGCGATCGCGTCCGGTACCTTCGCCGCGCGCGAACTCACGTACATGCCGATGTGGCCGGTATCGATCGCCACTTCCCGGTAGGCGCGGGAGCCCACGAGAGCGCCGAGCGCGCGCGAGGCCGACGGCGGCACGAGGTGGTCGGCGGTGGCGTACACGTTCAGCACCGGCATCGTGATCCGCCCGAGGTCGACGGGCCGCCCGCCGAGCGAGACGGTGCCGTGGACGAGCCGGTTCTCCTGGTAGAACCAGGTGAGGAACTCGCGGAAGGCCGCGCCCGCCTGGTCGGGGCTATCGTTGATCCACTTTTCCATCCGCAGGAACCCCTCGAGCTGGCGCGGGTCGTCGGCGCCATCGACGAGCGCGAGGTACTTCTGCAGGCTCAGGCGAAACGGCATCAGCGACAGGAACGTCGCGTTCAGGAGCTCGCCCGGCACGTTGCCGAAGGTGTCGACGAGCTGGCCGATGTCCACGCCGCGCGCGAGGCGCGACAGGAGGTTGTCGGGCGTCTGGAAATCGACCGGCGTCACCATCGTGACGAGGCGCCGGAGGCGCTTCGGTTCCAGGCTCGCGTAGAGGAGCGCGAGCGTCCCGCCCTGGCAGACGCCGAGCAGGTTGATCGGCCCGTGCTCGGCGCCCAGGCGCAGGACCGCCCGGTGCAGGTGGCCGGTCGTGTAGTCGGCGAGCGTCGTGTGGCGATCGGACCGGTCGGGGTAGCCCCAATCGAGCAGGTAGACGTCGAGTCCCGCGGCGAGGAGCGCGCGGATCAGCGAGCGGTCGGGCTGCAGGTCAAGGACGGTCGGACGGTTCACGAGCGCGAATACGATCAGGAGCGGCGGCAGCCCCGCGAGGCGCGCCTCCGACCGGTAGCGGTAGAGAGTCACCTTGCCATCGACCGCGACCGCATCGCGCGGTGCCGTCGCAAGCGTCACCTCCGGCAAGCGCGCGAGCGTCGATGCGCTCGCGGCGAGGCGGCGCTGGAATTCCTGGACCTCGCGCGCGAGTTCCGCGGGACCGGGCGGCACGGCGCTCACCGGCGAGCCTTGGGCGGCGCCGGCTTCGCGCGCGTGCCCGCGCCGCGCGCGGCTTGCTTCGGCGCGCGCTTGCCGCGCGGCGCGGTGGCGCGCTTCGCCGCCGGGGCGGCAGTCACCGGCGCCGCCGCGGGCGCTGCCGCCTCCTTGAGCGCACGCACCGTGTCGTGCAGCGCATCGACCTCGGCGCGGGTCGGCATGCCGAAGGCGCGGGCGCCGCGCTCGAGGAGCGCGTGCTGGCGGCCACGCTCCTGCACGAATTCATTCACGAGTCGCGCATGCGCGGCGATGAAGGCCTCCGTGCGCGCGGCGGACTGGTAGGCGGCCTCGGCGCAATCGATCCAGCGATCGAAGGTCGCACGCAGCGTCGCCGGCGGACCTTCTGCCTGCAGGGCCGCGAAGCGGCGCGCGGTGTCCGCGGCGATCTGGCTAAGGACCTGCGACCAGTCCCGCAGGGCAGCCACGAAGGCCGCGGCGCTCCCGGCGGGCGCCGGCCACGCCGGGAACGCGCCGGCGACGAAGCCCTCCGCGAGGGCGCCCAGTTCCTTCGTGAACCGATTCCAGTCCTCGCCGCCCGCGGAGGCCCCCGAGGGCGGTGCGAGGCGCGCATAGGCGTCGGCGAAGTACGCGAACGCGGCGCCGGCGTCCGAGAGGCCGCCGCGGCCGTCGACGGGGCGCCCCGCCCGGGCCAGCACCCCCTCGCTGAGGCGCTGCCATTCGGCGAGCCATGCCTGCGGGTCGTCGATCGATTTCACATAAATCTCTAGTGCAATGCAGGAAGATGGGCGCTACCAGCCCTCCGATCGAGACTCGCGGGATTCAGGACTATGACCTATTTATCTGTATTTATTAAATATCTAGGCCAAGAGTCGCCGCGATCCCGGGTCGGAGAAAAAACCTGTTGCAATGCAAAAAGACTCGGCTATACTGCATCGCAACAAAGCATCTCACCGGAGTCGACACCATGACCAACGCCGCTGCCGAAATCAACGCGTTCCTCGAAAACTCGCGCAAGCTCGCTGAGCCTGTCGCCCGCTTCCAGGAACTGACCGCGCGCACCACCGAGCGCTTCGCCCGCTACGGCTACGAAGTCGCTGGCGACTACCTGAATGCCTCGCTCGCCGCGCTCCATGCCGCGACGAACGCGAAGGACCTGCCGGAGCTGCTGAAGAAGCAGGCCGAGCTCGCCAACGCGTACTTCGAGAAGCAGACGCTTCGCTCGCAGGATCTGCTCAAGATCGCCGGCGAGACCCAGGCGACCGTGACCCAGTGGATCGACCAGACGTCCACCGAGTACACCGCCCGCGCCAAGACCGCGAAGGCTGCCTAACGAACCCGCCACCCGCCGCCCAGAGCGGCGGGTGGCAGACCCTCCCCCCTCGGGACGGTGTGGCCTTGTGCCCACCGTCCCATTTTATTTGGGGCTCCCGGCGTTCTTTTGCGCTGCAGGGCAAGCCTGGAGCGATGGGGTAAACTCTCGGCCATGACTACCGCACGCCTGATCAAAAAGTACGCCAATCGCAGGCTCTACGATGCCTCGCAGTCACGTCACGTGACGCTCGAGGACATCCGCGAGTTCATCATGCACGGCGAGAAGATCACCGTCGTCGAGGACAAGAGCGGCGAGGACATCACGCGCCTCATCCTCCTGCAGGTGATCGCCGAGCAGGAGCAGTTTGGCAAGCCCATCCTGTCGACCCAGCTGCTCGAGTCGATCATCCGGTTCTACGGCAATGGCATGCACGAGTTCATGAGCCGTTATCTCGACCGCAGCGTCGAGACATTCTCGCGCCAGCAGGAGCAGCTGCAGGGGCAGATCTCGAAGCTGATGGCCAACGCCCCGATGAACTCGATGGCGGAGGTCGCCAAGCAGAACCTCGACTACTGGACCCGCATGCAGGAATCGGTCGCCTCGGCGTTCATGCCGATCATGCGCCCCGGCAGCACCGAGCCCGGGCGCGAGCCGGCCCCCGACGTGCCGCCCGATGCGGCGAACGCCGGCGGCAGCCGCCGCTGATTCGCTCAGCGGCCGTGGGTGCCGAGCCAGTCGAGGATCAGGTTCAGCCGCTCGATGCGCTGGTTCGGCCGTCCGTCCCGGCTCATGCCGTGCGATGAATCCGGAAAGACCGCGAGCCGCGCGGGCTTGCCCAGCATCTTGAGCGCCGTGTAGTACTGCAGCCCCTGGTCGAGCGGCGCCCTGAAATCATTTTCGTTGTGGATCACGAGCACCGGCGTCGTGACCTTGTCGACGTAGCTCAGCGGCGAGCGCGCGAGGTAGTCGGCGCTGTCCCGCCACGGCAGGTCGCGGAACCAGCGGGTCACGAAGTAGTAGTTGAGATCCGAGACCCCGACGAAGTCGTACCAGTTGGTCACCGAGCGTTCGACCACCGCCGCGCGGAACCGGCCGGTGTGGCCGACCGTCCAGGCCGACAGTAGCCCCCCGCCGCTGCCACCGGCGACGTAGAGCCGCTCGCGGTCGATGTACGGGCGGGCGATGAGCGCATCGACGCCCGCCATCAGGTCGAGGTAGTCATCCCCCGGATAGTGGTTGTGGATCACATCGCCGAACTTCTCGCCGTAGCCGGTGCTGCCGCGCGGGTTGGCGATGAGCACGACGTAGCCCGCGTGCGCGAGCACCTGCATCTCGTGGAAGAACGCCGTGCCGTACATCGCGTGCGGCCCGCCGTGGATGTAGAGGACGAGCGGGTAGTGGCGCGAGGCGTCGAAATCCGGCGGCTTCACGATCCACGACTGGATCCATTGCTGGCTCGCGGGCGCGTGGCCGTCGAAGAGGCTCACAAGCGGTGCCGCGCCCTTGAACCAGAACTCCTCGTACGGCACGAAGCCGGATTTCGCGGCGAGCGCCGCATTGAAGCTCGAGAGCTGACGCCACGAGCCCTCGCGCGCCGCATCCTTCACCGCGAAGGCGACGAGCTCGGCCGGATGGCTCGCACTCGAGTGCACCGCGACGACGCGGCCGCTGCGATCGACGTCGAAGGCGCGGATGTCGCCGTCGGTGAGCTGCGTGAGCGCGCGGTAGCGGCCATCGAGCGTCGCTTCCATCAGCTGCGCGACACCGCGGTCGGCGCTCGCGAAGTACACCGCCTGCGAGTCGGCGCGCCAGATGAGTCCGCCGCCCTCGCCACGCGGCGCGCCCATGTCGGCGATGACGGCATCGCCGATCGCCCGGTCGAGCCCGCGCGCGAGCGCACGCCTCTCACCGGTCGTCGTGCTCATCACGTAGAGGTGCGTCACCGAGTAGCTCTGCGGCGTCGTCTCGTCGAACCCGGTGTAGGCGATCCAGCGCCCGTCCGGCGAGACGCGCGGCGCATCGTCGGGGCCCTTGCGCGAAGTTAGGGCCTTGGGCTCGGCGCCACCATCGGCCGGTACCGCGTAAATCTCCGTGTCGCTCGCCTGGCGATCGGCGTCGGGCTTGCGCACGGCGCTGAAGTAGAGCGTCTTGCCGTCGGACGCCCACTCGGGCAACCCGTCGTCGTAGTCACCGCTCGTGATGCGACGCGCCGCCGCCTTGGGGGAGGCGGTCGCGACGACCCACAGGTGGGCTCGGCGCGCCGGCAGCCAGCCCGGTCGGCCGTCGCTTCGGGTCGCGAGCCGGTCGGTCACGAAGGCCGGCTTCGAGAGCCCCGCGGCGGCGTCCGGCGCCTTCGCCGCCTCCTCGCTCAGGTCCGGCGCGCGCGAGGCGAAGGCGATCCGGCCGCCATCCGGTGACCACGCGAAGCCCTGCACGCCTTCGGCATCGTCGGTGAGCTGCCAGGCCTCGCCACCGGCGAGCTCGAGCACGTGGACCTGGCGCTTGCCGGAGCGCTTGGAGACGAACGCGAGCCGCGTGCCATCGGGCGAGAAGCGCGGCGAGGTGACATCGCCCGCGCCATTGGTGAGCGCGCGCGGCGCGCGCTCACCGTCGATGAGCCACGCCTCGCTCGCGTAGTCATCGTGGAGTGCATCGACGACGGTCTTCAGGAACACGACGCGCCGGCCGTCGGCCGAGATCTGCGGCTCGGATACCCAGGTGAAGTCCCTGAGCGAGGCGGCCTCGAGTGCCGGCGCCGCGCCGAGCGGCAGGGCGATCGCGGCGCCCGCGAGGACCAGGATGAATCGCCAGAGCGGCGCACGGAACATGGTCTGCTACCTCGGCCGGTTGAGCGCGGCATTCTCCGCCATTCCCCGCGCACCGCAAACTGCTCGTTTGACAAGCGCAAGGATGGCCCCGACGATCGCACGCATGCGTGACTACGCCGTCCTGGGTCCCCAGTTCCATGCGCCTAACTTGAGCAGCTGCCTCGCGGCGCTCGGCATCGCAGGCCCGCTCGTCGCGGTGACGGCGGGCTGGCAGGAACGCGAGGGCGAGATCGAGGAGCTGCGCGAGCACGTCAAGCTCCCCGTGACGGACCTGCAGCTCTACGCACGCGCCGAGCAGGTGTATGCGGCCGACCCCGCCCTCGCGCGGGCGGCGAGGGAGCGGCAGGAGCGGCTGCAGGAGATGCAGGACTTCTATCGCATGCGCCTCATGGCGCTGATGGGCGCGCTCGCCGAGCTCGATGCCCAGGAAGGCTCATCAGCCACACTGAGGCGTGCCCGCCGCGGCGCGCTCGGCGATGTCCGCCGGCTTGATCGTACGCACGTCGCGGCGACGCGGGCCGAGCACGACCGCTTCGCCCGCGACTGGCGCGCGAGCCCGCGGGCGGCGCTCGAGGCGCACGTCGAGGTACTCGAACGCGCCATCGCCGGCGCCCGCGCGATTCTCGTCGCGGGCGGCCATGTCGCGGTGCTGCTCAACCGCCTGCGCCTGTTCGGCTTCGAGGCGCTCGCGCGCGGGAAGCCGCTGATCGCCTGGTCGGCGGGCGCGATGGCGTTGAGCGATCGCGTGGTGCTCTTCCACGACCGCCCGCCGCAAGGTGCCGCGCACGCGGAGATCCTCGAGCCCGGTCTCGGGCTCATGCCGGGCATCGTGGCGCTCCCGCACGGGCACGTCAGGCTCGCGCTCGAGGATCCGCAGCGGGTGCGCCAGTTCGCCAGGCGCTTCGCGCCGGCCCGTTGCCTCGTGCTCGAGCACGGAAGCTCGCTTCGCTGGCACGGCGGCCGCCTCGCGGCGGCGCGCGACGTCCGTCGCCTCGCACGCTCCGGCCAGCCGGTCGAGTACGACACGTGAGCCACGCCCTTGCCGAGCTCCTTGCCGAAGGGCCGCCGACCAAGGAGGCGATCGACCGCTTCGCGAGCGCGCACGACATTCCGCTCGTCGACCGCGATGGCGTCACGTTCCTCTATCGCGGCGAGGCGGAGCAGGTGTTCCTCCGGCTCTTCATCTCCGGGCTACCCGCGGCGCAGCCGCTCGAGCGGGTGGTGGGGAGCGAGCTGTGGCTGCTCAGGTTCGCGCTGCCGGCGGAATCGCGCTTCGAGTACAAGTTCGAGGTGCAGCGCGGTGGCTCGACGGAGTGGATCACCGACCCCCTGAACCCCAACTGCGCGGCGGATCCGTTCGGCGCGAACTCCGTATGCCAGGGCTTCGGCTACCTGCCACCCGAATGGACGCTCCCGGACGAGGGTGCGCGCGCCGGCAGCTTCGATGAGTTCGCGCTCGATGCGCGCGGGCTCGGCCGGCGAGCGGTGCGCCTGTACCTGCCGGCGCGCCTCAGGCGCACGCGTCGCTACCCGCTCCTCGTGCTGCACGATGGCTCCGACTACGTGCGCTACGCACAGCTGAAAGTCGTGCTCGACAACCTGATCCACCGCCTCGAGATCCCGCCGCTCATCGTCGCGCTCACCGACTCGCCCAACCGCTTGAACGAATACGTCGGCCTCGATGCGCACGCGGATTTCCTCGTCCGCGAGCTGATCCCCGCGGTCGGCGCGCGGGTGCCGCTGGACCCCGATTCGAGCGCCCGCGGCGCGATGGGGGCGAGCCTCGGGGGCGTCGCGGCGCTGCACGCGGCCTGGCGCCACCCGGGAACGTTCGGCCGGCTGCTGCTGCAGTCCGGTTCCTTCGCCTTCACCGACATCGGCGAGAACAAGCGCGGGCCGGTGTTCGAGCCCGTCGTGCGCTTCGTGAACGCCTTTCGCGCGAACCCGGGCCGCCCCGCCGAGCGGATATATGTCAGCTGCGGCATCTACGAGTCGCTGATCTACGAGAACCGCTCGCTGGTGCCGCTGCTGACCCAGAACCGCATCCAGGTCCGCTACGAGGAGGCCCGCGACGGACATAACTGGCAGAACTGGCGCGACCGGCTCAGGGCCGGGCTCACGTACCTGTTCCCCGGACCCCTCTGGATGGTGTACGAATAGGCCGGGGACGACGGGAGGGAGTCGCAATGGGGGACGTGACGCGCCGCATCGGGCTTTCGCTCGGCGCGGACATCTGCTGGCCGCGCTGCTACGAGGAAATCCTGGCGCGGCTTGACCTCAAGCTCCCGTGGGACGGCGATACGCTGCGCTTCGAGGTCGAGCGCGTGACGATTGAGCCCTTTGACCTCACCCAGCCCTGCCGCTACGACGTCGTCATCGACCGCCTCACGCACTGGTATCACACAAGCCGCGAGTGGATCAAGAAGGCGGTCGTGCTCGATGACCTGTACGTCTTCAACAACCCGTGGTCGATCCAGGCCAACGAGAAGCACACCACGTACGCCGCGATGACGCGCCTCGGGCTCAAGATCCCGGCTACGTGGATGATCCCGCCGAAGTCCTACGACAAGAGCGCGGACTTGAAGCCAACGCTCGAGCGCTACGCGCAGCTCTTTGACTTGGGCGCGATCGGCAAGAAGATCGGCTACCCGCTCTTCATGAAGCCCTACGACGGCGGCGGCTGGGTCGGCGTCACGAAGATCGACGACGAGGCGGCGCTCCGGGCCGCCTACGAGGCGAGTGGCACCAAGCTCATGCACCTGCAGGCGGGCGTCATTCCCTATGACCGCTTCGTGCGCTGCATCGGGTTGGGTCCCCAGACGCGCGTCGTCAACTACGACCCCTCGGCGCCGCTGCATGACCGCTACCGCATGGACACCAGGTTCGTGACGGCCTCGCAGCAGGCGGAGCTCGAGGCGATCACGCTCACGATCAACGCGTTCTTCGGCTGGGACTTCAACTCGTGCGAGGCGCTGCTCAGGGGCAATGACTGGCATCCGATCGACTTCGCGAACGCCTGCCCCGATTCGCAGGTGACCTCGCTCCACTACCACTTCCCGTGGCTCGTGGTCGCGAACCTGCGCTGGTCGCTCTTCTGCGCGGCGACCCACCGTCCGATGCGGCAGAACCTCGACTGGCGGCCGTTCTTCGAGGCGGCGCGGAGCAACGACCGCTACGAGGACAAGCTCAAAGCCTACGCGCGCCTCGCGCGCGCGCACTTCGACACCGATAGGTTCGAGGACTTCTGCCGCACGCACTTGGGTCACCTCGATGCGGTCGCGAACGAGTTCTTCGGCACCGCCATCGCGCGCGATGCCATCCGCGCCAAGGTCCAGGCGCTCTTCCCGCCGCACGAGGTGGATGAGTTCACGGAACTCTTCTTCGGCCGCATCCAGGAATGGCGCCGGCAGGCCGGCGCCTGAGACGAGCCCATGGAAACCCAACACTGGAGCTGGACGTCGCAGCGCTTGCCCGAACCGGCGCGGGTCGTCCGCTGGGGGCACTACGGCACGCCGGTGCTGCTCTTCCCGACCGCGGGCGGGGACTACGAGGAGGTGGAGCGCTTCCACCTGATCGGGGCCCTCAAGGACCTGATCGAAGGCGGGCGCATCAAGGTCTATTCGATCGACAGCGTCGCCGGCAAGCACTGGCTGCGTGGCACCGATTCGCCGGACTACTGCTCGAAGGTGCAAAACCTCTTCGACGAGTACGTCTACAGCGAGGTCGCGCCGCTCATCCGTAACGACTGCAAGTCGCCGGACATCGAGATCCTCGTCGCCGGGGCCTCGATCGGTGCATTCAACTCCGTCGCGACGCTGTGCCGGCACCCCGACGCGTTTCGCGTCGCGATCGCGATGAGCGGCACGTTCGACCTGTCGAAGTACCTGAACGGGCGGATGAACGCGGACTTCCACGCCTCCTCCCCGCTTCACTGGCTGCCCGGGCTCGAGGAAGGCCCGCACCTCAGGCGCCTGCGCGAGCGCCATATCGTGCTGCCGACCGGCCAGGGCCAGTGGGAGGACATCGGCGAGTCGTGGCGGATCGCCAACCTGCTCGGTCGCAAGGGCATCCCGAACCGGGTCGACCCGTGGGGCCGCGAGTGGGACCACAACTGGGTCACCTGGCGCGCGATGCTGCCCAAGTACCTGGAGGAGTTCGCATGACGACGCCCCGCATCGTCGACTTCCGCAACGTCGTGGAGCCCGTCGCCGCGCCCTTCGACCCCGTGAAGGTCCTCGCCGGCGCCCCGCAGGCGACGGTCGCCAACCACTACTCGGACCCCTCGCAGCAGTTCCATTGCGGCATCTGGGCGAGCACCCCCGGGAAATGGCGGGTCAGCTACTCCGAGCACGAGTTCTGCCACCTGCTCGAGGGGCGCATCCGGCTGACGGGCAGCGACGGGGTCAGCGTCGAGTTCGCGGCCGGGGATGCCTTCGTGGTGCCCGCCGGGTTCGCGGGCACCTGGGAGACCCTCGAGGCGGCCCGCAAGTACTACGCGATTTACGAAAAGTCCCCGTGAGGGGCTGGCGGCCGCCGGCTTGCACGGGCCTGCGGAATCGGACCTGCCCGGCCTGCAAAATCCCCTGAGCGGCCTCTCGCGATTCGGGGGGGTGGCCGGCAGCTAAGCGCGAGAAGTTCAGGTTAAGTCACGCTTCGTGGACGCAAGCGTATGGTTTGCTACACTAAATTATGGTCAATGCCCTGGAAGCGAAGCCGCTGATGAAAAACGCGATCTCCTCAGCGGTCCTCACCACCGCGCTCCTGCTGCTAGCAAGTCCGGCTGCATTGGCCATGGCGGTAGGCGATGACGGCTCTCACGGGCAGGGCAATTCGCTCGCCGCCGGCGGCAGCCCGTCGATTTCGAGCAAGGCTTCGGCGCGACGCGTGATCACCCGCACGAGGCGCACCCGCACCGGCCTGGATGAGCCGGCGTTGCGTTCGAGCGCCGCTCTCGTCGTCGATGAGTCGACTGCCTCCGTGCTTTTCTCCAAGCACGCCGACGTCGTCACGCCGATCGCCTCGATCACCAAGCTCATGACCGCTCTCGTCGTGCTCGAGGCAAACCAGCCGCTCAACCAGACAATTGAGATCACCCGCGACGACCAGACGCTCAACAAGCGGACCGTCTCGCGGCTCACGGTCGGCACGGAACTCAGCCGCGGCGACTTGCTGCACCTCGCGCTGATGTCCTCGGAGAATCGCGCTGCCAATGCGCTTGGCCGCAACTATCCGGGTGGTCTTGCCGCCTGCGTCGCGGCGATGAACGCGAAGGCCCGTGCGCTTGGCATGACGACGGCACACTTCGTTGAACCGACGGGCCTCTCGAGCGACAACGTCGCGAGCCCCGAGGATCTCGCCAAGCTGGTGATCGCGGCTTCGCAGAACACGGCGATCCAGACCTACTCGACCGACAGCCGCTACATGGTGCCGGTCGGCCGGCACATGCTCGAGTTCAGGAACACCGACTCGCTCGTGTCGAATCCGAGCTGGAACATCGTCGTGCAGAAGACCGGCTACATCGCCGAGGCCGGCAAGTGCCTCGTCATGAAGGCGATCATCGAGGGCCGCGCGGTCGTGATCGTGCTCCTCGATTCCGTCGGCAAGCAGAGCCGCGTCGCCGATGCGCGGCGCATCAAGAAGTGGATGGAAGCGCACCTCTCGGCCGAGACTCCGCGTCTCGCCGCACGTCGCGTCTGACTCCCCGCACGGCGCGCTCACGCGCGCCATCAACGCCGGCCCGAAGCCTCAGTCGTGCGCCGCGACGATCGATTGCCAGTTCAGTAGCGCGTTCCACAAGAGCCGCTGGTCGCCGCGATTCAGGTCGCGGTGCAGCGGGTTGAAGTTGAACGCGACGACGTGGCCGTGGCCGACGGGCATGTCGAGGATCGCCGGCCGGCCGATGAGATTGCTCTCCCCCCACACCTGGCCACTGACCAGGAAGGGGGCGCCCTCGCGATCGCCCCACTCGAGCACGACGCCACGCGGATCGAAGGGACCGTCCAAGCAGGTGGTGCAGTAGGACGCGCGCAGCCAACGACGCGGCACGGCGTAGAGCGGGAAGTTCTGGCGAAAGACATGCGTACGCGCGGCGTAGCCGTAGGCAATCGGATGCTCGGGCCTGGCGAAGGACACGCGCACGTGGGCGCCTGGCGTGCGGGTCACCGCATCGTGCGAGGCCGCCGCCGCCGCGGCGCCGCCGCCCGCCGCGCTCCTCGGCACGCCGCCTTCGTCGCGGCGCACGCCGCGCACGATGCCGCCTTCCAGCGGCAGCATGGAGCCACTCCCCAGCGTCACGAACAGGCCGCCCTGCTCGGTGAACGACTGGATCTCCGCAAGGCCCGCCCAGCCGATGCCACCGGTGATGTCATCCGAGGAGGCGGGCGTACCGTGGCTCGGCGTCGTCGCGGTCTTCTTGAACGGCATCGGTCCCCACGCTTTCGGGATGCCCTGCACCTGCTCGGCGAATTCAAGATCGACGTTGCCGTAGAGAATCACGTCGAGCTTCTGCTTGAGCTTGCCAGCGCGGATGTCCTCGTCGCGCACGTACACGTACGGCACGTGCCGCTGGTCGAGTGAATAGCGGATCCAGCCGATCGAATCGGTATCCGCCCACGGAACCCACACGCCGAGCCGCGGCGCCGGCGCCGCATGGCGCTTCACCTCCGGCGAGGTCGCGACGCCGATGAACTTAAGTCCGAGCGCGGCACCCGCGGCCTGCAGTCGGTCGGCGACGCCGCTCGCCGATTTCACGATCCACGAGCCCGCCGGGTAGTCGACCCCCTCGACGGTGAAGGAGTGCTCGGCGATCTCGATGGCCGTGCCACCGAGGCGATAGCGCGCCTCGAGGAGCCCCTCCTGCCCGGTGTCGCGCAGCAGGTAAACAGCCGCCGCGTGCTCGACGCCTCCCGGCGGATGCGGCGGCGCGGCGAGCGCATCGAGGGGAGCGTCGCGCACCGAGGCGTCGGCCGTCGGCACGACGCTCAAGTGATAGTGGGCGGGGAGCTCCCACGACACGTCGTCGTAGGGATCCGCGCCATCCTTCGGGTAGAGCTGCGGGCTCAGGAGATCCACCGCGTAGTTTCGGTACGGCTGGTCGAGCCGGACGACGTAGGTGCCGGCCGGATACTCCCCATCGCTCAGCTTGAGCGGCGCCTTCGCGCGGTGCACCTCGATGCGCTGCGCCATCAGGCGCTCGACGAGCGCCGCGACGCGCGCAGGATCGCCCTGGTCGTCCGCGATCAGGTAGGCGTAGGGCGGGTGCTCGAGCCCTGCGTGCAGTGAGTTGTAGCTCTTGCGGTACCAGTTGGCGAGGAAGTCCTTGGCGTGCGAGGCGACCTGGTCGAGCGCGGCGAGCGCGCCCGTCTCGTTGTAGTTCACGTTGTCGCGCGCCGACCAGAGGAACGGCGTCGCGGGCGGCGGCACGACGCGATACCACTCGCGGGTCGTCGCGTCGGCATCGGCGGTGCGCAGCATCGTCTCGGCGCTGCCGTTGCCCATCGTCTCGTAGCCGCGGCCGATCGAGTTGTGGTTCATCGCAACCGAGTCGGAATAAAGGTGCGCGAACCCGTCGCCGAAGTTCCAGGTCGAGACCCCCGGCATGCCGAGCGCCGTCATCGCCTCGACCTCGTGGAAGCTGAGCTCGAGGAATTCGGTGAAGGTGATCGGGTCGATGTTCGGGTTGTAGGGACCGGTACCGTTCCAGGTCATGAGGAGCGGCACCTCCTCGTGCATGTCGTGCACCACGGTCGGGTGCCAGTCGTGGAACATGTTATGGACGGCCTTCGTCGTCGCGTGCGTCTGCTGGTGCGCGTCGCGGTTGATGTCGACGAAGGCGTACTTCGACCAGTACGGCGGCGCCTGCCGTGGCAGTGTCGCGCGGTCGGTCTTGCCCTTGAGATAGCGGTAGAACCACTCGACCTGCTTGTCGCGGCCGTCCGGGTTGGAGACCGGGTTGATAAGGACGACCATGCTCTCGCGGATCCTTCGGATCATCGGCTGCTCGGACACGGCGAGGCGATAGGCAAGTTCGAGCACCGACTCGGTCTCGCCGGTCTCATCCGAATGCGGACCCACGTTGAAGTAGTAAATCGGCCGGCCGGCCGCGATGAGCTTCGCGGCGCTCGCGGCATCGGTGCGCCTGGCGTCGCCGAGGAGTGCGGTCGTTTGCTTGAGCTTCTCAAGGTTCTCAATGCCGGCGTCGTCCGCGATCGCGAGCATCACGATGTCCCTGCCCTCCTCGGAGCGGCCAATCGTGAACATGCGCACGCGCGGCGAGGCGGCGGCGAGTGCGCGGCAGTACGCATAGGCCTTGGCCGAATCGACGAATTCACCGGGGGCGCCGGGGATGCGGTGCAGAAACGCACGCGGCGACGGTACCGTCGCCGAGGCCGGCAGGTAGGCGACCCAGGGCGACAGGAAGCGCGCCTCGGTCGTCGCGTGCGCGATCTCCTCGATCGAGCCCGCTTCCGCGGTGTCGGGGCCCGTGTCGACGTTCGCCGCGGGGTTGGCCGCGAAGCACGCACCCGAGACTGCGAGCATGGATCCAAGGACAGAGGCGCGCGTCAGCATGGTGTGTCGTTCCGGCGAGAGATTGGTGGGCGTCAGGCGAGTCTAGCGGGCGAGCAGCCGCACGTGCTCGCCGACCTCATCCGCGATGCTGAGCGTCGTTGCGAGATCCGGGTGACGGATCATCAGGAACCCGTCGGAGACGAGCGTCTGGCGCCAGTTGCGGCGGCGCGCGCCGATCTTCGAGAGGTTGTCCCAGGCGATTGTCGCGCCGTGGCGCCGGTAGATCGCCTCGAGTCCCTCGACCGCATAGATGGTGCCCTGCCCGTGGGCACGCTTGAAGATGAGCGCGACGTTGTACTTGCGCTCGATCGGTGCATCGAAGCGACCGAAGGTCACGGCGCGCGCCCATTCGCGGAACACGTCGAAGTCGCAGGCGTAGTTCATCTGGTCGACCTGGTGTGCCCCCGGTGGCCGTGCGCCGATCTCGCCGAACACGACCTCGCCATCGGCCTTCTTGTACCACTCCATGTGCGTGAAGCCGCGCTCGACGCCGAGCGCGCGGATGACCTCGACGCCCATCCGGACGCCATCGGCAAGCTCGGCGGCGTCGGGGTCCCTAAGCGCCACGACCTGCGGGCTGATCCATTCGTTGGAGCGGGCGATCAGCGGCCGCGGCCGGTACCAGGCGACGTTGTAGTAGGCGATCCGGCCGTCGATGGTGACGGTGTCGAAGGTGTACTCCTCGCCGTCGACGAACTCCTCGACGCTGACGCTCGGCACGTGCGCGATGCGCGGCAGCACGTCCTTAAGCTCATCCGGCGAATCGCAGCGATAGGTGTCGGCGGATCCGGCGCCCGCGATCGGCTTCACGATGACGGGGAAGCCGATCCGCTCGGCCGCCTCCCACACCGCGCCGACGCTGGTCGCTGCGACGTGGCGCGGCGTGCGGATGCCGGCCGCGTCCAGCTTCACCTTCATCGCTTCCTTGTCGCGAAACGGAATCGTGTCCGCGACGCCGAGGCCCGGCACGCCAAGGGCCTCCCGGAGGCGCGCCGCGAGCACCATCAGCGGCTCCCACAGCGACTCGACCCGGTCGATGCGCCGGCCCGCGAGCGCCTCACGCACCTCGGCGACGGCGCGGGCCTCGTCCCAGAGCGAGCCGACCTGCACGTAGGCGGCGAGCGTGTGGCGTGTGCGCTCGGGCAGCCCCCCGACCGGCTGGTCGCCCACCCCGATGACGGAGGCGCCGACCTCCACGAGGCCGCGCGTGAATTCCGGCATCTCCGCCGGGTAGCCCGGCGACAGCATCAGCACGTTCATGGGCACCCCCCCCGGCCGTCGATCCTAGCGCAACGCCCCGGCAAAACGGCTTCGCTATACTCGAAAAGCCGTGTCCTACCGCGTCCTGTTCGTCACCGCCGAATACGCCCCGCTCGCCAAGACCGGCGGTCTCGCCGACGTATCGGCGGCGCTCAGCCGCTACCTGCACGCGCGGGGCGATGACGTCAGGGTGTTCATTCCGCTCTACCGGCGCATCGCCGAGCAGCCCTTCGAACGCCGGCCGGTCGAGTTCCTGCAGAACCTCGGCTTGAGCCTCGGCGGGCAGGAGTATCGCTACTCGGTGTTGAGCGGCCGGGCACCGGGCTCCAGCCTCGAGCTCTACTTCATCGACTGCCCGGCGCTCTACGACCGGCCGGGCATCTACACGACCGAGCCCGACGAGCACCGGCGCTTCGTGCTGCTCACGCGCGCCGCGTTCGAGTGCAGCCAGCGCATGGGCTTTGCCCCGCACATCCTGCATTGCAACGACTGGCACACCGCCTTCGGCCCGCTGCTGCTCAGGACCCTGTACGCCTGGGATCGACTCTTCAGCGCGACGAAGTCCGTGCTCACGATCCACAACATCGGCTACCAGGGCATCTTCAGCGCCCTCGAGGCCAATGCGCTTGGCCTCGGCGAGGCGAGCTGGCTGCTGCACCAGGAGGATCTCGCGGCGGGGCGCATCAACTCGCTCCTCCACGGCATCCTCTACGCCGACCTCGTGACGACGGTGAGCCCGACCTACGCGCGCGAGATCTGCACGCCCGAGTACGGCGTCGGGCTCGATGGCTTCCTCAGGGTCCGCGGCGATCGACTCGTCGGCATCCTGAACGGCGTCGACTACGAGGAGTGGAACCCGGCGACCGACCGGCACCTGCCGCTGCATTACTCGCGTGACAACCCGGCGGGCAAGGCGGCCGTGAAGCAGGCCTTCGCCGAGCGGCTGCGCATCGCCGCCGGCACCGATACGCTTTTCGTCGGGCTCGTCAGTCGGCTCGTAGCCCAGAAAGGCATCGAGCTCCTGCCGATGGTGCTGCCCTCGCTACTGCGCGCGCGCTCCATCGTTTTCGTCGCGGTCGGCAACGGCGAGCCGCGCTTCGAGGAATCCGTCGCGGCGCTGCAACGGGCGTTCCCCGAGCGGGTCGTCTACCACCGGGGCTACAGCGAGGAACTGGCGCACTGGATCGAGGCGGCCTCCGATGCCTTCCTGATGCCCTCGCTCTACGAGCCGTGCGGCTTGAACCAGATGTACAGCCTCAAGTACGGCACGGTACCGATCGTGCGCCGCACCGGCGGACTCGCGGATTCCGTCAGCGCCTACTCGCCTTCCACCGGCCAGGGCACCGGCATCGTGTTCGATCATTTCGATGCGCCGGCGCTCAGGTGGGCACTCGACGCGACGCTCGCGCTGTTTGCGCGCAAGGACCACTGGCAGCGCCTGGTCGCGAACGGCATGGCCGAGGATTTCTCCTGGACGCGCCAGGGCGCGCTCTACATCGACCAGTACCGGCGCCTCGTCGGGCCGGACTGACGCCGCGAGCGGCAGGCTAACGCACATGAACGTCATCCTCGTCGAACCCGCCTTTCCCTATAACCAGCGCGAATTTGCCCGTGGCCTCGCCGCCGCGGGCGCCCGCGTCATCGGCATCGGCGAACGGCCGGTGTCGCACCTGGATCCCGAGCTCGCCGGCTGGCTCGCGCATTACGAGCAGGTCTCCTCGGTCGTGAACGAGGCCGCGCTCCTTCAGGCGGTGCGCCGCATCCAGCAGCGCGTTCGCGTCGACCGGCTGGAGGCGACCGTCGAGGCGCACATCATGAGTGCCGCCCAGGTACGCGAGGCGACCGGCATAGCCGGGACGAGCGTGAAGACGGCCTGGCTCTGCCGTGACAAGCCGACGATGAAGGAGGCGCTGCGCCAAGCGGGCGTACCCTGCGCGCGGTCGACGAGCGCGGAGGACTTGGCGGGTGGGCGCGCCTTCGCCGCCGAGGTCGGCTTCCCGCTCATCGTGAAGCCGCGCGCCGGCGCCGGCGCCGCGGGAACGCGCCGCGTCGACACCGTGCCCGAACTCGAGGCGGCGCTCAATGCCGCCGGCGTCGGCCGCGGCGCCTCGGTCGCGCTCGAGGAATTCATCGAGGGCCACGAGGGCTTCATCGATACGATCGCGATCAACGGCAAGGTCGCGCACGAATTCATCTCGCATTATTTCCCGGGCGTGCTGGTCGCAATGCGCGAGCGCTGGATCTCGCCACAGATCATCGCCACCAACCGCCTGGACGCTGAAGGCTACGCGGAGGTGCGCGCGATGGCACGGCGCGTCATCGAGGTGCTCGGCATCGGCACCTCGGCGACCCACATGGAGTGGTTCTTCGGCCCGAAGGGCCTCAAGTTCTCGGAGATCGGTTGCCGGCCGCCCGGCGTCGGCCAGTGGGACGTGTATGCGGCAGCGAATGAGTTCGACGTCTACCGCGAGTGGGCGATGGCGATCGTGCATGGCCGCCCGTCGCAGCAGCCCTCGCGCCGCTACGCGTGCGGCATGATCGCGCTGAGACCGGATCGCGATGGCAGGATCCACGGCTACGAGGGCGCCGAGCGGGTGTTCGACAAGTTCGGCGAATGGATCGTCGCCTCGCACCTGCCGCCGCCCGGCACCCCGACGCAGCCGGTCGAGGCCGGCTACATGGCGAATGCGTGGATTCGCATCCGCCACCCGGACTACGATTACCTGCGCGCGATGCTGAACACCATCGGCGAGACGCTGAAAGTCCGCGCTAGTTGAGCGTGAAGCTGCCGCGCTGATCGAACGGCACGGTGCGCAGGAACGCGAGGTCGCTCTCGACCTTGCCGGTGAGGCGGTATTCGATCGGCTGGGTCCGGTCCTTCAGCCGCGGCAGTATCTTCATGAGCGTGGTCGCAAGATCGGTCGTCACGATCGTCTCGAATTCGCCCTCGCCACGCGCCGGCACCGTGAAGGGTGCCGCGGTCGCCCCGTAGCCGAAATCCTCCCCTGCCAGCTGCATCGTGAAGCTGATCGCGCGGATCGGCAGTGCGCGGTCATTCGGGTTCTCGACGCGGATGCGGATGCGAAAGCGCTGCGCCAGGAGCTGCGCGCCCTCGAGGTCGACGCGCACGACGGTAAGCCGCGGGTGCTCGAAGTGGGGCGCCACGAGGCTGCAGGCGCCGAGCGCCGCGAGCATGAATACCCCGGCACAGAGTGCCCGTCGCACGCGCGCGCGGTTGGCACGCGATCGGGTCGGGTTGTCAGCAGCGGCCATAGAGCTCGTTCCAGCGTCGACAGCCCGCCGCGAGGCCGGCGGGGACTTGGGACCAGGCGAGTACCCAGCTCCAGTTGCCGGTGATGGTACCTGGAGAATTCATGCGCGCCTCGCGGCCGAGGCCGAGCAGGTCCTGCATCGGCACGACCGCGAGACCTGCGACCGAGGCGAGGAGCGCGCGCGTCATCGCGGGCACGACGTCCGTCGCACCGACGCCGAGGTAGTCGGCGACCTCGGCGCGAAGCGCGGGCTCAAGCCCGCCGAACCAACCGGCGGTCGTGTCGTTGTCATGCGTACCCGTGTAGGCGATCGAGCGGGTGCTCCAGTTGTGAGGCAGGTGCAGGTTCCGGGAGTTCCCGTCGAAGCCAAACTGCGCGACGCGCATGCCGGGTAGCCCGAAGCTGTCCCTGAGCTCCTCGACGGCGGGCGTGATGACGCCCAAGTCCTCGGCAACGACATCGAGCCGCCCGAACACCTCGCGGGCGCGGGCGAGGAGCTTGGCGCCCCCGGCGGGTCGCCATTCGCCGGAGGCGGCGGTCTTCGCGCCCGCCGGCACCGCCCAGTAGGACTCGAGGCCGCGGAAGTGGTCGATGCGCACGAGGTCGAAGAGGTCGAATTGCGCGCGCAGCCGTTCGATCCACCAGCTGAAGCCCGTACGCTCGTGCTCGTCCCAGCGATAGAGCGGGTTGCCCCACAGCTGGCCATCGACCGAGAAGTAGTCGGGCGGCACGCCGGCGACGGCAGTCGGGCGACCGTCCGGCCCGAGCTGGAATAGCTCCGGGTGTGCCCACACCTCGACGCTGTCGGGTGCGAGGTAGATCGGGATGTCGCCAAAGAGGCGGATGCCCTTGCCGGCGGCGTAGCGCTTGAGCGCGCCGTACTGCAGGTGGAAGAAGTACTGCCCCGCCTCGACGTCGGCACGCTCGGCGGCGAGCTCAAGCCTGGCCCGCTCGAGCGCCGCGGCGTCGCGCGTGCGAAGCGCCTCGGGCCACTCCCACCAGGGCCGGCCACTCTCGCGGGCCTGGATCGCCGTGAAGAGCGCGTAGTCGTCAAGCCAGTACGCCTCGCGCGCGAGGAACGCCGAATAGTCCGCCGCCTGCGCGCTCCCCTCGGCGCGGAGCCCGCGCCCCGCCGCGCGAAGGCGCTCGCTGCGCGCGCCGCGTGCCTTCCCGGTGCCTGCCGCCTCGCCCGCGCTCCCGAGCTCGCCGAGGTCGACGAGACCGGGGTCGCCCGCGTGGTTCGACCGCCCGTAGTACGGCGAGCGGTCGGCGCCGACCGGGCCGAGCGGCAGGAGCTGCCAGACCGAGAACCCGCCGGCGGCAAGCCAGTCGATGAAGCTGCGCGCCGCCTGGCCGAGCGCGCCCGCCTCGGCGTCGGGGAGCGAGGTCGCGTGCAGCAACACGCCCGCCCGGCGGCGATCGAGGACGCTCGAGGGGGATTCGCTCACGCGCGGGCCCGGGGCGCCACGGCGCCGCCGTCCGGCCGCCTCAACCCGGCGCCCGGAGCATGTCCGGCGTCACGAGCACGACGCCGCGTTCCGTGACCTCGAAACGGCGCCGGTCGGCCGCGACGTCGACGCCGATGCGCGTGCCATCGGGCACGACGCAGCCTTCATCGAGTATCGCCTTGTGGATGACGCAGTTGCGCCCCACGCTCACGTGCGGGAGTACCACCGAGGCCTGCACGATCGAGCGCTCCTCGACGTGCACGTCGGAGAAAAGCAGCGACTCGCGCACCTGCGCGCCCGAGATGATGCAGCCACCCGCAACGAGCGAATTGATCGCGGTGCCGCGCCGTGACTCCTCGTCGAGCACGAACTTCGCCGGTGGCCGCTGCAGCTGGTAGGTCCAGATCGGCCACTCCTCGTCGTAGATGTTGAGTTCGGGGTCGACGTAGACGAGCTCCATGTTGGCCTCGTAGTACGCATCGAGGGTACCTACGTCGCGCCAGTAGGCCTGCGCGCGGGTGCGCACGTCCTCGAAGGCGTAGGCGAACACCTGCAGCTCCGCGAGCGCCGCCGGAATGATGTTCTTGCCGAAGTCGTGCGAGGAGTCCTCGCGCGCGGCATCCGCGACCAGGAGCTTCTCGAGGAGGCGCGCGTTGAACACATAGATGCCCATCGAGGCAAGCGCCGTGTCGGCGCGGCCCGGCATGGGCTCGGGGTTGGCGGGCTTCTCGGTGAACTTGACGACGCGGTTCCACTCGGTCACCGACAAGACGCCAAATTCCTTCGCCCGCTCGAGCGGCACCTCGACCACGCCGATCGTGATGTCGGCGTTCTTCTCGACGTGGTAGGCGATCATCGGACCGTAGTCCATCTTGTAGATGTGATCGCCGGCCAGCACCAGCACGTGCTTCGGCCGGTGCGCGCGGATGTACTCGAGGTTCTGGTACACGGCATCCGCGGTGCCCTGGTACCACTTGAGCCCGGTCTGCTGCTGCGCGGGCACGACGTCGACGAACTCGTTGAACTCGCCGCGCAGGTAGCCCCAGCCGCGCTGCACGTGCTCGATCAGCGATTGCGCCTTGTACTGCGTCAACACCGCGATCTGGCGGATGCCGGAGTTCACGCAGTTCGACAGCACGAAATCGATGATGCGGAACTTGCCGCCGAACGGCGTCGCCGGCTTCGCGCGGCCCGTGGTCAGCTGCTTCAGGCGCTCGCCGCGACCGCCCGCCATGATGATCGCGAGCGTGCCGCTCGTCAGGCGGCTCACATAACGACCGGAGCTGCTGCTGGGGCCTTTGCTGCTCATTAGTTCGGCGGCACCATGTCCGGCCTATGTTACCGTGCATCGAGCGCGCCGCAACCCAAGCGCACGCAAGCCAACGTTGAGCGTCTTCCTCGAACAACTCCTCGACCGGATGGCGCCCGACCTCTCGCGGCTCGCCGCGGCGCGGCATGGCGATCCGGCGGCGGTACTCGGCGCGCACCGCCACGGTGCACGCGCCGTCGTCATCGTGCTGCTGCCGGAGGCGCTCCGGGCACGCTTGAACCGCCGGCGCGACCTGACGCGCTGGAAGGACACGCCCCTCTTTGCCTGGTGCGGCCGCGCCGAGGGCCTCCCCGAGCGATATGTCATCTCGTGGGAGGACGCGGCCGGCCAGTTCCACGAGACCGTCGATCCATACTCGTTCAGGCCCCTGACGCCCGTCGCCTCGCTCAGGCGCTTCGGCGATGGCACGGGGCTCGAGGCGGCGCGCGTCTTCGGCGCGCATCCGGAACGCCACGGCGGCGTCGAGGGCGTGCGCTTCGCGACCTGGGCGCCGGCTGCCGCTAGCGTCGCCCTGGTCCTCGGGCGCCACCGCCGCTGGCCGATGCGCGCGCTCGAGGGCACCGGAGCCTGGGAGCTCTTCCTGCCCGGCATCGCCCCTGGCAGCCGCTACCGCTTCGACGTCGAGGCCGCGAATGGCGTCGTGACCCGCAAGTCCGATCCCTTCGGACGGCAATTTGAGCTACGGCCCCGGCGCGCCGCGCTGGTCGTCGCGCCCGAGCGCTTCAAGTGGACCGACTCCGGCTGGCTCGCCGGGCGACGCCGCAGCGCCGCCCCGTCGGCACCGCTGTCGATCTACGAGCTGCACCTCGGGTCGTGGCGGCGTCCGGGCGAGCGCTTCGCGAACTACCGCACGCTTGGCCCCCTCCTCGCCGAGCACGTGCTTACGCTTGGCTTCACGCACGTCGAACTCCTGCCCGTTGCCGAGCATCCGCACGACGGCTCGTGGGGCTACCAGTCGACCGGCTACTTCGCACCAACCTCGCGGCACGGCACGCCCGATGACTTTCGCTGGTTCATCGACCACCTGCACGGTCGCGGCATCGGCGTCATCCTCGACTGGGTGCCGGGGCATTTCGCGGCCGACGGCCATGCGCTCGCCAAGTTCGATGGCGGCGCGCTGTACGAGTACGCCGATCCACGCCAGGGCCTGCATAAGGAGTGGGGCACGTGCGTGTTCGACTTCGGCCGGCCCACCGTCCGCTCCTTCCTCCTCTCGAGCGCGCGGGCCTGGCTCGAGGAGTTCCACGTCGATGGCCTCAGGGTCGATGCGGTCGCGTCGATGCTCTACCTCGACTACGCGCGTGCCGCGGGCGAGTGGCTGCCAAACGGCGCAGGCGGCAACGAGCACGAGGCGGCGATCGAGTTCCTGCGGCTCCTCAACCAGATGGTGAGGCGCGACTTCCCCGGGGTCCTCACCTTCGCCGAGGAGTCGACCGCGTGGCCCGGCGTCACGGTCTCATCCGCTGCCGGCGGCCTCGGCTTCGACTTGAAGTGGAACATGGGCTTCATGCACGACAGCCTCGCCTACTTCCACGAGGACCCGCTCTTTCGCCGCCACCACCACGAGCGCCTCAGCTTCAGCGTCACCTATGCGTTCGCCGAACGGCACCTGCTGCCGCTGTCGCACGACGAGGTCGTGCACGAAAAGCGTTCACTGCTCGGGCGCATGCCGGGCGACCGCTGGCAGCAGTTCGCGAACCTCAGGCTCCTGTACGCGTGGCTGTGGACATTCCCGGGCAAGAAGCTCCTCTTCATGGGCGGGGAGTTCGGCCAGCCGGACGAGTGGGACTACCGGCGCGAGCTGCCGTGGCATCTGGCCGCCGACCCCGCGCACGCCGGCATCCTTGCGCTCGTGGCCGACTTGAACCGGCTGTATCGCTCAACGCCCGCGCTACATGCGCTCGATCACGACGCCGAGGGCTTTGCGTGGCTCGACTGCGAGGACCGGCTGCGCTCGCTCTACTGCTTCGAGCGCACAGCGGGAGATTCGGTCGCGGTCGTCGCGCTCAATTGCACGCCGGTGCCACGGCTCGGGTTCAGGCTCGGCCTGCCGCAGGGCGGCGTGTGGCGTGAGGTGCTCAACACCGATGCGACGTGCTACGGCGGCAGCAACGTCGGCAACCTGTCGCGTGTGCGAGCCGAGCGCGATTCGGCGATGGGACGGCGCCACTCGGCGAGCGTGACGCTGCCGCCGCTCGGGGCGATCGTGCTGGTGCCGGAGTAAGCGGCGCGCCCTACAGCCAGCGCATCAGGCCGAGTTCGTACGGGTGCGAGAGGAGCTGGTGGAACGGCACCGCGCGGACTTCCGCGGCGAGCCGGCCGCACCACGGCGGCGTGCACTCGATCGCGAAGAGGTGCGCGCCATCGGCGGTGCGTGCCCCGGTCGGCTCAAAGAGCTCGATGGCCGCCTCGCGGCCGGCGCGCACCGCGCTCCCCGGCGCCGTCTCGCCGAAGGAGGTGAGCGGGGTCCGCTCAAACGGCCCGTCGGGGAGTTCGCGCGTCAAGAGGAGCTCGACACGCACGTCCTGTGGCTCGAGCCCGTTCAGGTTGATCGCGACCTGCATGCGGACCCGGTCACCGAAGTCGACCCGCTCGGGGCGCTCGGAGGCGAGGCTCATCGCAACGCCCGGCCACGCGGCGACGGTGCGCTCGCGCCACAGCGCGAGTGTCGTCGCACCCTCGTAGCCCGCCACCGCAAGGCGCCGGCCGTGCGCGGCAGCCGGGCGATACAGCCCCGACACGTAATTACCGACCATGCGGCGCGTATTGAACGTCGGCAACAGCGTCGCCATCGAGCGCTTGGCGCGGCCGATCCAGCGTCGCGGCAGCCCCGCGGCGTCGCGCTCGTAGTACATCGGCACGACCTCGTCCTGCAGGATCTCGTAGAGCGAGCGCGCATCCTCGTCGTCGCGCCGCGAGCCGTCCGCGCTCGAGGACGGGATCGCCCAGCCGTTCTGGCCGTCAAAGCCCTCCGCCCACCAGCCATCGAGCACGCTCAGGTTCATCGTGCCGTTGATGCCGGCCTTCATGCCACTCGTGCCGCTCGCCTCGAGCGGGTAGACGGGGTTGTTGAGCCAGACGTCAACGCCGGCGACCAGCGAGCGCGCGAGCCCCATGTCGTAGTCCTCGATGAAGGTCACCCGGCCGAGGAACTCCGGCCGCTGCGACATCACGTTGACTTCGTGGATCATCTGCCGCCCGGGCTCATCCGCCGGGTGGGCCTTGCCCGCGAACACGAACGCGACCGGCCGCCCGGCGTCCGCGACGATCGAGGCGAGCCAGGCGGGGTCGCGGAACAGGAGTGTCGCGCGCTTGTAGGTCGCGAAGCGCCGCGCGAAGCCGATCGTCAGCACGTCGGGGTTCTCAGGGTCGATCCAGCGCGCGAGCCGGTGGAAGTGCGCGTCGCTGATGTTGTTGCGCTGGCAACCCTGCTTCAGGCGCGTGCGCACGAGCCGCAGCATGCTTGCCTTGATCCCCTGCTTTACCTCCCAGAACTGCTGGTCGGGCAACGCGTAGAGCTTGTCCCAGTAGCCTTGCTCGGAGAGCCGGCGGCGCCAGTCCTCGCCGAACCTGGAATCGAACTCGTCCTTCCAGCGCTGGAACAGGAACGTCGGCACGTGCACGCCATTGGTCACGTAGCCGATCGGGTTGTCCTCCGCTTCGATCTCGGGCCACGCCGGTGCGCAGATCTCGGAGGAGACCCGGCCGTGGATGCGGCTGACGCCGTTCTGGTGGCGCGACATGCCGAGCGCCAGGAACGTCATGTTGAACTCAGCGTTAGCGCCATTGCGGCCGAGGCCGAGGAAGGTATTCGCATCGAGGCCGAGCCGCTTGGCGTAGTCGCCGAAGTGCCGCAGCATCAGCTCGGGCGAGAAGACATCATGGCCGGCCGCCACGGGTGTGTGCGTCGTGAACACGCACGCGGCCGCGACCGCGGCGCGCGCCGCCTCGAAGCGCACGCCGCGCTCGACCAGCTCGCACATGAGCTCGATGCCGAGGAACGCGGCGTGGCCCTCGTTCATGTGCCAGACGGTCGGGCTTAAGCCCAGCGCCCGCAGCGCCCGCACGCCACCGATGCCGAGGATCATCTCCTGCTGGATGCGCACCTCGCGATCGCCACCATAGAGCTGGTGGGTGATCGCCCGGTCGGCCTCGGCGTTCTCGGGGAGGTTGGTGTCGAGGAGCACCACCGTGACGCGACCGGCGATCGCGCGCCAGAGCTGCGCGCGGACATCGCGCGAGCCGAGCCGGACGATGATCTGCACGGGCTTGCCATCGGGCGCCACTGCCCGCTCGACCGGCAGGTCGAGCGAGCTCAGCGCGCGGTACTGCGGTACCTGGTTGCCATCGACATCGAGCGTCTGGGTGAAGTAGCCCTGCCGGTAGAGGAGCCCGACCGCGACGAAGGCGAGGCCCATGTCGCTCGCCGTCTTGCAGTGATCGCCGGCCAGGATGCCGAGCCCGCCCGAGTAGTTCGGGAAGCTCTCGTGGAAGCCGTACTCGGCGCAGAAGTAGGCGACGAGATCGCCGCTCTCGAGGCTCTCGGTGGTCGAGACGGCCCGGGGCTCCCGCAGGTAGGAGTCAAAGCCGCGCAGCACCCGGTGATACTCGTCGAGGAACGCTTCCGACGTCGCCGCGCCATCGAGCGCCGACTGGTCGATGCAGCGAAGGAACAGGCGCGGGTTGCCGCCGACCGCCGCCCACAGGCGCTCATCGAGCGTCTCGAACAGCTTGCGGGTGGGTCGGTGCCAGCTGAACCGGAGGTTGATCGCAAGCTCGGCAAGGCGCTTCAGCGTCGGCGGAATCGTCGGATTGACTTCGAGCGTGAACTTCTGGCCAGTCATGGACTTAGGAGACCCCGGGGAGCGGCGGACCGGGGAGTCTAGCACCCCGTCTGCGCCGGGTTGCGGCGCCCGGACGCTGGAACAGTGAACCAACTACTATTACTAAGTATTGACTAGTATCTACTTAGCTATATACTGATCTCCATCATGCAGTCGACCGAAGATGTCCAGCCCGATTCCGACGCCCCGGCAGGGGAAGCGCTCGACATCGACGGGCTGGTCCGGAAGTTCCAGAAGGAGCTCAACTCCGGCCTCATCGGCCTCGTGCTCCTCTCGGTGCTCGAGCAAGCGGGCGAGGACCTCTACGGCTACCAGATCGCCAAGCGCCTGCAGGGCATGAGCGAGGGCGGGAGCCCCATGAAGCAGGGCGCTCTGTACCCGGTGCTGCGCACGCTCTCAGCGCACGGCCTCCTCGCGAGCCGGGTCGTCCCCTCGTACTCGGGCCCACCCCGGCGCTACTACAAGATCACCGCTGCCGGCCGCGAGACCTTCGCGCGCTGGCGCGCGACGTGGACCGCCACGCGCGATTTCGTCGATAACGCCGGCGGCCTCTCGGCCGGCTCATCCAACCCCACTCCAGAGTGAGCCGCCCATGAACCGGCCAGCCCCCCGTTCGATCGACCAGTACCTGTCTCAGCTGCGCGATGCGTTGAAGGGCGAGGACCCGGCACTCGTCCAGGATGCGCTCTATGACGCGGAGGAATACCTGCGGGCCGAGCTCGGCCAGCACCCGGGCAAGAGCGAGGCGGACGTGCTCGAGCTGATCGCGAGCACCTACGGGGCGCCCGATGAGGTAGCCGAGGCCTACCGCACGACGGAGAAGGCCGTGCGCGCGGCGCTCAAGGCTCCGCCGCCCCGGCCGCACCCGACCGCCCTCGGCCGTTTCTTCGCGATCTACACCGACAGCCGCGCGTGGATGGCGCTCTTCTACATGCTGCTGTCGCTCGTGACGGGCATCTTCTACTTCGTCGTCACGGTCACCGGCATCTCGATCTCCGCGGGCTTGGGGGTGCTGATCATCGGCATCCCGTTCTTCCTCCTCTTCATCGGCTTCACGCGCGTCCTGTCGCTCGTCGAGGGGCGCATCGTCGAGGGACTCCTGGGCGTGCGCATGCCGCGCCGGCCGGTGCGTTCGCAGGCGGGGACGACGCTCCTCGCGCGCATCAAGGCGATGCTGATCGACCCGCGCACGTGGACGACGCTCCTCTACCTCGTCCTGATGCTGCCGCTCGGCGTCCTCTACTTCGTGATCGGCATCGTGATGGTGGCGCTCAGCGTCGGGCTCATCGTCGCGCCGCTCGCGCACCTCCTCTCCTACGTCGGCATCCCGCACGCCGGGGTCCAGATCAACGGCTGGTTCGCGCCGTGGCCGGTGACGGTGCCGCTCGCGCTGATCGGGGTCCTCCTGCTGACGGCGTTTCTGCACCTCGCGCGGGGCCTCGGCAAGGTGCACGGCGAACTCGCCCGCGCGCTCCTCCTGTCGCGGGACCCGGAGTGAGCTGCCAGGCGCCGCCCGACGCCTTCCTCGATGCGCGCCTCGCCGGCGCGCTCGAGGCGGCGATCGCCTGGCGGGCGGCGGACATGGACTGCGACGGCATGCGCCGGCCCGACGGCCAGGGACTCAGGGTTACCTTCGCCGGTAGCCGCGGCGCTGAGCGCCTCACGCTCGTGTTCGCGGCCCCGAAGCTCGCCGAAGGCGCCGCCGGCCGCGCGGTACCGGTCAACGTGACGCTGATCCGCGAGGGCGGCGGGATGTACAGCACGCGGGGCGAGGGCAAGTGCCTGCTCGATTCGGTCGAGCAGCGGGCGATGGATCCCCCCGCCGCCGTCGCGCCACCCCCGCCCGGGCTGCACGCGACGATCGATCCCAGTGCGCGTCACTGGTCGATCGAGGCGCACGGCTTCTGCCTGGAACCGGCCCGCGCCGTGGGCGACGGCCGGGATGCGATACTGCTCTCAACGTTCGACTTCCGTGGACAACTGACATGGGAACCCGACCCGCCTGGCACCTCACCGCCGCCCGCCGCCGCGGCATCGCACTGAGCCGCGCGCGCGGCGCGCTCGCCGCACTCGCGCTCGCCGCCCTGCTCGGCGCACCGGCACTCGGGGCTGATGAGCCCAAGCGCGAGTCGCTCGCGCACTTTCCGCGCACCGAGATCAGCATCGAGAGCCATGGCGCCACGCAGACGTTTCGGATGTACGTCGCCGCGACCGAGGCGAGGCGCAACCAGGGCCTCATGTTCGTGAAGTCGCTCAAATCCCACGAGGGCATGCTGTTCGTGTTCCCGCGACCCGAGGTCACCTCGTTCTGGATGAAGAACTGCGTGATGGCGCTCGACATGCTGTTCGTCGGCGCCGACGGGCGGATCATCCGCGTCGTCGAGAGCGCGACGCCGGGCTCGCTCGCAACGATCAATTCAATGGGCACCGCCGCGGCGGTGCTCGAGTTCGAGGGCGGCACGTCCGCGCGCCTTGGCTTGAAGCCGGGCGATCGCGTCCACTACCCGCCGCAAGCGGCGGAGTAAGGCCTGAGGAGCGCCGCCGCCGGGGCGGTAGCCGGCCGCCTCAGGTATCATTCGTGGATACCGCGCGGCCCGGGCAATGGGATGCCCACGAGCCCGCCCTACGGCTTACATGGGAGATACCACATGCCAAGACTGCACCGGCTCGCGCTCATCCTCGCCTTCCTCGGCATAAGCGCCGCGGCAGCGGCGGACGACGTGGTGGGCAAGTGGTACGTCGCGCCCATGTTCTACAGCGTACGTACCGGCAATGACCGCAACGTCGACGACGGCAGCGCCGCGGGTGCCGCAGTCGGCAAGAACCTCTCAAGCGCGTGGTCGGTCGAGGCGGAATTCAATCACGGCCACTTCGCCGGCCACGCGCCGTTCGATGCGCTCGACATCAACGCGCTCGGCGTCGACTTCCTGCGGCACTTCTACCGCGACGCCGCGATCCACCCGTACGTGACCTTCGGCGTGCTCGACTCGAACGAAAGCCGCGGGAGTACCGGCAGCTACGACCGGGCCATGGTCCAGGCCGGCGTCGGGCTCCTCGCGCACCTGGCGACCAAGGCCGATGTCGGCGTGCTTGAGCTGCGCCTCGAGGCCAAGGGCCGCTGGCACGAAAGCTGGCTGACCGATCCGCACCAGGGCACGCCGGCCGATTTTCTGATGGGACTCGGCGTTCAGTTCAACTTCGGCGCCACCGCCGCGAGCCCGACCCAGGTCAAAGAACTCGCCGTCCCGCCGCCGGCACCGGAGCCGGCCGCCGCGCCGCCGCCCCCGAAGGACTCCGACGGCGATGGCGTGCCGGATGATCTCGACCGGTGCCCGAACACTCCGCCCGGCGTCAAGGTCGACTCGAGCGGCTGCCCGCTTGATTCGGACCACGACGGCGTCCCCGACTACCTCGACAAGTGCCCCGGCACGCCCTCCGGCATCAAGGTCGATGCCAACGGCTGCGAGATCGAGGAGATCGTCCTCAAGGGCGTCAACTTCGATTTCAACTCCGCGAAGCTGACGCCGGCCTCGGAGGCCGTGCTCGATGAGGTCGTTACGCTCCTCAAGCTGAGGCCGGGTGCGCCCGCGATCCTCGGTGGCCACACCGACAGCAAGGGCAAGCACGAGTACAACATGAAGCTGTCCGAGCGCCGCGCGGCGTCGGTGCGCGATTACCTGGTGGCGAAGGGCATCCCGGCGGCCTCGCTGACGGCGAAGGGCTACGGCGAGACGAAGCCGATCGCGCCGAACACGACCGACGAGGGCCGCGCGCAGAACCGGCGCGTCACGCTCGAGTTCACGCGGCTGGTCGCGCGCTAGGCCGACCGCTGCGAGACGGTCCGGGTCGCGCCGCGAGTGCGATTCGGACCGCGCACGCTCACCCCTTCAGCCTTCGCGCTCCGCCGCATACCGCTCGAGCACGTCGCCGAGCGCGTCCCTCAGCGGCCCAAGCCACGCCTCGTAGTTGCGCCACTGGTCGACCGCATCGGCATAAATCGGCTGGCGCACCTGCTCCGAGCTGATCGTCTGTACGACCCGCGCGTTGTCGTAGTAACGCAGGCATCCGGCCTCGAACGGCAGCCTGCAATAGTCGAGCAGCAGCCGCACCTCTCCTTCCGGATCCGCGACCAGCCGTTCGTAGTGCACCCGGTGGACGCGGCCGGGCAGCACGGCGTCCATATGCTCCATCAGCTCGAAGTAGCTGCGGTAGTAGCGACCGAGCTCCTCGAGGTCGTAGCTGAATTCAACGCCACGTGCGAACAACTGCTTGTAGCAGGAAAACCCGGTGCCGAGGGGGTGGCGGCGCGCGTCGATGATGGCGGCGCGCGGGAACATGAGGTGGATCAGCCCGATGTGACCGGCGTTGCCGAGCATCTTGTCGACGAAACGAGGCCTACCGAGCGGCCTTTCGGCGCGCGTGCACGTCATGTAGCGAGCGGCGAGGGCTTCTAAATCGACCCGGCTTAGTGCCGCGACCGGCTCCGGATATTTGGATCCTCCGCTGGCATTCGCGCGCGCGGCCAACTCTGTCACGATCGCCGGCAAGTACGTGAGCTCGCGCGTGCCCTCAACGCAGGAGTGGCTGGCGAGAATCTGCTCAAGCAGCGTTGACCCCGAGCGCGGCAACCCTACGATGAAGATGGGATCGTCGCAGGCTGCACCCCAGCCGTTTCGTTCGACAAAGAATTCCGGCCTATAGACCACCGTGGAGCGGCGTACGTCCCCGTCCACCTCATCGGGGTCGTAGTCGATCGTGCCTCGTCGCAGTCCGTTGCCGGCCCTGTAGTGCTGGAACGAAGCTTCGAACTCTCCGACGTCCTCCAGCGCCTTGCCGAGCGCGAACTCGAGGTGCAGTCGATTCGATCCGACCGCCGGACTGCGCGCGAGGTGCCGCTTCATCTCTTCGATGTCAGAGTCCGTAAGCCGAACTGTCTTCAAATTGGCAAGACTCCAGTACGCGTCGCCGAACCCAGGTCGTACTGCGAGCGCCTGCCGGTATGCATCGATGGCGGGCGCCTGCTGCCCAATCTCGCGCAGCAGTATCCCGAGCAGGAGCCAGGCATTCGCGTCGTCCGGATGCTCCGCGACGAGACTGCGCATGATCGCGATCGCCTCGTCGTTGCGCGCCAGGAAGCGGATCGCCTGAGCCTTTAGACTCAGGTAGTTCGCGTTCGAGGGATCGCCAGCGAGCAGGCGGTCGATGAGCGGCAAGGTCTCGTCGAGTCGTTGCTGAGCGTTGAGGAGTCGCGCCAAATCATAGCGCGCGAGAGCAAAACCCGGCGCCAGCTCGAGACATTCATTGAGGCCGCGTTCCGCCGTCACGCGGTCGCCGCGCCGAGCCGCGGCCACCGCAAGTATCCGGAGCGCCTCGACATCCCCCGGTGTACGTCGTAGCCGCGCCTTCAAGACCGCTTCGGCGCCGTCGACCCGTCCGTCGGCGAGCGCATCGCTCGCCTCGCGCAGCTCGGGCTGGATCGGAACGAGCCGACTGTAGTTCGCGTAGGCGGCGTCGCCCGCGCGCGTATCGCCGTCGAGGAACAACTGGCTCGCGAGTTCGCGCCATGCGTCCGCGAGCGCTCCGTCGAGTTCGACCGCACGCCTGAGCGCGACGAGCGCTTCGGCGCCCCTGCCGGCCGCCGCGTAGACGCGTCCGAGCTCGAGCTGCATGACGGGCGAGGCCGGGTTGGCTTCGACGAGGCTTTCGAGCACGCCCGTGGCCATCGTCGGGTCGCCGAGCTTGCGGCAGGCCGCGGCGAGCAGCAGAATCGCCTCCTCGTTGCCGGGCGAGTCCGCAAGGATCTCGCCCGCCCGGCGCAGCGCGGCAGATGGATCCGAGTCGAGCAGCATCGAGGCGCGCATCAGCTCAAGCTCGACAGAGGCGCTCGCTACCAAATGCAGGACTCCCGGATTCAGGTGTAACCAACCGGCAGCATCGCTGGCAAGCGCCGTGGGCGCGATCAGGGCGACCGCGCGAGGAAAAGCCGGACGGTCCCGCGGGCTTTGCTGCAGGCGCAGTGTGGCGCCGACCCCGGTCGGAGCCCGTATCTAAACTAAGTCTTATGGGCGAGTCAACGCCACCGCGCGGACCGCGGCGCCACCCCAGCCGCCGGCAGCGCGCACCCGACCCAGAGGCGATACAATCCCGAGACGCTCGGCAGGGCGCCCTGAGGACGACCCGTGAACACCGCGACGAACCCCGCGCCGCCCGACGAGGGCACGATCATTCGCATGCTGCAGGCGTCGAAAGCTGAAGCGGCGGCCGGCCGGGTGACGGAATCCGACCAGCTGCTCGCCCGTGTCGCCCAGCAGGCGCCTAACCACCCCGCGGTGCTCAACGAGCTCGGCGTGCGCATGATGGCCCGCGGCGCCCCGGATCGTGCCGAGGCGCTGTTTGCGCGCGCGACTGCGATCGATGCCAAGCACCCGGCGCTGTGGGCGAACCTCGCCTCGAGCCTCAAGGCGCTCGGGCGGCGCAGCGAGGAAATCGGCGCGATCGAGCAGGCCCTCGCCATCGAGCCGCGGCACGTGTCGGCGCTCCTGCAGAAGGGCGGCTACCTCGAGGACATCGGCGACACCCGTAATGCCGCTCGTGCCTACCAGAACGTACTGGCCGTGCTTCCGCCGGGCTCGGAGATTCCGCCGACCATCCAAGACGCGCTCGAACACGCAAAGTCCGTGGTCGACGCGGACCTCGCCGCATTGAGCGCGGCTTTGGAGGAGCCGCTCGCGAAACTGCGCAAACTGCACGGCGGCCGGCCGCAGCTGCGAGTCGACAAGTGCCTCGACACGCTGATGGGCAAGCGCCGCCCCTACCACTCCCACCCGACGTGGATGTATTTCCCGGAGCTCCCGGCGATCGAGTTCTTCGAGCGCTCCGATTTCCTCTGGCTGGATGCGTTCGAGGCCCGCGCGGCAGAGATCCGCTCCGAAGTTCTCCGGGTGCTCGTCTCCGATCGCGACGGACTGCAACCCTACATCGACTTCCCGAGCGGCCTGCCGCTCGACCAGTTCCGGGAGCTCAACCGCTCGCGGCGCTGGAGCGCCTATTTCCTCTGGAACCAAAGCGATCAGGTTGCCGGCCATATAGCACGCTGCCCCAAGACTGCGGAGCTCCTCGAGACGGCGCCGCGCTGCCGGATCAAGGGCCGGGCGCCGACTGCATTCTTCTCGATCCTCGACGCCAACACGCGCATCCCCGCGCACGTCGGCGTCACCAATACGCGCTGCACCGTGCACGTGCCGCTAGTCGTACCGCCGGACTGCGGCTTTCGGGTCGGTGCGACGACCCGCGAGTGGGTACCGGGACAGGCATGGGTGTTCGACGACACGATCGAGCACGAGGCCTGGAACCTGTCGGATACGCCACGTGCGATCCTGATCTTCGACATCTGGAATCCGCTCTTGACCGCGGCCGAACGCGACATGATCCAGACTGCCACCGAGGTCTACGCGCAGTACTACGCGCTACCACCGGAGCAAGCGCTGTGAGCTGCGGGCCTCGAATCGCCAGACTTCCCTGCCTCGCGGCGCTCTTTGTGAGCTCGCTCGCGGCGGCAGCCGGCACGCTCGATGTCGCACACTGTGCCGCGATCGCCGCACCGGATGCGCGGCTCGCCTGCTACGACGCGCTCGCCGGCCGCGCGCCGGCGAGCGCTGCGGAGGCGCGGACAACCTTAGTCCCGCCACCGATCGCGGCGGCACCAACCGCGGCGGTAGCGACTCCGGCAAACGCCGCCGCGGGCACCGCGGCGCCCCCCGAAGCCGTGGCAAGCGCCGCTGCCGCCGATCCGCAGAACTTCGGGCTGACCCAGGCCCAGCAGCACCTGGCTCCAGTGGGACCTTCGTCCGTCGCATCGACGGTCGCCGGGGTCTCCGTCGATGCGAGCGGGCATGGCTACGTGGTGCTCGACAACGGCCAGACGTGGGTGTTCACGGAGACGGAAGCCGATTCGCGGCTGCAGCCGGGCGATACGGTCTCGATCCGGCGCGCCTCGCTGGGCTCCTTCTTGATGGTGACGCCGTCGAGGCATTCCTACCGCGTGCATCGCAGCCGATGACCGCACGGAGCGCCTACGAGGCGGGGTAGCCGAAGCGCTCGACCCACGGCTGCAGCGTCGGCAATACCGCCGCGAGGTTCGCTGCGTAGTGGCGCCAGTGGCCGATCCCCGACCGGTCGAGGCCGCGCGCGAGCTGCGCCGTGCTCGGGGTCGAGTGTTCACGCTCCCGGACCCGCTGCGCGAAATCGGCCATGCCGGCCACGGGCTTGATGCCCAGGAACTCGCAGATCGCACCCGTCTCGGCGCCGAGGTCGGCCACCAGGCTCTCGTAGCGTACGCTGTGCCAGTCGAGGCCGAGCACCGGCCGTGCGAGCTGCGCGAATCCCATCACCGCCTCGTATAACGCCGCCCCGCCAGCCAGGCTGAGCAGCTCGTACATCGCCGGGTTCATCTTGAAGCGGCGCCGAAAGCAGCCGAGCACGACGTCGCGCGGGTCGCGGCAGGCAAACAGCACCTTGGCGTGTGGAAAGAGCCGCGCGATCAGCGGCAGCTTCAGCGTATTCAACGGATACTTGTCGACGAACACCTTGCCGGCGACGTCGACTCCAGCGCCACGGACCCGTTCCCAGTAGGCCGCGCGCAGCGGGTCGAGCTCACTTTCCTCTGCCCGTATCAGCGCAGTTAAGTCGAGCGGCTCGCTCATGAACCGCAACACAGCATCGATCAACAGCTCGTGCTCCTCGATGCTTGCCACGTCGGGGTGGCCGTCGAGGACGACCTCCGTCAGGGTCGTGCCCGAACGCGGGAAACCGACCATGAACACGTGTCCGAGCGCGGCGCCGGCTGCCGCCGCCGTGGCCGGGGCGGCCCAGGGACCCGGCCCAGCGGCCCGCATCGCCTCCGTCAGCGAACGCGCGTAGGCCAGCACGCCGCGGCCGTTCGCGTAGCGATGGTAGACCTGCTTCAGCTGGTCGTTGCAGGTCGTGTAGGCGTCGAAGGCCTCCCCGTAGCGGCCGGCGGCGTCCAGCACATCGCCCAAAAGCCCGCTGGCGCGTGCCTTGTCGGTCGCGCCCGCCCTGGGGTCGGCGAGCAGCTGCCACATCAGCGTCTCGGCGCGGGCGATCGCGCCCGCCGCGAGTTCCGCCGCGGCCAGGCTCATGACGGCATCCGGAAGCCCCGGAACAATGGCGAGCGCCTGCTCGGCCCGGGCTCGCGCCTCCTCGTGCTCGCCGCGGTGGGTTGCGATCGAGGCCAGCGCCGCGACGGCCGCGAGGTTCCCGGGCTCGAGTTCGAGCGCCCGCAAGTGGCTTAGCTTCGCCTGCCCCAGCAGGCCAAGCGCGATCAGCGCGTTGCCCCGGTTCGCGTGCGCAAAACTCAAGTCCGGGTGCAGCTTCAGGAGTTCATTGACGTGCCCGAGAGCCTCCGCCGGGCGCTCGAGCCGCTGCAGGCACAGTGAGAGCGCATTGCGCGCACCGACGTCGCCCGGGGCGATACGGACCGCCCGCTCGAGGAGCCCGAGGGCCGCCTCCAGCCTGCCTTCCTGCTCCCAGCGCGTGGCAATCACGTTGAGAAGCAGCGGATGCTCGAAGCCGCTCGCCAGCGCTTGTTCGGCCAATACGGCGGCGCCCGGGAAGTCGCGACGCTCGGTGAGCGCCACTATCTCGCGCAGCAGCGCTTGATCAGCCTTGAGGTCACGGGCCATGGGTCGGTTCTAGCATCCGCGCGGCTCATCATGATGCCAGAACGGGCGCGACGGGCGACGGGCATCGACCAGTGGCCGGAGGCGCGGCGGCTGCGCCACAAATAAAAACGGCGGGCCGAAGCCCGCCGTAATCCAGTTCAGAGGAAGCCTGGTGCTTCGCTTAGAACTTCGCGCTCACGTGCATGTAGATGTAACGGCCGAGGGTGTCGTACGTTCCAACCCACGTGTTGTCATTGCAGGACGAGTTCGGGCAATCCGAATAGTTGCCGTTCGCAACGATCGGCGGAGTCTTATCCGTGATGTTGTTGACACCCATCCGGAAGCTGATGCCGCTCGTGACCGGAATCGACGCCGAGAAGTCGATGTAGCTGAACGAGCCGATGTGCGCGCTCCCGGGGAAGTACGCCTGAGCGAGCTGCGGATCCGGGCTCTTGCGGTCGGTGTCCACGCCACCGATGTAGCGCCACCGCAGGGTCAGGTCAAGCCCCGCCCACGGCGTCTGCCAGTCGGTCGAAAACACATGGCGCCACTTCGGCGTCGGCGCACCGCAAGTGGTGCCGAAGTACCCCGTGCAGTCGTACGAGCCGCCGGTCGGTATCGGCTGCGTCAGCCAGTTCTGCACGTGCGTGCCGGAGAGGCTAAACGCCAAGCGGCCCATCCCGCCGATGTCGTAGCGGTAGTGGGCCGCCACGTCGATGCCCTTCGTCGAGATGGTGCCGATGTTGATCTCGGTCGCCGTCACGAAGTCGTTGTTGTTGAACCAGAGCGAGCCCGTGCCCGCGCCGCGATGGATCAGGCCGCACAGCGCGGGGCTACCCGACGTCGCGCAGTTGGTAATCACCGTGTTCGACGTCAGCGACTCGATCGTGTTCTTGATCTTGATGTCGTAGTAGTCGACCGACATGACGAAGTTCTGCAGGAACGTCGGCTGCAGCACGAAACCCAACGTGTAGGTGTCAGCGATCTCGGGTTGCAGCGCGAGGTTGCCGCCGACCGACGTATTGATCTGCGCCGCCGGATTCGCAAGGATGTGGCCGTATTCTGCGGCCGTCACACCCGTATTCTGGCAGTACGCGAGCGTATGGTTCTGGACCAGACCGGTGACGGGATCTGCCGGACCCCAGCACGGATCCGCCGTACCACCCGCACCGACGATGGCCGGCGTGAACAGGTCTCCTAGGCTCGGTGCACGAACCGCCCGGTTGTAGCCGCCGCGCAGGCGAAGGTCCTGCACCGGCGCGTACTCGACACCAAACTTGTAGGTGTTGGTGTTGTAGCCCGAGGTGTAGGTCGAGTAGCGATAGCCGAGGTCCAGCGACAGCTGGTAGGCGCCCGGCTTCTCGTCGATGAGCGGCAGGCGCATCTCGGTGAAGATTTCCGAGACGTGGAACTGGCCGTGCACCGCGCTGAACGCGCCGTTGCCGCCCGAGGCGAAGCCGTTCCCGAAGATGTAGTCCGGGTCGAAGTCGTACTTCTCCTGGCGGTACTCGGCACCGAAGTTAACGATCATGCCGCTCGCCGCGGACGGCAGCTTGACGCCGTACTTGCCAAGGTCACCCGTGACGGACCCGGAGGCGATGTACTCCTGCGTTTTGACCGTGTAGCTCGACTGGACGCGCAGGTAGTCGAGCTGCGCCTTCGTCACGCCACCCGGCGCCCACAGGTTCCAGGGCACGCAAGCCGGATCGTAGCCCGCCACCGTGATGGCGCAAACCGCTCCGCCAATCGCAACGCCCGGAACGACGCCCTTCGTCGGATCGGCGGCACTCGCCGGATTCCGGATGACGTCCAACGAGTTGGCGATCTGCTGGGTACCGAGGAAGTTGCCCTCAACGTCAATCATCTGGGTGATGCCGACCTGCCCGTACACGTCGTACGACCACGCATCGTTGAACTTGCCCTTGAGACCGAGCACCTCGCGAATCGAGTCTGACGAGTAGTTGTCGAGTCGCGGACCGCTTTCGACGCTGCGACGGGCGGCGTACAGGGTGATCCGGTCGCCGGTGCCACCGAAGTGCCGCTGGTTAGCCGCAATGTTCGCGGGCGAGCAGAGAGTCGCGACTGCATCCGCCGGCAAAAGCGGGTTCGAGCAGCTGATCGACGGGGTGCCGAACGCGAACAGGCCGCTCGGTCCGTAGGAGGCCGTCGACGTGTTCCGGGCGAACATCGTCTCCGAGTAGACGTTCGTCGTGTCGTTGATGTCGTAGTTCAGGAACGCGCCCGTCGTGTAGCGCTCCGCCTGGCGCTGCAGGAAGCTGAGCGCGCCGTAGTTGTACGAATCGCCGGCCGAACTGTACTGCCGGTAGGCTCCGGTCGCCGCGTCAATCGTGCGATCGGACAGCGTCGTGAAACTGAACTTGCCCGGCGCCCCCGCGGGCGTCGGAACCGAGCCTAGGTCCAGGAACCGGCCGGTCGCGCTCGAGCTCGAACCGCCACACCTCAGCTTCTTTCCCGGAACGGCCGGAGCGCTACCCGGTGTGTTCAGCGTGCAACCCGCGAAGTCGGCCTGGTAGCCGTAGATCGGCGCCTGGTTCAGGTACGTGAAGTAGGCCGTCGCATTGCCCTTGCCGTCCGCGAAATTCGCGCCGGCGATCACCGACACGTCCTTGGTCTGGCCCCAGTTGACGGAGCGCGGCGGAATGATGTCGTGCTTGGCCGCGAGGTTCGCGAGGTAGGCCTCGTTGTCGTTCTTGTGTTGGCCGAACGCGTAGTTCGCATCGACCTTCACGCCCTCGTAGTGCGTGTCGAGCACGAAGTTCACGACGCCGGCGACGGCGTCGGCGCCGTACACCGCGGAGGCACCGCCCGTCAGCACGTCGGCGCGCGTGATCAGGTCGGCGGGAATCTGGTTGATGTCAGGGCTTGAGCTCGCCGTGATGCTGAGGCCTGCACCCGGGCTCATGCGCCGACCGTTGACGAGAACGAGCGTGCGCCAGGAACCCAGGCCGCGCAGGCTGACGGTCGCCGTGCCGTTCGAGCTGATCGACTGGCCGGAGCTATTCTCCGCAATGACCTGCGGCAGGTTGTTCAGCAGGTCTTCCGTGCGCAGCAAGCCGGTCTGCTGGATGTCGATCGCCGTGACACTGGTGACCGGGCTGATCGATACGTCGTTCGGCGACTGCTGAATGCGCGAACCCGTAACGACAACTTCCTGCACCGGCGCGGAGGGCGCGGGCGTGGGTGCCGTCTGACCAAACGCTGTCGGCGCGACCGCAGAAATTGCGGACGCCGCGAGCGTAAAGCGAACCGCGTGCCGCAAGCTGCGACTTGAATTCGTCATTAGTAACTCCCCTGATTCACACGTAGCCGTTTCGGGATCCGGGGGCTTCGCAGCCCCCAGCGAACGTAGAGCGCGGCCCCTGAGCCCGCGCTGTTATGGCGGAAATACTACACGGCCTAATTCGTATCTGCAAAGACGCTCGCATTTACGAAGCCTCTTCGGCAGAGAAAATCCCAAGCCGTTCGGGTTGTTGCGCACACCCAACATCGCATTCTATAGTCTGCTGCGATGCAGCAAAGAAATTCGGGCGGTCGCGACGCGCGGGCGCTACGTGAACCAGCAGTTGGTCGCGACCGTGATCCGGAGATCCGGGCCGTAAAACGGCGCAACTTCGTGGAAAACGTAAGAGGGAAACACGACCACCTGCCCGGCGGTGAGCTGTAGCTCAAGAGGCCGCAGCGAGTAGGGGCGGTGCAGGCTGGCGTTCGCGGGGTCCAGGTAGGCATCGGCGCCCAAGCGAGGATCCAGGAAACGGAGTACTCCGCTGCCGGGGTGCCCCGCGGGACGCGTTCCGGGCCGCACGCAGTACACGGCGGACCATGACGCGAGCGGGTGATTGTGGGCGAGAAAGGAGCCGGCATAGCGCGTTATGTGAAACCATGTGTGGTTGTTGAACTTGAACCGCGCCATGTCCTCGGCGCGAAGCGTCGTCGTCTCCATGACCGTCCGGCCGACCGCCTCGAGCATGAACCGGCGCAGTTCCTGCACGCACGGGTCCGGCCACCGGAACAGGTTAAACCGGCTTTCGTACATTTCCGCTTGAGGTATGTGACTTGGCGTCGGGTTTCGGTTCTCGTCGTTCTCGCGGGCGAGAAATAATTCCTCGAGCTCGCGGTTCAACCGCTCGCACGGGACCAGGTGCCCCTCCGCGAAGGGCGCCGCGAACAGGGTGTTCACCTTGAGCGCCGGACTCACCATGTCGACCACCCGAGTTGGCCCGGTACGACGAACCGAACGCGCATCGACATCAGCACGAGCTCCCCGGCGAGCCTGTTCAGCCCGATTTCGTGCGTTATCGACGCCGGAAATACCGCCATCTGGCCCGGGACAGGCTTCCAGGCGTAGTGGCCGGGCATGTAGGGCACTCGCATCGCGGAGTTGGTGGCATCGGTGAACATCGTGGCGAGGCGCGTCCCGTAGAGGCGCAGCGTCCCGCGATCGCCACGCGCCGTCGATGCAACCGGTGCGGCCGCGCAGTAGATCCCGCACCACGCGGTCAAGGGATGGTTGGTCGCGGGCACCGCGCCGTCCGGGCGGATGATGGCGAAGCAGCAGCGTGCTTGCGGGATCAACGAACGCAGCTGTGCCTCGTCGAGCTCGTTCACCGCCGCGACAATCGTATAGACACCGCGGAGCATCTCGGCGGCGACGCGTTGCACTGTCGGTTCGGCCCACTCGAGCAGGTCTTCCGGACTGCGGTAGCAAAGGGGATTAGCCTTTCGGCTCGAATCGGTGTCGGCGGCAGCGCGCGCCGCCAGCACGGCCGTCAGCGTCGCATTCAGCGTTGCAGCCTCCGGCATCGGCACGACGCCGAACGGCGTCGCAAGGATCGGCACAACGGTCGGTGGTGTGGCGCTCATGGGGGCTCGTGAGCGGCTACTCGGGCGACAGGTCCGCGAGGTACGCCCGCAGTTGCTTGAGCGCGAACGCATAGTGCGCCGCGCGGCCTGACGAGGTCGTGTAGAGAGGCTCCCGCACCTGCCATACGCTCGCGGTCTTGATCGCGCGCGTGCCGGGGGCTGCCGACGGCAGGCCGCTCATTTCAACGCCGAGGAATCGTCCGAGGCGAGCGAGCTCGGTTTCCGGCGAGCGGACGAGCACGTCGTAGTCGAGGTCGTGGATGTCCGCCCCAAAGCTGGTCTTCCAGTGCGTCATCAGGCGGCGATATTCCCGGAAATAGTGGCCGATATCCATCAGGTCGAGCGCATAGGGCATCGCGTGGTCGAGGTGGAGGAAGTAGATCGACAGGCAGTTGTCGAGCGGCGCACGGACCGTGTGCACGATGCGCGCGTCGGGGAAGAGCGCCTTGATGAGGCCGATGTAGAGGAAGTTATCGGGACGCTTGTCGATGACCTGGGCCGCGCCCGGGAAGCGGCGGGCGAGTTCCTCGAGATAGCTCCCGGCGAGCGCGTCCCGCCGGTCGGCGCCGAGCGTGGCGAGCGACTCGGGGAACGGGTGGAGTTCCCGCACGATGCGCGGCAGGCCATCGAGCTCCCCGCCCGCGGCGAGGCCGGCACCGCTCGCGAGGAGCTGCTCGGCGAGCGTTGATCCCGAACGGAACATGCCGCAGATGAAGACCGGCCGCGGCCCGGGCTGCGTGCCCGGTGAGGCTTGCGACCGGACGATGGGCGCTGCGATCAGCCGGTCGGTAAAGGCGACCTGCCCGGCGCGGTCGTAGGCGCTAAAGCCCGGTCCCGCGCTCGCGCGGCTCTCGAGGTTCGCGCGCGCGTAGGCCGCGAAGGCGCCGGGATAGTCCCCCGCGGCATCGAGCAGCCGGCCGAGCGCGAAGGCGAGCGAAGCGCGGTCCGTGGCACTCGCCGCGGTATCGGCGAGCGCTCTCCTCAGCCGGTCGGGAAGCGCGGGATCCCCCGCTCCGCGCGCGAGGTTCGCGTAGCGCGCGAGTGCCTCGAAGCGAGCGGGTTCGAGCGCGAGTGCGCGTTCCAGGAGCGCGCGCGCCTCGGCCCGGCGGCCGTGATCCTCGTGGAGGTTCGCGAGGTTCAAGAGCGCGGGGACGTACGCGGGATTGAGCGCGAGCGCGGCGTTCAATTCGCGCTCGGCCGCCTCGTGCTGCCCGAGGTAGTCGGTATAGATGACGCTGCGGTTGAGGTGCACCGCCTCGGGCCCGCGCACACCCGCCGCAAGCGCGCGCGCGTAGGAGGCGAGCGCGGCATCGAGGTCGCGCCTGCCGCGTTGCAGCACGGCGAGGTTGTACCAGATGTCGGCGAAGCCAGGCCAGCGCGCGAGGATCTGCTCGTAGGCTGCGATGGCCTCGGCCACGCGCCCCTCGCGGTCGAGCTTCAGCGCCGCGTTCACGATCGCCTCGGGAGATCCGCCCACCGTCATGCCTGTCGCCCCGCCCGCCCGGCGCATCGTCCCATATCCGGCCGGAGCTTAGGCAGCACCCGCGAGCACGAGGGCCTTGGCGTCCCCTCAGTGGTGTGCGTGCGCGAGGATGGCTTGCGCGAGCGCGCCGTAGTCGCCATCGAAATGGTGGCCACCGCTGAGCGCAACCGACTTTACCGTTGGGGAATCGAGCGTCGGGCACGGAGAATCCGCTTCATCCTTGCCGTAGAGGCACAGCACCGTCGCTCCGGTCATCCGCTTGATCTCGGGCTTCGTCGGCCGACCGTCGTCGCCCGAGCCCGGAATCCAGTCGCTGACGTGGAACTCGAAGCTCGCGCTGTCACTGAGCCCGAGGAGGCTCACGGTGCGCACTTCGGCGCGCAGCTCGGGCGACAGGCGCGTGTAGAGGAAGGGCAGCACGTCCGCGCCGAACGAGTAGCCGACGAGCAGCACCTGCGGGCGCTTCCACGCCGCCCCGTAGCGACGGATGATCCGCTCGAGATCCGCGGCTGCCGCCTCCGGCGTCCGCGCACTCCAGAAGTACTTGAGCGTGTTGAGGCCGACGACCGGCACGCCGCGCGCGGCCAGCGCCGCCGCCACGTCCTGGTCGAGTCCCGCCCAACCGCCGTCGCCCGTCAGGAGCACCGCGAAGACCTCCGGGTCCGCCACCGCCGCCGATGCGGCCGGCACTTCGACAAGCGGCAGGTCGCGGACCTCGGGCAGCGTCACGGGGGCCGGGATCGCGCGCTCGGTGAGCTTGCGGTAGGCCTCCTTGAACTGCGGCAGCCAGTTGCGCTCGACCGAGAAGCCGTGGCCGACCTTCGGCAGCCACACGAGCTCCCCCTTGCCGGTGCGTTCGACGAAGGCGCGCGTGGCGGGCGGATCGCACACCTGGTCAAGTTCTCCCTGAAACGCGACCCACGGTGTCACGTTGTGCTCGGCCTCCTTGAATAGGACGCCCTGCGGGACGCGCGGGTCCGTCGACTTGCCATAGTCGATGGCGTAGGCGAGCCCGCTGCCCTTGCAGATCTTCTGCGTCATCGCGAGGTCCGGGCAGAAGCCGAGGCTCATCGCGCCGTCGAAGGTGCCCTTCGGCGACTCGACCATCGTCGCGTAGACGAGCGTGGCGCCCGAGGAGTAGCCGATCAGGATCGGCGGCAGGTACTCGGGCAGCTTGAAGCGCCGCTCGACTTCGTGCGAGAGCCCCTCGAAGTCAGTGGCAAAGCTGTGGCAGCTCGAGGCAGGCGCGTTGAGGACCTTCAGGTAGCCGCGGATGTCGATGCCAACCACGAGCGCGTCCATGTCGAGGAGGTGCCGCGCCATGTCGACGACGCCCAAGTTCCAGCCGCCGTCGCCGGACACGAACACCGCAACGCTCCTCACCGCCCCGTGCGGCCGGTAGACCGTCACGTTCTTGAAGGGCCCGTAGTTCAGCTTCTGCTCGCCAGCGAGTGCCGGCGCCGGCGCATCGCCGCCCGTCCCCGCCTTCGGCGTCGCCGCGGGCGCGAAGCTCGAGGCGCCCGCGATGAGTGCGACCGCAATGATGGATCGGGCGATCAGCCCGGGACGGCACGCGAGGTCGGTCATTTTGAAACGAGTTCCTTGAAGCCACCGGAAATCAGCGTCGAGACGTCGAGCAGGATGCGCGGCAGGTGCAGGCCGCCCGGGGATGCCATGTAGCGAGGCTCCCAGACGGGATCGAACTTCGCCTTGTAGCGCCGCAGGCCCTCGAAGTTGTAGAACGACTCGCCGTGGCGAAAGAGGAAGCTGCCAAGACGGTGCCAGAGCGGGGCGAGCGCGCGGTTCTCGAGGCCCGCGAGCGGCGCCATGCCGAGATTGAACCAGTGGTAGCCCTGCGCGCGGCCCCACAGCATGAGCTCGATGAACAGGTAGTCCATCGAGCTCCTCGGCGCATCGGGGCTGAAGCGCATGAGGTCGATCGAGAGCTCCTCAAGGTTCGCGGTACCCCAGAGGTTCGCGAACGCGACGATCTCGCCTTCGCTGCGCACGACCGCGAGTGGGAATTCCTTGAGGTAGCGCTCGTTGAACGCGCCGAGCGAGAAGCCCTTCTCGGCCGTCGACTTGTCATCGAGCCAGGCGTCCGAGATCGCCTTCAGCCGCGGCAGCAGCGGCTCGACAGCCGCGGCGGGTACGACCTGGAAGCTCGCACCGTCGCGCTGCGCGCGCCGCCGCGATTGGCGTAAGTCCGCGCGCGCGCTGCCCTCGAGCTGGAAATCCGCGAGCGGCACCCGCGCTTCCTCGCCGAGCTTGATCAGCGAGAGCCCAAGATCAATATATAAGGGTAGCGAGCGGCCGCTGACCTGGTAGAAGACGGTCCGTCCGCCCCTGAGGTCGACGAGCTCGCGGAACGCCCAGACGAGGTCCTCCTCGCGGGCGGCGGGCCCGACCGGGTCGCCGAGCGCGACCCAGCTGCGCCCGCTCACCTGGTACATCACGAACGCATCGCCGCTTGGCGCGAACAGGAGGCGCTTGTCGCCGGCCAGCGCGGCGTTGGCGAGGCTGAAGCTCGAGCTTGCGATCGCGAGACGCGCACGCTCGAGGTCGAGTTCGGCCGGATCGTGCGGCCGGGGCCGCGCCGGCTTCATGAGATTGACCGCCACGAAGGCGCCGAGTGCGACGACGACCACGAGCGAGGCCCTGAGGATGCGCGGCGCATCGCCCTTCACGCCGACCGTCCACCACAGGTCGTTCGAATACGGCACGTGCCGCTGTGCGAGCACGCCGATCCAGAGCGACAGCGCCACGATGATTGCGACGCTCGCGATCCAGCCCGGCGTGAACCGCTGGCTCATGATCGTCGAGGGGCGGTGGAACGCCTGGCGGCCGAGCCAGGTCACGAGCAGCACGAGGCCGAGGTAGGTCGCCTCCTCGAAGTCGAGCCCCTTGAGGAGCGAGGCGATGATGCCGGCGACGAGCAGCCAGAACGTCATGTGGTAGGCGGCGGCGAGGCGCCGGAACAGGCCGCGCGCGAGGATGAGCAGGCCAACGCCGATGACGCTGCCGGCGAGGTGGGAGAGCTCGAGGAGCGGCAACGGCACGATGTCGACGAGCTTGCCCAAGCGCGCATCGAGACCCGGGGTCGCGCCCGAGAGGAGCAGCACGGCGCCCGCCAGGAACACGAGCACGCCGATCAGCTGCGGGGCGACCGGGCGCAGGAGCGGCGCGATGACGGAATCCGCGAAGCCGCCGGCACGGCTCAGGTGCCGCCGCTGGCGTACGAGCTCGTGGCCGGCGAAGGTGAGCGCCGCGAGCACGAGTGGGCCGAAGTAGTAGATGCCGCGATAGGCGAGGAGCGCGCCCAATAGCTGCGGTCGCGGCACGTCGGGGAGCGCGAGCGAGACGACGAGCTCGATGACGCCGAGGCCGCCCGGCACCTGGCTCACGATGCCGGCCACCACGGCGACCGCGTAGAGGCCGGCGAACGTGACGAAGCCGATGTTCGTGCCGACCGGCAGGAGGACGTAGAGGACCCCGGCCGACAACGTGAGGTCGATGACCGCGACGACGACCTGCGCGAGCGCCAGCGTCGCGCCGGGGGGCCTCAGTGCCCACGACCCGATCGCGGCGGGCCGCTCGGCCCGCGCTGCCCAGATGACGTAGGCGATCACCCAGCCGAGGAGCGCGGTGCCGACGACCTTCGACCAGATGAAGCCGAGGTGCAGGACGCCGCCGCCGGGCGCGGCGAGGATGAGCGCGCTGCCGGCGATGACGCTGACGCCGATCGAAGTCGTCAGCGCGCACACCGACACGATCGTCGCGACATCGACGGTCGTGAACCCCTGGCTCGAATAGAGCCGGTAGCGGATGGCGCCGCCCGTGAACGAGGCGAGGCTCAGGTTGTGCCCGAACGCGTAGGCGATGAACGAGGTCAGCGCCGTGCGCGCATAGGACACGGGCTTCTGCACGTACTTGACCGCGATCCAGTCGTACAGCGTCAGCATAAAGTAGCTGCCGGCCGTCAGCGCGCAGGCGGTCGCGACCGCTGCCATCGGCGTCGCCTTCAAGGCCGCTGTCACGTCGCGCAGGTGGTTGGCGCCGAGCACGTGATGCAGGAATGCGGCGACCAGGACGAACACCAGCACCGAGAGCGCGGCCGGAAGCCACCGCCGCCACGGAAATGGCTCGGTGGGCTCGACCGGCTCGACGGACGGGGTGCTCGGCTCGCTCATGCGGCTACTATGATCCCATGCAAAGCTCACGAATCGTATGGCGCATCGACCGGAGCGGCTCGCTCGCGCGCCTGCAGCGCGTCGAGGAGCCGCTCGGGCCGCCGGGCGAGGGCGAGGCAAGGATCGCCGTCCGCGCGGTCGGGCTTAATTTCGCGGACCTCTTAGCGTGCCAGGGGCTCTATTCAGCGACCCCTCGGGGCAGTTTCGTGCCCGGACTCGAAGTCGCCGGCCGCGTGGCTGCCCTCGGCCCGCCGCGCGCAGGTTCCGGCCACGCGTTCGCGGTCGGGGATCCGGTCATCGCGCTGACGCGCTTCGGCGGCTATGCCTCGGCACTCAACGCCGACGTCCGCTACCTCCAGCCCCTTCCCACCGGCTGGTCATTCGAGCAGGGGGCCGCCTACCCCGTCCAGGCGCTGACCGCCTGGTACGGACTCCTCGGGCTCGGCAACGCCCGGCGCGACAGCGTGGTCCTGGTGCAATCGGCAGCCGGGGGCGTCGGACTCAATGCGCTTGCGATTCTCTCTCGCCTCGGCGCGCGGGCGGTGGCGGTGGTCGGCAGCGAGCACAAGGTCGCATTCCTCGAGCGCGAGTTGGGGGTGCCGCGCTCGCGCGTGGTCCTGCGCGATCGCAAAGGCTACGCCCGCTCGCTCGACCAGGCACTCAAGGCCGCCGATGCGAGCGGCTTCGACATCGTCTTCGATGCAGTGCTCGGCTCCTGGTTCAAGCCCGCGTTCGAGCGCTTGGCGCCTGAGGGGCGCTACGTTCTCTACGGCGCGGCCGATTTCGTGACACCGGGCGCCCGCCCGTCGTGGCCGCACCTCCTGTCGCGCTGGCTCACGCGTCCGCGACTGGATCCGCTTTCGATGATCGCGGAGAATCGCGCGCTGCTTGCCTTCAACCTGATCTGGCTCTGGCAGTCGGTCGAGCGGGTTCCTTCTGCTTACGCGAACCTTGCGGCGCTCGAGCTCAAGGCCCCGCACGTCGGCGCCCGCCACCCGTTCGCCGAGGCCGTGAAGGCGCTCGAGGAACTCCAGACCGGCCGGACGGTCGGGAAATCCGTGCTGTTGATCGACGAAAGCCCCTGATGCAACCCGCCCGAGCGCCGCTGACCGAAGGTCCGATCGCAAAGACATTGATCACATTCGCGCTGCCGATCCTGTTCGGCAACGTGCTGCAGTCGATGAATGGCTCGGTGAACTCGATCTGGGTAGGCCGCTTCCTCGGCGAGGCGGCGCTCGGCGCCACGGCGAACGCGAACGCCGTCATGTTCCTCTTGCTCGGTGGCGTGTTCGGGGTGTCGATGGCGGCGACGATCCTGGTCGCGCAGCACATCGGCGCCGGCAATCCCGATGCGGCCCGGCGCGTCGTCGGTACCAGCGCGACATTCTTCGCAACGCTCGCGATCGCGATTTCGGCCGCCGGCTGGCTGCTCGCGCCCGAGCTCCTCGCGGCGATGCACACGCCCCCCGCCGCCGTCGCGCTCGCGCGCGCGCGCGCGCGCGTATCTTCGCATCATCTTCATCGCGATCCCGTTCCTCTACCTCTACACGTTCGTGATGGCCGTGATGCGCGGCGCGGGCGACTCGCGCACGCCGTTCAAGTTCCTGCTCCTGTCCGTCGGCCTCGACATCGGCTTGAATCCGCTCCTCATCTTCGGCCTTGGCCCGCTGCCCGGCCTCGGCATCGCCGGCTCCGCCCTCGCGACGCTGATCGCGAACGCGGTGAGCCTCGTCGCGCTCATCGGCTTTCTCTACAGGCGCCAGCACCCGCTCTGCCTGCGCGGCGCGGAACTCGCCTACTTGAGGCTCGACCGGGCGATCGTCGGCACGCTGATCCGCAAGGGCTTGCCGATCGGGCTGCAGCTCGTCGTGATCTCCGCAAACGCGGTCGCGCTCATCTCACTCGTCAACCGCTACGGCACCGACACGACCGCGGCCTACGGCGCCGCCTGGCAGCTGTGGAACTACCTGCAGATGCCCGCGTTCGCGATCGGCGCGGCGGTCTCCTCGATGGCGGCGCAGAACGTCGGCGCGAGCCGCTGGGACCGGGTCAACCGGATCGCGAGCGCCGGCGTCGCCTTCCACTGTATCGTCACGGGCGCGCTCGTCGTCGCGCTCGTCGCGCTCAACAAGACCGCGCTCGGAATGTTCCTGCCAGCGGGCGCCGCGCTCGATATCGCCGGCCACATCAACGTGACGAGCGCGTGGTCGTTCGTGTTCTTCGGCATCTCGATGGTGCTGTTCGGTGTCGTTCGCTCGACCGGCGCGGTCGTGCCGCCACTCATCTCGCTGTTCATCGCGCTCTGGTTGATCCGGATTCCCATCGCCATCGGGTTCGCCCCAAGATTCGGCGCCGATGCGATCTGGTGGAGTTTCCCGATCGCATCCTTCGCGTCGGCACTCCTGGCCTTCGCTTACTATCGATTTGGCGGCTGGCGGCACGCGCGCATGACGGCGGCACCACTCGCCACCGAAAACTGATCCGCTCGAGGACCCACGATGCTCTGCGCCCGCCTCTGTACGCTTGTTGCGCTCCTTGTCACGGCACCTGCGGCGATCGCCGTCGAGGTGTACGTCGCCGGCGACATCGCCGAGTGCAACGGGCCCGTCGAGAAGAGCGGCGCGGCGGCGACCGCCCGGCTGATTCCCGATAACGCCACGGTCTTCGTGCTCGGCGACTCGACCTACCCGTTTGCCGACCCGCCGACGATTGCCCGCTGCTACGCGCCAACCTGGGGCCGGTTCCTCGCGCACACCTACGCGGTACCCGGCAACCACGACTACATCGATGGCTCGGCCGTCGAGTTCCTGCGCTACTTCGGGGCGCGCGTGCCTCGCCGGACGTGGTTTCGCGCGCAGGTCGGTGACTGGTGGGTCATCGGCCTCGACAGCAACATCAACGGGCCCGCCATGGCGCGCCAGCAGCGCTGGCTGAAGCACGAGCTCGCCACAATCGCCGGCGACGGGCGCTGCATCGTGGCGCTCTGGCACCACGCACTCATCTCGACGGGGCTCCACAAGGGCGACGGAGCGGCGATGAAGCCCGCTTGGCAGGCGCTCGATGCGGCGGGCGCCGACATCGTGCTGAGCGGGCACGAGCATTTCTACGAATCCTTCGATCCGCTCGATGCCGATGGCAAGCCGCGTCCGGACGGAATTCGCGAGTTCGTCGTCGGTACCGGTGGCGCGCGGCTCGTGGACTTCTCGCTCTCGACCAAGCACCGCGACTATGGCCGCGTGCACGGCGTGCTCGAGCTGGCGCTCCAGGCGGACCACTACCGCTTTGCGTTTCGCAACGTCGACGGCACGCTTCGCGATGAGGGCACGGCGACCTGCCGGCGGTCGCAGCCACCGCCGCCCTGACACATCGGCGCGCGCGCCGCTCAGTTGATGAAGTGGACCGCCGCGACCGCCTGTGCAGCGACCGCTTCGATGGCGGTCTGACCAGTGAGGCCGTGGGTAAGCACCGCGAGCGCGCCGCTGCCCGCCGGCACGATGACGCCGCGGTAGCCGCCGCTATCGATCTCCATGATGCGGCTGACGTGCTCGTGCCGTAGCGGCATGACGGTCATCGGACCCCGGTTCGTCTGGACGACGAGATGGGGCACGTGCCAGCCGCGGAACTGGCAGCTCTGCGCGTAGGTGACGCGCGGGCCGCCCGGGTCGAGGGCGACACCGGCGCGCTTCAGCACATAGGCGAGCGAGGCGTCCGGCACCGCGACGTCCGTGACCGCCCACGAGCCGGGTTCGTCCGCCACGTGGCCGACGAGCGCCCCTGCGAGCGCGTAGCGCGGGTACACCGTGAGGAGCGCGCCGACGAGGAGCGCCGCGATGAGTCCGGTCGCGGCGAGCGCGAACCACGCCGGCCGCCCGAAGCGGCGCGCAGGACGCGCGAGCGCCGTGACGGTCGCCGCGGGTGCGGCCGCAAGTTCCGTCGCCGTCGGCAGTGCCTTCGGCGCAACCGGGATCGCGAGCGCGCGCTTCAGTCGCGATTCGAAGGCCTCGAGCTCGCGGACGAACGCCGAGCATGCGGGGCAGCTCGCGAGGTGCGTATCGATGGCGGGCGTGCGCAGGGCGGGCTCCGCCGACAGCGCTTCCTTCAATTCCGCGCAGTTCACGGTGCCGCCTCGCCGACGACGGCGGCGCGCAGCTTCTGGCGGGCACGAAATAGCCGCGTGAGGACCGCCCCAGGCTTCAGTCCCATCTGCTCGGCGATTTCCTCAGTCGTGTATCCCATCAATACCTGCAGCACCAGCGGCTCGCGATAGTCATCCTCCAGAGCGAAGATGGCGGCCCTGAGCTCCGCGAACTCCTGTGTCTCCTCGGCACCGAGCGCCGGGTCCTCGAGTACCGCCATATCGTCGATGTCGACCGTCTCGAAGCGCTTGCGCTCGAAGCGCCGCGCGAACTCACGCCGTGCGATCGTCAATAGCCACGGTCGCACCGCGGCGTCCTCGCCGAGGCTGTCGAGCGACCGCCAGGCACGCAGCAGCGTGTCCTGGACGACGTCCTCCGCGACCGCGCGATCGCGCGCAAGCCAGAACGCGAACCGGAACAGGTCCGTCCGCAGCCCGCCGCACAGCGCTTCGAAGCGCGCATGGCGGCGCGCCGTTTCCGCAGGGTCGCTCATCAAGGGGGACCGGGCCTTTGCGTCGATTATTACGGCGGGTTGCCCTAAGGATCAGCGCGCATGGTACACGCGGCGGGGCCGTGTCGCGGCGCAGCATCGAATGACGCCCGACCGTTCGCGCCGTAATAAAAGGAGCCACCGCCCGGTCTTCCGTTTACGGATGCCTCGGCCGGGAGGCGGTCGTTCCGCGTTCGGAGTTTCGACGTCCGCCGGGCTAAGCTGAGGGGATGATGCGTTCAGTTGAACCACGGGGCCGGCATGCCTAGCGCGCTCGGCTTCGGCCTCGGCCTGCGACCGGTGCACTACACCGCGGTCCTCGAATCGGCGCCTGCGGTCGACTGGTTCGAGGTCATCACCGAGAACTACCTCGTCGGCGGTGGCCGGCCGCTCCATTTCCTCGATTCGGTCCGGGACCGCTACCCGGTCGTCATGCACGGCGTCTCGATGTCGATCGGCAGCACCGCTCCGCTCGATGGGGGCTACCTCGACCGCGTGCTCTCGCTGGCAGCGCGCTGCGAGCCCGAGTGGATCTCGGATCACCTGTGCTGGACCGGGGTGGGCGGTCAAAACCTCCACGACCTGATGCCGCTCCCCTACACCGAGGAGGCCGTGGAGCACGTGGCTGCGCGCATCCAACGCGTGCAGGAGCGCCTCAGGCGGCCGCTGGTGCTCGAGAACGTATCGAGCTACGTGAGCTACACGAGCTCGGCGATGAGCGAATGGGAATTCCTCGGCGCGCTCGTCGAGCGAACCGGCTGCGGGTTGCTGCTCGACATCAACAATGTCTACGTCAGCAGCCGCAACCACGGCTTCAGCGCCGAGGAGTTCATCGACGGTGTGCCGCTCGCGGCGGTACGGCAGTTTCATCTCGCCGGACACCAGGATCACGGCAGCCACTGCATCGATACGCACGATGCGCCCGTGCGCGATGAGGTCTGGGACCTCTACGCGCGCGCGATCCGGCGCTTCGGGCCCGTCAGCACGCTACTCGAGCGCGACGACAAGATTCCGCCGTTGCCGGAACTCGTGGCCGAGCTCGGGCAGGCGCGCGCAGTCGCGCGCGCCGCCGAAGCGGAGACGGCGTGATGCGGCTCGCGGAGCTCGAGCAGGCGGTGCAGGCGCACGTGCTCGCGGGCGGCGAGCTCCCCCCGGCGCTTGGCGCCGCCGTGCTGCCGCCCGCCGAGGAGCGCTGGCAGATCTACACGGAGGGCTATCGGCTGCGGCTCATCGAGGCGCTCGGCCTGCAGTACCCGGCGCTTAGCGCGCGCCTCGGCGCAGAGGCGTTCGCGCTTCGCATCGAGCCCTTCGTCGTAGCGACGCCGTCGGTGCATCGCTCGATTCGTGATTACGGTCGGGAGCTCGGCGCGTACCTGCGCGCGCGCGCGGCGGTTGCCGACGATGAGATGCTCGCGGACCTGGCGGAATTCGAATGGCAGCTCGCGGGTGCCTTCGATGCGGCGGATGCAATTCCCGCGGCGCCGGGCGACCTTGCCGGGCTCGCGCCGACCGAGTGGGCCGGGCTTCGCTTCCGCGGCATCCCGAGCCTGCATCGGTGCCGGACGACGACCAACGCCGTGGCGGTCTGGCGCGCGCTCCAGGTTGGCGCGGGCGCGCCGCCGCCGGCAACGCGCGCGGCGCCCGCCGAGTGGCTCATCTGGCGTCGCGAGCTCGCCACCGAGTTCCGCCCCGTCGAGCCTGACGAGGCGGCGGCGCTCGCGCTTCTTTTTGGCGGCGCGACCTTTGGGGATCTGTGCGAATCGCTCCTCGCCACGCACGGCGAGGAGGCTGCGGTGCGCGCGGCCAGCTGGCTCAAGGGCTGGCTCATCGAGGGCTCGTTGCTGAGAGTATGATCCGGCGCCTGGCCCCAAGCCTCGGAGCACGACGATGCCCGGACGGTTGCCCCAACTTGCACTCACCCTCCTCATGAGCCTGACCGCGACGCCGCTCGCACTCGCCGCCGCCGCGGAGCCCCCGAGCCCGCTGCTCTCGCCATGGACCGGACCCTACGGCGGCGTGCCGCCGTTCGACAAGGTGCATGCCGCCGACTTCAAGCCCGCGCTCCTCGCGGGCATGGCGGCCGAGCTTGAGGACTATGCCCGCATCGCGGACGATCCCGCCGCGCCCACGTTTGAGAACACGATCGCGGCGATCGAGCGCGCGGGCCGCCCGCTCAACCGCGCGAGTCGCATCTACCGGATCTACCTCTCGACGCTGAACGATCAGCAGATGCAGGCCGTCGACAGCGAGATGGCACCCAAGCTCGCGGCCCACTACGACCAGATCGTCCAGAACGAGAAGCTCTTCAAGCGCATCGCCGCCGTCTACGCCGCTCGCAACCAGAGCGGCCTCAGCGCCGAGCAGGAGCGGCTGTGCTGGCTCGACTACACCAGCTTCGTGCGGGCCGGCGCCAGTCTCGACGCGGCCTCGAAGGCGCGCCTCTCCGACTTGAACCAGCAGCTCGCGACGCTCTACACGAAGTTCTCGCAGAACCTGCTGGCCGACGAGAACGACCACTGGCTCGAGCTTCAGAGCGAGGCGGACTTCGCGGGCCTGCCCGACTCCGTCGGCAAGGCCATGATCTCGGGTGCGAGCTCGCGCGGCATCAAGGCGCGTGGCGCGGTGCTGAACACGCGCTCGAGCGTCGAGCCTTTCCTCGAGTACTCGACGCGGCGCGACCTGCGCGAGAAGGTGTGGCGTTCGTTCGTGAACCGCGGCGACAACGGCGATGCGCACGACACCAACGCGCAGATCGCCGAGATCCTCAAGCTCCGCGCGGTTCGCGCGGGGCTCCTCGGCTATCCGACTCACGCGCACTGGCGGCTCGAGAATTCGATGGCGAAGACGCCGGAGCACGCAATCGCGCTGATGGAGGCCGTCTGGGCGCCGGCGGTTGCGCGCGTGCACGAGGAGGTCGCTGACATGCAGGCGATCGCCGACAAGGAAAGCGCGGCGAGCGGTACGCCGAGGCTCAAGATCGAGCCGTGGGATTACCGCTACTACGCGGAAAAGGTCCGCACCGCGAAGTACGACCTCGATGCCGACGAGGTCAAGCCGTACCTGCAGCTCGAGAAGCTGCGCGAGGGCATGTTCTGGGTGGCCGGCCAGCTGTTCGGCTTGCAATTTTCGGCGGTGCCGCCGGGTAAGGTGCCGGTCGCGCATCCCGACATCCGCGTCTGGGAAGTCACCGACCCCAGGGGGGCGCACGTGGGCCTCTGGTACTTCGACCCGTACGCCCGCAAGAACAAGAACTCGGGCGCGTGGATGAACGAGTACCGCACACAGGAGCGCTTTGACGGCAAGATCACGACGATCGTCTCCAACAACGCCAACTTCGTCAAAGGCGGATTCGACGAGCCGATCCTGATCAGCTGGGAGGACGCGACCACGCTCTTTCACGAGTTCGGTCACGCGGTGCATGGCCTCTCCTCCCACGTGAACTACCCGTCGGTCGCCGGTACCTCGGTGCCGCGGGACTACGTCGAATTCCCGTCGCAGTTGCTCGAGCACTGGCTGGCGACGCCCGAGGTGCTAAACCGGTTCGCCCTCCATTACCGCACCGGCAAGCCGATCCCGGCGGAGCTGGTCGCCAAGATCCAGCGCTCGCAGACGTTCAACGCGGGCTTCAAGACCGTCGAATACCTCTCCAGCGCGCTCGTCGACATGCGCCTGCACCTCGCCGGAGACGTGACGATCGATCCACGGGCGTTCGAGAAGTCGACGCTCGAGTCGCTCGGCATGCCGCACGAGATCGTCATGCGGCACCGCACGCCGCAGTTCCAGCACGCGTTCGCCGGCGATGGTTATTCGGCCGGCTACTACAGCTACCTGTGGTCGGACACGCTCTCGAGCGATGCCTGGGAGGCATTCACGGAAGCGAGCGGCCCGTACGACCCGAAGGTTGCGGCGCGGCTCCGGGACAACGTGTTCGCGATCGGCAACACGCGCGATCCCGCCGAAGCCTACCGGTCGTTCCGCGGCCGCGACCCCGGCATCGCCGCGCTGATGCGAAAGTACGGCTTTCCGCAACCGCCGCCCGCCAAGGGCGGCGGGTAAACGGCGAGTTGCCGCCGCGCAGCCCCGACGGGACGCGGCTAGCGGTGCTTCCCGAGCCAGGCCTCGAGGTCGGCGTAGACCCGGGCCTGCTCGGGTTCGTTGAAGACTTCGTGGAACAGGCCGTCGTAGAGCCGGATCGTAAGATCGCTCGCGCCGAATCGCTCGTAGACCGGGCGATTGAACCTGAGCGGCACCAGCCGGTCCTCGCAGCCGTGCAGGATGAGCGTGGGCGTCCTTAGCTCCCCGACGCGCGCCTGAATCCGCGACATCGCGCCGAGCAGCTCGACCAGCGTTTTCGCCGGCACGGCGCCGCGGTCGACGAGCGGGTCGCGTTCGTAGGCCTCGACGACCGCGGGATCCCGGCTGACCGCATCTGCGGGAAGCCTGAGGATCCCGGTGCGCGGACGTAGCACCGACAGCAGCCGACCGAGCGCCACCTTCAACCGCGGCACCGCCGGGTCCGATGCGATGGCGGGCGCCGAGAGCACGAGCGCGTCAATGAGCGCCGGTTGGTCGAGCGCCGCGTTGAGCGCAACCGCGCCGCCGAAGCTGTGGCCGATGAGCGTGACGGGGCACCCCGGGTGGCGGGCCGTTGCGCTTTGCACGAGCAGAACGAGATCGCGGACCAGAGCATCGAAGGACGCGACCAGGCTGCGCGTGCCGGGCGAGCGCCCGTGTCCGCGCATGTCATGAGCATGGAGCGCGAAGCCACGCGCGTTCAATCGGGCCGCGAGGGTCGCGTAGCGACCGCTGTGCTCGGCGAGGCCGTGGGCCAGAACCGCGACGGAGGTGACGTCTCGATCCGGCAGCCAGCATTGCGAGTAGAGCCGCTCGCCGCCGGAGGCGATGAACTCAGCCGTCTCGTGTCGCATCGGGGCGCACGGTCTATCGGGTCAGCCGCGGTAGAGGAGCAGGTCCGCCGTCTCCGCCCGCCAGGCGCGCTCGTCGCGCAGCGCCGCGGCATCGAGGTCGCCCGGCAGCGCCGTGCGGTCATCGACCCATTCTCGCAGCCCAGGCCCTCCGTTGATCAGGTCGATCGCAAGGCGCTGGCTTTCGTACTCGTAGGGGAAGTCCCGCCAGATGGGGTAGTCGGGCTCGAGCTGGCGCAACGCCTTGAACGCGAGCGCCACCAGGCGCCAGGGACGAAAATCCGCGTGTTCGTACCCCGGGTCGTCGACGTGGATCTGGAAGCCCGCGCAAAGCTCGCCGACGTGCTTGTGGAACGTCGGCTCGAACCAGCAGCTGCGCAGCCGGCAGCCGTCAAGCCAGCCGGGCGCGAGCGCGCGCATGGCCGATAGCCACGCTTGCGGATCGAGGCCGGGAGCGCCGAGCAGTTCGAGTGGCCGGGTGGTGCCGCGCCCCTCCGAGAGCGTCGTGCCCTCGAGCAACACCGTACCCGGATAGCAGCGCGCCATCGACAGGTTCGGCGCGTTGGGGCTCGGGTTGACCCACGCACGCTCCCCGAGCGGCCAGCCGTAGCCTGGCGCTGCCGCGGGTTGCCAATCCTCGAGCTCGACGACGCGGTAGTCGACATCGAGCTTGAGTTCGCGGATGAACCAGTGGCCCGCTTCGCCGAGCGTGAGCCCGTGCCGCATCGGCAGCCGGCCGGCCCCGACGAAACTCTCCCACGCCGGACGGAGCGCGAGGCCCTCGATGAGCCGCCCGGCAGGATTCGGGCGATCGAGCACCCACACGGACTTGCCGGCCTTGGCCGCCGCCTCGAGCATGTAACGCAGCGTCGTCAGGAATGTATAGATGCGGCAGCCGAGATCCTGCAGGTCGATCAGCAGCACGTCGAAGGAGTCGAGCATCGCCGCGGTCGGTCGGCGCACGTCGCCATAGAGGCTGAACACCGGCACGCCGAGGTCGGGATCGCGGTAGTCCGCGGACTCGACCATGTTGTCCTGCTTCTCGCCGCGCAGACCGTGCTGCGGACCGAATGCCGCGGTCAACTTGAGCTCGGGCAGGCGCGCGAGTGCATCGAGCGAATGAGTCAGCTCGCGAGTCACGGAGGCCGGGTGCGCGAGGAGCGCGATGCGCCGTCCCGCGAGCGGTGCGCGCAGGCCCGGGCTCTCGATCAGCCGGTCGATCCCGAACTTCACGGGGCGGGACCGCCGAACGCGGGCAGCGCGAGCAGGAAGCCACGCCGGTCGTGGAAGTCCGCCTGCTCGCCCGGGTGGCCAAGCGCGTAGTGATGCACGCGAGCGTCGCGGCCCTCGATCACCGCCGCGAGCGCGACTTCGAGCGGCGCCGTCGGCCGCAGGCGCGGCAAGCCGGTCGCGTCGAGCCCCACGTCGATGATCAGGAGCGCACCCGCCTCGCGGCGCGAGATCGTCGGTGGCGTCGCGAGCTCGGGGTCCGCGAGCCGCTCGCGGTAGCCGCCGAACCGATAAACCGCATAGCTTCCGGACGGGGAGAAATTGAATTCGTAGTAGGCGCTCGCGCCGGGCGCGGCGCAAAAGGCTTCGAAGCACGTGTGCTGCCACAGCCGGTCGGCGCGCCCGGCGCCCGCCGGCTCAGGCCAGGCGATGTCACCGAGCTGACCGGCGAGCTCGAACTGGAAATCGAAGCCGCGCGCGGTACGCTCGACCGCCGCCGCGATCCGCACGTCGAGCGCGGCTCCGGGATTGCGGGTGTGCGGCAGGAGGTCGGCGCGAACGCGTGACATGTAGGAATGCTACCGCGTTCCACGTCCGCTCGGGCACGGCCGCCCGCGACGTGCGTCTCATCGCGCCCTGCGAAATGTGAGGTTGTAGCGGAAACTGCCGGCGCTCACCTCCGCTGCCGCGGCCAGGCGTCGCACGCCGTGGTAGCCGGCGCGCGCCTCGCCGCCCCAGACGATGACATCCCCGTCCGTGACGCGAACCGGCAGCGCAGGCGCCCCGCGGGTCGCCCCGCGCCACACGAACACCGCGGGCAGCCCGAGCGAGACGGAGACAATGGGCTGGCGCAGGTCGAGCTCGTCGAAATCACGGTGCGTCCCCATCTGCGTGCCGACCGCGTAGCGGTTCACGAGACAGCAATCGGGCTCGAAGCGCCCGAACCCGGCGGCGAGCGCGGCCGAGAATGCGAGCCAGGCAAACTCCGCGGGCATCTCTGGCCACGGCCGGCCGGTCAGCGGATCGGATTCGACGTAGCGGTAGCCGCTCGCGTCGCTGTGCCAGCCCACCGGGCCGCAGTTGGTCATCGCGACCGACATCTGGCCGCCACCCGGAGTCCTCAGGTGCCGAAACGGCGCGCGTGCTTCCACCGACGTGATCAGCGCCTTGAGCGGTGCGGTCGCGATGAACTGCCTCAGCAGCACGACATCGGGCGCGATTGCGACCGTCGTCGCCCCCGCCGGTGGCGCGAAGAGATCGTGCTGGCTGAGTGAAACGCGCGCTCGCGGCATGGCTGCTGGGTAGTTGGTGGCCCGGGCTCGGGGCGCTCCGCGAACGCCCGCAGCGCAAGTTATCACGCGAGACGGGTCGGTCGACGATGGGTGGCGAGGGCCGTCGGGCCACGGGCTCTCGCGAGACCAAACTGCCCGGCGGCGCAAGCCGAAACTGGGCTAGATTGTCGTGCGCCCCGCGAGATCAAGGAGGCGCGCAGACGGGGACAGCAGGTGCCTTGGCCCGACAACGCGACCAGTGCTGCCGCAGGCGGCATTCCGACCTCGCGCGCGTACCAGCGCCGCGTGGTGCTGCTCCTCATGCTCGCCTACGCGTTCAACGCGTCCGATCGCAGCATCATCGCGATCATCGGCCAGTCGATGAAGGGCGACCTTGGGCTCTCGGACGCCCAACTCGGGCTCCTCGGTGGCACGGCCTTCGCGCTCCTCTACGCGTTCAGCGGCCTCCCCGTCGCGCGCCTCGCGGAGCGATTCAACCGCGTCTCGATTGTCTCGATCGCGCTCGTCGTCTGGTCCGCGCTCACCGCGATCTGCGGACTCGCGACGTCCTTCACGCAGCTGCTGCTCCTTAGAATAGGAGTAGGCGCCGGCGAGGCCGGCTGCACTCCCCCCGCGCACTCGCTGATTTCGGACTACGTTGAGCCTCAGCGCCGCGCGACGGCCCTGTCGGTCTACTCCGCCGGAATATCGCTCGGCTACATCTTCGGCGCTGTCGTCGGTGGGTTCGTCGCGTTCCACTTCGGCTGGCGCTCTGCCTGCGTCGCGGTCGGCCTGCCCGGCATTCTGTGCGCGGTGTTCGTGAAGCTCCTGATCCGCGAGCCGCCGCGCGGCCACTCCGAGCCGAGGACCGGCCTTGGAGCAGTCCTCGTGCGCGCGCCGGCCGCGATTGCAAGGCCCTTTTCGCTGCGCTCGGAGTTCGCCGAGCTTGGCGCCGTGGCGCGCGCGCTCTTCTTGAGCTGGCCGATCGCGAACATGCTGCTCGGTGTCGTGATCGCCTCGTTCGCCTCCTACGGTTCGTGGGCCTTCGTGCCTGCCTTCTTCCGGCGTGAGTTCGGGCTCGATCTCGGTACGATCGGCCTCGTGTCGGGACTCACCGGCGGCGTCTCGGTCGGGCTTGGGACGCTCGCTGGCGGCGCCATCGCCGACTACCTGGGCAAACGGGGGCCGCGCTGGTATGCGCTCGTCCCCGCGATCGGGCTCGCAATCGCGCTGCCGCTCTACGTGCTCGCCTTCCTGCAGGGTAGTTGGCAGGCGACGGCGCTCGTGCTCGCGCTCCCCGGGTTCTTTCACTACGCCTACCTCGGGCCGACGTTCGGCGTCGTGCAGAACGCAGTCGACTCGAGGCGCCGGGCCACCGCGACGGCGCTCCTTTATGTACTGCTCAACGTCGTTGCGCTCGGCTGCGGACCGCTGTTCACGGGCTGGGCGACGGATGAGTTCGCGGCGTTCGATTTCAGTCACCCGGACTCGCGTTCGCTCATCGCGACGCTGCTACGCATGGCGCGCGATGGCGCTGGCGTGGGCACGAGCTTCCAGCAAGCCTGTCCCGGTGGGCAGGCGCCGGCGGAGGCGAGGGCGGCTGTGCAGGCGGCCTGCAGCGACGCCCTTGCCCTCGCCTCGCGACAAGGCATCCTCGTGACGCTCGGCTTCTATGGATGGGCCGCCCTCCACTACCTCGCCGGGGCGATCGGGCTTGCGGGCGCGATGAAGGCGGCGGCCCTTCGTAACGCGGCGGTCGCCGCCGGCGGGTAGCGAGTTCGAGCGGGAGCTACATCGACCCGGCTTTCGCTTCCTCGGTCCAGTCAGCCTCGATATGGAAAGGCCCCGGCTTCTCGCGCAGTTGCTCGTACTTGCAAATCTCGGGTGTCGGGCCGAGTGGCGTCGATACACCGTCGCGAAACGCCCACTCGCCCCGGTCGCTGCCGGCGGCGCGAACGTAGCTGTTGATCATGAAGCGCCGATCGTGGGTACTGACGTTCGGAGCCGAGCCGTGCACGGTGAAGAGCGTCCACACGAGGAGATCTCCCGGATCCATCTCGCAGGTAACGACGTTCACCGGGTCGAGCCCGGCGCGCCGTAGCTCCTCGTCCTGGGTCGTGCCGACCATGATCGGACCATCGTCCGAGAGGCCGAGGTAGCCACGGGTATGGCTTTTCGGGATCACGCGCAGCGCACCGTTCGCCGTCGACTGGCGGTCGATCGCAAGCCCGGTCGTGATCGCGTCACGGAGAAGATCCCCGGCCGCGCTCGGCCCGTCGCGGAACCTGGCGTCCTGGTGAAACCGATAGAAGGTGTATTTCGCACCGGGCGGCTTCCAGTGCAGCTGGTGCGCGATCTGCTTGATGTCAGGTCCCAGGAACGGCTCGAGCACCGCGAGGTAGCGCGGGTCGCGGCGATTGCGCTCGAGGAGCGGGCTCAGCCACGCCGTCCAGTGAGCCTGCAGTACGACCCGCCGCCGTGCCTTCGGGTCGTCGAGCACCTCGAACAGCAGGTTCCGGTCGCGATACGTCGCGTGGTGCCTGAGCCCTTCCTCGTACATCCGATCGACTTCGCGGCTCACCGCCTCAAGCTCGCTCGCCGGCAGGAAGCCGCGGACGATCGCATAGCCATCGGTTCGCAACTGTTCGACCAGATCCGGCATTGGCCCGCGCTCCATGGCACCCCCCGGGGCAAAAGTTTGCACGCGCCGCCATTGCGCGCAAGCTCCCGACGCGCGGCCTCGCAATAGCTGCGCGCAATCAATGAATTACGACGAGCGGCGAGCGGCTGCCCAGGTTCGTGCCGCGAAGTTCGCACCGGGCGGACCCGGCGGCTACCATTGAGTGTCTCCCCTATCTCCCGGAGTGGCTCATGAAGGCTTGTGGCTATGCCATCGCGCTGGTACTCGGCGTATTGCCCGCGCTCGCGAGCGCAGGAACCCCGTGCGATGAAGTCAAGACGGCGATCGCGGCCAAGCTCGATGCCAAGGGCGTGAAGGACTACACGCTCGAGGTCGTCGCGGCCGCCGAGGTCGCCGACCAGAAGGTCGTCGGCAGCTGCGAAGGTGGGACGAAGAAGATCGTCTACACGCGCGGCGGCGCCTCGACTCCGTAGTGCCGGACCACGCCGGCCGAGGATTGGCGCGCGCAAACTCCCGTCCCCGGTGGGCGCTCGCCGCGCTCGCCGCGTCATTGAGCTGCCCGGCGCCGCAGGCACGCGCGGACGCCGAACCGGTGGCTGGTGCCGAGGCTGAGCCCGCGGGTTCGTCCGGCATGACCGGCGCGCTCGGCTCCTACCCGTTCACCCGCGACGCCTCCGGCACGGCCTGGCAACCCGACAGCTCCGAGCACGCCGGCCTGCACACGATGCAGGGCGACTGGATGCTCATGGGGCACGCCCTCCTGAATGGGGTCTACGACCGGCAGCAAGGACCGCGCGGCGACGAGAAGGCGTTCGTGTCGGGCATGTTCATGGGCGCGGCCGAGCGCGAGCTTCCCGGGGGCGACGCGTTCAGGCTCCGCGCGATGCTGAGTCCGGATCCGCTCATGGGTAAGTCCGGCCTGCCGCTCTTACTCGCCTCGGGCGAGACGGCCGACGGCACGACGCCGCTCGTCGATCGCCAGCACCCGCACGATCTCGTCATGGAACTCTCGGCAACCTACTCGCACGTCCTCGCCCGCGCCGACAGCCTGTTCGTCTATACGGCTCTACCGGGAGAGCCGGCGTTCGGGCCGCCCGCATTCATGCACAGGCTCTCGATCAACGACAGCCCCGAGCCACCGATATCCCATCATTGGCTCGACTCCACGCACATTTCCTTCGGTGTCCTCACGGTCGGCTGGATACACGATGCCTGGAAGCTCGAGACATCGCGGTTCCGCGGCCGCGAGCCGGACCAGTTTCGGTACAACCTCGAGTCCGGCCGCCTCGACTCGAGCGCCGCGCGGCTGTCATGGAATCCGACCGGATCCCTGTCGCTGCAGGTCTCGTGGGCCGAGGTCACGAGCCCCGAGCAACTGTTCCCAACCGAAAACCTGCGGAAGCTCTCGGCGAGCGCAATCTACACGCGCTCGCTCGGCGATCGCGCCTGGTGGTCGACGACCGTCGCGTGGGGACGCCGCAGCAGCGAACACGGCTGGCTCGATGCTTACGCCATCGAGAGCGCGGTCCGCTTCGATGACAAGTGGGCGCTCTTCTCGCGCGCGGAGCGAGTTGCCAACGACGACCTCGTGCTGAGCGGCGGTCAGCCGGGGCCCGTCTACGCTGTCGCCAAAGTCTCCGTCGGTCTCGTGCGTGACTTTCGGGTAGCCGAACACCTGAAGCTTGGTGTCGGCGGCCTCTATGCGCTCAATCGCGTGCCCGCCGGGCTCGAGTCGGCTTACGGGAACGGCCCCGCAGGCACCATGGTCTTCATGCGGCTGCTGGTGGACTAGCGCGCATCGGTCCGGCGGCCGCGAGACAGAGCGCAACGGCGGCGACGAATAGCCCCCTCACGTCGGCGCAGCGCTCAATCGACGACGGCGCCGCGGTCACCGGGCATCAGCAGCTCGCGATGCACCGCCCAAGGGGCGATGCCGTCGGTCATGACGCGCTCGTGGAACTCGCGCAGGTCGAACGCAGCGCCTTGCGCCGCCTGGTAGTCGCGACGCAGCTTGAACGCCGCCATCTTGCCGAGGAAGTACCCGCCGTAGGTTGGATCGTAGGTGCCGCGCACCGCCTCGCGCCGCGCCGCGAGCGGCTCCATGTGCGCTTCACGCTCGAACAGCGCCTCGGCTTCATCGACCGTCCACTCGCCGCTGTGGAGCTTGAGTCCAGCGATGAGCCGGCAGATACGTGTCAGCGACTCGGCGATCTGGCCGAGCCGGTATCGCGGCTGGTCGCCCTTGAAGCCCTCGTCGCTGACCATCTGCTCGGCGTAGTGCGCCCAGCCGTCCTGGCCGGACGAGGGCTGCGGAAACGGATTGAGGCCGATCCAGATGCGCCGGATCTTGCCGGGCGTCCTGCGCATGAACAGGCTGTGTACGTAGTGCCCCGGCGCGACTTCGTGGGCACTGATGTCGGCGAGGGTCGCGTAGTTGAACGTGCGCAGCCACGCGTTCTGCCTCGCCTTAGGCCACGCGGCGTCCGCATCCGTGACGTAGTAGAAGCTCTGGATGGGGTGCGGCTCGAGTGGTGGCGAGGAATGCATCGAGGCGAGCCCGAGATCGTAGGCCGGCGCCGGAGCGACCACGACATGCTCGTTCGGCGGCAACTCGACTAGATGGCGGTCCTTGATGAATGCGAACAGCTCCTCGACGACGGCACGCGCCGCGGGTACGAGCTCACCTTGCGCGGGGTGATCGTCCTGGACGCCGTGCCATACCTCGAGCGGCGTGCGCGCGGCGTCGATCTTCGCCGCCGTCGCGGTGAATTCCGCCTGCTTGTTCGCAAGCTCGCGGTAGCCGATCGCAAGCATCTGGCTGGCCGGAATGTCGATCAGCTCCTCGGCCCGGTAGCGGGCCTCGACGTTCGCGATCCCGACCACGTAGCTACCCGTCGCCGCGGCGAGGCCAGTGGTCTCGAGTTCATGGCGGTAGCCGGCGAGCTGCTTGCCGGCCGCGCGCGCGGCCACCGCCAGCTGCTTCTTCATCGCCTCGTCGTGCGAGCCCGCGAAGGCGAGCGGCAAGTCGTGCTCGAGCAGGTCCGCGACGCCGCCGAGCATCGCGATGGTTCGTTCGACGAAGACGCGCGGGGGCGTCTTGACGTTCCGGCGGGCGGCGTCGAGGAGCTGCGGTACCGCGCGAAGCTTCCCGAGCGCATGTTGCATGCGTAGCTCCGCCGGAGACGCCTCCATCGTGATCAGGTCGTGCAACCCGTCCGAGACGGCTGCGATGTACACCATGGGATTCCGGGTCCAGGTGCGGACGGCGTCGAGGTCGAGGATCCAGCCGTCGATCACGCCGGCGAGGATCCGCCGGTCGGCCTGCTCCTCCGGCGTGAGGTCGGCCGCCGGGAATGCCGCGAGCTCGAGGCGAGTCGCCTTGAGCCAGCGAAGCTCGCGTGCGATCGAGGCGGCGGAGAAGTCCTCGAGCTCGCCGTCGTGGCCGTGGATGCCGTTTCCGGCCGAGATCGACGGGTGGAAATGGCCGAACTGGTCGAGGTAGCGATCGACGAGGGCGGCGAAGCGGGCGGACGCCGGGGGCACCGCGCCGGCGGCACCCGCGGCGACGGGTACGCCGCCGAGCGTAAGGACGAGACAACCGATCACAAGGCCGTGCACAACCGGCGTCCGCATTCGCGATCTCCTGAGTGTGGTTACGTGGCTACGCCGCAAGGCGCCACAACCTCCGGCGGCGGCCCTTCGCAGTCGCCGTTTCGGCTCGCACATCGATTCAGCTCCACGTCAGCTCGAGCCTAAGTTTGCTGAAGCACGCGCCTGTCGCCGCTCGCAGACAGTTTAGCGTGCGCGAACGCCTCGCGACGGCGCGATGATGCTGCTCGCGTCTGGTGAGTATTGATAGTGCAATCAAGGCGCTAGACAACCGCGGCACATTTCGGCGCCCGGCGCGCAGCGGCTTGGCGCGCGCCGGTCAACTTCGCGCGGGCTGCACCGTTGAAAGTATGTTGGTCGGTCGATCGGAACGGGCGGGCGCGGCCGGGAATTGCGAGAGCGGCAAAGCGTTAACCACGACGCCGCGCGAATTCCCGCGGCACGCGACACTTCCGCCACGACCGTCATCGACAGTGCCGCTGGCACAGCGGACGGATCGTCCAGGTGTATTGGGAGGAGAAACTCATGTCGTACTCATCTCGCCCGTCGATGGCCCAAGCGCTGCGCCGCTTGCCCCGCCGCGTGCAGCGCGCGTGGCCGATCGGTGCCGGCGTTGCGGTGTCGCTCCTGCTCGCGAGCTGTGACAACGGCTACGGCAACGGCTACGGCTACGGCAACCAGTGCTACTCGTGCTTCTCGGGGACTCCCTACGAGTTCTCCTACGGCGTCGTCAGCGCTGACTTCAACGGCGACGGGTTCGCCGACGTCGTCCAGCTCAGCACCGTGTTCCCGCTCGAGGCGCCGGGCGCCTCCAACATCAAGAGCTACCTGTCGACCGGCGCCGGCGCATTCGCGACGCCCACCCTCTCGGCCGCCGGCACCGACCCCCTCTATGTCGCCGCCGCGGACGTCAATGGCGACGGCGCGCCGGACATCGTCACGGCGAGCTTCGACGACGGCACGCTGTCGGTCTTCTTCAACAACGTCCAGAGCCCCGGCACGTTCAATTCCCCGCTCGTGCTCATGAGCGCGGGCGCCTCCCAGGTCGCGCTCGGCGACATGACGGGCGACGGCCTGCTCGACCTCGTCTCGGCCGACTACAACGTGTCGCTGTTCGTGCAGACTTCGCCCGGCACGTTCGCGGCGCCCGTCGCCCTCTACCCGGGCGGCGCAAACTGGGTCGCGGTCGGCGATCTCAACGGCGACGGCGCGGCGGACGTTGCGCTGACCGACAATGTCGGCGTCAAGCTGCTGCTGCACACGGGTGCCGCGAACTCGACCACCTATGCGACGCCGGTCGGCGTATTCACGCAGACCGCCAACCAGAACCTGCAGGGCGCGAACGTCATAGCGATCGCCGACGTCGATGGCGACGGCCTGAACGACCTCGTCATCACCGACCCGGGTCCGACCGGCGGCTCGGCGCCGACGGTGAACGTGCTGCTGCAGGACCCGGCCAACCACGGCACTTTCCTGGCCGCGGTCTCCTATCCGATCGCGATGACGGACATCGTGCAGTCGATCGTGCTCGCGGACCTTGCGGGCACCGGCAAGCTCGACATCGTCATCGGTGAACGCGAGTCGGTGACGGTGCTGCTGCACGATCCGGCCAATCCGGGCAAGTTCCTGCCGGCGACCGTCTATCCGGCGCCCAGCGCCAACCAGGTTGCGGTCGCGGACGTCAACGGCGATGGCCACCTCGACATCGTCGTCAGCAACGGCGTCACGAATCCGACCGTCGGCAACGTCGTGACGACCCACCCGGGCGTGCTGCTGCAGAGCGCGACGGCGGCCGGCACGTTCGGGGCACTGCAGGACATGCCCTGAAGCCACCCGACGACCGGCATCGGCCGGTCGTCACGCGGGTGAAAGCTCGCGGGCGCCTGCGGGCGCCGTTCGGTCACGGGCTCGCGATGATCGAGCGGATCGCCTCGTCCTGCCCCGTCAATTCCCACCGGATCAGCGACACGGGTATCACGCCCGCGCCGTTGAACTCGGCGAAGAACCGCCGGGTCGAGAACTCCTTGCCGAGCTCTGCCGAGCGGTCCTTGATCAGCTCGTCGATCAGATACTTGCCGGTCACGTAGCTCGTGCCGTAGCCGGGCTGGCGCAGGTAGAGCTGCTGCTCGAAGCCGAGCAGGTCGAGGTCGGGGCGCATCCAGCCGCGCGGTGTCCAGCGCACCTGGAACGCCTTAGCCTGCTGCAAGTCGAAAATGTTGGCCTGTGAATAGAGCGAGGCAAGCCCGCGAGCGCAACGCTGCGCGAGCATGATCCAGACAAGCTCGCGCGCGCGCGGGTTCTCCTCGTAGAGCCCCGCGTCCATCATCAGTTCCTCGACCGCGGTCGCCATCCCCTCCGAGCGGTTGTCCCAGATGTTGTACGGCAAGGGCTCGCGCCTGAGCGCGCTCGCGCTCGGCTGGTACTGCATGTAGGCGTGGTCGAACCAGTGATAGAAATGCGTGAACAGCGCCAGCGGCTCGTGGTGGCTCACGATCAGGAAGAAGTTGCGCTTGTCCTCCGGCACGAAGTGGCCGATGCGAACGCGCATGGCCGGATCATGGAAGTCGCGAACCTCGAGTACGTCGCGCTCGCGCAGGAAGGCGATGTAGCGGGTAACGGCGTCGTTGGCGCGCCGCTCATATTCCTGCGCGGTCGCGATCGGCACGAGCGCGGGCAGGGCGCGATTCCTTTGCTCCTCGAAGCGCAGCGCCGCGTGGGCCCGCGCGAGTTCGCGCTTCAACAGCACGACCTCCTCGTCCCACGACAGCGGCACGAGATGCACGTGCTTCAGGTTCCACGTGTAGTTCGCCTTGCCGACGCCCGATGGCCCCGTCTTCGAGGGTGCCTCGCGCTCGAGCCAGCGGGCGAACTGATCAGTCGCGGCCTCGGCCGCGTGCAGCGCCTCGAGGAGTTCGGCGCTTGGCGCCGGTGTCGCGATTCGCCGCTCAAGTTCACGCAAGTTCTCGGCCTGGGCGTGGACCGTGCCGATGCCTGCGTGCCAGAGGTCGCGGGCGTTGCCGGTGAGGTTGCCCCGCGCCTGCGTGAGGAACGGCGCGACGCCACGCAGTTCGTCTGCGAGCTTCTGCTGCGCCGCCGGCGTCAGCGGGAATGAGTACTGCCAGAGTTCAACGAGCGCATCGCTGGTTGGCGCCTCGTGCGCCGGCGTGTCGCTCTCCTCGGTCTCGAGCGTCGCATAGAAGGCCGGGTCACGCGCCCATGGCTTGAGCACGCGCAGGTTGAAATCGAGACCGTTCATCTCGGCGCGCAGGAGTTCGTAGTCGACCTGCTCGGCGACCGGCCAGCCCGCCGGCCGGATCGCGCCGAGCCGCGCCTGCATCCGCTTCAGGCCTGCTGCCTTGCCCTGCATCGCCTCCGCCGAGTAGTCGGGCACGCCGCGCGCGCGCGGCGGCGGCGCGAAGTGCTGCCAGTCGGCGTAGAGCGCAAGCAGGCTCGCGTAGCCCGCGGCTGGGGCATCGGCGGGCGCGGTGGTTGCCGCCGGCGACGCCGCGAGGGCCTGCCCGCCGCACAGTAGCAGCAAGCCGCAGGCCGCCTGCCGCGCGGTCCGCAGCACCCCTGGTGCATTGATCATCTCTATTCTCCCATCATCGCGTGAATCAGCCTGGCCGCGCCGCCCCATCAATACGCGGCGATCGCCTCGCGCAGAATCGCCGCGATCTCATCGATGTCCTCTTTGCTCGCGATGAATGCCGGCGCGATGATCGCGACATCGCCCGTCGTCTTCACGTGCAGGCCGCGGTCGAAGAGCTTGGCCTGCAGCTCCGCGCCCCGCGCGCCCGGCGCCGTGCCGGGCTTGACCTCGACCCCGGCAAGCATCCCAAAGCCGCGCACGTCGGCGACCGCCGGCAGGTCCTGAAGCCCGAACATCGCATCCTGGAAATACGGCGAGAGCTCCCGGCCGCGCGCGAACAGGCCTTCGGTCTCGTAGATCTTGAGGGTCGCGAGTCCCGCCGCGCAAGCCGCCGGATGCGCCGAGTACGTGTAGCCGTGGAAGAATTCCGTCGCGCCGTCCGGTGCGCCGTCGACGATGGTTTGGTAGATCCCCTCCCGGACGGCGACCGCGCCCATCGGCTGGGCGCCGTTGGTGAGCGCCTTCGCCATCGTGATGAGGTCGGGCGTCACGCCGAAGGACTCCGCGGCGAACGGGGCGCCGGTGCGGCCGAAGCCGCAGATGACCTCGTCAAACACGAGCAGGATACCGTAGCGATCGCAGATCTCGCGGATCCGCTCGAGGTAGCCGCGCGGCGGAACGAGCACGCCCGTCGACCCCGCGATAGGCTCGACGAACACGGCGGCGATGCGCTTCTCGCCAACGAGCTGCACGAATCGCTGCAGGTCATCGGCGAGCTCCACCCCGCGCGCGCCCATGCCGCGGCTCAGGCGATTCTCGGGCAACAGCGTGTGACGCAGGTGCAGGACTCCCGGCATCACGGCGCCGAACGCCTCGCGGTTCTTGACCATGCCGGAGAGCGCCGTGCCGCCCATGTTCACGCCGTGATACGCGCGCTCGCGGGACACGAGGTAGGTGCGCTGGCCTTCCTTGCGCGCGAGGTGGTAGGCAAATGCGATCTTGATCGCCGTGTCGACCGCCTCGGAGCCTGAGTTGCAGAAGAAGACGCGATTCAGGTCCTTCGGCGTCAGCCGCGCCACGGCATTGGCGAGCGCGAACGCCCCCGGGTGGCCGCGCATGAACGATGGCGTGAAGTCGAGCGTGCCGAGCTGCTCGCCGACCGCCTTCGCGATCTCCGGGCGACAGTGCCCGGCAGCGGTCGTGAACAGCCCTGAGCTGCCGTCGAGAATCTTCTGGCCAGTCTGGCTCCAGTAGTGCATGCCGCTCGCGCGCACGAACAGGCGCGGCTCGCGCTTGAACTCGCGATTGTTCGTGAACGGAAGCCAGTGCTGCTCGAGCGATTCCAGTGCGACATTCATTTGCGGTCTCCGTGTGTCCCGTCACCCGTGGCGCCCAAGCTAGCGGCGCGAACTGCAAGCCATCAGCCGAACGTGGATCCGATTCTGGACGCAGCCGCCTTGAGTTGCGGCACGAACTCGATTGCGCGCTCAAGCGGCAGGCGCGCGGTGGCGCCCTGCACGGCGACGGATGCAATGACATCGCCGTGCGGGTTCCGGATGGGCACCGCGACGCACGCGACGCCGAGCACGTACTCCTCGTCGTCGACCGCGTAACCGCTCGCGACGACCCGCGCAAGTTCCGCGCCGAGGGCGCCCCGGTCGGTGATCGTGCGGGACGTGAAGCTCTCGAGCGCCATGAGCTCCACCAGGCGGTTGCGCTCTTCCGCGGGCAGGTAGGCGAGGAGCAGCTTGCCGCTCGCGCAGCAGTGGGGGGGAAGCGCGACGCCGCCGACCGGAAGCTGCAGCCGCAGCGGCCAGTCGGCTTCGACCCGGTCCAGGTAGATGACCGCGCCCTTGTAGAGCACGGCGAGGTTGCAGCTCTCGCCGAGTTCGCGCACGAGGCGATTCAGGATCGTCCGCCGTTCGGTAGCGGCGCCTTCGTTCCTTAGCACGTCGAGGCCGAAGCGCGAGAGGCGCTCCCCGATGATGTAGGCGCGCCCGCCCGGCTCGCGACCGAGGATGCCGGCCTCCTCGAACAGCGTCAGAGTCCGGTGGAGCGTTGGCTTCGGCAGGTCGGTGGCCTGGATCAGCTGCGCGAGTGTCACCGCGCGACCGGCGCGCACGAGGACCTCGAGCACGGCGAATGCCTTCAACGTCGAGGACGTTTCGCCCGCGATCTCGCTCGGCCCGGCCGTCATCGGCACCACCCGACTGCTCGCCACGCGACCCCCTGGTTCGATCCGGCAGCCGCGCACGCCTCGGACGGACCGAGACTTGCTATCACTGCGGAGCGGGGCCTAGTATAGCCTAGAAACAAGACGTATCGTCTCTATAAACGAGACTTATCTAGGAGTCGGCCTGCCGTGAGCCCGTCGTCGCAGAAGATGGGGCCGTCCGAAGCCCTGGTCGAAACACTCGCCGTCAACGGCGTCACCCACGTGTTCGGGATCGTCGGATCCGCGTTCATGGATGCACTCGATATCTTCCCGGCGGCGGGCATCGAGTTCGTCCCGGTCGCCCACGAGCAGGGCGCGATCCACATGGCCGATGGCTACGCGCGCGCCTCCGGTCGCCATGGCGTCTGCATCGCCCAGAACGGGCCGGGCGTGACGAACTTCGTGACTGGCGTCGCCGCGGCCTACTGGGCGCACTCACCGGTCGTCTTCATCACGCCGGAGACGGGCTCGATGTCTCTCGGGCTCGGCGGCTTCCAGGAGACCGAGCAGTTGCCGATCTTCTCGAAGATCACCAAGTACCAAGGGCACGTCAACAACCCGAAGCGCATGGCGGAGATCGCCGGGCGCTGCTTCGACCGCGCGATGCTCGAGATGGGCCCGACGCAGCTCAACATCCCGCGCGACTTCTTCTACGGCGAGATCGACGTCACGATCGGCGCGCCGATGCGGATCGCCCACGGCCCGGGCGACTCGGCGGCGCTCGACGCCGCGGCCGAGACGCTCGCAAAGGCCGAGTTCCCCGTCATCCTTGCCGGTGGCGGCGTGATCATGTCGGGCGGCACCGCCGAGGCGATCGCGCTGGCGGAGCTCCTCGGCGCACCGGTCTGCAACAGTTACCTGCACAACGACTCATTCCCGGCCTCGCACGCCCTCTCGGTCGGGCCCCTTGGCTACCAGGGCTCGAAGGCGGCGATGAAGCTGATCGCGCAGGCCGACGTCGTCGTCGCGCTTGGCACCCGGCTCGGGCCCTTCGGCACGCTGCCGCAGCACGGCCTCGACTACTGGCCGAAGCAGGCGAAGATCATCCAGATCGACACCGATCCCCGGATGCTCGGGCTCGTAAAGCCCATCAGCGTCGGCATCCACGGCGATGCGCGCGCCGCCGCCGCCGCGCTCATCGAGCGGCTCAAGGGGCGGCCACTCGCCTGCGCCGCCAACCGCGGCGACCGCATCGCGCGGATCAATGCCGAGAAGCGCGGCTGGGAAACCGAGCTCGATGGCTGGACCCAGGAGCGCGACCCCTACTCCGTCGAGATCTCGGCGGACTCCAAGTACATGCACCCGCGGCAGATGCTGAGGGAACTCGAGAAGGCGATGCCGCCGGGCGCGATGGTCTCGACCGATATCGGCAACGTCTGCTCGGTCGCGAATTCCTACCTGCGCTTCGACGCGCCCCGCTCGATGTTCGCGGCGATGAGCTTCGGCAACTGCGGCTATGCGTTTCCGGTCATCTGCGGCGCGAAGTTCGCCTCGCCGGACCGGCCCGCGTTCGCCTACGTGGGCGATGGCGCGTGGGGTATCAGCTTCAACGAGCTCCTGACCTGTGCGCGCGAGAAGATCGGCGTAACGGTGCTCGTCTTCAACAACGGGCAGTGGGGAGCGGAGAAGAAGAACCACGTCGATTTCTACTCGCGCCGCTACCAGGGCGTCAACCTCGAGAACCCGAGCTGGGCGGGCGTCGCGCGCGCCTTCGGCTGCGAAGGCGTGACCGTCGAGCGGCTCGCGGACGTGGCACCGGCGCTCAAGGCGGCGACGCTCGCGCAGCGCGAGGGCCGTACGACCGTCATCGAGCTCATGGTGACCAAGGAGCTCGGCGACCCGTTCCGTCGCGATGCGCTGTCAAAACCGGTACGCTGGCTCGAGAAGTACAAGGCGTTCGTATGAGGCTGGCGGCGTCGCGCCGCCTGCCCCATTCCCTGCGGCGGACCTGAAGCATGAACAGCACGACCGGCCTGCGACGCACCCTGCAGCGACGGCACATGCAGATGATCGCGATCGGTGGCGTCATCGGCGCGGGCCTGTTTGTCGGCAGCGGCGTGGTGATCTCCTCCGCCGGCCCCGCCGCCGTCATCTCCTTCGCGCTCACCGGAACGCTCGTCGTGCTCGTCATGCGGATGCTCGGCGAAATGGCGGTCGCCTATCCCGTCATCGGCGGCTTCTACGAGTACAGCCGCCTCGCCCTCGGCGATCTTGCGGGCTTTCTGACTGGCTGGATGTACTGGTACTTCTGGATCATCGTCGTCGCGCTCGAGGCCGTGGCCGGGGCAAAGCTTCTCGGCCACTGGTGGCCGGCGGTTGAGCCGTGGGAATTCACGCTCGGGCTCACGGGCCTCTTCACCGTCGTGAACCTCCTCTCGGTACGCTCCTACGGCGAAGCGGAGTTCTGGTTCGCCTCGATCAAGGTCGTCGCGATCGTCGTGTTCCTTGCCGCAGGCGCCGCGTTCGTACTCGGCTTCTGGCCGTCGGCGAGCGGCGGATTCTCGCACCTCACGGCTCACGGCGGGTTCGCGCCGAACGGCATCGCCCATGTACTCACGGGCGCCGTCGCCGCGACGGGGTTTTATTTCGGCACGGAGATAGTGACGGTCGCAGCCGCCGAATCCGCCGAGCCCGAGAAGGCGGTTGCGCAGGCGATGCAATCGGTGATCTGGCGAGTCCTCATCTTCTACGTGGGATCGATCTTCCTCGTCGTCACGATCCTGCCGTGGAACGACCCGACGCGGATGGAGCAGCCGTACGTCAGCGTGCTCGAGGCGCTCAAGGTGCCCGGCGCCGCGACAATCATGAGCGCGATCATCCTGACGGCGGTCCTCTCGGCGCTCAATTCGGGGCTGTTCGCCTCCTCGCGAATGTTGATGGCGCTCGCCGCCAACCGCGATGCGCCGGGCGTCTTCGCCGGGCTCGACAACCGCGGCGTCCCGGTCGCGGCGATCCTGGCGGGGACAGCCTTCGCCTATGCGGCCGTCGTCATGAGCTATGTCTCGCCGGACAAGGTCTTCGCGTTCCTCGTGAACTCCTACGGCACGGTCGCGATCTTCGTCTACGTGCTGATTGCGGTCTCGCAGCTCAGACTGCGGCGCACGCTCGAGCGGGATGCGCCGGAGCGGCTGAAGATGCGAATGTGGTATTTCCCATACCTGACGTACGTCGCGATCGCCGCGATGCTCGCGATCGTGGGCGCGATGGGCTTCATCGAGGACCAGCGCGCGCCGCTCGGCTTCGGAATCGTGAGCGTGCTGATCATGCTCGGCGGGTATGGCCTGCGACAGCTGACGCGGCGCGGCGTGGGGCCGGTGCCGCCGGCGCCGCTTCGCTGAATCGCCGCTCGATCGTGGCGATGGCCAGGGCGGCTAACGATGACACGCGACGTGACTGACGCCGGCGCAGTGGCGTCAAGAAGCGCAGCGCGCTGACGGTATGCGCTTCCTCGTATTCAACGCCGGCAGCTCCTCGCTCAAATTCGACCTGCTCGAGACGTCTGCGAGCGCAGCGCCCGCGCGCGTGCTGTCGGGGGCGTTCGTGGATGCGGCGGACGGCTCCGGCCGGTTCCTCGCGCGGCTTCCCGGGGCGCCAGGGGCATCGCCGACACCGGTCGGCTCACTGGCCGAGGCGGCGACATTCGTCCTCGATTGGCTCGCGGATCCCGTCGCCCGCGGTAGCAACCTGCTGGCGGGACTGACCGCGACCGTGCACCGGATCGTCCACGGTGGCGAGCGGTTTCGCGCGACTACCGCGCTTGGCGAGGCCGAGCTCGCGGCGCTCGCTGCAATCGCGCCGCTCGCACCGCTCCACAATCCACCGGCGCTCGCCGTCATCGCCGCGGTCCGCGGCAAGCTCGGCCCGGCGATCCCGGTCGTCGGGGTGTTCGACACCGCGTACTACGCGAATCTCCCCGAGGCCGCCTATCGCTACGCCGTTCCGAAGCGCTGGTACGCGGACTTCGGCATCCGCCGCTATGGCTTTCACGGTACCGCCCATCGCTACATGTGCGAGGCGGTCCGCGCGCGGCTTGGCGCGGGTCGTCCGACCGCGCGCATCGTGAGCCTCCAGCTCGGCCGCGGCTGCTCGGTGACGGCGACGCATGGCGAGCGCGCCATGGCGACCAGCATGGGATTCACGCCGCTCGAGGGACTCGTCATGGGCACGAGGTCCGGCGACATCGACCCCGGCGCCGTACTCTTTATCATGGAGCGGGCCGGCACGACGCCGGCCGAGATGCGCCGCGAGCTCAACGAGGCGAGTGGCCTCCTTGGCCTCTCGGAGAAGACGGCCGACGTGCGTGAGCTGCTTGCGCTCGAGCGGGCGGGCAACCCGCAGGCCTCTCTCGCTCTTGAGGTCTTTTGTCGACGCATCCGGCACTTCATCGCCGCCTACATCTGCGAGCTCGGCGGAGTCGACGTCATCGCCTGCGGCGGGGGAATCGGCGAAAACAGCCCGGAGATCCGCCGCCGCATCCTCACGGGGATGGAATGGGCGGGCGTCAACCTCGCGGACGAGCTGAACGCCGGCAGCGTCGGCGCCAACGCGAGCATTGCTGCCGCGCAGAGCCGCACTGCGCTCGAGGTAGTCCTCGTGGACGAGGCGAGCGTAATAGCATCCGAAGCCGAGACGCTGCTCGCGCAAAGGACGCATCGCGCGGGAGTTTGAGTGGGCGCCCGGCAGCGCCCGCCGAGGCCAAACCAATCGTGATCTGGGACACGACGACGGGCGGATAAATCGAGATTCGCGTCACGTTCACACGCACGGGAAACCGGCCGCGCAGTGGTTTGCGTACGATGGGACTTCGGAGGTCCCTGCCCATGCCACGCCACGCAATCGCCATCCTGGCCGCGATCACCCTCTTGAGCGCTTCGGCCGCACTTGCCGGCAACGTGCCGCGGGCGCCCGCGAAGCCAAGTTCGTTCGCCCCCCAGGCTACAACGGGCCCGCATGTGTACGGCGCGCCGATCGGGACGCCGACGGTCGGGAATTCAGCGCCTCGCCGCAAGCACGCTTCGCCCAAGCACCCGGCGAAGGCGGTGACGCGCCACGTGAAGAATGCATCGCCGACGCGCGCCCAGCCGAAGCCGCCCGCCCCGAAGCGCCCCGCCCCGCCCGCCTACGCGACGCCGGTAGCGAACTGATCGGAGGGTAGGCCGGTCCGCGCGTCGCCCTACGCGAACGATCCGCCGAGCAGGTCCGCCTCTCCCGCGAGCAGCTTGCTCCAGAGCGCCGGCGGCAGCGAGCGGTAGTCCGTGAATGACGTCGTCGCGAGGGGAGCGTTCCCGGCAACATCGCCGGCGCAACAGGTGATGAACATCGAGCGCATGCCGGCCGCCCGCGCCGCGAGCAGGCCCGCCCGGCTGTCCTCGAACACGAGCGCCTCCGCAGGGTCCACCTCCAGCAGGCGGGCCGCCAGCAGGAATCCCTCGGGATCGGGCTTGCCGCGCTGAACGTCATCGCCGCCGACCCGGGCGGTCGCACCGACCACCGATTCCACGCCGAGCTGCGCAACGAACCGGTCGATTACCGCGCGCGGGCTCGAGGAGACGACCGCGAGCTTCAGTCCCGCCGCAGCGGCGGCCCTCAGCGCCTGCGGCGCTCCCGGTATCGGGACGGCGTTCGAGGTCACCGCGTTCCAGTCCTGCAGGAGCTCCGCCGTCAGCGTCGCCACCGGCAGGTCGATCCCGGTGCGGGCGCGAATCGTCTCGGCGACGTGTACCCACGTCCTGCCGCGCGTCTCGAAGTGCGGCAGCACGAAGCCGCTCACGCCGTGGCGGGCGACGACGGAGCTGATGGCCTCGTCGGTCTGGTTCTCCGTGTCGACCAGCGTGCCGTCGAGGTCGAAAAGCAGGGCACGTACGCGCCGCAGGGAAGTCACGAAACCTCGGCCGCCTGCGCCGGAGCGCCTACGCGATGGGTGTTCGATGGTGCATCGAATCCCGAGCGCTGTCACGAGGGCGCTGTCGACTCCCCCGACCGGCGCCGCCGGCGGCGGCAGCGTCACAACGCGCGTCGGCCGGCGAGCCGTTTGCGAAGGCGCACAGCGTAGGTCATCCTGCGGGCTCTCCTCACTGACCCCGGATACATTGCCTTGACGAACGATGCGGGGCCTGGCGGCGACCCGGCCGCCCACGGTGGCCAGCGAGCCGTGTTCTTGAGCTACGCGTCGCAGGATTCGGACGCCGCGCGACGCATCTGCGAGGCCCTGCGGGCGGCCGGCGTCGAGGTCTGGCTCGACCAGAGCGAGCTGCGGGGCGGGGACGCGTGGGACTCGGCGATCAAGAAGCAGATCTCGGCCTGCGCCTTGTTCGTGCCGATCATCTCCGTCAATACCCGCGCGCGCGTCGAGGGCTACTTCCGCCTCGAGTGGAAGCTCGCGATCGACCGCTCCCACCTGATGGCCGCCGAGCGGACATTCATCCTCCCGGTCGCGATCGACGATACCCGCGACGCCGATGCGCTAGTCCCCGACAGGTTTCGAGAGATCCAGTGGACAAGGGCCCCGGCCGGCGAACCGCCGCCCTCGTTCGTGGCACGGGTCGCCGCGCTGCTGTCGGCGGATGGCCGCGTCGCGCCCGCCGCCGGCGCCTCGCCCGTCACAGGGGGCGTCGCCCCCGTCGGCCCGCGGCGCAGCTTCGGTCCTCGCGTCGTGGCCGGCATCGCCATCCTCATCGTACTCGTCGCGCTCGGCGTCGGGGCGGTGCGCCACTTCGCCTCCTCCAGCGACGCGATCGGCCTTGTCGCCGTGCTGCCGTTCGAGAACGCGACCGGGGATCCCGCGGCCGAGTACCTGAGCGATGGAATTTCCGAGAGCCTCATCAACAAGCTCTCTAGCCTGAACGGGCTGCACGTCATCTCGCGCACGTCCGCGTTTGCCTTCAAGGGCAAAAAGCTGGAAGCGACCGAGATCGGCCGCAAGCTCGGCGTCGACGCGCTGATCCTCGGCAGCCTCGCTCAGCGGGGCAGGAACGTGGCGATCTCCGCCGAACTCGTCAGGGTCCGCGATGCGACGCAGCTGTGGGGCGAGAAGTACGCGCGGTCGGCCGATGACATGCTCAATGTAGAAGGCGAAATCGCCACGACCATCGCCCGGACGCTGCGCCGCCAGCTGAGTGGCGAGGAGAAGGACAAGCTCACCCGCAACGAGACCTCCGACCCCGAGGCCTACCGCCTGTACCTGAAGGGCCGCGAGTTCCTCGTCGGCAACCAGGCGGAGATGGACAAGGGCGTCGACTACTTCCAGCAGGCCATCGCCCGGGCCCCCGACTATGCGATGGCGCACGCGGGCCTCGCAGATGCCTACACGGTGCAGGCGATACTGCGCGCGAGCGGCCGCGTCGAGTCGGCGGGCAAGGCTCGCGCGGCCGTTACGCGAGCGCTCGAGCTCGATCCGGGTCTCGGCGAGGCCCACGCCTCGCTCGCCCTCGTCCTGTACCTCTTCGAGTGGGATTGGACCGGTGCGGACGCCGAGTTTCAACGCGCGCTGGCGCTCAGCCCCGGCAGCGAGACCGTCCACGAGGAATACGGAAGCTTCCTGAACTCGATGCTGCGGCTTGACGAGGGTCTCGCGCACAGCCGCGAGGCCGCGCGGCTCGACCCGCTCTCGGTCCAGCCCGTCCATGACATGGCGATCAATGCGTTGGTACGGCACGACTACGACGCCGCGGCCGCGGGCTTTCGCCGCACGGTCGACATCGACCCCGACTGGACGTGGGGCCACATCAAGCTGGCGAGGACGCTAGCGATGCAGAAGAAGTGCAAGGACGCCTTCGCGGAGGCCGAAATCGCCGAACGGATGATTGCAGGCGGCGCGGCTCCCTACTCGCGCTCGTGGCTCGGGGTAACCTACGCGACCTGCGGCGACACGACACGAGCGCGTCAGAAGCTCGCCGAGCTGCACGCCCTCGAGGCGAAGCAATTCGTCGACCCGGTCGCCTTCGCCGACATCCACGCGGCGCTCGGCGAGATCGATGAGGCGCTCGCCTTGTACGAGAAGGCCGAAGCGACTCGATCGCCGAACATGGCGACGGCGCTCCTAGTGCGCTGGGCGTTCCCTCAACTCGCCGGCAAGCCGCGCTTCGATGCGATCATCGAGCGCATGGCGTTCCCGCACGCGGCCAAGTGAGGCGCGCATCGCCGCGCCCCGGTTACTGCCCGGGGCTGACGCATATCAGAGCCAGCGCGCAGCCGCGGCGCCCGTGTCCTCGGGGCGTGTGTTGAAAGCAATGGCCGTTTGCGGCGCGGTGCGATGGGTGGCGTTCAGCAACGCCTCGAACAGCGCGAGGCGGCGCGGCGGGACACGCACGCCCGCGCCAATGACGACGCAGTCGTAGGAGTTCTCGCGCAACCGGCGCTCGAGCATCGGGACGGCCGTTTCATCCGGGCTGACCAGGCAGTCCTCCGGCAGCCAGCCTCGCCCCGCCATTTCCTCGAGCGCGAACTTGATGCCGGCGCGGATCTTCTCGGCGGTCATGCCGGGTGGAAACGCCGGATCCGAAAAATCGACCTTGGCCGGGTCAAGGCCGACCAGCAGAACACGTTTCATCATTGATTCCTCGCAAGCACGTCGCAGTCACGCTATAGAAGGCCAAGCGCCGGATGTCCTCCGCGCCGCACGGAATGGTACTGTTGCTCGCGCAACCTGCGAAAGTGCCGCGCGGCAGGCGCTGCGGCGATGCGGGGCGAGGTGCCGCGCGGACGATCTCCGGCGCACCAGTCTTTCGGGCCAGCCTCGTCCAACAGCCAATCGATGCGCGACCTCCAACGCGACGGGTGAAGCATGAATCAGCACAAGTCCATCTCCGGCCGGTCCCTGGCGCTCGTCGCGATGCTGCTGCTCGCGGCATCCTTCGCCCAGGGCTCGGGCGTCGCCTCGCCGGGTGAAGGGGCGAACCCGCCACCGCCGCCCGCGAGCGTCGCGCAGCTGCCGCCGCCGCCTAAGGTCATCGGCCCGCGGCTGTACGTGTTCGATTGCGGCACCCTGACCAACAACAAGCCCGAGGATTACAACCTGAAGCGTGAGGAGGTCAAGGACACCAACATGGGTGTCACCTGCTACCTCGTGGTCCATCCGAAGGGCGTGCTGTTGTTCGACACCGGACTCAGCGATCGACTGGTCGGCCGGCCGCTTTACGAGAACACGCTGGAAGGATATGGCCAGATCAAGTTCAACACGCTGAGTGGGCAGCTGGCCGACATCGGCTACACGGCCGCGAGAGTCGACTACCTCTTGCTGTCCCACTACCACTTTGACCACATCGGCAATGCAGGTGATTTCGCCGCATCCACGTGGCTCGTCTACAAGGGCGATCGCGACCAGATGTTCGGCCACGAGGCTCGCGGCTACGCGTGGTTCGGCCAGTACGCGGCACTCGAGCACAGCAAGACGGTGCTGCTGAGCGGGGACCATGACGTGTTCGGAGACGGGACTGTGCTGGTGCTCGCGACCCCGGGACATACCGAGGGGCACTGCTCGCTGCTGGTGCGCCTCAAGAACACGGGGCCGGTCGTCCTCTCGGGCGACCTCTACCACTACGCCGAGGAGCGTGCGCTCACGCGGATGCCGGAGGAGGAGAAGACCACCGGCACGGTCGAATCGCGCCGCAAGGTCGAAGAACTTGTAAGGCGTACCGGCGCGGAACTCTGGATCGGGCACAGCATGGAATTCTTCAAGTTAGTGCGAAAGTCGCCGGCCTGGTACGACTGAGACCGCCGCGGCGCCGGATCGACCGCTCGAACCGCGGCGCCGCATCCAATCCGGCGAGGGCACCTGCGCCGCCCGC
>JANXUT010000005.1 GCA_025356075.1 Pseudomonadota bacterium | reverse complement strand
GCTCCTGCGCCAGACTCCGGATACATTCCCTTGACGAACGAAGCGGGGCTGGGCGGCGACCCGGCCGCTCACTCCAGCCAACGAGCCGTATTCCTCAGCTACGCTTCCGACGACGCGGAAATCGCGGCAGGCATTTCCGCGAGCCTGCGGGCTGCCGGCATCGAGGTGTGGTTCGACCAGAACGCGCTTCGCAGTGGGGATTCCTGGGACCAGAAGATCCGGCGCGAGATCCGCGACTGCACGCTGTTCATCCCGATCGTCTCGCGGAACACCCAGGCGCGCACCGAGGGCTACTTCAGGCTCGAATGGCACCTGGCCGACCAGCGCAGCCACCTGATCGCGAAGAGCCGCCCGTTCCTCCTGCCCGTGTGCATCGACTCGACCCGCGAAAGCGACGCCGAGGTGCCGGACTCGTTCACGAGCGTGCAGTGGACCCGTCTACCGGACGGGACGGTGCCGCCCGCCTTCGTCGAGCGTGTCGCACGCCTGCTCACTCCGGAGGATCGGCCGGCGGCATCTCGCCCGGCCCCGGCCGCTGCGGCCTCCGGCCGCGGCGAGGCCGCGCGCCCGGTCGCACGCGGGTACCGGGCACCCGCGGCGTGGCTTCTCGCCTCCGCCGCGGCCATTGCGATCGGCTATTTCGCGCTGCAGCGTTTCGCCCCCCTCGCGCGCGCGCCTGAACCTGCCCCGACTCCGGTTTCGGCAGCGGCGTCCGGCGTCCCGGCGGTCGCGGTCATCCCTGAAAAATCGATCGCGGTATTGCCATTCGCCGACATGAGCGAGCGCAAGGACCAGGAGTACCTGTCCGATGGGATGGCCGAGGAAATCATCGACCTGCTCGTGAAGGTCCCGGAGCTGCACGTCCCCGCCCGGACCTCGTCGTTCTATTTCAAGGGGCGATCCGAGGACATCTCCACGATCGCGCGGCGCCTCGCAGTCGCGCACGTGCTCGAGGGCAGCGTCCGAAGGTCAGGCAACCGGTTGCGGGTGACGGCGCAGCTGGTGCGCGCAGACACGGGCTATCAGCTCTGGTCCGAGACCTACGACCGCGATCTTAAGGACGTGTTCAAGGTGCAGGACGATATCGCCCGCGGCGTCGTCGACAAGCTCAAGCTCACGCTCCTCGCGACCGCGATCGACGCGGCGGCCCGTACGACGAATCCGCAGGCCCACAGCCTCTACCTGCAGGGGAGATTCTTCCTGCAAGGCGAATCCGACGAGAACCTCAAGCGCGCGATCGGTTTCTTCGAACGGGCCTCGGCGCTCGACCCTGAGTTCGCTCCCGCCTATGCGGACCGAGGCCGGGCCTACTTCCGCCAGGTCGCCAACGGCTACACCCCCGTCCATGCGGGTATCGCGAAGGTGACGGAGCTCGCGAACCAGGCGATGAAGCTCGACCCGAAGCTGGCTGCCCCGTACATCCTGGTCGCGTCGGTGAAGATGACGAGCAGCCACGACTGGGCGGGTGCGCGACGGGCGATCGACTACGCGCTCGCGCTCGATCCGACGAACACGACGGTGCTGTTCACCGACGCGTTCTTTACGCGGACAGTCGGCAGCAGCGAGGTGGCGCTCGAACAGTTCCGGAAGATGCTGGAGCGTGATCCGCTCAACCTGCTGAGTCGCCGCTACGTCGCGCGCGCCTGCTACTACGCCGGGCGACTCGATGAGGCCGAGGCGATGCTGCGCCAGGTGCTGGCACTTGAGCCCGCCTTTCCCGCGACGCACTACGAGCTCGGCCGGGTCCTGCTCGCGCGCGGCCAGGTCGCCCAGGCGATGACCGAGTTCGAAGCCGAGCGGGATCCAGGCTGGCGGGCGTTCGGGCTGCCGCTCGGGAACTTCGCGCAGCGACGCAAGGCGGAGGCGGACGCGGCCCTCGCCGCCCTTGTCCGTGCGCCCGACGGCCAGGAGTTCCAGATCGCGGAGACCTACGCGTACTTCGGCGACGCCGACCAGGCGTTCCGGTGGCTGGACCGCGCGATCGACAACGACCCCGGCATCCAGTGGCTGCGCGGCGACCCGCTCCTGCACGGCCTGCTCGGTGACCCGCGCTACGCGGCGCTGCTGCGCAAGCTCAACCTGCCGGAGTGAGGCGCGCCTAGGCTTCGCGGTCGAAGACATCGACGGTTTTTGGCCAGTCGTCCTTCAAGAGCCGCGAGAGCGCACGGTCGGCCAGCAGGCGTCCCCCGTTCTGTCATCGTGCGCAGTAGTTGGTCTCGTTGTCCGCGTAACGGATGCGCTGCACCGGCGTGTTGCAGACCGGACACGGCAACTTGAAGCGGCCATGGACGGCCATCCCGGGCCGAAACGCCGTCACCTTCTCCGGAAAGTTCCCGCCGGCATCGCCGCGCAGCCGATCCGTCCACCACGCGAGCTGTCCGCGGACGGCCACGTGCAGCCGCGCCACCTCCGCGTCGCTGATCCGGCTCGTCAGCATGACCGGCGAGAGCCGGGCCCCGTGCAGGATCTCGTCCGAATACGCATTGCCGATGCCGCTGAAGAAGCCGGGATCCGTGAGTGCGCGCTTGAGCGTGTGGTTCTCGCTGCGCAGGCAAGCTGCGAACTGCTCGAGGCTCGCCTCGAGAACCTCCATCCCGCCCGGATCGTGTAGACGCAGGGCCGCGGCGCCTGCGAGAAGATGCAGCGACGCGCGTCGCTTGGTGCCCGCCTCGGTCAGCGTCAGCAGGCCGTTGTCGAACTGAAGCCGCGCGAGCGCGGAGCGCTTCGATTGCGCTGCGCCTTTCGCGAACCAGTGCAGGCGCCCCGCGATCATCAGGTGGAAGAGGAGCCACAGGTCGCCCTCGAGCCCGATCGCGAGGCGCTTGCCGATGCGGCGCACGCCCGTCACGGAGAGGCCCTCGGCGGAGCCGATCGGCGGCACGGCCGTTCGCAGCAGAAATGGCGAGGCGATCGCGATGCGCTCGAGGCGATGCCCGGGGATCCGCTGCTCCAGGGCCTCGAGGTAGACGGTGAGGTCCGGTAGCTCGGGCATGGATGGATATTAGTACGCTGCGGCCGGCCGGACACGGCTTGCCCCGGCGCCGACGGCCGAGGTACCGGCCGACCCGCGACAAAGCGCACCCGGCGCGGATTGGCGGCCGACGCGTTGAGGCGGCTTCGGCGCGTGGGTTAAGCTGCCCCGCACGGGGAGGCGGTCGAAGACTTGCCGCTCGGGGATGGTCCGTACATTGACCGAGCCATCGCACGCCGTAATTCTGAGCTACGCCGCGCAGGACGCCGACGCCTGCCGGGCGATGATCCACGCGCAACGATTCACGCCCCTGGAGCTGCCCATGTCATCGGCCAAGCGACTGTCGCGAGCGGGTGGGCTGCTCGCGGTCCTCGGACTTTCGGCTCACGGCCCCGCGTCGGCCCAGTCGCCTCCGATGGAAGCCGCACGCGCCGCGTGCCAGTCCGACCTTCAGCAGTTCTGCACCGGCGTGCAACCGGGCGGCGGTCGCATGCTCGCGTGCCTCAAGGAGCATCGCGACCAGGTCTCTCCAGCATGCCCGCAGGCGGTCACGAGCATGCTGCAAGGATCGGCCGGCGGTGCGGCGCCAACGGCCGCTCAGCCAGCGGCCGCGAGCGGGCCGCCGGCACCGCCTTCTCCTGCGCCACCCCAGGCGCCGGTCACGACGGTAGCGCCGTCCGCCGAGGGCAAGCATCCCGCCACCAGTTCGGCAGCGAAGCAACCGACTGGCCGCGGCAGCGGCGGTGCGTCGCGCTATTTCGAGCTGAAACGGTTCACGACCACCACGAAGGTCACGGCCCCGAACGAGGCCGACCGCGTGCTGAAGGTCTATTCGCTGCTGGCCCCGGCGGAGTGGAATCTGGTCGGTGGCGCCAGCAGCAATCCCGATACCGGCAGCTGCTTTTCCGATCTCATCCAGGTGAACGGCGTAGTGAAGACGGGGGACGATGCCTACGGCATGGTCATCGTGCCGCAGGCGACATTTCGCTATGCGGACGATCCGGCGATCCGCCAGCAGATGGAGCAGCGAGACCGCTTCGACGCAAGGTACAAGCTCAAGGGTTGTCCCATCGTGGCGCCGATGCACGCGGCCGACTTCGTCCGGAACAACGTGGTGTGGAAGTTCCACGAGGACAAGCCGCCGGTAACATCCGAGCCGTTTCCCGAACTCGAGCAACTGGTCCGCGCGCAGCTGGGGCTCGGACGACAAGGCGACGGCTCGACGCGAGTCGAGGCCGTGCGGGTGCGCACGTCGACGACGTCCTCGAAGGGTGCCGCCGTCGACGAGTGGTGGTCGGCGGTCGTGGTCGTGCGCACCGTGCCGGGCGGCGGGCGTGGCACGGGTTACGACTGGCACGCCGAGCAGATCACCGGGTTCCAGGCGCCGAGCGGCAAACTTGATGGCTACGACAAGCTGTACCGCGTGATGGCTACCAGCATCCGCCTCGATCCGCAGTTCATCTCCTCGACCACCGCCATGATCAACAAGCTCTACGGCACGTGGGCGGCGGAGGTGCGCAAGCAGAACGCGATCGTCGCCGCGTTCCAGCAGCACGTGATCGAGACGATCCAGGGCGTGACGGCCAACCAGCAGCGAGGCTCGATGGTCGCTGCCTACGGGGCTGACCAGTTGGTACGTGGCGTGCAGACCTTCCGTGATCCGAGCACCGGGCGCACGGTCGAGCTCAGCAACCTCTATGACCACGCCTGGGCGAGCGGCACCGACCAGTACATCGTCACCGACGATCCCAACTTCAACCCGAACGGCCACGTCGACGGTGCCTGGGGCGAACTGAAGCTCGTGCGACCGCAGCCGTGACTGACGCGTGTCGCTCGAAACGAATGCTCGGCGGCTGGCTTGATGAAACGCAAGACACGGCCGTGTAGCGTTTCGCCGGCCGCGCGTGAACCAGGACGAGGTCCCGCGAGAGTCCTGTAGAGCGACGGCGGTCACCGGCGCTTACTCGCCAAGCGACTATTGGGGGTGGTGGCAGGGGACGGAATTGAACCGCCGACACACGAATTTTCGGGCTCGAATGACGACGAGCACTGGCAGCCATATCAATGGGTTACTGAACCGCCGGGCATCGAAATGCCCACACCGAGTCGGACGCCGTGCGGGGGAGTCTGACGGTGATCCCAAATGCGCTACAGCGATCAGCCGCGAACGGGTATCAGCCCCGTCGGTCCCGCCGAGCCGGGGTCAAGCGGGTGCTGAGTTGCGGTAGCATCGGCGCGGTCGGCCGAATGACACTTCGCCCGCAAGGGAGATGGCGCGGAAACGTTTGATGCGCGGCCACCGTCCTGGTTCTTCACGCAGCACAAAAAGGATGACCTCCCCATGCAGCGTCCCTCGTGCGTCCTGGCGGGGCTGTTCGCCAGCCTGCTGGCCTCGGGACTTTGTGCACCTGTCTTGGCGGCAACGTCCGAACCGCCGACGGTCGGCGCGATTCTGGACACCCTCAATTCGGTGCACGCCTTCAGCGAAGTTGCTCTGTCGCCCGACGGGAAGCGTCTCGTCTACGGCAGCGTGATCACCGGCAAGCGTGGCGGTGCCGACGTCAATGTGTCCGCCCTCTGGCTCGCCACGGCGCGCGATGGATCGGGCGTGGTTCGCCTGACGGCGTGCCCGGATTCGGTCTGCGATGAACACGGCGCGGCCTGGTCGGCCGACGGGACGCACATCGCGTTCGTAACGACCGATGCGCTCGAGCAGTCGCAGATTGCGGTCGCCGGAGCCGCGGGTGACGGCGTCAGGATTCTCACGCAGGCGCACGGTCCGCTCGACACGCCGCACTGGTCGCCGGACGGCGGGCGAATCGCCTTTCTCTACGCCGAGGGCGCACCCAAGCTGCCCGGCCCCCTCAATCCTCTCGGCCGCGATGCCGGGGACCTGGCTGCCGCGATCTATGAGCAGCGTTTGGCCGTGATGCCGGCGGACGGGGGCGTGCCCCGACTCCTCGGGCCTGCGGACCTGAACGTGTACGAGTACGACTGGGCGCCCGATGGCGGGGAATTCGTCGTCACGGCGGCGCACGGATCCGGCGACGACAACTGGTGGATCGCGGAACTTGATCGGATGGACGCGACGAGTGGCGCGGTACGCACACTCCTGCGGCCGCAGCTACAGATGGCTTCGCCGCGCTGGTCCGGCGATGGCAAGCGCATCGCCTACATCGGTGGACTGATGAGCGATGAGGCGATCACGGGTGGCGACCTCTACGTGATCGGCAAGGACGGCGGCGCATCGGTCGATGTGACTCCCGGGCTTGCAGCCTCTGTGCATACCTTCACCTGGAACGGTTCTGCCGCCCACATCGTCGCGACGGAGTTCGCCGCCGGCGAGGAGGTCCTGGCGGACATCGACGTCGACCACCGGACGCAGCGCGAGCTATGGCGCGCCGCGCAGATGATCTGGGCCAACAGCGTCATGGGATTCACTCCGGGTGACAGCGGAATCTCGCTGTCCAAGGATGGGAAATATTCGGCAGTCATCCGCCAGTCCTACGTGATGCCACCGGAGGTGCAGACGGGACCGCCGGGCTCGTGGCGGCCCATCACCCGGGCGAACGCGAACGTGGTGCGGATTACCGGCAACGTCAGGAACATATCCTGGAAGAGCGCACCGTACGACGTGCAAGGCATGCTGATCGAGCCGCCGACGATCGAGCCCGGCAAGCGCTACCCCCTCGTGGTCGATGTGCACGGCGGCCCGGCATTTGCCCACTACCCGATCTTTCCGACGTCGCTCGAATCCTTCGACGCCGCGCTCGCCAGCCACGGCTACTTTGTCTTCAAGCCAAATCCGCGCGGCAGCTACGGTCAGGGCGAGGCATTTACGCGGGCCAACGTGCAGGACTTCGGCGGCGGTGACCTGCGCGACGTGCTCGCGGGAGTCGACGCCGTCGTGAAGAACTCGCCGATCGACAGCGCACGCGTCGGCATCACCGGGTGGAGCTATGGCGGCTACGTGACGATGTGGGCGCTGACCCAAACCGACCGGTTCAAGGCCGCGGTGGCGGGGGCCGGGCTGTCGGATTGGCTGAGCTACTACGGCACCAACAACATCGACACCTGGATGCTTCCGTATTTTGGTGCGTCGATCTACGACGACCCGCAGGTCTATGCCCGAAGTTCGCCGATCAACTTCATCAAGAACGTGCATGCGCCGACCCTGCTGCTGTCAGGTGATCGCGACGCCGAAGTCCCGATCAGCCAGTCGTATGAATACTGGAATGCGCTGCGCCGTCTCGGCGTACAGACGCGCTTCGTCGTCTATCCGGACGAGGGCCACTTCTTCTTCAAGCGAGCCGATCAATTGGACGCGATGTCGCGCGTGGTGGACTGGTTCGACACCCACATGAAGCCCGGCACCGGCAGGTAGTCCGCCGCCTTCCGCGCGCGTTCGGGCCCGGCAAAGTTCGTTCAGGCAACGCCTGCGGCGCCAACTCTCACGTGATCGGAGGTGGTGGCCAGGGGCGGAATTGAACCGCCGACACGCGGATCTTCTCTCAGCCGCCGGGGGTTCTAGGGGCCTACCAATCAACCACTTGCAGTGCTTGCGAACCCCGAACCCGGCCTCACCATGGCACATTCCTGGCACGCCCAATCTGAGTTAGACACATTCCTGGCACGCCACCTCAAATGCTCGAGAAGTGTATCGACATCCGAATTGCGTCTTACCCGCACCGCGCTCACGCCTCCGCCAATTGTCGGCGCGACACCGGCGAGAGCGGACAGTCGCCACGCAGCTCCACCTCCGATTTCATTGCGGAACCGATAGCACCGGCGCTAGTCTAGAAGGCATGTGCCGTAGGCCGTCCGCGCCCTGGTTTCTCGTTGTGCTGATGCTCTGGCAGGTTACGTCAGGCGTCCTTGCGCACGCATCGCCCGTCTCGCACCCCGCTGAGTCGGCCGGGCTCGGGCAAAGCCCGCACTGTGCCGGGCACGGTGAACGGGCATCTCCGACGGCTCATCGCTCACTCGGCGATCATCAGCGGAGCCCGCTGCCAACACACGATGGGCCCAATGACACAGACTGCTGTGCGTCCTCGCCATGCGCCGCCGCATGCGCCGCTATCGGGCCATATCTTCCGACCCTAGATGTCATGACGCCCGTCTGCTCTGAGCAGTTCACCGACCGCATGGCTGCTGCATCGACGTTTGACAATCGAGTGTTCGATTTCTTTCGCCCCCCCATCTAGATCTCCCAGTCGGTAGGACGACACGGGCGCTGGCTAATCGCCAGCGCCGATGTCGTTCCTGCTGTCGCCGAGGTCGCTTGCCGCGCGGCAACCGACCGAATTGTCGCCGATGCAGCCGTCGCCGACGCCCGTCCATCCTCATGTGCCGGACGTCCGCGCCTCGTCTCGAGGGACGGTGCATCACCCGACTGGGAGATCGCTCGTGACGTACTGGAAGTCAGCTCGGACGGAGGACCGCTTTGCGATCGTCCGTGCCTCGTTCATCTTGTTCCTAGCGGGGATCGCTTCAGCAGCAGACGCGGAGCCATCGGATCCATCGGTGACGCCGCTCGCGCCATTGATTAACGAAGCGCTTGCGCACAACCCTGAGCTCATCGCCTCGCGCGCGGCGCACGACGCCGCCGTGCAGCGGGAGCGACCGGCAGCCGCTCTCGACGACCCGATGCTCGAAGTCGGCGTCGTCAATGCGCCCGTCCCGTCGCTGAGTTTCCGCCGCGACGACATGACGATGAAGATGCTGGGCATCTCGCAGAGGCTGCCGTATCCGGGGAAGCGCGCGCTTCGCGGGCAGGTTGCCGCCGCAGATTCCCGCAGTATTTCGTCGGCGGTCGAGGAGGCCACGAATCGCGTGATACGTGACGTGCGCGTCGCCTACGAGGACCTTCGGTTCGCGAGAACGACGGAGTCAATCATCAAAAGCACGCAGAAGACGATGCGCGACCTTGTGACGGTCTCCGCCGCGCGCTTTGCTCTCGGAGAGGCGGCGCAGAGCGATGTACTCAAGGCGCAGACGGAGGTGGTCCAGCTGCAGCTGGATCTTCTGCGGACCCGTCAGGACGTCGCGGCTCGACAGGCTGAGCTCCGCCGTCTCCTCGGGCGCCCCGCGGCGGATGATGCGATAGCTCCCACGTCCGCGACATTGACGGAGCTTCGAGCGGACGCAGGCTCGCTGCGGAGGGACGCCCTGGATCGTCGACCACAGATACGGGCGCTGGACGCTTTAGTCGAGAAGAACGACCGCGAGCTAGAACTCGCCCGGCGCGAGTACTTCCCCGATATTGAGCTTCGCGTCGGCTATGGACAAAGGGACCGTACTTTCGACGGCATGCGGAGAGACGACATGATCACGATGACGGTCGAAGTCAATCTTCCTATCTGGCGGAAAAGTCGACTCGAGCCACGGGTCGCGGAGGCCCGTGCGATGCGGCGCGAGGCCGAGGCAATGGCGAGCGCGCAACGGCTCGAGACCCAGGCAAATCTCGAGCAGCAGCTAGCGCTCGAGCGCCAGTCATGGGAAAGCGCCGGCCTGTATCGGACAACGCTGCTGCCCCAGACTCGCGCCGTCGTCCAGTCGACCCTTAATGCCTACCGGGTCGGGCGGGTCGATTTCCTGACGGTCCTCGATGCACAGATACGCGTCTTCGAAACCGAGAAGGGAGAAGCGGATGCGATCGCCACGCACAACAGGACCATGGCGGAGATTGATTTTCTCACGGGTGCGACGCCCGAAACCATTCAGGGAGTGCAGCCATGAGCCGCCGCATTCTGATCGGCGTCATTGCGGTAGTCGCCCTGAGCCCCCTCGCCAGCTGTTCCGGTCCCCAGGGCGCAGCGAGCGCGCCGAAGGCCGGAGCGGCTCCCGCTACGCCGTCTGACGGCGGCGCCAAGCGCGAGATTCTCTACTACCGCAACGCCATGGGACTTCCAGACACCTCGCCGGTTCCTAAGAAAGACGCCATGGGGATGGACTACGTACCCGTGTACGCGGGCGAGGACACGGAAAGCGGTCACGTGACGGTGAGCGCGGACCGACTGCAAAAGCTCGGCGTACGCACGCAGCTGGCCATTCTCCGGCCGTTGTCGCGAACACTTCGTCTCGTCGGAACGGTGCAGATCAACGAGCGGCTCGAATCGACCGTCAATGCGAAGTTCGAAGGCTGGATCACGACGCTGCTCGTCAACACGACCGGCGAGCGCGTGTCCAGGGGGCAGCCACTCCTCGAGGTATACAGTCCGGACCTCGTGGCGGCTCAGCAGGACTACCAGGTCGCGGTTGAGACGCTCGACGGGCTCAAGGACGGGGACCCGGATGCGCGGGCAAGCGCCGAGAAGCTCGTCAGAAGCAGTCTCGAGCGGTTGAGGAACTGGGACATCGCGGACGCGGACCTTGCAGCCCTGCGCTCCGGCGATCCACCACGACGCACCCTGACACTCCGATCGCAACGCGACGGCATCGTCCTGGAGAAGATGGCGCGCGTCGGCATGCGCTTCATGCCGGGCGAGCCGTTGTACCAGATCGCGGATCTGTCCGCGGTGTGGCTGATGGCGAGCGTGTTTGAACAAGACATCAGCCGTGTGCGCATCGGCCAGCACGCGATGGCGACGCTCGCCGCATTCCCCGGGCGCACCTTCACCGGCACCGTTAGGTTCATCTCGCCTGTCCTTCAGCCCGATACGAGGACAGCCCAGGTACGTATCGAGTTTGTCAACCGTGAGGGGTTGTTGAAGCCGGCGATGTTCGCCAACGTCGAGATCGCGACAGGGGACGCGGCACCACGCTTGACGGTTCCCGACTCTGCGGTCCTCGACACCGGCACGCGGCAATTGGTGATCGTCGATCGCGGCGGGGGATTGTTCGAACCGCGTGAGGTCAAGGTCGGACTACATGGCGACGGCTTCACCGAGGTCCTGGCCGGCCTTGCGGAGCACGAATCCGTCGTCGTCGACGGCAATTTCCTGATCGACTCGGAGAGCAACCTCAAGTCGGCGATCCAGGGGATCGCAGGGAATGTCCACGGCGGCGCACCGACCGGCAGCACGGCGGAGCCACCAGCGAACCACCAGCATCCCTCGGGCGAGCGCTAGCCATGCTGAACCGAATCATCGACTGGTCCTCGCGGCACATGTTCCTCGTGCTGATCGCAACACTTGCGATCGTCGCGACCGGAGTGTGGTCGGTCATCCATACGCCGCTGGATGCGCTGCCGGACCTGTCCGACGTACAGGTGATCGTCTACACCGAATTCCCGGGCCAAGGCCCCCAGGTGGTCGAGGACCAGGTCACGTACCCCTTGTCCACGGCGCTGCTCAGCGTCCCACGAGCGAAGGTGGTCCGAGGATTCTCGAACTTCGGCGTCTCGTTCGTCTACGTGATCTTCGAGGACGGGACCGACATCTACTGGGCGCGCTCGCGCGTGCTCGAGTATCTGAACACCGTGGCCAGCCGGCTTCCGACCGGAGTATCGCCGTCTCTTGGTCCCGATGCGACCGGCGTCGGCTGGGTGTACGAGTACGCCCTGCAAGGCAAACAGCAATCCCTTGGCGACCTGCGTGCCACTCAGGACTGGTTCGTGAGGTACCAGCTCGCGAAAGCCCAAGGAGTCGCCGAGGTGGCGAGCGTCGGCGGGTTCGTTCGCACCTACCAGGTCACGATCGACCCGATCAAGCTGCAGGCGTATGGAGTCGCGCTCCGGCAGGTCACGGACGCGATCCGGGCCAGCAATCACGACGTGGGCGGACGGTCGGTCGAGCTCGCCGGCACCGAGTACATGATCCGCGGGCGCGGCTACCTGAAGGGACTCGATGATCTCGGCAACATCGTGGTGAAGAGTGTCATGGGCACGCCCGTTCGCGTCCGCGACGTAGGACGGACGGAGCTCGTGCCCGATGAGCGTCGTGGTATCGCTGAACTCGACGGCAACGGCGAGGTCGTCGCAGGAATCGCGATGGCGCGCTATGGCCAGAACGCGCTCGAGGTCATCCGAAACGTCAAGGCGAAGATCGCCGACATCACCTCCGGTCTCCCGCCCGGGGTCTCGCTGACGACCGTCTACGACCGTTCAGAACTCATCTATCGGGCAATCGCCAACCTCCGCCATACGTTGCTCGAGGAGAGCGTGATCGTTGCGCTGGTCTGCATCGTCTTCCTAGCGCATGCGCGCAGCGCGCTTGTTGCCATTGTCATGCTCCCGATAGGGGTGCTGATCTCGTTCGCGGCGATGCGGGTGCTCGGGCTCAATTCGAACATCATGAGCCTCGGCGGTATCGCGATCGCGATCGGGGCAATGGTAGACGCCGCGATCGTGATGATCGAGAACGCGCACAAGCACCTTGAGCGTCTGAAGGATGGCGAGTCGAGACTGGCCGCGATCGTGGCGGCCTGCCGCGAGGTCGGCCCGGCCCTCTTCTTCAGTCTCCTCGTGATTACCGTGTCGTTCCTGCCAGTGTTTACGCTCGAGGCGCAGGAGGGGCGCATGTTCCGGCCACTCGCGTTCACGAAGACCTTTTCGATGGGCGGGGCGGCGCTCCTCTCGATCACGCTCGTTCCTGTGCTCATGGCGCTCTTCATTCGCGGCCGCATACCGCGCGAGCAGTCGAATCCGCTCGTTCGGGGAATGATCAACGTCTATCGCCCGGTCATTGCGGCCGTGCTGCGCTGGAAGAAGACGACGCTGGTTCTCGCCGCCATTGTTCTCGCAGTGACTCTGATTCCCATGATGAAGCTCGGAGTCGAGTTCATGCCAACGCTCAATGAGGGAACAATCTTCTTCATGCCCTCGAGCCTGCCAGGAATATCGGTGACGCAGGCGGCCCGGGCTTTGCAAATGCAGGACCGGATCCTTAAGGACTTTCCGGAAGTCGAGTCGGTGTTCGGGAAAGCGGGACGTGCGAGCTCCGCCACGGACCCGGCCCCACTCGAGATGTCGGAGACCGTGATCAACTTGAAACCCGAGAACGAGTGGCGGCCGGGCATGACTATCGATCGGCTGATCGGCGAGATGGACGAAGCTGTCCGCATGCCCGGGATCAGCAACGCCTGGACCATGCCTATCAAGGCTAGACTCGACATGCTCTCGACTGGAATCCGGACGCCGATCGGCATCAAGGTGTTCGGGAACGACCTTACGATGCTCGACCGTATCGCGAAGGACATTGAGAGAGTCGTTCGTGGCGTTCCGGGAACCTCGAGTGCGTACGCCGAGCGCCTGACCGGCGGGTACTACATCGACATCGTGCCCGACAGCACGGCCCTTGCACGATATGGCCTCACGGTGGATGACCTCCACCAGGTGGTCGCCACTGCGATCGGCGCCGATATGATAACGACGACGGTCGAGGGTCGGCAGCGCTTCGGCGTGACCGTCCGCTATCCGCGCGAGCTCCGGGACAGCCCTGAGTCGATGGCCCGGGACGTGCTCGTTCCGGTCATCGGAGGTGCGATGGTTCCACTGGGGCAGCTAGCGTCCATTCGCTTCGTTCAAGGCCCGCCCAGTATTCGCACCGAGAATGCACTCCTGTCCGCCTACATCTTCGTCGACATCCGTGGACGCGACATCGGGGGCTACGTCGCCGACGCTAAGCGAGCCGTCTCCGCGCAGGTCCAATTGCCGCCCGGTTACTATCTGACGTGGAGCGGGCAATTCGAGTACCTACAGCACGCCATCGACAAGCTCAAGATCGTGGTCCCGATCACCCTCGCGATCGTGTTCGTGCTGCTATTCCTGAACTTCGGCAACCTCACGGAGACGCTGATCGTCATGCTGTCGGTTCCATTCGCGACGGTCGGCGGCGTCTGGCTGCTATACCTGCTCAACTACAACATGAGCGTTGCAGTCGCGGTCGGCTTCATCGCACTCGTCGGCGTAGCAGCCGAAACCGCGGTCGTCATGCTTATCTACCTCGACACGGCGTGGGGCGAGGCGCGTGCCCGTCGTGCCCAGGAGGGCGCGCGTGCGACGGTGTCCGACCTTTACGAAGCTGTCATGCACGGCGCCGTGCTCCGGGTGCGCCCGAAGATGATGACGGTCCTCGCCATCATGGCGGGCTTGCTTCCGATCATGTGGGGCACGGGAACGGGATCCGAAGTTATGCGGCGAATCGCGGCGCCGATGGTCGGTGGGATGGTGTCGGCGACCGTCCTGACACTCGTCGTGATTCCGGTGATCTACTTTTTCGTGAAAGAGCGGGAACTTGATCGGGCCTTGGTGGCTGCCGATAACGGAGCGACCGGCCCGGTGGTCGACCTGTAAAAGGAGAATACCGTTGTGAAGGCCCTCTTGATCAGTCTCATGCTCTCGGCACCCGCAGCCGCATTTGCGCACGGTCATCTGCTCACCTCGGTCCCTACGGATGGGCAGACGGTCAGCGAAGTGCCGCGCGCGGTCACTTTGAAGTTCTCTGAAAGCGTGCGAATCGCGATCGCCTTGCTTCGGGAGGGCAGCGCCCCGGCCGTCGGGCTCGATGCGGTGCCCACAGGCGCCGCCGCGACCGTGGTGCTACCGATGCCAGCGCTTCGCCCTGGGCGATACACACTGACGTGGCGCGCTGTCGGTGCGGACCGTCACGTGGTCGCGGGGGCACTGACTTTTAGCGTGGTCCCGAGTACGCGGTCGCCGGCAAGCCACTGAGGCCAACCGACGTGTCGGTCGACAGTGTTGCGGGAGTGCTGCGCGCCGCTTGGTTCATCGCGCTGCTGCAGGGTGCTGGCGCTGCCGTGTTTCGCGGGGCATTCGGATCAGCGCTGCGAGCGTCCGCGCCGAGAATCCACAGCTTCGTTGCTGCGTCTGCGATCACCGCCATTCTCCTGCTGATCGCAGCGGATTGGATTGAGGGCGCCCGGCTCGCCGACGACTGGTCCGGGCTTTTCGACGCCCGGCTGCAACGCATGGTCTGGGTCTCCACGTCCTCAATGGCGCTGGTAGTCCGGGTCGCAGCCATGCTCCTTTCACTATCGTCCCTGCTATTTACCGGATCGCGCGCCCTCGGCCTCGCGACGGCCGGCATCGTTCTGACCGCCGCATCGTTTTCATTGGTCGGGCATACGACAATGCATGATGCCTACTTGCTCCTCGGTCTGTCAGTAGGTGTGCATGCGTTGATCGTCGCGGCATGGTTCGGATCCCTCGTGCCGCTCGGTATGGTCGCGAACTCCGAACCGGCGCTAGTCGCCGGTCGGATCGTCCGGGAGTATTCGTCGGTCGCCGCGTGGGTGGTCCCATTCATCGCCGTGGCCGGCGCAACTGTCGCGCTGACGCTGTTGCCGTCATTCGCTTCGCTCGCAACCCCATACGGCCGGTTGCTCCTCGCGAAGATCGGAGCGTTCGCGGTTCTAATGGGCCTTGCCGCCGCCAACAAGTGGCGATTCGGGCCGGCTGTCGAGAACGGTCGGCCGGAAGCATCGCGCCCGTTTGTGCGTTGCCTGACCGCCGAGTACCTGCTGATCTGCGCAGTGCTGGCCGTGACGGCCATCATGACCGGCTTCTTCTCCCCCGACTGAGGCGCGCTGGCCGATCTGGCCGCCGAGTGGGCAACCCGATTAGCAACGAGGCAAGAGTCGGGGCACCGCCGCGCTTCGCGGTCCGGTGTCTGCGAGCGGACGGCTCCGCAATTCTACGTATGGATCTGCGTTGCCGGAGGGGTAACGTAGTTTGTGAGGATCTCTGTGCCGCAAAGGCAACTGGCAAGGTCATTTCAAAGGGGATTGTCATGGCTCATTCAGCAAGCATCGGCCAAGAGCGTGTGGTCGACCGCAAACCGTTAGTGGCGCAGCCGATTCCGGTGTTCACGCTCGGGTGGAGCCTAAGCATTTCATTTGTGCTGTCTTTCGTTCTCTGCGTTATTGGTTACTACGTCATGCCGTCGCTGCCGATCGCGCACGGAGCGCTTGCGGTTCCGCTGCCAGGATTTGCGTTCGACAGCTGGCTGCGGTTCTGCCTCGGACTCGCGGAGAGCTTCGCGTGGGGCTGGTATATCGCATTCGTGTTCGCGCCCCTGTACAACTTTTTCTCGCGGCGGCTTGCGTGAAAGAGGGCCGGTGAGGCGAACAGGAGGAACCTCAAGTGGACTATCAAAACGGAAGGGGCTTCTGGCGCAGCACGACGGGACTCGTCTGCGCCGGGTTCCTCTTGGTCGCTGGCTTTTTCCTCATCACGGAGCATACGGCCCACGTACTCGGAATACTTCCGTGGCTGCTTCTGGCCAGTTGCCCACTCATGCATTTTTTCATGCATCGCGGTCATGGGGCGCACAAGCATCACGATGACGCGGGGAGTCCACCGCAGGGAGAGCCCAAATGAACCATCAGGCGATTCCCGCGTATGGGCTCTGGAGCCTCGTGATCATCAATTCCGCGGTGTTCATCCTTTTCGCCTACAGCTTTGCCAAGCCGACGTCCCCACGAGACTGGCGTTCCTTCGGGGGATTCAGCGCTTTCATCGTCGCGCTGTTCACCGAGATGTATGGCGTGCCGCTCACTATCTACTTCCTATCGGGCTGGCTGCAGCGCCGCTATCCCGGGCTCGATCCGCTCTCCCACGATGCCGGCCATCTGTTGTGGACCCTGACCGGCCAGCGCGGCGACCCGCATTTCGGGGTCCTTCACTTTCTCAGCAATCTCCTGGTCTTCGCGGGCTTCATCCTGCTCGCCAACGCGTGGCACGTGCTCTACCGGGCGCAGCGTAAGCACCAGGTGGCAAAAGCCGGGATCTACGCGCGCATGCGCCACCCTCAGTACGTCGGCTTCATCGCGATCATGTTTGGCTTCCTGCTGCAGTGGCCCACGATCCTGACGCTGGCGATGTTCCCGCTCCTGGTGTGGATGTATGTGCACCTAGCACACGCCGAGGAACGCGAGGCGTTGCGCAACTTCGGCACGGAGTACGAACGCTACGCCGCCGCAACGCCGCGCTGGCTACCCCACCTCGGCAAGAGCGGCGAGTCGTCGGCGCAACAGCGCAGCTAGCAGGCCCGTCGCATCACACCGGCAGGCCGCGGTGCGGGGAGATTCCGCCGGACGTCAGTCTCTTGACTCTGGACTATAGTCCATAGTTTAGGATCGGCGTCGACCCACGGAGATCGACGATGGATTCATTGGGGATCGGGAAGCTTGCCAAGAGCGCCGGCGTGCGCATTGACACCGTTCGGTACTACGAGCGCAGCGGCCTGCTCGCTCCTAAGACCCGCCTCCTTTCAGGCTACCGGCGGTACGGCGCTGTGGAGGTATCACGGCTGCGCTTCATCCGGCGTGCGCAGGCGCTTGGTTTCACGCTGCAGGAAGTGCGCGACCTGCTTGCGCTTTCGAAGCGCCGGGACATCGCGCGCGTCAAGCGCGCCGCCCAGAACAAGCTTGCGGACGTCGAGCGGAGACTGGCCGATCTGGAGCGGATCCGCGACGGCCTGCGGCGATTGATTGCAGATTGTCCAGGGCACGGACGCACTGCCGACTGCCCAATCCTGAGAGCACTGGGTGACGGCGAATCGGTATGACCAACCCGCACGACCACGTTCACACCGACGGCGCCGGTCGGCGAATGGACCATCCCGCCCAGTCCACGGGCGAGGGCGTCGATCCTGTGTGCGGGATGCATGTGCCCAAGCATTCGCCGTACCGGGCGGAGCACGGTGGTCGCGCCTACGTGTTCTGCTCGGAGAAATGTCGAGGTCGTTTTCTGGAGAGCCCGGCCGCGTTCCTGGCGCATTCGCATAGCCATTCAGCAGGTCACGCCTGCAACCATTCCCGCATGGAGGGCAGCAGCGGCTTACCCGCTGCCGGCGACGCCGGGAAGGAAGCGGTCTCGGCACCGAGCACGATCTACACCTGCCCGATGCACCCTCAGATTCGGCGCAATGCGCCGGGACGCTGTCCGATCTGCGGCATGGCACTTGAGCCCTTGCAGCCGAGCCTCGACGGCAGCCCGAGTCCCGAGCTGCGCGATATGACGCAGCGGTTCTGGATTGGCGCGGCGCTGACGTTGCCGCTGCTATCCCTTGAAATGGGTAGCCACGTCACCGCGCTGAACCTGCATCACTATATTCCGGCGCTCACAGCGCTTTGGACACAGTTTGCCTTCGGAACACCCGTCGTTGTCTGGGCCGGGTGGCCGCTTCTCGAGCGAGGCTGGGCGTCCGTCCGACAGCGCTCGCTCAACATGTTCAGTTTGATCGCGCTCGGAATCGGCGCTGCGTATCTTTACAGCCTGATCGCGACGATCGCTCCGGGAGTCTTTCCGGACGGACTGCGGAACGGGGTTGGGATGATTCCCGTCTACTACGAAGCAGCCGCAGTCATCACCGTCCTGGTGCTCCTCGGGCAGGTGCTCGAGCTTCGCGCCCGCGAGACCACCGGCAGCGCCATCCGCGCCCTCCTCAACTTGGCGCCCAAAATCGCGCGGCGCATCCGCGCGGATGGGAGCGACGAGGAGATTCCGCTGGAGGCGGTGCAAGTCGCCGATAAGTTGCGGGTGCGGCCCGGAGATGCAGTCCCGGTGGACGGCACCGTGCTCGAAGGCTCTACTGCGGTGGATGAGTCCATGGTGACGGGCGAATCCATGCCCGTGGCGAAAGCTCTGGGTGCTCCCCTGATTGGCGGAACGATCAACGGCGCGGGTGCGCTCATCATGCGGGCCGAGCGCGTGGGCTCCGACACCATGCTCGCCCGGATCGTCCACTTGGTTGCCGAGGCCCAGCGCAGTCGCGCGCCGATCCAACGACTCGCAGACCATGTATCGGCGTGGTTCGTTCCAGCGGTGATCTTGGTGGCGGTGATCTCTTTTGTGGTCTGGATGATATTCGGTCCGACGCCGCAGCTCGCGTATGCGCTCGTTGCAGCAGTGTCGGTGCTGATCATCGCGTGTCCTTGCGCCCTAGGACTCGCAACCCCCATGTCGATCATGGTCGCTGTGGGCAAGGGGGCATCCGCAGGGGTCCTCATCAAGAATGCGGAGGCGCTCGAGCGGCTCGAGAAGATCGACACGTTGGTGGTCGACAAGACCGGAACCCTCACCGAGGGTAAACCGCGGGTGGTCGCAGTAGTCCCGGCGGCCGGGTTCGACGAAGGAACCGTGCTTACCCTCGCGGCGAGTCTCGAGCGCGCGAGTGAGCATCCGCTCGCCGCGGCGATCGCGGCGTCGGCCCAGGAGCGGGGCCTCAAACTCGCGGAGCCGACCGAGTTTCGCTCGATTACCGGTAAGGGGGTGACTGGAACGGTGTCGTCCCGGCCGGTCGGCGTCGGAAACGCCGCTCTCCTTGCAGATCTCAAGATCCCGCTCGAAGGGCTCGACGGCGGGGCCCAAAGCCTTCGCGAAGAAGGTGCCACTGTCATGTTCGTGGCCATTGACGGTCAGCCGGCGGGGGTCATTGCCGTCGCCGATCCGATCAAGGGCAGCACGCCGGCAGCGCTCGACAGGCTTCGGAGTGATGGCATCCGGATCGTGATGGTCACGGGAGATCATCGCGCCACCGCCGAAGCGGTCGCCCGAAAGCTCAGCATCACCGATATCGAGGCCGGCGTCCTTCCCGAACGAAAGAACGAGATTGTCCGACGCTTGCGTGCTGACGGCCGCGCCGTCGCGATGGCGGGCGACGGCGTCAACGATGCGCCGGCTCTCGCCGAAGCCGAAGTCGGGATTGCGATGGGAACCGGCACGGATGTCGCTATGCAGAGCGCCGGCGTCACGCTCGTGAAGGGCGACCTGGCCGGTATCGCGAGAGCACGAATCCTCAGCCGCGCGACCATGCGCAATATCCGCCAGAACCTCTTTCTCGCCTTCATTTACAACGTCTTGGGCGTACCGATTGCAGCAGGAGCGTTGTACCCCCTCCTCGGCGTGCTCTTGAGTCCCATCATCGCCGCAGCCGCCATGAGCCTGAGCTCGGTCTCGGTGATAGGAAACGCGTTACGACTGCGACTCGTGCGCCTGTAATGCAGTCTTTACGGCGTCCCACTCCGCCAGGATTTCAATGAACTCCGACGATCCGCGGCTTCATAGTCGCCGTTCGAAAACGGTCGGCGCGGTCCTACACTCCGCCGCCGTTTACGACCTCACGGTCTGGCTCGCAACACTCGGCCGGGACGGCGCATTTCGAAAGGAGGTTCTGGATCTCGCGCGGGTTGCGCCTGGCGAGACAGTGCTAGACGTCGCCTGTGGCACGGGGAACCTTGCGATCGCAGCAAGCGGGCGCGTCGGACCGACCGGAACCGTGTATGGCGTCGATGCGTCCACCGAAATGGTTGGCCGGGCGAGGCGTAAGGCGGCGCGGAAAGGCGCGACCGCTGCGTTCAGCGAAGGCATCGCCCAGCAGCTCCCATTCCCCGATGCGCAGATGGACCTCGTGCTCAGCACGCGGGCGTTTCATCATCTCTCGACGAAGGGGCGCGCGGAATGCATCAGGGAGATGCGGCGCGTCCTAAGGCCAGGCGGAAGATTGCTTGTCGTCGACTTCATCAAGGGGGCGCGGCGTCACGGGCCGCTCGCGCACTTCCATCGCCCCGGCAGTGTCCGGCTCGAGGATCTAGCGGCGCTCGCGAAGGACTCGGGATTCCGCGGGGTCGAGAGCGGCTTGCTCCAAAGCGGGCGGCTGGGCTTCGTGTTTGCGACGGCGGCAAGCTGACGGAAGAGGTTGCGATCCTTTGGCCGGCCGCCAGCGGATCTGCCGCGACGCCAAGGTTGCCGACGATTACCGACGAGGAGATCGCAGGAGGATTCAGCGACTTGATGGTGGCCAG
>JANXUT010000085.1 GCA_025356075.1 Pseudomonadota bacterium | reverse complement strand
GGCTCTGGCCTACAACATCCGCCGCCTCGCAGTACTGGCCGCTCCGAGCTAGATCCGAGCACCCGACTGTGTGCGCTTAAACTGCCCGCGCCTTCGATCTGACGCCGCTAAAGCAAAGCGTCAGTCCGACAGGCTGCTAGCGACGGCGCGGGTGGTGGTGGCGCTCGCCGTGGCGCGCGCGCGACTGCGCCGCGAGGCGCGCGGCCGCGCGACGGCCGAGCATGGCGTGCAGCACGAGCAGCGGCACGCCCGCGAGCCCAACGGCCCAGTGGCCGAGGCTGAGCCAGGGACGCAGCGTCTCGCTGCCCGCGTAGTAGAGCGCGTAGCCCGTGAGCACGAGGATGAGCGCAAGCCCGAGCACCGTGAGGCCGGTGCGGTGATTCAGGCGCGCGTGCCAGGCGCGCCGCGCGTGCACCGGTAGCACCGTTCCGAGCACGACGAGGAACAGCATCGCCGCCGCGCCGTGGAACTTGAGCGCCCAGCCCTCGAGCGGATGCCGGCTCGCGCCATACTCATCCACCTGCGCGAGAAAATAGTGGCCGACCAGCCAGAGGATGCCGGTGAGGGCGAGTGCACTGGCAGTCGCGACGACCCAGCCCTCGTGCCGTGGCGAGAGCGCGTAGTGCCCCTTGGCACGGTCGGGCGGCCGCGTCATCGCGCGGCCATGGCCCGCGCCGCGGCGCTGCGCTCATCGCTCGCCCGCGCGCGCGGCGCGAGCCGCTGCCAGGCGCCGGCGGTCGAGAGGAGCCAGGCCTCTGCCCCGAAGCGCCGCAGCACCGGCGCCGCGGCCTCGGCGCCGAGCACCGCGACGACCTTGGTGAGTGCATCGGCCTCGGTGCACGCCGGCGCCGAGACGCTGATGCTGCCCTCGTAGCGGGCGGGGCCGCCGCGCCCGGGAGCGATGATCGGGTGCCTATCGCCGCTCGCGCCGGGGCGTCCGGCGAAGTAGGCGGCGGAGGTCGCGAGCGCCCGGTCGGTGAACTCCCCGAGCGGCACCGCGAGCTCCGGGCGCGCCGGATGGCGCACGTGCACGAACTCGGCCGATGCCCCGACCCTCAAGTCGCCGCCCGCGTTGACGAGGTAGTCGGTGATGCCGGCCTGCTCGAGCGCCTCGCACCCACTATCGACTGCGTAGCCCTTGGCGATGCCACCCAGGTCGATCCAGGTGGGCCGTGCGAAGCGCACGCGCAGCCCAGGCAGGAGCTCGATCGCCTCGAAGCCGCGCGACGTCCGCGCGGGCGGCATGGCATCGCCCGCCGGCAGGAAGCCGAAGCGGACGAGCTCAGGGGCGGTCGTGATGTCGAAGGCGCCCTCGCTCGCCTGCGCGATGCGCTCGGCCCGGGCGAGCACGGCGAAGGTGTGCGCATCGACGCCGACGGCCTCGCGGTGCGCGAGGCGGTTGAGGCGCGCGACGTCGCTGCCCGCCTCGTGGTAGCTCATGAGCGCATGAATCCGCGCAATCGCGCCGAAGGCCCGGTCGGTCGCCGCGCGAAGGCGCGCGGGCGCACCACGCGCGCTCACCTCGACGAACGTGCCGAGGAGCGGCTGCGCGCGCCTGAGGCTACTTGACGGCGACCGCATAGGTGGCGATGAGGCGCCTGACGCCCTCGGTCACGTGGCGCGAGGAGAGCGTGGCGCCGCTCAGGTTGCGGATGTCGCGGTCGAGCAGCACGGGGTCGGCGGCACCCTTGCCGATGAACTGGCGGCGCCACTTCTCGTTCCTGACTTCCCAGCCGTAGGCCTCGCGGTAGTCGAGGATCTCGACCTGGCGCACGCGGCCATCGGCATTGATGCCGAGGGCGTAGCCGATCGCCTCGTGCTTGCCGATGACCTCGTCCACGATGAACGCCGCGCCGTCGGGCGCGCGCCAGAGGTGTAGCGTGCGACCCGGGACCGGCACGCCGGCGCGGCGCTCGATCTCGCGCGCCTGCGCCTCGGTGAGCGTCAGCGCGGCGGGGGTGAGCGTCGTGCCGGGGAACATGATCCGCTGGGCCTCCTCGATGGTGAGGTAGCTCGTCGCGTACGCCGGCATCGACAGCGCGGCGACCGGCGCGAGGAGCCAGGGCGCGGCGCGCATCGCCTAGCCGATCACGCCCGCGAGGCCGGCGTAGACGCCGAACCCCGCGGTGACGAGGATGACGAGCGCGACGAGCGCCTCGTACGTCCGTCCGAGCCGGTAGGGCGCGGGCAGCCGGCGCGCCAGCAGGTACAGGAACCCGAGCACGATCGGCAGCAGCAGCGCGTTCATGACCTGCACGCCGACGCTCAGGCTGATGAGGTTGGTGCCCGAGGCGACGATGAGGCCGCCGACGACGAGCGCCGCGGTGTAGAAGCCGTAGAACCACGGCGCCTCGCGCGGCGCGTACTCGAGCGAGTGCTTGAGTCCGAGCACCTCGCCGAGCGTGCGTGCCGCCGTCAGCGTCACGACGATCGTCGCGACGAGCGCGGAGCCCGTCATGCCGAGCGCGAACAGGATTCGCCCCGTGCCCTCGCCGAGGTAGGGAACGATCGCCCCGGCGATCTGCGCGACCGTGTCGAGCGCCGCGTGCTTGCCGCTCGCACCCAGCGTCGCGGCGGTCGCAACGAGCACGCATGCCATGATGACCTGCGTGATGATCGCGCCGAGCGCCGTGTCCCAGCGCGCGGCCGGCAGGTCCTCGGGCGTCAGGCCCTTCTCGACGACGGCCGACTGCTGGTAGAAGACCATCCACGGCATGATGACGGCGCCGATGTTGGCGGCGACGAGGTAGAGGTACTTCGTGTCGTGCCACGGAATGCTGAGCGCGCCCGCCGTCATCGCCGCGACATCGGGCTTCGCCTGCCAGGCGACCAGGAGGAACACGAGCTCGAACGCGCCGATCGCCATCGCGATGCGCTCGACCGACAAGTAGGAGCCGGTGTAGGCCATCAGCACGAGCCCGGCGACGACGACGCCCATCGTCGTCCACGCCGGCACGCCGAACAGAAGCCCGACCCCGGCGAGGCCGGAGAGTTCGCTGAGGAGCGCGCCGATGCAGGCGACGACCAGCGTTCCGACCGACACCCACGCCCAGAACGCGCCGTACTGCTCGCGGATGAGCTCGCCGTGCCCCTTGCGGCTGACGACGCCGAGCCGGACGGTCAGTTCCTGCACGATGAACAGGATCGGCACCAGCACGAGCTGCAGGAGCAGGAGCTGGTAGCTCCACTGCGCGCCGCTCTGCGCCGCCGTGATGATGCTGCCGGCATCGGTGTCGGCGAGCATCACGACCATGCCCGGGCCCGCGACCAGCGCGAAGCGCGCCCAGCGGGACCGGAGCGGGCGGGGCGGCCGTGGCGAGGCGGAGTGGCTCATGCGGGGCGGCGTTCTCTCGGTGGGCGCCGCGTACGGTAGCCGGTGCCGGCGCCCGCGGCCAGCACGGGCTGCCGCCGGCGCCGCGCCGGGGGCACCCTCGCCCGACCCCGCCTCAGAATGCGAGGCCGAGACCGAGGTCGAAGCGCGTGAAGTCACGGTTCACATCGAAGGTCTGGTAGTCGAGCTTCAGCACCACGTTCGGCGTCACGTAGAAGTTGGCGCCGAGCGTCCACACGCGGTCCTGGCCCTTCGGCCACAGGCCATAGTCACCGGGCGTGGCAGAGAGCGGCACGGAGCCCGCGGGGATCGCGGGCGCGGCGCCTGCGTACGAGGAGCCGAGGTTGTAGTACTCGTAGCGGACGAACGGCGCGAGGCGGTAGCGGCCCAGGTTGAGCCCGTCGGCGTAGGCCGCCTGCAGGTAGTAGCCGTAGAACGCCGACGGGATCGGGTTCGGCGACCCCGGGTTCGCGAGGTTCGAGCCCGCGGTATTGCCGATCGCCCCGTGCGCGTAGACGGCCGAGAGGTCAACCCCGCTCATCTGCCAGCGCGCGTGGCCTTCCCAGAGCGTCACCCGCATCGTGCCGGTCGGCGGCGCGTTCGGCGCCGAGGGCACCTCGACGGCGTTGCCCGAGAAGAGCGCCCCGCCGACCTTGAGCCCCGGTAGGCCGGTGTAGTTGATCGCGAGGTGGCCGGAGGGGTGCTGCGCGTTCGCGAGCGAGAGTTCCTGGTGCGAGGCCTGCAGGGGCGCGGCGCCGTTGTTCTCGAGCTCGAGGGCGTTGCGGTACGGCGGGAACTCGGGCGCATAGTCCCAGCCCGCGAGGTTCATGCCGGTCGTGAGGCCGAGGCTGACGCTGAGCCCCGACACGCCGTGCGCGTTGAACTCAAAGCCGCCCTCGCGCCAGGTGCTCGGGAGGATCAGCGTCTCGACGAAGTTGCGCTGGACGCCGTAGAAGTTGGTCGGCTCGTGATGCTCGTTGAGGAGCCCGAAGGGCATCAGGAAGAGTCCCGCGCGGACCGAGCCCCACGGCGTCAGCTGGTGGTCGAGGAAGAACTGCTCGACCTCCATCTCGCCGACGTCGCCCGACGAGGCGACCGCGTGCTCGATCTCGTACTCGGAATTGAAGCTCGTGCGATCGTCGAACTGGTAGCCGATGCCGAACACCGCGCGCGCCAGGTCCGCTTGGCTCTCGCCGCTCACGTGCGTCGGGTGCGTGAGGTACGCCTCGCCATAGCCCCACAGGCTCAGCTTCTCGAACCCCGCTGCGCTCGTCCCGGCGGCGACGGGCGCCGCGGCGGGAGCGGCGGCGACGCTCGCGGGCGGCGCCAGCGCGCGCTCGGCCTGCAGGCGCGCGAGCTCGGCTTTGAGCGCATCCAGCTGCTCGGCCAGGTCCTCGACGCGCTGCTCGAGCCGCTGCTCGCTCGAGGCGGGTGGCGTCGCCGCGGCGAGCGCGCTCACCGCAAAGCCGAGAGCCGCGGGCGCGAGCAGCGCTCGGGCGAGGTGCCGCGCGCGCTGGCGCGTGACGGGGACGGACGGACGTTTCATCGTGGCAAGCCTCGGGTCTCAGTGTGCACGTGCGATGGCGGCATGGAAGGCGCTCCCGGCGGCACGCCCGGTGCACTCGGCGGGCAGCGCATAGGCCTCCGGGTGGTCGGGATCGAAGCCGTCGGTGAGCGTGCAGAGGAAGGCGACGAGCGCATCGATTTCATCGCTCGTGAGCGTCGGCGACTGGCCGCCGTCCTTCGCGGGCGGCGTGTAGGGCACCTCGCCGATGTTGACGGCCGCGTCGAAGGCGAGCGGCAGGTCGTTGTAGAGGAGCGCATCGGCCGAGCCGTCGGCGGCGAGGTAGAACGTGCCGCCCGGCGCGTAGGGATTCAATTGCGGGTCGGGGTTGTTGCCTTGGTTCACCGCGATGTCGCGGGTCACGTACCAGCGCACGACCTCGCGCAGCGTCGCGAACACGCCGTTGTGGAAGTAAGGCGCGGTGAGGGCGACGTTCCTCAGCGTCGGCACCTTGAATGCGCCGCACATCGTCGACAGGTGCGCGAGATCGACGCGCGCCGCCGGATCGCTCGCGGCCGGGGCGAACGGGCCGCAGGGCCCGAGGTCGTAGTACGCGTACGCCGAGCCCGCCGGCAGCGTCGGCTCGAGGGGCGTGTACGTGAGGAGGCTGCCATCGACGGGGCTGCGCGGCACGGGCGCATTGGCGGCGATCGCCCAGTTCCGTGGCACGCCGATGGTGTCGAAGGAGAAGTCGGTGAAGAGTGCGTAGTCCGCGAACTCCTGCCGCTGGCTCGGATGGCAGGCGGTGCAGTTGCCTTTCCCCGGGTTGTTGAAAAGCGCGAGGCCCTTAAGCTCGGTGGGCGTCAGCGTCGCCGTGCCGGCGGTGAAGGCATCGAACTTGCTGCTGAACGGATGGAAGGCGGGGCCCTCGCGCTCGTAGGCCGCGATCGCCTCGCCAATCGCCGCGAGCGCCTGGTCCGGGTCGCTCTGGATGTCGGCACCGTAGATCGCCTCGAGGTCGCCGAAGTAGGGGCGCGCGCGCAGCCGCGCGAGGACGGCCGCGGCATCGGCGTTCGCCATCTCGAAGGGCGTCACGAACGGCAGCCGCGCCTGCCTCGCGAGCGAGGAGGCGCGACCGTCGCGGAAGAACCCGCCGGTCGGCGCGCCGTCGATGACATCGAAGCCGGGCGTGAAGGACGCGTAGGCGAGCGAGGGCGCGTTACGAAAACCCGGCAGGTTCATCAACGGACCGCCGAGCGGGACGGGCGCGCCGTCCGCCGCCGCGAACGCGTGCGCCTTATCGTGGCAGGTCGCACACGACTGCTGGCCCGAGACCGACAGCGCGGTGTCGTGGAACAGGAACTCACCCACGGCCGCGAGCGGCGAGAGCGTCCGCGCGAGCGGCGGCGGTTCGCGCGAGCCGGAGGCACCACCGCAACCGGCGAGGATGGCCGCGAGCGCGACGCGCGCGGGCAGTCGGGCGGAGCGGCAGATCCCGTCGAGTGAAACACCCATGAACCTCTCGGATCTAAATGCGAGTCATTCTCATTCGTATTCAGGATATCCGAGGGGCTGCCGCCGGGTCAAGCCGCTCACTTCACGGAAAGGCTCGCAACCAGCTGTTTAGCCACATGAACATCCGCTTTATGTCGAATCGCGAGCGCCCGTCCCGGTGCCGTGGACCGGCCGTCCGTGGCGGGGGAGCCCGGATGCTGCGGTGCGAGGCGAGCGCCCGGTGGCGAGCCCCTGGCGCGGCTTAGCGCCAGTCCCGATGCGGGACGCCGAGCGCCTCGGCGGCGCGTTCGGCGCCGGCGGAGCCATTGACGAGGACACCGGCGTCGACCGCCGAGAGGTGCTCGAGATCCGAGCCCGCGTTGCCGTAGGCGGCGAGGTGCGCGCCGGGGTGGCGCGCGCGCAGCGCCTCGATGCAGCGGGTCTTCTCGGCACCGCGGCGGTTCGGCGTCGCGAGCGCGCCGTCGAGGCGATCGCCGCGCCACAGGAGCTCGGTGCAGATGACCTCATCGACGCCGAGCCGCGCGCCGATCGCCCGCACGTAGCAGTCGGTCGAGGCCGAGAGGATCACGAGGTAGTCGCCGGCCGCGCGGTGCGCCGCGAGCGCGGCGAGCGCGCGCGGATGGAAGAGCACCGGCCACTTCGCATCGAGGAAGCGCTCGGTGAGCGAGGCGATCTCGGCGCGGCTCATGCCGCCGAGGAGGGCGCTGATGAGCCGGCTCTTCAGCCGTCCTTGGTCGCGCCTGAGCGCGAAAGCGGCGACGGCGACGGGCGCCGCGAGGAGCCCGACCGAGCGCCCGGGATGAACACGGAGCGCCGTCAGCAGGTACGGCACGAGCGTGTCGGCCTTTGTCAGCGTGCCATCGAGGTCGAAGACCGCCACGCGCTGCGGCGCCGGGGCGGCGCCGCTCGCGTTGCCGGGGACCGGCTCCGTCAGGCCGCGTGCCCCTTGCCGACGAGGCTGCGGAGCACGTACTGGAGGATGCCGCCGTGGCGGTAGTAGTCGAGCTCCTTCGGCGTGTCGATGCGCACGCGCGCGCGAAACTCGATCGCCTTGCCCGCATCGTCGGTGGCAACGACCGTCACGTCCTTGGCGGCGCCGCCGTTCAAGCCCACCACCTCGAAGCGCTCGCGACCGGTGAGCTTGAGCAAGGCGGCCGAGGCGCCGTCGACGAACTGCAGCGGCAACACGCCCATGCCGATCAGGTTGGAGCGGTGGATGCGCTCGAAGCTCTCGGCGATGACCGCCTTCACGCCGAGCAGCATGGTCCCCTTCGCGGCCCAGTCGCGCGAGGAGCCGGTGCCGTATTCCTTGCCGGCGAGCACGACGAGCGGCGTCGCCGTCGCCTTGTACTTCATCGCGACGTCGTAGATCGAGCCCTGCTCGCCGCTCGGGATGTGCACCGAGATGCCGCCCTCGGTGCCGGGCACCAGCAGGTTGCGCAGGCGAATGTTGGCGAAGGTGCCGCGCATCATCACCTCGTGGTTGCCGCGGCGGGCGCCGTAGGAATTGAAGTCGGCGGGCAGCACGCCCTCGCCAACCAGGTACTTGGCGGCGGGGCCGGACTTGGCGATGTCGCCGGCCGGGGAGATGTGATCCGTCGTGACCGAGTCGCCGAGGAGCGCGAGCACGCGCGCGGCCTTGATGTCGCCGACCGCGGCCGGCGTCATCGTCATGCCGTCGAAGTAGGGCGGGTTGCGCACGTAGGTCGATTTGGGCTCCCACGCGTAGCTTTCGCCCGCCGGCACCTTGATCGCCTGCCAGTGCGCGTCGCCGGTGAACACCGCCGCGTAGCTCTTCTTGAACATGCCCGCGTTGACCGCGAGGCGCACCGCCTCGTCGACCGCCGCCGGCGTCGGCCAGATGTCCTTGAGGAAGACGGGCTTGCCGTCGCTGCCGAGCCCAAGCGGCTCGGTCGTGAGATCGATGTCCATGCTGCCCGCGAGCGCGTAGGCGACGACGAGCGGCGGCGAGGCGAGGAAGTTCATCTTCACTTCCGGGTGCACGCGGCCCTCGAAATTGCGGTTGCCGGACAGAACCGACGCGGAGGTCACGTCCCCGGCCTTCATGGCCGCCGAGATCTCGGGCTTGAGGGGCCCTGAGTTCCCGATGCAGGTCGTGCAGCCGTAGCCGACGGTGTAGAAGCCGATCGCCTCAAGCTCGGTGAGGAGCCCGGCCTTGGTCAGGTAGTCGGTGACGACGCGGGAGCCCGGCGCGAGCGAGGTCTTCACCCACGGCTTCGAGTTCAGCCCGCGCGCGCGCGCCGCGCGCGCGAGGAGGCCGGCTGCGACCAGCACCGCCGGGTTCGAGGTGTTCGTGCAGCTCGTGATCGCGGCGATGACGACCGCGTTGTCCTTGAGCGTGTAGCCACCGCCCGCAACCGCGGCGCTCCCGGTCGCCGTCGGGTTCTTGACCGCGCGTTCCTCGGCCGTCTTCTTGACGGCCGCCTGCGAGACGCTCTTCGCCTTCGTGAGCGGCACGCGGTCCTGCGGACGCTTCGGTCCCGCGAGCGAGGGCTCCACCGTCCCGAGGTCGAGGCTGAGGACGTCGGTGTACTCGGCCTCCCGCATGCCGTTGGTACGCCACAGGCCCTGCGCCTTCGCATAGGCCTCGACGAGCGCGACCTGCTCGGCGGGGCGGGCGGTCAGCGTGAGGTAGCGGATCGTCTCCTCATCGATCGGGAACACCGCGATGGTGCTGCCGAACTCCGGCGACATGTTGCTGATCGTGGCGCGGTCGGCGAGCGGGAGCCCGGCGAGGCCATCGCCGAAGAACTCGACGAACTTATCGACGACGCCCTTCTTCCTGAGCTGCTCGGTGATCGTGAGCACGAGGTCGGTGGCGGTGGTGCCGGGCTTTAACGCCCCCGACAGCTTGAAGCCGATGACCTGCGGAATCAGCATCGTCACCGGCTGGCCGAGCATGGCCGCCTCCGCCTCGATGCCGCCGACGCCCCAGCCGACGACGCCGAGCCCGTTGATCATCGTCGTGTGCGAGTCGGTGCCGACGAGCGTGTCGGGGTAGGCGAGCGTGCCGCCATCCGCCTCCTTGCTGAACACGACGCGGCCGAGGTACTCGAGGTTGACCTGGTGGACGATGCCGGTGCTGGGCGGCACGACCTTGAAGTTGTTGAACGCCGTCTGGCCCCAGCGCAGGAACGAGTAGCGCTCGCCGTTCCTGGCGAACTCGATGTCGGTGTTCCTCGCGAGCGAGTCGGCGGCGCCATAGGCATCGACCTGCACGGAGTGGTCGATGACCAGCTCGGCCGGGGCGAGCGGGTTCACGCGCGCGGCGCTGCCGCCGAGGCGCGTGATCGCCTCGCGCATCGCCGCGAGGTCGACGATGCAGGGGACGCCGGTGAAGTCCTGCATGACGACGCGCGCCGGCGTGAAGGCGATCTCGTGCGAGGGCGCCGCCGTCGGGTTCCAGTTGATGAGCGCCTCGATGTCGGCCTTCGTGACGTTGATCCCGTCCTCGAAGCGCAGCAGGTTCTCGAGCAGGATCTTGAGGGAGTAGGGCAGGCGGCCCAAGTCGTGGCCGGCGATGGCCGGCAGTCGCTGGTACTGGTACTTGCGGCCCGCGACATCGAGGGTCGCGCGCGTCTTGAAGCTGTCGGTCATGGGAACTCCCGCTGCTGGCGGCCGCAATTATAGCGCGACTCGCCGCACCGCAGCAGATCAAACGGGACGGGATTCTTCAGGCGGCGGATGCATCGAGCGCCGCGCGCTCGTCACACTCGGTGGCGACAATCACGCCGCCGCCCAGGCACTCATCGAGCGCGTAGAACGCCGCGTGCTGGCCGGGCGCGACGCCGCGCAGCCGCTCGCTAAGCTCGACCCGCGCGCCGCCCGCGGCGAGCGTGAGCCCGCACGGCACTGCCGCCTGGCGGTGGCGCACCTGCACGCGAAGCTCCACGCCCGCGGCCGGCACCGGCGCAAGCCACGCGACCGGGCCGGTCGCGAACGCGACCGACAGGAGGCGCGGATGGTGGTGTCCCTGCACGACGATGAGCGCGTTGCGGCCGACGTCCTTGCCGGCGACATACCAGGGCTCGGCGCCGTGATGCGCGAGGCCGCCGATCTTGAGTCCCTGGCGCTGGCCGATCGTGTGGTACATAAGGCCGTCGTGGACGCCGAGTCGCTCGCCCGCCGGCGTCTCGATGGGACCTGGCCGCGGCGCGAGGTACGTCTCGAGGAAGGCCTTGAACGGCCGCTCGCCGATGAAGCAGATGCCGGTGCTGTCGGGACGGTCGTGCACGGGCAGTCCCGCCACGCGCGCGAGTTCCCGCACCTCGGTCTTCATGAGCTCGCCGAGCGGAAAGCGCGCGAGCTGCAGCGCCTGGCGCGGCATCGCTTGCAGGAAGTAGCTCTGGTCCTTGTCGGCATCGCGCGCGCGCAGGAGGCGCGGGCGGCCCTCGAGCGTCGCGAGCCTCGCGTAGTGGCCGGTCGCGAGCGCCGTCCCGCCGAGCCGCCGCGCATAGTCGAGGCAGACGCCGAACTTCACCTCGCGGTTGCAGAGGATGTCGGGATTGGGCGTGAGCCCGGCGGCGTAGTCGGCGAGAAAGTGGCTGAAGACGCGCTCGCGGTACTCGGTCGCGAAGCTGACGTGGTGGATCGGGATCCTGAGCTCGGCGGCGATGAGCCTGGCATCCTGCCAGTCGGCCGCGGCCGCGCAGTAGCCGGCCTCGTCCTCCTGCCAGTTGCTCATGTGCAGCGCCTCGAGCTCGTGACCGGCGCGCTTGAGGAGCAGCGCGGCCACGGCCGAGTCGACGCCGCCCGACAACGCGACGATGAGACGTTCGCCCATCGGCAAAGTATAGCGGGCCCGGAGCCTCAGCTCTGCAGGGCCGCCGGCGCCCGGGGCGTGCCGCTCTCGTTCCAGCCCTCGTCGAAGTGCTCGAGGTGCAGGCGCGCCACGGCGGGGTTCCTGAGCTCGCAGATACCGTCCCAGCGCGTGTGCTGCAGGCGATAGAGCATCGCCTGGTCGTCGGCGATCATGAACGTCGCCGGGATGTCGCGAAACGGCGCCTGGGCGTTCCTGATCTCGACGTAGCTCGTGAGCTTCCTCGCCAGCGCGATGAACTCGTGGCGGCTGTACATGATGCGGCCGGGGTTGAGTACGAGGACCCGCACCTTCGCGAAGCGCGGCCCGAGCACGAGGCGCTTCACTGCGGTGATGAACGGCGGATATTCGTAGATCGAGGACTCGAGGTCGTGAGTGCAGATCGTGAGCACGCGCTGCGCGGCGCTCGCGACGGTGGTCGCTGCCGCACGCACGTCCTCAACGGATGCCAGCACCGTGCGTGCTGCCGTGAGGCGGGGAACCAGGACGTTGCTCGGCGGAAAATGCAAGCCGCATCCTCCGATGGCGGATACCTGCCTCGTCGAACTCGGGACCCACGGCGACGAACCCGCGTGCGCCGTAGAAGTCGAGGGCCGTCACCTGCGCGTTCAGGTAGACCTCGCCGAGCCCGCGCCGCTGCGCAATCTCGATGAGCCGCGTGAGGATCGACCCGCCAATACCAAGTCCGCGTGCGGCCTTGAGCACCGCCAGTCGCCCGATCTTACCGGTGGCCTCGAGCCGCCCCGTGCCGACTGGATCACGGTTCAGGCGCGCCAGAACGTGCGTCGCGGCGTGATCCGCCTCGTCCCACTCGTCGGCTTCGGGAATGCCCTGTTCGGCGATGAAAACGGCCCGCCGGACCGCCTGCATGGCAACGCTGTCGCGGGCCCACTCGGTGACGCCGACCTCGATGGCCCGCTCCTCAGGCATCGCGGGCGAGCACCCGCGCAAGCCCGATGTAGTCGGCGGGCGTGAGCCCGGCCAGCCGGTCGCGCTCGGCGGCCGGAATCGGCAGGGAGGCGATGAACGTCGCGAGCCCCGCCGCATCGACGCGCTTGCCGCGCGTGAGTGCCTTCAGCTGCTCGTAGGCGTTTGGCACGCCGTAGCGGCGCATCACGGTCTGCAGCGCCTCGCCGAGCACTTCCCAGTTCGCATCGAGGTCGGCGCCGAGCCGCACGGGGTCCGGCTCGAGTCGCCCGAGCCCGCGCTCGATCGAGCGAAACGCGAGGAGCGCGTGGGCGAGGGCGACCCCGATGTTCCTCAGCACCGTCGAGTCGGTGAGGTCGCGCTGCCAGCGCGAGATCGGCAGCTTGTCGGCGAAATGGCGCAGGAGCGCATTCGCGACGCCGAGGTTCCCCTCGCCATTCTCGAAGTCGATGGGATTGACCTTGTGCGGCATCGTGGAGCTGCCGACTTCGCCGGCGACGACGCGCTGGCGGAAGTAGCCGAGCGAGACGTAGCCCCACGCATCGCGCGCGAAGTCGATGAGCACGGTGTCGAGGCGCGCGAGCGCATCGCAGTACTCGGCGATCCAGTCGTGCGGCTCGATCTGCACGGTGTACTCGCTCCAGCCGAGCCCGAGGCTGCCGACGAAGCGCTCGCCGGCGCCGCGCCAGTCGACGTCCGGGTAGGCGATCAGGTGCGCGTTCCAGTTGCCGACGGCGCCGTTCATCTTGCCCAGCACCTCGACCGCGGCGAACTGCGTGCGGGTGCGCTTCAAGCGCGCGGCGACGTTGGCGAGTTCCTTGCCGAGCGTCGTCGGGCTCGCCGGCTGGCCGTGCGTGCGCGAGAGCATCGCAAGTTCCGCGTACTTGTGTGCGTGGGCGACGAGCCACTGCGCGAGGCGATCGATCGCCGGCAGCAGCACCTCATCGCGCGCCGCCTTCAGCATCAGCGCGTAGGCGAGGTTGTTGATGTCCTCCGACGTGCAGGCGAAATGCACGAACTCAAGCTCGGCGGGACTTGCCCCTGCCTTCGCGAGCGCGGCGCGCACGTAGTACTCGACCGCCTTCACGTCGTGGGCGACGCGCTTCTCCTCGGCCTTCACCGCCGCCGCCTCGCCGGCCGGCGCGTGCTCGGCGAGCGCGGTCGCGGCATCGAGCACGGCGGGTGCGAGCGTCCCCAGCTCCGGCAGACGCAGGTCCCGTGCCAGGAACTGGAACCACTTGGCCTCGACCCGCACGCGGTGGCGGATCAGCGCGGCTTCGCTCAGGAGCGGGCGAAGGTCCGAGCATTTGTCGGCGTAGCGGCCGTCGACCGGCGAGAGCGCTTCGAGCGCCTCGGGGCCGGGCGTGGAGCGGTCGGTCACGGTGTCCTTGATCCTTAAAGTGCTAGGATGAACCGCTATAGTCTATCGCTCCGGAAGGAATGCCCGAAAAGGACTTAAGGCTCGAGCACGACAGCATGGGCGTCGTGGCCGTCCCGGCGGCGGCGGCCTGGGGCGCGCAGACCCAGCGCGCGCTCGAAAACGTCCGCCTGAGCGAGCGGCGCATGCCGGGCGGCTTCATCCGGGCCCTGGCGCTCATCAAGTGGGCCGCAGCCCGCGCCAACACCCGTCTCGCGGGGTTGGACCCCGCCACGGCCCGGGCGATCGAGGCAGCGGCGCTACTCATCGCCGACGGCGGCCACGCGGACGCCTTCCCGCTCGATGTGTACCAGACCGGCTCCGGTACCAGCAGCAACATGAACGTGAACGAGGTCATCGCACACCTCGCGAGCGCCGCGCTCGGCGCCCCGGTGCACCCGAACGATGACGTGAACCGCAGCCAGAGCAGCAACGACTGCGTACCGACCGCCATCCACCTGAGCGCCGCGCTCAGCACCGTCAACTCCGTGCTGCCCGCGCTCAAGCACCTCGGCGCCACGCTCGCGAGCCGCAGCGCCGGGTTCCACGACATCGTCAAGACCGGCCGGACGCACCTCATGGATGCGATGCCGCTCACCGTCGCGCAGGAATGGAGCGGCTGGGCCGCGCAGGTCGAGGATGCGACCCAGCGCTTCGAGGCGACGCTGCCGCGCGTCTTGAGGCTCGCCCAGGGCGGCACCGCCGTCGGCACCGGCGTCAACGCGCCGGGCGGGTTCGGCGCCGCGGTCGCCGCCGAGCTTGCCGCGCGCACCGCGCTCGCGTTCACGCAGAATCCGAACCTGTTCGCGGCGCTCAGCAGCCAGGAGACGGCGCTTGAGCTTTCGGGCCAGGCACGCGCCGCGGCGGTCGCCCTCGGCAAGATCGCGAACGACGTACGGCTGATGAACTCAGGTCCGCTCGCGGGCCTGGCCGAGGTGTCGGTGCCGGCGCTGCAGCCCGGCTCCTCGATCATGCCGGGCAAGGTGAACCCGGTCGTGTGCGAGGCCGTCGGCATGGCGGTCGCGCAGGTCATCGGCAACGATGCGACGATTGCCGCGGCCGCGCAGTTGGGTGCGTTCCAGCTCAACATGGGACTGCCGGTGATCGCCGCGAACCTGCTCGAGAGCCTCGAGCTCATCGGCGGATGCGCCCGCGCGCTCGCCGACCAGGTGCTCGCCGGGCTCACCATCAACGAGGCGCGCCTGGGCGCCGCGCTCGCGCGAAATCCGATCCTCGTGACCGCGTTGAATCCACTGATCGGCTACGAGGCCGGCGCGCGCATCGCGAAGGAAGCCTATGCGACCGGCGAGCCCGTGCTCGAGGTCGCGGTGCGACTGACGGGGCGGCCGCGCGAGGAACTCGCCGCGCTCCTCGACCCCGCGCGCCTGACGCGCGAGGAGCCGACGTGACGGCGCTCCCCGCCGCAATCGCGAGCGAGGATGAGCTGAGGGCGCTCCTGCGCGCGCGCTTCGCCGGCACCGTTGCGGGGGACCCCGCGGACGACCGGTTCCTCGGGCTCACCGCGCGGGAGAGCCAGCGCTACCTGCACCTCGTGCCCGCGCTGCCGACACCGGCCGCGGTGCTCGTGCCGATCGTCGATCACGCCAAGGAGCTCAGCGTGCTCCTCACCGAGCGCGCACCCGATCTTCGCCACCACGCAGGCCAGGTGTCCTTCCCCGGCGGGCGGCTCGAGCCCGGCGATCGCGATGCGGTCGCGACCGCGCTGCGGGAGACGGAGGAGGAGATCGGCCTCGAGCGGCGCCACGTCGAGGTCATCGGCTTCCTGCCCGGGCACCTCATCATCAGCGGCTATCGCGTGACGCCGGTCGTCGCGTTCGTGAAGCCCGGCCTCGCGTTGAGCCTCGATCCCGTCGAGGTCGCCTCCGCGTTCGAGGTGCCGCTCCGGCATATCCTCAATCCCGCCAACCACCGGCCGCGGCCGCGCTCGCTCGGCGGCGAGGACATCACGCTCTACGACATTCCCTACGGCACGCACAACATCTGGGGCGCGACCGCCGGCATGCTGATCACGTTCTACCGCTTCGTGATGTTCGGCCCCGATGCCCGCCGGGAGAGCGAGGGTGGATGAGCTCCTCGCGATCATGGCGAGGCTCCGGGACCCCGCGACCGGCTGCCCGTGGGACGTCGCGCAGAGTTTCAAGAGCGTCGCGCCGTACACGCTCGAGGAGGCCTACGAGGTCCTCGATGCGATCGAGCGCGGCAACCTCGCCGACCTGCGCGAGGAACTCGGCGACCTGCTGCTGCAGGTGGTCTTCCACGCGCGCATCGCCGAGGAGCAGGGTGCCTTCGACTTCGGCGCCGTCGCCGCCGGCATCGCCGAGAAGCTCGTGAGGCGCCACCCGCACGTGTTCGCGCAGGAGCGGCTCGCCGGCGTCCAGGCGCAGTCGCGCCGCTGGGAGGAGATCAAGGCCGCCGAGAAGGCCGCGCGCGGCCAGGCGGCGGACGGCGAGGCGGGGAGCGTGCTCGATGACGTGCCGCTCGCGCTCCCGGCGCTCGCCCGCGCCGCCAAGCTCGGCCGGCGCGCGGCGCGCATCGGCTTTGACTGGCCGGATGCCACCGGCGCGCGCGACAAGGTGGCCGAGGAACTCGCCGAGCTCGACGCGGCGCGCGCGGGCGGAGAGAAGGCCGACATCGAGCACGAGCTCGGCGACCTCCTGCTCGCGATCACGAGCCTCGCGCGCCACCTCGAGGTCGACCCGGAGGCCGCGCTCAGGTCCGCGAACGGCCGCTTCGCGGCGCGCTTCAGGCACGTCGAGCGCCGCGCGCGCGTGACGGGCGCGAGCGACGTCCCGACGCTCGAGGGCTACTGGCAGGAAGCGAAGGCCGGCGAACGGACGAAGGCCTGACCGTGACGGAGGCGACCCGGGTTCCGCCGCTCAGCTATCCGGCGGAGCTCCCCATCGTCCAGCGGCGCGAGGAAATCGTCGCGGCGCTGAAGGCGCACCCGGTGCTGATCGTCTGCGGCGAGACGGGCTCGGGGAAGACGACGCAGCTGCCGAAGATGCTGCTCGAGGCGGGGGTGCTGAGGCGCGGGCTCATTGGCCACACGCAGCCCAGGCGCATCGCCGCGCGCGCGGTCGCCGCGCGCCTCACCGAGGAACTCCTCGGCGCCCCAGCCGGGTTCGTCGGCTACAAGGTGCGCTTCAGCGACGGCACGGGACCTCAGACCGCGATCAAGCTGATGACCGACGGCATCCTGCTCGCCGAGGCGCGCCAGGACCCGCTCTACCGGCGCTACGACGCGATCATCATCGACGAGGCGCACGAGCGCTCGCTCAACATCGATTTCCTGCTCGGCATCCTGAAGGGCGTGCTACCGCGGCGGCCTGACTTAAAGCTCGTGGTGACCTCGGCGACGATCGACACCGAGCGCTTCGCGAGCTACTTCGGCGGCGCACCGGTCATCGAGGTGTCGGGCCGTGGTTACCCGGTCGAGACCAGGTTCCGCCCGCTCGAGGCGGACGTCGACGACCGGTTCGATCCCGGGCTCGCGGCGGGCATCGTCGCGGCGCTCGCGGAATTGAGCGCGCAGCCCGGTGAAGTCGGGCAAGGCGACGTGCTCGTGTTCCTGCCGGGCGAGCGCGAGATCCGCGACGCCGCCGAGGCGATCGAGCAGGCCTTCGGCACGAGCCTCGAGGTGTTGCCGCTCTACTCGCGGCTCGCCTGGAGCGACCAGCAGCGCGTGTTCGCGCGCCACGGCCGGCGGCGCGTCGTGCTCGCGACCAACGTCGCCGAGACCTCGCTCACCGTGCCCGGCATCCGCGCCGTCATCGATTCGGGCCTCGCGCGGATGTCGCACTACAGCGCCCGCGCGAAGATCCTGCGGCTGCCGATCGAGCCCATCTCGCAGGCGAGCGCGCGCCAGCGCGAGGGCCGCTGCGGGCGCTTGGGGCCCGGAGTCTGCATCCGCCTCTACGACGGCGATGAGTTCGCGCTGCGGGCGGCCTACACGCCACCGGAGGTGCTGAGGACCAACCTCGCGAGCGTGATCCTGCAGATGGCGGCGCTCGGGCTCGGCGCGCCCGAGGACTTCCCGTTCATCGACGCGCCCGAGACGCGGCTCGTCAACGACGGCTACCGGCTGCTCGCCGAGCTCGAGGCGGTGGACGAGGCGCGCGAGGTCACGGAGACCGGTCGCACGATGGCGCGCCTGCCGGTCGATCCGAGGCTCGCCCGCATGCTCATCGAGGCGAAGCGCACGGGGGCGCTCAGGGAGACGATCGTGCTGACGGCGGCGCTGTCGATCCGCGACCCGCGCGAGCGTCCCGAGGAGCGCGCCCAGGCGGCGGCCGAGGCGCACGCGGCGCTCGCCGACCCGGCTTCCGATTTCATCTCGCTGCTGACGGTCTGGAACCGCTACCAGGTGGAGCGGACCAGCCGCTCGCGCGGCGCCGTGAGGCGCTGGTGCGCGGATTCGTTCCTGTCGGCCGCGCGCATGCGCGAGTGGGAGGACCTCGTGTCCCAGCTCGGCGACATCGCCTCCGAGCTCGACTGGACGGTGAACGAGACGTCCGCCGACGCCGAGCGGATCCACCGCGCGCTCCTCGCGGGCCTCCTCGGCAGCATCGGCGAGAAGACCGAGCGGGGCGATTACCTCGGTCCCCGCGGCCTGAGGTTCGTCATCGCGCCGGGCACGCCGCTCAAGACGCGCGCGCCGCGCTGGATCATGGCGGGCAGCCTCGTCGATACCGGCCGCGTCTATGCGCGCCTCGTGGCGGCGATTGACCCCGCGTGGGTCGAGGCCGCGGCCAGGCACGTCCTGAAGCGCGAGTACACCGAGCCGGAGTGGGACGAGGCCCGCGGCATCGTCACGGCGCAGGAGTCGGTGAGCCTCTATGGCCTCAGCCTCGCCGCCGGCCGGCGCGTCAACTACGGCAGCGTCGCGCCCGGGCCCGCCCGGGAGATGTTCGTGCGCGAGGCGCTCGTGCACGGCCGCTCGCGCCTGAAGGCGCCCTTCCTCGACAACAACGCGCGCGAGAAGGCCGCGCTCGCCGCCGAGGAAGCCGCGCTCAGGCGCCACGCGGTACTCGTCGATGAGGATGCCGAGGGCGCCTTCTACCTCGCGAGGGTGCCGGAGTCGGTGCATTCGCTCGTCGCCTTCGAGCGCTGGCGGCGCGAGGCGGAGCGGGGCGCGCCGCGGCTCCTCTACATGGCGCGGCCCGACCTCAGGCGTCCCGATGCACCGCCGCTCGACCGGAGCCGCTATCCGCTTAGCCTGCCGCTCGCCGGCAACGAGCTCCCCGTCGAGTACCGCTTCGAGCCGGGCCATGCGGCCGATGGCGCGACGGTGCGGGTGCCGGCGCCGCTCCTGCCGAAGCTCGGCGCCGATGAAATCGACTGGGGCATCCCGGCGTGGCGCGAGGAGAAGCTGACCGCGCTCATCCGCGGCCTCCCGAAGCCGCAGCGCCGCTCGCTCGTGCCTGCGCCCGATGTGGCGCGTAGCGCCCTCGCCGAGCTTGCCGGACACGAGGGCGGGCCGTTCTTCGGCGCACTCGCCGCGGTACTGACCCGCATCGGCGGCCAGCCGCTTGGCACCGAGGTCCTCGCGGCGGTGCCGATCGCCGCGCACCTGAAGCTCAACGTGCGCGTGCTCGATGCCGCCGGCAAGACCATCGCCGAGGGGCGCGAGCTTGCGCCCGTCAAGCGCTCCGCGCGCGGCGCCGAGGCGCGCCCGGCGGGAGCGGCCGCACCCGCCGATCCCTGGAGCCGCGCGCCCGTGCGCAGCTTCGACTTCGAGGCGATACCGGAGGCGATCGAGCTCAACCGCCAGGGGGTCAAGCTCGAGCTCTTCCCGGCCATTCGCGACGAGCAGAGCCACGTCGCGCTCGTGCTCATGGCCGAGCGAGGCGAGGCGCAGGCGCTCACCCGCCGCGGCGTCGTCAGGCTCCTCGTGCTCGGCCTCGCGACGACGGTGCGCCACGCGGAGAAGCTGATCGGGGAGTCGAAGGACCTGCCGCTCCTGCACCAGAGCATCGGCCCGCTGCCCGACTTCGTGCGCGAGCTCGCCGAGCGGGCGGCCGAGCGCGCGTGCCTGCCGCAAGGGGCGACGGTGCCGAGGAACCGCGCCGCGTTCGAGGCGGCGCTCGAGCGCGGCCGGCCGGAGGTCGTCGCGACCGCGCAGCGCCTCGCGGTCAGCCTCACCGGCGCGCTCAGCGAATACCAGCGCGTGCGGCGCGAGCTCGAGGCGCTGCCCGAAGGGCTCGACGCCGAGCTCGTGGCGGACACCCGCGCGGCGCTCGCGGAGCTCGTCTATGCCGGGTTCGTGCAGGCAACGCCGGATCCCTGGCTCGAGGGCCTCGCGCGGCTCGTCCGCGCCGTTGGCCGGCGCGGCGCGAAGTTGCGGGGCATGCAAGGCGCAACCGCCGTCGCCCAGCACGACTACCGGCTGAGCCGGCGCCGCTACGCGATGCTGAACGGAAAGTTGCCACGCGGGGAGGAGGCGCCGGCGGAGTTCGTCCAGCTTCGCTGGCGGCTCGTCGAGTACGGAGTGCAGCTGTTCGCGCAGGAACTCGGCACCGCGGTGCCGGTCTCGGCGAAGCGGGTCGCCGCGACCTTCCAGCTCGCCGAGGCGAGGCTCGCGCGGCTCTAGGAACCAAGCTCCCGGGCCCTTTAGTGCGCTGCAACGAAACGGCGGGCAGATGGTAGGATCGCCCGATGGCAAGCGTTCCTAGACTCAGCGACTGGAGCCCGGACTCCTGGCAGCGAAAGACGAGCCTGCAGCAGCCCGTCTACCGGGACCCCGCGGCGCTCGCCCGTGCGGTCACGGCGCTCGCGCGCCTGCCGCCGATCGTCGTGTCGTACGAGGTCGATGAACTGCACCGCCACCTGGCGAGCGCGCAGCGCGGCGAGGCATTCATCCTGCAGGGTGGCAACTGCGCCGAGTCGCTCGATGACTGCTCCTCGGAGCGCATCGTCGAGCAGCTGAAGATCCTCCTGCAGATGAGCCTCGTGCTCGTGCACGGCCTCAAGAAGCCGATCGTCCGGCTCGGCCGGATGGCAGGGCAGTACGCCAAGCCCCGCTCGACCGACACTGAGACCCGCGACGGGGTGACGCTGCCGTCCTACCGCGGCGACATCGTCAACCGCGCGCCGTTCGATGCGATCTCGCGCGAGCCCGATCCGGAGCTGCTGCTGCGCGGCTACGAGCGCGCAGCGCTCACGCTCAACTTCGTGCGCGCGCTCATCGATGGCGGCTTCGCGGACCTGCACCATCCGGAGGCGTGGGACCTCGAGTTCATGCGCCACTCGCCGAAGTACGAGGAGTACAAGCGCATCGTGGAGTCGCTCGGCGACTCGCTCAACTTCTTCGAGTCGATCACCGGGCGGCCCGTGCACGATTCGCAGCGGGTCGACTTCTACGCGAGCCACGAGGGGCTGCACCTCCTCTACGAGCAGGCGCAGACGCGCTTCATCCCCAGGCGCGGTCGCTGGTACAACCTCTCGACGCATCTGCCGTGGATCGGGGTGCGCACCGCCGGGCTCAACGACGGCCACGTCGAGTACTTCCGCGGCATCGTGAACCCGATCGCCGTGAAGGTGGGGCCCTCGAGCGATGCGGCGTACCTGCGCGAACTCACGCGGGTGCTCAACCCGGAGGCGACTCCCGGGCGGCTCACGCTGATTCACCGGCTCGGGGCCGCCAACATCGAGGCGAAGCTGCCGCCGCTCATCGAGGCGGTGCGCGCGGCGGGCGCCGAGGTCGTGTGGGTGTGCGACCCGATGCACGGCAACACCGAGACCACGAGCCTAGGGGTCAAGACGCGGCGCTTCGATGCGATCCTCTTCGAGCTCGAGACCGCGTTCAAGATCCACGCCGAGATGGGCTCCACGCTCGGTGGCGTGCACCTCGAGATGACCGGCGACAACGTGACCGAATGCACGGGCGGGGCGCGCGGCCTCAGCGACGGCGATCTGGCCCGCGCTTACCGCTCGACCGTCGACCCGCGCCTGAACTACGAACAGGCACTCGAGGTCGCGATGCGGATCTCGCGTCACGCCGAGCACGCACGGCGTCGCTGACTTCGAGAAGGCTCGAGCGAAACTCACTCGCCGCGCCCCACTCGACCTCGCGCGACTCACCCGGCGCAATCCCCTCGACCGAGAACGGCCCGACCGCGGCACGCACGAGCCTTAACGTCGGCAGTCCCACCGCCGCGGTCATCCGCCGTACCTGCCGGTTGCGCCCTTCCTTGATCGCAAGCTCGATCCACGCGGTCGGGATCTCGGCGCGGTAGCGGATCGGCGGGTCGCGGGGCCACAGGCCCGCCGGCGCCGCGATGGCGCGGGCGCGCGCCGGGCGCGTGAGGCCGTCGGGGAGTAGCACCCCGGCCGCGAGCCGCGCGAGCGCGGCTGGCGTCGGCGTGCCCTCGACCTGGGCCCAGTAGACCTTCTCGAGGGCCTGACCGGGCTCGGTGATCGCGGCCCTGAGGCGCCCGTCGTCGGTCAGGAGCAGCAGGCCCTCACTGTCGTAGTCGAGGCGCCCGGCCGGGTAGATGCCGGGCACGCTCAGGAAGTCGGCCAGCGTCGAGCGGCCCTCGGGGTCGGTAAAGCGGGTCAGGACCCGGCAGGGTTTATTAAATGTGATGAGGGTCATGTCGGGAGCAGCCGGCCGGCCCACGCGCGGGTTGCGCGGTGAGTGTATCGACCGCTATCATTTTGCGGTGCAGCAGAAAGCGCGTCCGGCACGGGCGCCGACCGGCTGCGAAAGTGCCCGGTCATCTCCGTGGGGGTCCCGTGAGTCAATCCTCGCCCGCATCCGGCGCCGCCCGGGACTTTGCCCTGTCAGGCGCGATGAGCCCCGGCTTCGAGTCGATCCTGACCCCCGAGGCCATCGCCTTCGTCAATGGCCTCGGCCGGCGCTTTGGCCCCGAGGTCACGGCGCTCCTCGCGCGCCGCGATGCCCGCCAGGCGCAGCTCGACGCCGGCACCTTCCCCGACTTCCTGGCCGAGACCCGCACGATCCGTGAATCCGACTGGCAGATCGCCGGCATCCCGGCGGATCTGCTCGACCGGCGCGTCGAGATCACGGGCCCTACCGAGCGCAAGATGATCGTCAACGCGCTCAATTCGGGCGCGAAGGTGTTCATGGCGGACTGCGAGGACTCGCTCTGCCCCAGCTGGCCGAACGTGATCGGCGGGCAGGTGAACCTCCGCGACGCGGTACGGCGCACGATCGACTTCACGAGCGCGGAGGGCAAGGCCTACCGGCTCAACCCGACGACGGCCGTGCTCATCGTCAGGCCCCGCGGCTGGCACCTCATCGAGAAGCACTGGCTGCTCGCGGGCAAGGCGATCCCGGGCGCCTTCGTCGACTTTGGCCTCTACCTCTTCCACAACCACGCCGAGCTCAAAGCCCGCGGTACCGGACCGTATTTCTACCTGCCGAAGCTCGAGAGTCACCGCGAGGCGCGCCTCTGGAACGAGGTGTTCGCCTTCGCCGAGCGCGAGCTTGGAATCAAGCACGGCACGATCAAGTGCACCGTGCTCATCGAGACGATCCTCGCACCCTTCGAGATGCACGAGATCCTCTACGAGCTCAAGGACTACATCGTCGCGCTCAACTGCGGCCGCTGGGACTACATCTTCAGCTACATCAAGAAATTTAGCCGCCACCCCGAGTTCGTGCTGCCGGACCGCGCCCAGGTGACGATGACGACGCACTTCCTGCGCTCCTACTCGCAGCTCGTCATCAAGACCTGCCACCGCCGCGGCGCGTTCGCGATGGGCGGCATGGCCGCGCAGATCCCGATCAAGAACGACCCGGTCGCGAACGAGCAGGCGCTCGCCAAGGTGCGCGCCGACAAGGAGCGCGAGGCCGGCGACGGCCACGACGGCACCTGGGTCGCGCACCCGGCGCTCGTGCCGGTCGCGGCGGAAGTGTTCGACCGGCTGATGCCGGGCCCGAACAACCTCGGGCGCGACCGCAGCGACGTGTCCGTCACGGCCGCGGATCTGCTCAAGGCGCCGGCGGGGACGATCACCGAGGCCGGGCTTCGCAACAACATCGCCGTCGGCATCCAGTACCTCGCGGCCTGGCTCGGCGGCAACGGCTGCGTGCCGATCTACAACCTCATGGAAGACGCCGCGACCGCCGAGATTTCCCGCGCGCAGGTCTGGCAATGGGTCTACCACCGACGCTCGCTCGCCGACGGCCGTCCGGTCACGCAGCAGCTGGTCGCAAGCCTCATGCAGGACGAGCGTGCGAAGATCAGGACGGGAGTGGGCGAGGGCGCCTACGGCACGGGCCACTTCGAGCGCGCGGCGCAGCTGTTCACCGCGCTCACCGCCAACCCGAACTTCGAGAGCTTCCTGACGCTGTCCGCCTACCGCGAAATCGCCTGACGCCTGGAGAATTCCGATGACGTTCCTTTCTGCCGAGCAGCTGAAGTCCGAGTGGGCGACGAGTCCGCGCTGGAAGGGCGTCAAGCGCGGCTATACGGCGGCCGACGTCGTTCGCCTGAGGGGCACGGTGCCGATCGAGTACACGCTCGCGAAGCTCGGCGCCGAGAAGCTCTGGCAGCACATGCAGTCGATGCCGTTCGTGAATGCGCTCGGTGCCCTCACCGGCAACCAGGCGATGCAGCAGGTGAAGGCGGGCCTCAAGGCGATCTATCTGTCGGGCTGGCAGGTCGCAGGCGATGCCAACAACGCAGGCACGATGTACCCCGACCAGTCGCTCTATCCCGCCGACTCGGTGCCCTCCGTCGTCCGCAAGATCAACAACACGCTAAAGCGTGCCGATGAGATCCACCACGCCGAGGGCGATGCCTCGATCGACTGGCTGCAGCCGATCGTCGCCGATGCCGAGGCCGGCTTCGGCGGCGTCCTGAACGCGTTCGAGCTCATGAAGGGCATGATCGAGGCCGGTGCCGCCGGGGTCCACTTCGAGGATCAGCTCTCCTCGGCCAAGAAGTGCGGCCACATGGGCGGCAAGGTGCTCGTGCCGACGCAGGAAGCCGTCAACAAGCTGATCGCCGCGCGCCTGGCCGCGGACACCATGGGCGTGCCGACCGTGCTCGTCGCGCGCACCGATGCCGAGAGCGCGAACCTCCTGACCGCCGATGTCGATGAGCGCGACCGGCCGTTCATTGACCTGAAGCAGGGGCGCACGCCGGAGGGCTTCTTCAACGTCAACTGCGGCATCCCGCAGGCGATCGCGCGCGGTCTCGCCTACGCGCCTTACTCCGACCTCCTCTGGTGCGAGACGGGCCACCCCGACCTCGCGGAAGCGAAGGCCTTCGCCGAGGGCATCCACAAGGATTTCCCGGGGAAGCTCCTCGCCTACAACTGCTCGCCGTCGTTCAACTGGAAGAAGAAGCTCGACGACGCGACGATCGCGAAGTTCCAGCGCGAACTCGGCGCCATGGGCTACAAGTTCCAGTTCATCACGCTCGCCGGGTTCCACGCGCTCAACTTCACGATGTTCCAGCTCGCCAAGGCCTACAAGGACACGCAGATGTCGGCGTACGTCGCGCTCCAGCAGGCCGAGCTCGCCGCCGAGAAGGATGGCTACACCGCGACCAAGCACCAGCGGGAAGTCGGCGCCGGCTACTTCGATGACGTCACGACGACCGTGACGGCCGGGACCTCCTCGGTGACCGCGATGAAGGGCTCGACGGAAGAAGCGCAGTTCAAGGCCCGCTGAGGGACTTGCAGGGCGGGGGTCGGCACCACACCATGCCCGTGGATGGCCGCCCCCGACGCACCGACCCCTGACCCTGTAGCGCCCGACCCGGGAGCGGCGCCGCCCGCGGGCAGTGCGCTCGTGCTCGCCGGCGGCGGCGGCGCGCCGACCGGACCTAAGTTCAACCCGAAGTCCTTCGTCGCCTCGCTCTCGACGCGCCCCGGCGTCTACCGGATGCAGGATGCCGAGGGCACCGTCATCTACGTCGGCAAGGCGCGCAACCTGAAGGCGCGGGTGGGGAGCTACTTCCGCGCCGACCAGCTGCAGCCGAAGGTGGCCGCGCTCGTCCAGCAGATCGCCGGCATCGAAGTGACGGTCGTGAACTCCGACACCGAGGCGCTGCTCCTCGAGTTCAACCTGATCAAGCAGCTCAAGCCCCGCTACAACATCCTCATGCGGGACGACAAGAGCTTCCCGTTCCTCTACATGACGACGGCGGATGAGTTCCCGCGCCTGAGCTTCTACCGCGGCAGCCGCCGGCTGCCGGGGCGGTTCTTCGGGCCCTACCCGAGCACGGTGGCGGTGCGCGAGACGCTCTTGCAGCTGCAGAAGCTCTTCAAGCTCAGGCAATGCGACGACAGCTACTTCCAGAACCGGACGCGCCCGTGCCTGCAGTACCAGATCGAGCGGTGCTCCGGTCCGTGCGTCGGACTCATCAGTCGCGGGGACTATGCGACCGACGTAAACGCCGCCGTGCGCGTGCTCGAGGGGCGCAACGACGAGGTCGCGACCGAGCTCTCGACGCGCATGGAGGCGGCGGCCACGGCGCTCGAGTTCGAGCGCGCGGCGACGCTGCGCGACCAGCTCGCCGCGGTCAAGCGCATCCAGGCCAAGCAGATCGTGACCGCCGAGGCGGCCTTCGACTGCGACACGGTCGCGGTCGCGGCGGGACCTGGCGAGTACTGCATCGGGCTCATGTTCATTCGCGGTGGGCAGAACCTGGGCACGACGACCTACTTCGCGCGCGCGCCGTTCGCGGAAAGCGATGAGGTGCTCGCCGCGTTCCTCTCCCAGCACTACCTCACGCACCCGCCACCCGAGGAGATCCTCGTCGAGTCCGAGGTCCCCGACGCCGACGTGCTCGCGAGCGTGCTCGCCAGCCGCGCCCAGCACCGGGTCGTCATCCACCGGCCCGAGCGCGGACTCAAGGCCCGCTGGCTCGAGATGACCCGCGCGAACGCCCTCGAGGCGCTCAAGATGCGCCTCGCGACCCAGGCCGGCATCGCCGAGCAGCTCGCGGAACTCGGGGTTGCGCTCGGACTCGAACCGGTGCCGCGGCGCATCGAGTGCTTCGATGTGAGCCACACGCGGGGCGAGGCGACCGTCGCGAGCTGCGTCGTGTTCGGCGTCGAAGGGCCGATGAAGTCCGACTACCGGCGCTTCAACATCGAGGGGCTGGCGCCTGGGGATGACTATGGCGCGATGCGCCAGGTGCTCGAGCGACGCTACAAGCGCGTGAAGGCCGGGGAGGCGCCGGTGCCGGATGTGCTCCTGATCGACGGGGGTCCCGGGCAGCTCGCCGAGGCGGCCGCGGCGCTTGATGCGCTCGGCGTGAAGGTTCCGCGGGTCGTCGGCGTCGCGAAAGGCGCCGATCGGCGCGTCGGCCAGGAGCGACTTTTCTTGTTGGGGACCGACACGCCACTTATACTGCCGCCCGACTCGCGCGCACTGCATCTCGTTCAGCGCGTGCGCGACGAGGCTCACCGTTTCGCGATTGCCGGCCATCGGGCCCGCCGCGCCAAGGCGCGGCAGGCCTCGATCCTCGAGGACGTCGCGGGACTCGGGCCCGGCCGCCGGCGCGAGTTGCTGAAGCAGTTCGGCGGCCTGCAAGGAGTACTGGGTGCGGGCGTCGAAGAACTCACGCGGGTGCGCGGCATCGGCCGTCGGCTGGCCGAGACCATTTACGAACGCCTGCACCCGGGTGGCTGACGCTTGACGAGTCCCTACACGGTTCCGAACCTCTTGACCGGCCTCAGGATCATCCTGATTCCCGTCATTGTCGGCTGCTTTTACCTGCCGTACGGCTGGAAGGACATGGCCGCGGGACTCCTGTTCGCGCTCGCCGGCATCACCGACACTCTCGATGGCTACATCGCACGCCGGACGGGCACCGTGTCGCCGCTCGGCGCGTTCCTCGACCCCGTGGCCGACAAGCTCGTGGTCGCGATCGCGCTCGTGCTGATCGTGACCCGAAACCCGGTCTGGTACGTGACCCTCACCGCCGCCGTCATCATCGGCCGCGAGATCGCGATCTCGGCCTTACGGGAATGGATGGCCGAGCTCGGGGCGCGCCACAAGGTGGCCGTAAGCTCGCTCGGCAAGTTCAAGACCATCGCCCAGATCGTCGGGCTTTCGATGATGCTGTTCCACGACACGCTGTGGGGGCTCCCGATCTACGAAATCGGGCTCGGACTCACCGTGGTGGCGGCCGGACTGACCCTCTGGTCGATGTTCCTGTACCTGGAGGCCGCCTGGCCCGACCTGAGCGGCCGGTCGCAAGGCTGAGGGTCGTCCTTGACAGGGCGGGGGCGGCCGCTAGAATTCTGGGTTCGCCGCGTGCGGGAATAGCTCAGTTGGTAGAGCGCAACCTTGCCAAGGTTGAGGTCGCGAGTTCGAGCCTCGTTTCCCGCTCCAATTTTTGACTGGCGTCGTGGCGGAGTGGTCACGCAGCGGACTGCAAATCCGTGTACGCCGGTTCGATTCCGGCCGACGCCTCCAATCCCGACAATGACTTAGCAGCGTCCGCTGGCTCAAAAGCGACGTTTTGCCCCTCGCTGTTTCCATTTTGTTTCCACTTCGATTCGCCGCGCATCAACTTCGCAAGCAATTCGCTCGCGCCGTGTCGCTGCTTCGGAATCGTGTGGCTGTAGATCGTCAGCGTGACCTGCGGCGACGAGTGCCCCATCAGTCGGCTCACCGTCACCACGTCGACGCCCGCCGCGAGCAAGTTCGACGCGAAGCTGTGGCGGAGATCGTGGAAGCGCACTGCTCGAATTCCGGCCCGCCGTAGCGCGCCCTTGAAGCCGCGCGCCGTGAGCGCCGAGGCGTGCATCGGCTTGCCGCTCTGATCGGGGAAGCAGAGGTCGAGCGTACCGTCGCCCTTCGGGCACGCGAGCTTCCACCGCTTGAGGCTCGCCACCAACTCCGCCGGCAACTCCACCACGCGCGCCGAGGCCGTCGTCTTGGGCTCGGCGAACTCGCCCAGACGGTACCGGCGGCGGATGTGGGCCTCGTTGCGGTTCCAGTCAATGTCCGACCAGCGCAGCCCCAGTACCTCGCTCTGCCGCGCACCGCTGTAGACCGCGAACGAGATCGGCGCCTGGTAGGGCGCAACCGCGTGCTCGATCGCCCGCCGCAGTTCGTCCGGGTTGAGCACGTTCGTCTCGATCACTCGCGACTCGCCCTTCGGCTGCGGCAGCTTGTCGATGCCGTCCGCCGCGTTGCGGGGCGCCCACTCGTGGCGGTTCGCATACCGCAGGATCATCGAGAGCAGCGTCAGCAGCTTGTTCACGGTCCGCGCGCCGGGCCGCAAGGGCTGGGCGCGGGCCCTCGGGTCAGCGGCCACCTTCGCCTCGTTCGCCGCCCTGCGCGCCGCCTGGATCACCTCGGGCACGGCCGCGCGAAGCTCGTCGCGGAACTGCTCGATCGAGTGCGCCGTGATCGCTTCGACCTTCCTCGCGCCGAAGTACGGCCGCAGGTAGGCGTCGATCAGGTCGCGGTACTCGTCGACCGTCACCTGGCGGGCCTTCGTCCTGCTCGCGAGGTAGCGGTCCGCCACCGCGCCGAACGTCAGCCGCTCCGACACGGCCGCGAACGTGTTGGCCTTCACTTCGGCAGCGCGCTTCGCCAGCAACTCGTGCGCGGCGCGCTTCTCTAGCGCTCGGTTCTCGAACGGGCCCCTGGGCGCTTCGATGCGCCGACGCCCGTGCTGGTCGCGAAAGTCCGCTACCCACCGATCCCGATACTGTCGAACTGTAGCCATGGGGTACTTCCCTTTGGGATTGAAATCAGTCAGTGGAGCAACTGACGAAGCCTCGCGGCCGCACACGTCGGGCATGCGCCAAGGGACGCTGCTGCGCCCGGCATTCCTCGACTTAGCGCAACCGAGTAGACGAATTCACACATCTCCGAAAACGACTCCGGGACCGCATCTTCCAAGCTCGCCATTTCCGCGTCACCAAGCCACTCCATCGCGGCCAATGCGCGGAGCAGGGAGCGGGCTGTGGCGGGAGAAACGTTCAGCGCATCCTGAAGCGCAGCTTCGTCGAGCGGCCGGCTGGGCCCACCGCACCTCGGGCACGGATCGTGCGAAGAGCCGCCGCTCATCGCGTCGACTTCCCAGGCCGCGCCCGTTTAGCGCGCGCACGCGCTCGAACTCTGTCGGCCTGACGATGGTGCGCGCGTTACGTGATTACGGCGAAGTTTCGGGAGTTGCCGTCGGCTTCAAACCCGCCGGTGGCTTGAAGAGCGCCAAGG
>JANXUT010000067.1 GCA_025356075.1 Pseudomonadota bacterium | reverse complement strand
CATACCGCGCTCGATAATCGATCGGCAACGACGACCCCGCCGGCAAAATCACCGCCGCGCTTCGACATCAGGCCTCGACATCGCCAAACTTGCACGCATGACCATCGAAACCCAATCCTTCATGCATAGTGCGGGCTAGTGCGGCTTGAAGTCGCCGAGGAGCGCGACGATGCCGCGCAGGACCGCGATGAGCGCCGCGGCGCGCGTCTCGTCGAACAGCGTCGCGTCCTCGTCCATGTAGGCGGACTGGGCGAGTTCGATCTGCAGCGCATGCACGCCGCCCGCCGGCTGGCCGTAGGCGCGCGTGATGTGGCCGCCCTTGAAGCGTCCGTTCAGCACGTGCGTGAACCGCGTCTGCCGGCCGAGGACTTCCATGACGCCGGCGGCGAGCGCCGGGCTGCACGATCGACCGTCGTTGGTACCGACGTTGATGTCCGGCAGTCGCCCGTCGAACAGCCGCGGCACATGGCTCCTGATCGAGTGCGCATCGAGCAGCACCGCGAAGCCGTGTCGCGCCCGGCTCGCGGCGATGAGCTCTCCGAGCGCCAGGTGGTACGGCGCCCAGTAGCGCTCGCGCCTGCGCGCGATCTCGGCGGGATCCGGTGGCTCGCCTGCATAGAGCGGCGCGCCATCGAAGGTGAGCGTGGGGCAAAGCCCGGTCGAGGCCTGGCCCGGGTAGAGCGCCTCATCGCCGGGCGGCCGGTTCAAGTCGATGGCGTAGCGCGAGTACCTGGGCTGCAGCCACGCCGCTCCGGCCGCGCGGGCGAAGGAATACAACCGCTCGACATGCCAGTCGGTGTCCTCGACCGCGCGGCCGCGCGCGGTCATCGTCGCCACGACCTCGGTCGGGAGTTCGGTGCCGACGTGCGGCAGGCTGATGACGAGCGGGGTGACGCCCGCCACGCGCTCGCGGACCGGCGGGAGCGTGCTCATGCGCCTGCCGCCCTCGTCCGGCCGATCACGGCTTCAGCATCGGCAGGTTGAGCCCCTGCTCGCGCGCGCAGTCGATCGCCTCCTCGTAGCCGGCGTCGGCGTGGCGCATGACGCCGGTGCCGGGATCGTTCCAGAGCACGCGCTCGATGCGCTTGGCCGCCGCCGCCGTGCCGTCGCAGACGATCACGACACCGGAGTGCTGCGAGAACCCCATGCCGACGCCGCCGCCGTGGTGAATCGACACCCACGTCGCGCCGCTCGCGGTGTTGAGGAGTGCGTTCAGGAGCGGCCAGTCGGAGACGGCGTCCGAGCCGTCGCGCATGGCTTCCGTTTCGCGATTCGGGCTCGCGACGGAACCTGAGTCGAGGTGGTCGCGGCCGATCACGATCGGCGCCTTGAGCTCGCCGCTCGCCACCATCTCGTTGAACGCGAGCCCGAGCCGGTGACGCTCGCCGAGGCCGACCCAGCAGATGCGCGCCGGCAAACCCTGGAACTGGATGCGCTCGGCCGCCATGTCGAGCCAGCGGTGCAGGTGACGGTCGTTTGGAATCAGCTCCTTCACCTTCGCATCGGTGCGGCGGATGTCCTCCGGGTCGCCCGAGAGCGCCACCCAGCGGAACGGCCCGACGCCGCGGCAGAAGAGCGGCCGGATGTAGGCCGGCACGAACCCCGGAAACGCGAACGCGTCCGTGACACCCTCCTCGAGCGCGACCTGGCGGATGTTGTTGCCGTAGTCGAAGGTCGGGATGCCAAGGCGGTTGAACTCGAGCATCGCGCGCACGTGCCTCGCCATCGAGGTGCGCGCTGCCTTCGCGACCGCCTCGGGGTCCGTGCGGCGCCGGGTCTCCCATTCTTCGACGCTCCAGCCGATCGGCAGGTAGCCGTTGACGGGATCGTGCGCCGAGGTCTGGTCGGTGACGGCGTCCGGCCTGACGCCGCGCTTAAGGAGCTCGGGCAGCACCTCGGCGGCATTGGCGCAAAGGCCGATGGAGCGGGGCTTGCCGCTCTTGACCGATTCCGCGATGAGCTCGAGCGCGTGGTCGAGGGAGCGCGCCGCGATATCGAGGTAGCCGGTCTCGAGGCGCTTGGCGATGCGGCTCGGCTGGCACTCAATCGCGAGCATCGAGGCGCCCGCCATCGTCGCCGCGAGCGGCTGCGCACCGCCCATGCCCCCCAAGCCGGCGGTCAGGATCCAGCGCCCGGCGAGCTCGCCGCCGAAATGCCGCCGACCCATCTCGACGAAGGTCTCGTAGGTGCCCTGCACGATGCCCTGGCTGCCGATATAGATCCAGGAGCCCGCCGTCATCTGGCCGTACATCATCAGGCCCTTGCGATCGAGCTCGTTGAAGTGCTCCCAGGTCGCCCAGTGCGGCACCAGGTTCGAGTTCGCGATGAGCACGCGCGGCGCATCGACGTGCGTGCGAAAGACCCCGACGGGCTTGCCCGACTGGACCAGCAGCGTCTCGTCATCGTTGAGCTCCTTCAGCGTCTCCACGATGCGGTCGAAGCATTCCCAGTCGCGCGCCGCGCGGCCGATGCCGCCGTAGACGACGAGTTCATCCGGCCGCTCGGCGACGTCGGGATCCAGGTTATTCCTCAGCATCCGTAGCGGCGCCTCGGTCAGCCAGCTCTTGGCCTCCAGGCGCGTGCCGTGCGCGGCGCGGATGTGGCGGGTCGGGTCTTTGCGGGTCGGGGTATCCATGGGCTCTCCCAGCAATCAGTTAGAGGTCGAAGACGCCGGCAAGCTCGAAGCGGCTGCCGGCGTGATAAAGAAGTGCGAACGAGGCGCGCCGGCCGCGGCTGAACGTGGTCCGCTCGATGAGGAGCGCCGCCTCGCCGGCGCCGAGCCCGAGAAGCGGCGCGACACTGGCGGGTGGCACGACTGCCTTCACGACGTGCTCGACGCGCTCGAGCGGTGCCACCGCCATCAGGTACTGGTGCGAGGTGACTTTCAGGAAATCGACGTCGAGGTAGCCCGGCGCAACCGCGGGATCGACGTAGCGATCCTCGAGCTGCAGCGGCACGTCGTTCTCGTAGTGCACAACGAGCGAATGGAATGCCTGCCGGCCGCGGAGCTTCAGGCGCGCGCGGACCGCCTCCGGCGGCACGAGGCGCTCGAGCTTCAGCACCTCGGCGCGGTGCACGTGGCCGCGCTCGGCGATCTCGGTCGCGATGTTCCTGATCTGCAGCGGATGCCCGGCGGAGCGCAAGTCCGCGACGAAGGTGCCACTGCCGGCGATGCGCGACAGAACGCCGGAGCTCACGAGCTCGCGGATCGCGCGATTCGCGGTCATGCGCGAGACATTGAGTTCGCGCACGAGCTCGTGCTCGGAGTGGACGCGTGCTCCCGGCTGCCATTCGCCGGAGCGGATGCGCTTCAGCACGTGGTGCTTGACCTTCTCGTACAGCGGGACCGCGGCGGCACTCATCGCGCCGGCTCCGCGACGAGGCGCGTGACGCTCGTCCGGTAGGCCGCCGCTATCGCCTCGCGCGCGGGATGCGCGCCGTCGTGGACGACCGGCCGGCCACCGACCCAGGCCTCGCGGAGCGCCCCCGGACGCGGCGCGAACACCCATGCATCGACGAGCGCGGCGTCGGTGACGCCGGCGAACTCGGCCCGCTCGGTGTCGATGACGATGAAGTCGGCGGGTGCCCCGGTGCAGAGGCCCGCATCGCCAAGGCCGAGCGCCTGCGCGCCGCCCGCTACCGCCGCGCCGTACAGGAACGCCCCGCAGTTGGGCATCGCCGCACCGACGGCGATGACCCGCCGCTCGCGCCAGGCGCGCAGCGTGTACTCGAGCGAGCGCAGCTCCTCGCGCGGATCGAGCGACACGTGGCTGTCGGAACCGACGCCGAAGTGCCCGCCGGCGGCGAGGTACTCATCGAGCGGGAAGCGCCCGTCGCCGAGATTCGACTCGGTGGTCGGGCAGAGTCCGGCCACCGCGCCGCTGTGCGCGAGTGCCGAGAGCTCCGCCGCCGTGACGTGCGTCGCGTGCACGAGGCACCAGCGCGCATCCACGAGCCCCGTACCGAGCAGGAACTCGACCGGGCGCGCACCGCTCGCCTCCATCGAGTCGCGGACCTCGCGGCGCTGCTCGGCGATGTGGATGTGCACGGGGCCGCTGCGCGCCGCCGCCGCCACCGCCTCGAGCGCCACGCGCGGCACAGCTCGCAGGCTGTGGAGCGCAACCCCGGTCGTCGCGAGCGAGGACTCGCGCGAGCGCAGGTCACAACACAGCCGCAGAAACGCCTCGGTATCGTTGGCGAAGCGCCGCTGCGCGCCCTTGAGCGGCTCGCCGTTGAAGTTGCCCTGCTGGTAGAGGGTCGGCAGCAGGACCTGGCGGATGCCGGCGCGCTGCGCGCCCGCGCGGACGGCGTCGGCGAGCGCGGCGGGACTCGCGTAGCGCGCGCCCGAGGGCTGGTGGTGCAGGTAGTGGAACTCCGCGACACTCGTGTAGCCGGACTCCAGCATCTCGAGGTACGCGAAGGCGGCGATCGCCGCAACGTCCTCGGGTGTCAGGCGCTCGACGAACCGGTACATCACGTCGCGCCAGCCCCAGAACGAGTGCTCGGCGCCGCTTGCGACCTCGGCGCTCCCGGCCATCGCCCGCTGGAACGCGTGGCTGTGCAGGTTCGGCATGCCGGGGAGCGCAAGACCGGGCACCAGGCGCTCGGCGCCGGTCGAGGCCCCGGCGGGCGCGAAGCGCCCCTCGGCGTCGATCGAAATGAGGACGTCGCGGTGCACGCCGTCAGGCAACAGGGCACGTTCGAGGCGTAGTCTCACGGGCTGGCGGCTCCGCAGGGCTGTATATACAACTTCAGTCCTGCGATACTAGCGCCATCGCGGTGGTTTGGACAAGGGCACCAGACGATGTGGGATGCGTTGTGGACCAACGTCTCGGCGGCGACGCTCGCGGGGCCTGACGGTGTCGGCCTCGATGGGGACGCCGCGCTTGGCATCACGGACGGCGCGATCAGCTGGATCGGGGCGCGCAGCGCACTCCCTGCTGCGCCGCACCAGCTCGCGCGCACCGTCCACGATGGCGGCGGCCGGCTCCTCACTCCAGCGCTCATCGACTGCCACACGCACCTCGTCTTCGGCGGGGACCGGGCGCTCGACTTTGCGCTCAGGGCCGAGGGCGCGAGCTACGCCGCGATCGCGGCGGCGGGTGGCGGGATCCGCTCGACGGTCGCGCTCACCCGCAACCTCAGCGAGGAAGAACTCGCGCTCGCCGCCCTCCCCCGCGCTCGCGCGATGCTGAAGGAGGGCGTGACGACCATCGAGGTGAAGTCCGGCTACGGCCTCGACGTCGCCTCCGAACTCAAGCTGCTGCGCGCCGCCGTGCGGGTTGGCGCCGAACTCGGCCTCGAGATCGTGCCGACACTGCTTGCGTTGCACGCGCTGCCGCCGGAGTTCGCGAACGACCGCGCCGGCTACGTCGACCTCGTCGTCAGGGAACTCATCCCCGAGGCCGCGCGGCAGCGGCTCGCGGTCGCGGTCGATGTGTTCTGCGAGGCGATCGCCTTCACGCCGGCCGAATGCCGCCGCGCGCTCAAGGCCGCGACCGACCTAGGTCTCAGGGTCAAGGTCCACGCCGACCAGCTCTCCTCGATCGGCGCGGCGGAGCTCGCCGCGGAATTCGGTGCGCTCTCGGCCGATCACCTCGAGTACACGACCACCGCCGGCATCGAGGCACTCGCCCGCGCCGGCAGCGTCGCGGTGCTGTTGCCGGTCGCCTTCGTCGTCATCGGCGAGACGAGGAAGCCGCCCGTCCCGGCGCTGCGGGCGGCGGGCGTCAGGTTCGCCGTTGCGACCGACTGCAATCCCGGCACCTCGCCCTGCACGTCCATCAGCCTCGCGCTCGCGCTGGCGCGCGCCGAGTTCGGGCTGACAGCGACGGAGGCCCTTCGCGGCGCGACGGTGGAAGCCGCCCGCGCCCTCGGGCTCGAGGCGACGCGTGGCACGCTCGCGGTGGGCAAGCGCGCGGACTTCTGCCTGTGGGACTTCAAGCACCCGCAGGAATTCGGCTATTGGCTCGGACTGAACGCCGTGCACACTGTCGTGCAGGCCGGCGTGCCGCGCGCCAACCCTTGAGCTAGCGACGCCCTACCCGGAGCGACGGGAACGCGCCCGTCGCGAGCGCCTGCACCCAGTCGTTGCACAGCGCCACCGCCTCGCCGGCCTCGAAGCTCGCGGGATTCAAGCTCAGCTCGACCCACAGGCCGTCCATGAGCGCCGCCAGTCCGATCGCCGCCGGGGTCACCCGGAACGCGGGCACCCCGGCCTCGCGCTTCAGGCGCGCGAGCAGCTGCTCGAGCGTCGCGCGCGTCTCGCCGTAGGTGCGATCGTGGACGGCGCGCATCTCGGGCGAATGCGGCACGAGGCTCCAGAACACGAGCCAGGTCCTGAAGAGGTCCGGGTCGAGCGCATCGGGCGCGAAGGACGCGAGGAAGAACGCATCGAGCCGCTCGCGCGGCTCGCGCTCATCGGCGAGGGCGTGCGCCCGGCTCGCCGCGAGCAACGTCGTCGCGAGCGAGTCGTAGGCGGCCGCCACGAGGCCGGCGATGCCCGGAAAGTGGTGGTTGATGAGCCCCATCGAGACGCCGGCCTCGGCGCTGATGCGCCGGACCGAGACGCCCTCGTGCCCGAACTTCCGCAGGCACGCGAGCGTCGCGGTCACGAGCTCCTCGCGGCGGGCCTGCGGAGGCTCGCGCCGGAACTTCGGCTCAGCCGATGGGCTAGATCGCTTCACCGGCCCGCGTGCGCAGGAACCTCAGGCGGCTCTCGACGTCTTCCTTGTTGAGGTAGACCCCCGCGAGGCGCCGGTAGCCCGTGTAGCTGTCGCGGGCGTGCAGCACGCGCCAGTTATCGAACAGGAGCACCGATCCTGGCAGCAGGCGGCGGCGGTGCTGCAGGCTCGTGTCATTGCAAAGCGCGTTGAAGCTCGCAAGCGCCCGGTAGAACGCCTTCTGGCGGGCCGCCGGCAACGCAAACGGCGCGCGATCGTAGTTGTTGTAGCTCACCTGCACGAGCTCGCCCGCGTCATCGAGGCGAAACAGCGGCCGGCGCGCCATCAGGTGGATGCCACGACCGTGGTCGAGGTACTGGCCCGGGATCGCGACCTGGGTCAGCAGCTCGTACTCGGCCGCCTTCTCGCGGCGCATGATTTCAGCGATCCGAAAGCCGTCGAGCAGCACGTTCTCCCCGCCCGTGCAGTCGGCCGCGAGGCAGTGGAACATCTGGTAGCCGGGCGCATCGATGCTGTAGGTGCCGTCGGTGTGCGGCCCGATGGCCATGCTCGTGTAGGCTGTGTCCTTGTGCTCGAGGTTGGCCGTGAAGTCCCAGTAGCCGCCGAAGATCGTCTCGCGCGTGTAGGCGATCCGCGCGGCGACGGCCTTGGTGGCCTCGGGCGTTCCGGGCACGCCCTCGACGAAGCAGAATCCGAAGCGTGCCGTCTTCTCGAGGAAGTCCTTTAATGCCGCCTCCTCGCCCATGAACGCCGCGTACGGCACCTCGGGCAGCACCTCGCCGATGTCGTCGCGACCCCAGGTCGAGTACCTGACCGCCAGCACCTCCGGGTTCGTGCGCAGCGCCGACAGGAACCGCGCCTCGAAACGGCTGACGTGGCCGCCCTCGGCCCACTCGACCTTGAGCACGCGGCCGTGCTCCTCGAGGGCAACCTCGCGCGCGGCGATGTCGGTCTTGATCCCGAACGTGTCGACGATGCGTTGCTTGGTCTCCGGGTGCTGGCTCTCGACTGCCTGGCAGTTGTCCCTGAGCCACATCAGCGGCAGCGTCGCGCGCGGCCGCCCATCGCCCCACTCGAGCTCGACATCGTGGCCGAGGACCCTTGCCGCGCTTAAAGTCGCCGTCATCGCCTGTCTCCGTTTCGGTGCTGTCGATTGCGCTATTATGCAACCGCATAATAGCACGAAATGACCGGCGGTCCAGTCCCTTTAACTTATGGTCGAGGAGTTCGAAGCGTGAGTGAGCAGCCGCGGCGGAATTTTACCAGCGACAACGTAACGGGCGCGGCCCCGGAGATGCTCGCGGCGCTCGCCGCCGCGAACGTGGGCCAGGCACCCGGCTACGGCAACGACGCTTACTCGAAGCGCCTGACCGAGCGCGCCCGCGAGGTGTTCGAGTGCGACCTCGCGATCCTGCCCGTCACGACCGGAACCGCGGCGAACGCCCTGGCGCTCTCGCTCCTCGCCCCGCCCTACGGCGCGATCTACTGCCACGAGACGGCGCACGTGATGACGGACGAGTGCGGGGCGCCGGAGTTCTACTCGGGCGGCGCGAAGCTCCTCTGCCTCGCAGGAGCGGGCGGGAAGCTCGTACCCGCGGACATCGAGGCCTCGATGGCGCTCATCGCCTCGATGGGCGTGCATCACGTGCAGCCAAGCGCCGTGACACTCTCGCAGGCGACCGAATGGGGCACCGTCTACTCGCTCGATGAGCTCGATGCAATCGCATCGAGCGCGCGCGCCCTCAAGCTCGCCGTGCACATGGACGGCGCGCGCTTCGCCAACGCGCTCGTGCGCCTCGGCTGCACGCCGGCGGAAGCGACCTGGAAACGCGGCATCGACGTCCTGTCGCTCGGCGCGACCAAGAACGGCGCGCTCGCGGCGGAGGCGGTCGTCCTCTTCAAGCCGGCGCTCGAGGGCGAACTCGCGTTTCGCCGCAAGCGCTCCGGCCACCTCTGGTCCAAGATGCGCTTCCAGAGCGCGCAGCTGCTCGCCTACTTCGAGGGCGACCTGTGGATCCGCCATGCGCGGACCGCCAATGCGCTGGCCGAACGACTCGCGGCGGGGCTCGTCGCCGCCGGCGGCACGCTGGTCGCCAAGGTCGAGGCGAACGAACTCTTCATCGTGCTTCCCGATGCGCAGATCGCGGCGCTGAGGGCCGATGGCTACGAGTTCTACGACTGGCCGGCGCCGCGCGGTACGACGGGAAGCGTGATCCGGCTCGTGACCGCCTACGACATGGTCGCCGCGGATGTCGAGGCGCTCGTTAGCGCCGCGTCCCGCCACGCCACCCGCTAGTCAGCGGAGCACGCTGACCGAGAGGTACGTGCCACGCTGGGCCGACTGGAACGCGATCGGCCCCAGGTCGACGTGGGCGAGCACGACGTTGAGGTGCCTGGACGGCCCCCAGGCGATGAACACATCGTGCGCCGAACCCTCCGCCGGGCTCGCCAGGCCGCCGCGCTTGCCGCGGTACTCGGCACCGACGAGGACGCTGTCCGAGATCCACCCGACGAGCGAGGCTTCCGCGCGCCACTCCGCGCCATTGGTCCCGACGAACCCGAGGAGCCCGTACTGGTTCGCGTCGGAGCGGCGCAGCGTCACGTCGAAGAGGACGTTGTGACCGGCCGCGGCGCCGAGCCACAGCTTGGTCGCGGCAAGGTAGAACTCGGTACCGCTGCCCTTGCGTGCACCGAGCGCCTGCGGGACGCCGCTGAAGTCGCGCGTGTCCTTGTAGAGGACGCCGGCCGCCAGCTGCGGCCAGCACCGGTCCTGGTCGAAGACCGCATCGCCGAGGAGCTTCACCTTCAGGCCCGCGACGTCCTGGCCGAGCGTAACGCCCGCAACCACGTCGCCGATGCCAAAGCGCTGGCGCGCGTAGGAGAGCTAGAGCCGGTCCTTGATGCCGAGGGCGACGCCGGCGGCCCTCAGGTCGAAGTGCGCCGTATCGGCGCCGGTGACGAAGGCGCTTCCGCCAACCTCATCCTCGGTGCCGAGCCCCGCGATCAACGCCCACGGCACGAGGCCGCCGCCGGCGGCACCCCCGATCTCGGAGACACCGCCCGTCCATGCAAGCCGCTCACCGCCGTAGCCAGCCGTCGCCCAGAGCGACGCAGCCAGCCCGCCGGCGGCGGCCAGAGCCACCAGATCCGTTCGCTTTTGCCAACCGCGCACGCTCACCCCCCGGGGGCCATGGGCTCTAATAACGGCCCGCCACCGCTCGACTTGAGCTAGCGTGGCTGAGGCCTCGGGAGGTAGCCGTGAAGCGGTTCTCAACTATTGTCGGGCTCACGCTGCTGCTCGCCGCGGCGGCGCCCAGTGCTGCGCAATCCAGCACACTTTTCGTACACTTGGGCGGCGAAGCGGGCGTCGAGGCGATCGCGAGCCAGCTCATCGACGCGGCGGTCGCCGACCCCGTGCTCGGCCGCAGCTTCAAGGACAGCAACCTCAAGCGCGTCAAGCAGCACCTCGCCGAGCAGCTCTGCAAGCTGAGCGATGGCGGCTGCGCCTACACGGGCGATGACATGCGCGAGGTGCACGCCGGGCACGACATCAGCGAGCGTGAGTTCTACGCGCTCGTCGATCTCCTGAACGGCATCATGAAGGCGCGCGGCATCGCGCTCGCCGACCGGAACCGCCTGCTCGCGCTGCTTGCGCCCATGAAGCGCGACGTCGTGCGCATGCCGGCCGCCACGCACTGATGCGACTCCTCGCCCTCGCGGCGCTCGTTGGCGCGGTAGTGGCCGCCCCGGCCGATGCGGCGACGGTAACAGTGACCGTGCGCGATCGCGCAGGCCCCCTCGCCGAGGCCGTCGTCGCGCTCGAGCCCGTCGATGCACCGGCGCCCGCCGCCCTCGTGCGCGCGGACGTTGACCAGGTCAACAAGCGCTTCATCCCGCGCATCTCGGTCGTGCGTACCGGCACCTCGGTCTCGTTTCCCAACAGCGACCGGATCCGCCACGAGGTCTATTCGTTCTCGCCGACCAAGACTTTCACGCTCAAGCTCTACGCCGGGCGCGCGGCGCCACCGGTCGTGTTCGACCGCCCGGGGCTCGTCGTCCTTGACTGCAACATCCACGACACGATGGTCGGGTTCATCGCCGTCGTCGACACGCCCTACTTCGGGCGCACGGACTCGAGTGGGGTGCTGGCGCTGAATGCACCGGCCGGGCGCTATCGACTGCGCGTCTGGCACCCCGACCTCGACCAGCCGGTGCCGCTGCAGCCGCTGACCCTGACGGCGGAAGCGAAGCCGATCGCCGTCGAGGTCAGTCGCGCGCCGAATCCAAGCACGGTCGCGCCGTGGTCGGATTGACCGGGCGCGACGCGCCCACCGGGCAGCGCTCGAGCAGCCGCTGGTAGCGTTTCAGCACGGCACGAAGCTCCTCGTGCGGGATCGCGAGTGCGTAGTGGCCGTCCTGGCCCTTCATGTCGCGCGCGGCGACCAGCGCGTTGATGATCGCCTCCTCCGTCGCCTCGACCGTCCCGACGAACACGGGGTCGATCCAGTCGTTGCCGATGAACGAGGCGGTGTTGAGCGCGGCGTCCTTGAGTGCCCCCGCGTTCGCGGTCGAGAAGGCGACGAACAGGTCGCCCGAGCCGTTGCCGGAGTAGCTGCCGTTGCGCGCGAGCCCGAGCGAGGCACGGCGCGCGAGGCGCTTCAACTGCTGCGGCAGGAGGGGCGCGTCGGTCGCGAGTACGACGATGATGGAGCCCGTTTCGGCGCGCTCGGAGGTCTCCTCGGCGTAGACGCGGTGCTGGCGCATCTCCTTGCCGACCGGGACGCCGGCGATCCGCTGCGAGTCACGCACGCCGTAGTTCGCCTGCACGAGCGCGCCCACCGTGTAGTGCGCCTTACCGACCGTGACGAGCCGCGAGGCGGTGCCGATGCCGCACTTCCATTCGTGGCAGATCATGCCCGTGCCGCCGCCGACGTTGCCCTCGGCGACCGGGCCGCCCTTGGCCGCATCGAGCGCCGCCATGGCGTGCTCGGGCTTCACGTGAAAGCCGTTGATGTCGTTCAAGTAGCCGTCCCAGGTCTCCGCCGTCATCGGCAGCGACCACCAGTAGCCGCTCGGATCGGGATGCCCCGCGTGCAGGCGCCAGGCAATGACCGCGTCGCGGACGACGCCGACGCTGTGCGTGTTGGTCAGCATGACCGGGCCTTCCAGCTGGCCGGACTCCTCGAGCCACGCGGTTCCGGTCATCTCGCCGTTGCCGTTCAGCGAGAACCAGGCGCCGAAGACCGGCGTGTCCGCGCTCGCCGTGCCGCGCGGCAGGATCGCGGTCACACCCGTGCGGACCGCGTGCTTCGGGTCGGGATCGGAGATGAGCGTGGCGTGCCCGACCGTGACCCCCTCGACGTCGGTGATCGCATTCAGCTTGCCGGGAATGCCATCGAAGGGCACGCCGAGATCGCGCGCGCGGGGCTCGGCGGCACCCGCCGCCACCGCGACCAGCACGCCGACCACTAGAGCCGGGATTCGCTTCAGCATCATTCCCGCTCCTCGACCGCGGACTGCCGCCGCGCCTTTCGTTCAGGTAAGAGACCGGCGAGCTCCGCGCCGGTCAGATTCCGCCAGCGCCCAGGCTCGATGCCATCGAGCCGCACGTTCACGAACCGGACACGCACCAGGCGCCGGACCGTATAGCCGAACACATCGCACATGCGCCGGATCTGGCGGTTAAGCCCTTGCGTCAGCACGATCTTGAACATGTTCTTGCCAGCACCCTCGGTCCTCGCCGGTGCCGTGACGCGCCCGAGGATCGGCACGCCCGCCGCCATGCCCTTCAGAAACTCGTCCGTCACCGGACGATCGACCGTCACCAAGTATTCCTTCTCGTGGCGGTGCTCGATGCGCAGCAGCCGGTTGACGCTGTCGCCATCGTTGGTGAGCAGTATCAGCCCCTCGGAATCCTTGTCGAGCCGCCCGACCGGAAATACCCGCTCGGTGTGGGCGACGAAATCGACGATGTTGTGTGCAACGCGGGTGTCGGTCGTGCACTCGATGCCGGCGGGCTTGTTGAGCGCGATGTAGACCGGCCGCACGACGGCGCCGACCGGTGTGCCATCGAGCGCGACTTCATCACCCGCCGCGACCCGCGTTCCGAGCGTCGCGACGGCGCCGTTCACCGTGACGCGCCCTGCCTCAACCCAGGAGTCGGCTTCGCGGCGCGAGCACAGGCCGCGTTCGCTCAGGTACTTGTTGATCCTGAGCGCGTCGGTCGCCGTCAACGAAACACGCCCTCGCCGTAGGACTCGGCTACGAGGTTCTCGAAGCGCGTGTACTCGCCGAGGAACGTGAGGTGCACCTCGCCGGTCGGACCGTTACGCTGCTTGGCGATGATGATGTCGGCGATGCCCTTGCGGGTCGTGTTCGGCTCGTAGACTTCCTCGCGGTAGATGAGCAGGATCACGTCCGCGTCCTGCTCGATCGCCCCCGAGTTATGGCTGACGATTCCGTCGGCGAGCCAGCTGGCCGGACCGGGCACGGTGAGATCAAAGACTTCCTCGGCGCCGTCGGCCTGGATCGCGATGATCCGGTCGCCGCAGATACCCGCGCACTCGCGCTCGAAATTCGGAAGGGAGCCGTGTGCGCCCGCGATGCCGGCGCCCGCGAGCGCAAACTGCCGCGGCGGACTCACGAGCGAGCGCCCCGCATGGAGGAGCCGGTCGAGGAGCGGCAGCACGCGCGGAGCCGACGCTGCTGCTGCGATCGCCGGGACCTCCGCCGCCACGGCCAGCACATCACCGCAAGCGAGGTCGGCGACCGTGCGCCAGCCCGCGCCCGTGTAAAGGCGATGCTTGCCCGTCGCACGGATCGAGCGGCCGCTCGCAAGACTCACCTTGAATACCGGCCTTACGCCTACCGACCACACCTTGTCGGAGGTCGCGGCGATGAATTTCTGGCGCTCATCCATCGCCCACACGCGCGGCGTCTGACCGACGAGTTCTCGGATCGGTACGCGCCTGCCATCGGTGAGGCAGACCAACGTCTCGCCGGTCACGCACTCGCGCAGGTCGCTCATGACGGGCTTTTTCTCGACGCGCTGCTCGACCGCGCGATTGAGCTGTGAAAGCGCGATGACCGGGACGTGCAGTTCCTTGGCGAGCGCCTTGAGCGAGCGCGAGATCTCGGAGATCTCCGTCGCCCGGTTCTCCTTGGTGCCCGCGACCGACATGAGCTGCAGGTAGTCGACCACGATCAGTCCGAGTCCCTTCTCGCGCTTCAGGCGCCTGGCCCGCGCGCGCACTTCGGTCGGCGTCAACGCCGGGGTCTCGTCAATGTAGATCTGCGCCTGCGAGAGCACCTCGGTCGCACTCGTGATGCGCGGCCAGTCCTCGGCGGAGAGGTTGCCGGTGCGCAGCTGGCTCTGGCTCACGCGCCCGAGCGAGGAAATCATTCTGAGCGTCACCTGCTCGGCCGACATTTCCATCGAGAAGATGGCCGAGGCGACCTTGCGCTCGATCGCCGCGTTCTCGGCGATGTTGACGGCGAGCGCCGTCTTGCCCATCGAGGGGCGCCCGGCAATCACGATGAGGTCGCCGGGCTGCAAGCCCGCCGTCATCCGGTCGAGCTCCGCATAGCCGGTCGGGACGCCCGTGAAGGCGCCCGGGTTCTGGTGCAGCATGTCGATGCGGTCGATCGTCGCCGGCAGCACTTCCTTGACCGACTGGAACCCGCCGCGCGAGCGCGAGCCGCGCTCGGCGATCTCAAAGACGCGTCGTTCGGCTTCCTCGACCAGCTCGCCCGGGGCCCGGCCGCGGGTGTCGAGCGCGCTCGAGGCAATTTCACCGCCCGCGGTCACCAGCTGGCGAAGCAGCGCGTGGTCGCGGACGATCGCTGCGTAGGCGCGGACGTTGGAGGCGCTTGGCGTGTCGCGGGTGAGTCGCGCGAGGTAGGCGAGGCCGCCGACCTCATCGACGATGCCCTTCGAGGACAGCGCCTCGGAGACCGTCACCGCGTCGCAGGGGTTCTGTGCCTCGACGAGCCCCGAGATCGCCTCGAAGATGAGCTGGTGGTCGCGCCGGTAGAAGTCGACCGCGCGGATGATGTCGGCGACGGCGTCCCAGGCGGAGGCATCGATCATGAGGCCGCCGAGCACGGCCTGCTCCGCCTCGACCGAGTGCGGGGGGAGCCGAAGACCGTCGGCGGTCTCCAGCGAACCGCGCGGGGTGCGGGCGAGCGCCATCGGGAACCTCAGTGCACCGGCAGGGGTACGGCCGATTCTACCGAGTTCGCCGCCGAACGGGAGGCAACCGCAGCCCCCCGCCCGGCGGGCGGATTACTCGGCGCCAACGACCACCACCGTCACGTCGACGTTGACGTCGGTGTGCAGGTGGATCGTCAGGACGACTTCGCCCGTCACGCGGATCGGGCCTGCCGGCATCCGGACCTCGGCGCGCTCGACCGGGTGGCCTACGCGGGTCAGGGCCTCGGCGATGTCGCTGGTGCCGATCGAGCCGAAGAGCTTGCCTTCGCTGCCGGCCTTGGCGCTGATCGTCAGGCGGTAGTCCTTCAGCGCGACCGCACGGGCCTCGGCGCTCGTGAGGTCGGCGGCGGCCTTCTTCTCGAGTTCGGAGCGCTGTGCCTCGAACTTCGCGATGTTCGTCACCGTCGCGAGGGTCGCCTTGCCGGTCGGCAGCAGGAAATTGCGGCCGTAGCCCGACTTCACGCTGACGCGATCGCCGATGTTGCCGAGGTTCGCCACTTTCTTGAGGAGGATCACTTCCATCGAAGCACCTATAGGGTCATTGATCGATTGAGAATCGGGAAAATCGCGGACACGGCATCAGCCGCCCCGCACCTTGTTCTTCGCTGCGATGAGCGCGAGTCGCGCCCTGAGCGGCAGCCAGTTGTCGAGGAAGCCCGCGACCGCGAGCAGCGGGTACGCCACGATCGCCGTCAGCGGCACCAACAGGAGCCCGTAGCTCGCCGCCATCCAGCCGTTGCCGAGCCCGAGGATCTCGCGCGCGGCGTGCAGCAGCGCGAGTCCCTGCAGGAAGAACGCGCCCATGAAGATGTGCTGGGCATCGCGGGCGAAGTCCCACTTGAGCGCGACCGACGCGACGATCAGGACCGCCGCTACCGTCGCGAGCGTGCGCCCGGCCTTGATCGCCCGGAACTGGGGCCCGAGCTCGGCCGACTGGCGCTGGTGCCCGTGCGCGTACAAGCCGATCGCCGCGGCGACGATCGTGTTGACCAGCAGCAGCGAAATCGCGACGCCCCAGTTGACGTAGTCGGCGGCGGCTTCGCGAAGCTCGGCATTCGTCGGGTGCCACTGGCTGTCGACGTTCGCCATCATCGTCGCGACGGTGTCGAGCTCGGCCGCCATCTTCTCGACGAACGGCTGCCAGACGCCAGGCGGATTCGCGAGCACGAGGTGGACGATGGCGAGCACGCCCAGGGCCGCGAGCGTCGAGAGCTGGAACACCACCGACAGCGATCCGCCGCGCGCGAGCACGCGACCCACGATCAGCGGCGGCACGATGAGCCCGACGGCGACGAGCACCGCCGGTAGCGGGCCTGCGCCCGCCGCGAGCAGCCACCAGCTGAACGTGACACCGGCGACGAGCGCCGTCTGCCAGTCGGCGAGCGGGCGCCCGCCGCGCAGCGCGAGCAGCACCACGAGCGCGCCCGGCAGCCACATCACGACGAACACGGCGTAGCCGAGCGTCGCGAGGAGCGCGGCGCCCAGGATCACGCTCAAGCGTGAAGCCGTGAACCAGTCAACGAAGCTCTGCATGATCGTACGCCCGCCGGCACCCGGAGGTACCGGCGCGCGCTCTGTCAGTGCTGGTCGGTGTACGGCAGGAGCGCCAGGAAGCGCGACCGCTTGACGGCTTCCGCCAGCTGGCGCTGGTAGAACGATCGCGTGCCGGTGATCCGGCTCGGCACGATCTTGCCCGTCTCGGTGATGTAGTTCTTCAGCGTCGCGAGATCCTTGTAATCGATCGTCTCGACGCCGTCGGCGGTGAACTTGCAGAATTTCTTGCGGCGAAAATAGCGCGCCATTGTCGTTGCTCCCCTTTACTCGCGGCTCATGCGGTCGTCGCGGTCGCGGCCCCGGTCACCGCGATCGCCGCGGTCACCCCGGTCGCCCCGATCGCCACGGTCACCGCGATCGCCCCGGTCACCCCGGTCACCCCGGTCGTCACGGTCATCGCGGTCGCGGTCACGGCCGCCCTCATCGCCCTTGTCCTCGCCCGCCTTCGCCATCGGCGAGGGTTCGGTGACGGCGGCATCGACGCGCGTCGTCAGGTGACGAATCACGGCATCGGAGAAGCGGAAGGAGCCCTCGAGCTCGGCGAGGACCTTGGCATCGCACTCGATGTTGAGGAGCACGTAGTGGGCCTTGTGCACCTTCGCGATCGGGTACGTCAGCTGGCGGCGGCCCCAGTCCTCGAAGCGGTGCACCGCGCCACCACCGGCAGTGATCATGCCCTGGTAGCGCTCGACCATCGCCGGGACCTGCTCGCTCTGGTCCGGATGGACCAGGAAAACGATTTCATAGTGTCTCATCGGTACTCCCTATGGGGTTTAGCCACCCGGCTGAGACGGCCAGTGTGGCAAGGAGAATCAGTGGCTTATCAACGATTTTCGGCCGCGAGGGCCGGCCGAAAGGGCGCGTAGTGTAGTGGCAGGCCCCTTCGCCATGCAAGCCGCGTTCCGGGGCCCCACTCCTACCCGCCAGGGCGCCGGTCGCCGCCCCGTTGCCGAAGCGCCTCGTAGAGGATGACCCCGGTCGCGACCGAGACGTTGAGGCTGTCGACGGCGCCCAGCATCGGCAGGCGCACGAGGAGGTCGCAGTGCTCGCGGGTGAGTCGGCGCATGCCGCTCCCCTCCGCCCCCAGCACGATGCCGGTCGGGCCCTTCATGTCGGCGGTGTAGTGGAGCGCCTCGGCGGCGCCGTCGGTACCGACGAGCCACAGGCCGGCATCCTTTAGCCCGCGCATGAACCGCGCGAGGTTCGTGACCTGGGCGAAGGCGACCGTCTCGGCGGCGCCGGCGGCGACCTTGCGGACGACCGGGGTGAGCCCGACCGCCCGGTCGCGCGGCACGACGACGGCATCGGCGCCGGCCCCGTCGGCCGTGCGGATGCAGGCGCCCAGGTTGTGGGGGTCCTGGACGCCATCGAGCACCAGGACGAGCGGTGGGCGGGTCGCGGCCGCCAGCCGGATGAGGAGCTCGTCCTCATCAAGCGGCACCGCCGCCTCGACCCGCGCGAGGGCACCCTGGTGCACGCCGCCGCCCGCGAGCGCATCGAGTTCGGCGCCGGGGCGGCTCTCGAGCAGGATCGAATGCGCACGCGCGAGCTCGGTCAGTTCCTGGATGCGCTTGTCGTTGCGCCCCGCCTGCAGCAGCACACGACGCACCGCGGCGGGCCGGCGCTCGAGGAGCGCGTGCACCGCGTGCAGCCCGTAGACGATTTCATCGCTCATCGCCCGCCTCCCTTGCGCGAACGGCCACCCTTGCCGGCCTTCCCGCCCGGGCCGCCGTGGCCGCCCTTGGCAGCGGGGCTCGCCTTGCCGCGCGGGCCGCCCTTGCCGCGGCCGCCCGTGCGCGCGCCTGCGGTGGCACCCACCGGCGCGGTGCTTCCGGCCTTGCGCCGCGGATGAAACGCCGCCTCGGTCTGCTCAATGAGCTCGAAGTCGATCTTGCGCTCGGAGGGATCGACGCGCGTGACCCGGACCTTCAACCGGTCGCCCAACGTGAACCGCTGGCCGGTCTTCTCGCCGACGAGCGCGCGCCGGTCCTCCTCGAACCGGTAGTAGTCCCGGCCGAGCGTCGCCACGTGCACGAGCCCGTCGATCTGCATGCCCTCAAGCTGCACGAAGAGCCCGAAGTCCGTGACGCCGGTGACGACGCCGTTGAACGTCTCGCCGACCCGCTCGGCGATGAACTCGCACTTGAGGAACGCCACCACGTCGCGCGCCGCCTCGTCCGCGCGCCGCTCGCGCGTCGAGCATTCCTGCCCGAGCACTTCCATCTCGCGCGGCGGGTGCTCGAACGCCTCCGGCTGCCCGCCGCCGAGCACGTGGCGTATCGCGCGGTGCACGAGCAGGTCGGGATAGCGGCGAATGGGCGAGGTGAAGTGCGCGTACTCGCCAAGCGCAAGGCCGAAGTGGCCGATGTTCTCCGGCTGGTACACCGCCTGCGCAAGCGAGCGGATGATCATCCCCTCGAGCATCGCGGCGTCCGGGCGGCCCTGCACCTGCTTCAAGAGCCTGGCGAGTTTCATCGGATCCATCTCGCCGTCGGTCTCGAGCAACAGCCCGCGCGTCGCGAGGAAGCGCTTCAACTCGAGGATCCGCTCCTCGTCCGGCTGCGCGTGCACGCGAAACAGCGCCGGCATCTTGTGCTTCTTGAGGAACCCCGCCGCCTCGACGTTGGCCGCGATCATGCACTCCTCGATGAGCCGGTGCGCATCGTTCCTGGGGTAGGCCTTGAGCTCGGCCACGTGGCCGTCGGGCCCCACGAGGACCTTTATCTCGGCCGATTCGAAGTCGAGCGCGCCGCGCGCCTCGCGCCGGTGCCTGAGCGCGCGGTAGACCTCGTGCAGGGAATCGAGCGAGCCGAGCACCGCGGCGCTGAGCGAGGAGCGCACCTCGGGGTTTCGCTCGATGATCGCCTCGGCCGCGCGGCCGTAGGTCAGGCGCGCCGCCGAGCGCATGACGCCGGCATAGAACTTGGAGCGGCTGACCCTGCCCTCGCGGCTGATGCTGAGCTCGGCGACCATGCAGGCGCGATCGACCTCCGGCATCAGCGAGCACAGGTGATTCGACAGCTCCTCCGGCAGCATCGGGATCACGCGATTCGGGAAATAGACGCTGGTCGCGCGTTCGCGGGCTTCCGCGTCGAGCGCCATGCCGGGCTTCACGTAGTGGCTGACGTCGGCGATCGCGACGACGAGGCGCCAGCCCGTGCGAGTCGCCTCGGCGAAGACCGCATCGTCGAAGTCGCGCGCATCCTCGCCGTCGATCGTGACGAGCGGGATGCCTCGCAGATCGAGCCTCGGCCCCAAGCCACTCGCCTCGACGGACTTCCCGTAGAGGCGCGCCTCGCGCACCGCCTCGGCCGGGAACTCGTGCGGCAGCTGGTGGGAGGCGATCGCAAGCTCGACCGCCGTCTGCGCGACGCCCTCCTCCTTGAGGACGCGCGTGATGCGCCCGATCGCCTCGGCGTGCTTGCCGGGCGGCTGGAGGATCTCGGCGACGACGAGCGAGCCGTGGCTGGCGCCGCCGCGATCGCGCTCGGGGATCACTACGCGCTGGCTGATGCGGCGGTTGTCGGGCTCGACGAAGCCGACGTCGCGCTCGAGGTGGAAGCGGCCCGCGACCTGGTGGGTGCGCCGCTCGAGCACCTCGACCACGGCGCCCTCCTTGCGGTTGCGGGCATCGGTGCCGACGACGCGCGCCGCGATCCTGTCGCCGTGCATGACGCCGCGCATCTGCGCGGGCGGCAGGAAGAGGTCGTCGGAGCCATCGTCGGGCACGAGGAAGCCGAACCCGTCCCGATGGCCCGTGACCTGGCCGGTGCGGATCGCGACCTTGTCGACCAGCAGGTATTCGTCGCGCCGGTTACGGAGGACCTGGCCGTCCCTGACCATCGCCGCCAGGCGCTTGTCGAGCGCGGCGCGAAGGTCGGGCTCATCGAGGTTGAGCTCCGCGGCAAGCCCATCGGCGGTCGTCGGCGCACCGATCTTGCCGAGCGTCTCGAGGAGGTATTCGCGGCTCGGGATCGGGCGCTCGTAGCGCTCCGCCTCGGCCGATTGGCGCGCATCGGCGCGGCGCCAGTTGGGATTCTTTGACATGTTAAATTCCGGGGCCCGCTGTGGGGCCCTGTAAGGGGGTCTATTGTGACCCTGCGACGCGTATATTGGGTCGCAGGCTGTCGATTGACAGGGGTGGGGGGTCTGCGTAGATTTCCGCGCTCTCGCCGGCCGGCCCAGCTGGGTGCCCGGCGAGCCTTGCCCAGGTGGCGGAATTGGTAGACGCACTAGTTTCAGGTACTAGCGGGTAACACCGTGGAGGTTCGAGTCCTCTCCTGGGCACCAACATTGATCTCGCAGCGCCGTCAGCCGGCGCGGGAGCTACGCAAGTGAAGCTGAACGGGCTCTGGATCCTCGCGACCCTCGTGTCGCTCACGGCCTCGGCCGCCGAGCCGACGACGCCAGCGGCAGCGCCTGCCGCGGCCGCCCAACCGGCGACGGCGGCGACCGCGGCGACACCCGCCGAGCCCGCGGCTGCCGTAAAAGCCGCTGCCGCGCCGGCGGTCGATCTCGCCGCCTCGACGATGACCGATGAGCAGCGGGCGTCGCTGACGAAGTGGGCCCGCAGCCAGGGCTACAAGCCACAGCAGCGGGCGCACGGCACGTGGTGGTGCAAGAACGAGGCGACGCTCGGCGAGCGCATCCCGCGCACCAAATGCGCCTCCGAGGAGACGCTGGTCGACATGCAGCGATCCGCGATCGCGAACCAGGAAACGATGGGCGAGAAGATGCGCCTTTGCTCGGGCGCGGGCTGCATTTCGAACTGACAGCGTGCGCGCCGCCCGAGGCGCCGGTCGGCACCTCAGTCAAACGGGTGCCGGCGGATGATGGTGTGTTCGCGGTCCGCCCCGGTACTGACGATGTCGAGCGGCACGCCGGCGAGCTCCTCGATACGCGCGAGGTAGCGCCGCGCCGCGTCCGGCAGGCCGGCATCCGCGGTCACGCCGACGGTTGATTCCTTCCAGCCCGGCATGTCCTCGTACACGGGCTCGCAGTCCGCGTAGTGATCGGCCAGCAGCGGCGGCTCGACGCTGACGGCGCCGCGCATCTTGTAGCCCGTGCAGAGCCTGATCACGTCGAGCCCGTCGAGCACGTCGAGCTTCGTGACGCAAAGCCCGGTCACGCTGTTGTGCAGGATCGCGCGCCTGAGCGCCACCGCATCGAACCAGCCCGTGCGGCGGCGCCGCCCGGTCACCGCACCGAACTCGTGGCCGACGCGCGAGAGGTGCTCGCCGTACTCATCGAACAGCTCGGTCGGGAAGGGACCGGAGCCCACCCGCGTCGTGTAGGCCTTCACGATGCCGAGCACGTAGCTGAACGCGCGCGGCCCGATGCCGGTGCCGGTCGCGGCATTGCCCGCGGTCGTGTTCGAGGAGGTCACGTAGGGGTAGGTGCCGAGGTCGACGTCGAGGAGCGCGCCCTGCGCGCCCTCGAAGAGGATGTTCTTGCCGGCGCGGTGCAGGTTCCTGAGCAGCAGGCTCACGTCATCGACCAGCGGCTTCACGCGCTCGCCCTGCGCGAGCGTCTCGTCGAGCACCTGCTGGAAGTCGACGGTCTCGGCACCGTAGTAGTGGCGCAGCATGAAGTTGTGCAGGTCGAGCACTTCGCCGAGCTTGGCGGCGAGCCGCTCGCGCTGGAAGAGGTCGGAGATCCTAAGCGCCCGACGCGACACCTTGTCCTCGTAGGCGGGGCCGATGCCGCGCCCGGTCGTGCCGATCGCGTTCACGCCGCGCGCCCGCTCGCGGGCGCGGTCGAGCGCGACGTGCGAGGGCAGGATCAGCGGGCAGGCGGGGCTCACTTTCAGGCGCTGGAACACGGGCACCCCGCGCTCGACCAGCATGTCGGCTTCCTTCAGCAGGGCCGGCAGCGCGACGACGACGCCATTGCCGATCAGGCAGAGCGAATCCTCGCGCAGGATCCCCGAGGGAATGAGCGACAGCACCGTCTTCGCCCCGTCGATGACGAGCGTGTGGCCGGCGTTGTGGCCGCCCTGGAAGCGCGCGACCGCGGCCGCGCGCTCGGTCAGCAGATCGACGATCTTGCCCTTGCCCTCGTCACCCCACTGGGTACCGATCACGACGACGTTCTTGCCCATGCTTACCCCAAGCCCGTGAGTTCGTTCAGCCGCGGATCAGGAAGAGGAGCGTGACGCCGGCGATCATGCTGGCGAGCCCGACGATGCGGATCTGGGTGCCCGGCGACTCGGCGATCGCGAGGAACAGCCGCCGTGCCGCGACGGGGCTCACGAATGGCAGCATGCCCTCGAGGACGAGGTAGAGCGCGAGCGCCGTGCCTAGGTCGTGCCAGTCGATGGTCATGGAAGAGTGCCGCCGGGAATCGGGCCGGGGAACGCTATTTCGCCCCGCCGCCGGGCTGCTGCAGGTACTTGAAGAACTGGCTGTCGAGCGACAGGAGGAGCACATCCCCCTCGCGCCCGACGGTCTTCTTGTAGGCCTCCATGCTGCGGTAGAAGCCGAAGAACTCCGGGTTCTTCGCCGTCGCGCCCGCGAAGATGCTGGCGGCCCTGGCATCGCCATCGCCCTTCAGTTTCTCCGCCTCGCGCGCCGCGTTCGAGGCGATCTCGGTGCGCTGCCGGTCGGAATCGGCCTTGATGCGCTCGGCGGTCTCGTAGCCCTCGGCCCTGAGTTGCTCCGCCTGGCGCGTGAACTCCTGCCGCATGCGGTCGAACACCGAGCCGCTGACGTCCTCGGGGAGCTCAATGCGCTTGACGCGCACGTCGATGAGCGTGACGCCGAGCTTCTTGACGCTGGTGCCCGCGAAGTTGAGGACGTCCGCGATGAGCTCGGCGCGCTCGGCGGTCACGACCTGCTGGATGGTGCGCTTGGCGATCGTACCCTTCAGGCCATCCTTGACGAGCTCGGCGAGCCTGAGCGCCGCCTTGTCCTCGATCCCGCCGGTCGAGCGGTAGTACTGGCTGACGTCGGCGATGCGCCACTTCACGTAGAAGTCGACGTCGAGGATCTTGCCCTCGCTCGTCAGGAACTGCTCCTTCGGGTAGTCGCGCGTCATGACGCGCTTCTCGAACTTCTCGATGTTCTGCACGAATGGCAGCTTGAACTGAAGCCCCGGCTCGTAGTCGGAGCGCACGAGCTTGCCGAGCTCGACGTTGATGGCGACTTCCGTCTCGCTGACGGTGAAGACGCTCTGCGAGCCGACAATCGCCACGAGCGCGACCGCGGCGAGGCCCGATAGTACCCGCCCGTCCATCAGCGATTGTCCCGCGCGCGGCTGCGCGCATCGGTCGCGGCGTCGGCATCGGCGTGCTGCGGCGTCACGGTGACCTCCGGCAGCGTCGGCGCCTGGGCGTGCGCGAGGTCCTGGCTCCTGCGCTCGAGCAGCTTGTCGAGCGGCAGGTAGATCGTGTTGCCGGTGCCCTTCACGTCGACGATGACCTTCGGAGCATTGCCGTACACCCTCTCCATCGTCTCGATGTAGAGCCGTTGGCGGGTCACGGCCGGGGCCTTCTCGTAGGCGGCGAGGAGCTGCGCGAACCGGGAGCTCTCCCCTTCCGCCTGCGCGACGACCTGCTGGCGGTAGGCCTCGGCGTCAAGCAGCTGGCGCTGGGCATCGCCGCGCGCGCGCGGCAGGAGCTTGTTGGAGTAGGTATCGGCCTCGACCCGGATCCGGTCCTTGTCCTCGCGCGCCTTGATCGCGTCCTTCTGCGAGTTCGCGACCTGCTCCGGCACGTTCACGTCCTCGAGGTTGACGCTGATGATCTCGAGGCCCGCCTTGTAGCCATCGAGTGTGTGCTGGATGAGCTGCTTGGTGCGCTGCGTAATGTCCTGGCGGCCCTTCTCGAGCACGAACTCGAGCTGGCTCTGGCCGACACTCTCGCGGATGGCGCTCTCGGCGGCCTCGCCGAGCGTGCGCTCGGGCTCCACGATGTTGAACACGAAGGCGCGCGCATCGGTGCGGCGGTACTGCACCGACATCTTGATGTCGACGAGCGCGGCGTCCTGCGTCAGCATTCGCGTGCGGTCGGTGAAGCTCAGGAATTCCTGGGTGTTGACGATCTGCTGCGCCTCGATGGGCCAGGGCAGGTGCCAGTGCGTGCCATCGGCGACGACGCCGACGAAGCGCCCGAAGCGGGTCACGACCGCCTGCTCGGCGGGACCGACGATGTAGACGCCGCTCGCGAGCCAGACGCCGACCGCAACCGCGACGACGTAGCCGATGCGGATCGAGGTGGCGCCGCCGTTGCCGTTGCCGGCGGCGCGGCCGCGGCGACCGAGCAGTGAGGCGAGGCGCTTCTTGAGCCCGCGCACCATGTCATCGAGGTCGCGGGGACCGGAGTCGGGCTTGCGATCCCACGGGTTCTTGGGCCCGGAGTTCTTGTTGCCGCCCGATTCGTTCCAGGACATGGGGATGGAGGTTCCGGGCCCGGGGCCGTTCAGGCTCACAGCGAGGGTGCTGCGGCGGGCCGTGATTGTAGGAACCCGCCCCCCGCGAGACAAGGCGCATCGCTCGTGGGCTCGGGTAGCGGCAGGCCCTCGCGCCGGCACAGCTCGGTAAGGTCCCGCTCGGCGAGCTCGACGGTAAGCTCCCAGCCGCCGCCCTCGGTGACCCGCTCATCGAGCACCGCTGCGCGGCGGAAGAGCTCGGCGCGGGCCCGGCCGTGGCGCGGCTCGAGGCGAAGGACCACCCGCGCGAGCCTCGCGCCGAAGCGCTCGGCGAGCGCCTCCCGCAGGAGCCCGAGTCCCGCCCCGCCCGCGGCCGACAGCCAGATCCGCTTGATGGCACCTTCCTCGTCGCGCTCGAGCCTCGGCTCCTCGCCGAGGAGGTCCACCTTGTTGTAGATCTCGAGCTGCGGCACGTGGTCGGCGCCGATGCTCCTTAGCACCTCGTTGACCTGCTCGATGCGCTCGGAGCGCTCGGGGTCCGCCGCGTCGATGACGTGCAGGTGCAGGTCCGCCTCGCGCGCCTCGAGGAGCGTGGAGCGAAAGGCCGCGACGAGCTCGTGCGGCAGCTCGCGGATGAACCCGACCGTATCCGCGAGCACGATCTCGGGCGCATGCGGCAGCTTCAGGCGCCTCACCGTCGGGTCGAGCGTCGCGAACAGCTGGTCGGCCACGTAGCTCGCCGCTCCCGTCAGCACGTTGAAGAGGGTCGACTTGCCGGCGTTCGTGTAGCCGACGAGCGCCGCGCTCGGCACCGGCACCTGGGCGCGGGTCTGGCGCCCGGTGGCACGCTGCAGTGCGAGCCGCTCGAGCCGCCGGTTCAAGGTCCGGATGCGGTTGTTGATGAGGCGGCGATCGGTCTCGAGCTGGGTTTCGCCCGGGCCCCGGAGGCCGATGCCGCCCTTCTGCCGCTCGAGGTGGGTCCAGCCGCGCACGAGGCGCGTCGAGAGGTGCTTCAGCTGCGCAAGCTCGACCTGCAACTTGCCTTCGTGGCTCCGGGCGCGCTGCGCGAAGATGTCGAGGATGAGGCCGCTGCGGTCGAGCACTCGCCGCTCGGTGAGCTTCTCGAGGTTGCGCTCCTGGCTCGGGCTCAAGCCGTGGTCGATCAGGATGAGGTCGGCACCCCACTCGGTCGCGCGCGTCTTCAGCTCCTCGGCCTTGCCGCTACCGACGAAATAACGCGGATCCGGGCGCGAGCGGGAGCCCGTGACGCTGCCGACCGGGATCGCGCCCGCCGAGCGCGCGAGCGCCTCGAACTCCGCCAGTTCCGCCGGCACTACCGGCGAGCCGAGGCCGATGCGCACCAGGAGAGCGCGTTCGCCGCTCCGCGGGCGATCAACCAATGCGCCGCTCCAGCGGCCCGCAGGCGCGCGGCAGGGTCATTCGACGACCGGCTCCCCGGTGGTCTCGCCGTCATCGCCAGTCGGCAGGCGGACGTTCCGGGCCGGGACCACGGTCGAGATTGCGTGCTTGTAGACCATCTGGCTCACGCTGTTTCGCAGGAGCACCACAAACTGGTCGAACGAATCGATGTGGCCTTGCAGCTTGATGCCGTTCACAAGGTAGATCGACACCGGCACCCGCTCCTTGCGCAGTGCGTTCAAAAATGGGTCCTGTAAGGACTGGCCTTTGGCCATAGTCGTATCTCCTTGTTTTTAATATACTAATCGGCGGCCGCGGCCGGAGCCTTCCGTGGGGGGTCGTTAGCCACCAAGCCGCAGCGAATCCGGATAGTGGGGCCGGATCGCAAAAATACTAGCACAGGGATTCTTACGCTTTGCAGTGCGTCAAAATCCACTCCCCGACCGCGTCCACGAGGCCGTCGGGGGGGCCCGCCGCCGTGGGGGCGAACCAGCGGGCCCCGGGTTCCGCGCGCAGCCAGGTGTACTGGCGCTTCGCGAGCTGGCGGGTCGCCGCGATGGCCGTCCGGCGCGCCTCGGCGAGGTCACACCCCCCCGCAAGGTGCGCCCACAGCTGCCGGTAGCCGACCGAGCGGATCGAGGGGAGCGTGGGACCCAAGTCCCCGCGCGCCTTGAGCGCCCGGACTTCCTCGAGTAGTCCGGCGCCAAGCATCGCATCGAAGCGCCGCTCGAGCCCCGCATCGAGCGTCGCTCGCTCCGGCGGCGCGAGCACGAGCCTCAGGCAATCGGCGCTGACGGCGCTCTTGAGCCCCTCACGCTGCAGGGTGCTGAGCGGCACGCCCGTCAGCGCGTGGACCTCGAGCGCGCGCTGGATGCGCTGCCCGTCCGCCGGGCGGATCCGAAGCGCCGCCGCGGAGTCAACCCGCGCGAGCTCGGCGTGGAGCGCGGGCCAGCCTTGCTCGCGCGCCCGCGCCTCGAGCACGGCGCGAAATGCGGGGTCGGCCTTCGGTAGGTCCGCGAGGCCGGACTGGAGCGCGCGAAAGTAGAGCATCGTGCCGCCGACGAGGAGCGGCACGCGTCCCTTCGCGTGGCTCGCCTCGATCGCGGCGCGCGCCTCGGTCAGGAACTCGCCGGCCGAGTAGCACTCGGCGGGATCCCTGACGTCGATGAGGGCGTGCGGCACGCGCGCGCGAACCGCGGCGGGTGGCTTCGCGGTGCCGATGTCGAGCGTGCGGTAGACCATTGCCGAGTCAACGCTGATGAGGTCTACCCGGAATTGCCCGGCGAGCGCGAGCGCGACGTCGGTCTTGCCGGCGCCGGTCGGGCCCATCAACAGGATCGCGGCCGCCACGCTAGCGGCCGCGCAGGAACAGCCGATCGAGCTCGGGCAGCGTGAGCCGCACCCACGTCGGGCGACCGTGGTTGCACTGGTCCGCCCGGTCGGTCCGCTCCATGTCCCGCAGCAGCGCATTCATCTCCTGGATCGTGAGCCGCCGGTGCGCGCGCACCGCCGCGTGGCACGCGACCGTCGCGAGCAGGCGCTCGCTCGCGCCCTCCACCTGTTGGCTCGCGCCGCGCTCGGCGAACTCGGTGAGCGCATCGCGCACGAGGCCGCCGAGGTCCCGCGTGCCGAAGGCGACCGGCATCTCGCGCACCGCGAGCCTGGTGTCGCCCAGGCGCCCGACGACGATGCCGATCGCCGCGAGCGCGGTGGCGTGCTCCTCGGCGAGATCCGCCTCGGCGGCGCTGAACTCGAGCACCTGCGGCACCAGGAGCGCCTGGCGCGCCACGCCACCTTGCGCGCGCGCGCGCTTCAGTTCCTCGTAGAGCACCCGCTCGTGCGCGGCGTGCATGTCGATGAGCGCGAGCCCGTCGGCGGTCTCGGTGAGGATGTAGATGCCGTGCACCTGGCCGAGCGCGAAGCCGAGCGGCGGCATGGCCGCGGGCGAGGCGGCGGAGCCTTCGGCGATGGCACCGGGCGTGGCGGGCGACGGCTCGGCGGCGAGCCTCGACCAGTCGAGGCGCCCGCCGATGCCGCCCTCGGGAATCGCCATGGCGTGCTGCTCGGGAGGCGCCCAGGCCCAGCTGCGCGCCCCGACCGGCACGGGTCCCGCGATGCCGGCGGCAGGCCGAGTCGAGGCGAGCACGCCCTCGACCGTGCGCATCACGAAGTCGTGCACCGTGCGGCCGTCGCGAAAGCGGATCTCGAGCTTCTGCGGATGCGCGTTCACGTCGACGCGCGCCGGATCGAGCGAGAGGCTGAGCACGTAGGCGGGATGGCGGCCGTGGAAGAGGACGTCGCGGTAGCCGAGCCTGACGGCGTTCGCGAGGAAGCGGTCGCGCACCGCGCGGCCGTTGACGCTGAGGTGCTGCTGGTCCGGCTGCGCGCGCGAATAGGTCGGCAGCGCAATCCACCCCGTCAGGGTAAGGCCGAGCGCGCTGTGCTCGAGGTGCCGTGCGCCTGCGAGGAACTCAGGTCCCAGCAGCGCCGCGAGCCTGCGCTCGGCGCCGGCGCGGTCGGGCGCGGCCTCGAGCGCGAAGCTGCGGCGCGCGTTGTGGGTCAGCACGAACCCGACGTCGGGGCGGCTGAGCGCGAGCCGGGTCAGCATGCGCTCGATGTGCTGGAATTCGGTGCCGGCGCTGCGCACAAACTTCCGCCGCGCCGGTACGTTATAGAAGAGGTCGCGGACCTCGACCGTGGTGCCCGGCGGGTGCGGTGCCGGGCGCGGCGGCAGGGCGACGCCCGCCGCGACCTCGAGCCGGGTCCCGTACTCGGCCGGCGACTGGCGCGAGGTGAGCGCGATGCGCGCGACCGATGCGATGCTCGGCAGCGCCTCGCCGCGAAACCCCAGGCTCGCGATGTGCTCGAGATCCTCGAGGCTCGCGATCTTGCTCGTCGCGTGCGGCTCGAGCGCGAGCGGGACCTCGCCCGCCGCGATGCCGGCGCCGTCATCGCGCACGAGGATCAATGCGCTCCCGCCCTGCTCGATCGCGACCTCGACGCGGCGCGCGCCGGCATCGAGCGCGTTCTCGACCAGCTCCTTGACGACGGAGGCCGGCCGCTCGACGACTTCGCCGGCGGCAATCTGGTTGATCAGGTGGGGGGGCAGGACGCGGATCGACATGCGGGACCGTCGCGGGAAGTGCCCGCGGCGGCGAGGGAGTCTAGCAGCCGGTCAGCGCTGCAGTGAGTGCGGCGGGGCGCCGAGTCCCTCGCCCGAGGGCATCTGCGCGGCGGCGACCAGTGCCGCCATGCGGGTGCCGGGCGGCGGGTTCTCGCGGAAGTAGTTTCTGAGCCCGCTCAGGATCGCATCGGCGAGCCGCGCCTGGTGGCGCGGGTCGCGCAGCCGCCGCTCCTCGCCCGGGTTCGTGATGTAGGCGCTCTCGATCAGCATCGAGGGCATTGCCGCGGCCTTCAGCACCACGAAGCCCGCCTGCTGGACCCGGGCCTTGCGGACCTCGCCGACCTCGTTGAGCTGCTCGAGCACCTTGGCGGCGGCATCCATGCTGTCGCTCATCGCCTGCGATTTGACGAGGTCCACCACGACCGAGGCGACCACATCGTCGTTCGCCGGGAGCGGAGCGCCGATCAGCACCGCGGCGTTCTCACGATCGGCCAGCAGCTTCGCCGTCTCGCTCGAGGCGCCGCGCTGCGAGAGGACGTAGACCGAGGCGCCGGTGATGTTGCGATCGGCGATCGCATCGGCGTGCACGGAGACAAAGAGGTCCGCATGGGCGTCGTGTGCGCGCTTGACGCGTTCGGGCAGCGGCACGAACACGTCGCGGTCCCGCGTCAGCACCGCGCGCATGGCGGGCTCGGCATTGATGCGCGTCGCGAGCGCCCGCGCCACGGCGAGCGTCACGTCCTTCTCGCGCGTCCCGTCGCGCCCGGTCGCGCCGGGGTCATCGCCGCCGTGACCGGCGTCGACCGCGATGATGAGGTCGCGGGTCGTCCGCGGCATCGTGCGCTCGGCGACGAGCGGCGCAGCGGCGGGCGCCGACTGCGCGCTCGCGCCGCCGCGCTCGGGGTCGGGAGCGCCGAGCTCGACAATGAGCCGGCGCTCGCCACCCTTGGCCGCGGGCAGGAGGCGCGCGGCGACGCGGTGATCGACCTCGAGCACGATCCTGAGCGTCGTGCCCTCGCGGGGGCCGACGCGCACGCGTCGGACGAGGCCGTCGGGCGAGGGCACGTGCGCCCGCCGTCGGTCGAGCGTCGCGGACTTCAAGTCGATGACGACGCGATCCGGGCGCTCGAGCGTGAAGACGGTGCCCTTGACCGGACCGGTGAGCCCGACGCTGAGCCTCGCGCCATCGGCACTGCCGTCCAGCACGAGCGAATCGACGGAGGCCCCGGCGAGCGCGGCGGTGGGTGCGAGGAGTACGGCGGCGAGGGCGAGGGCGCGCGGGGACATCCCGGAGTTTCGGACAGGGAGTCGGCCTGGGACGGGGCGGCGCATGCGCGGACTCTAGCGCCGCAGGATCAAAAACTCAAATCGGATTATGGACCTACGACTCTATCCTAAAGCGTTTGCTGTCTTGAGTGCGGCGAGCACCGCCTCCCCCATCGCCGAGCCCGCGGCGAGCCTTAGCGTCCGCCCCATCCCCCGATAGTCGAGCGCCAGCCGAAGGTCCGCGCGCTGGCCCACCTCGGGCACGCGCTCCGGCCACTCGACGAGCACCCACTGGCCGGGGCCCTCGAGGTCCCGGAACCCGAGGCCCTCGAGGTCGGCGGCATCCCCCAGCCGGTACCAGTCGAGGTGGTGGACCGTGCGCTCGCCGAAGCCGTAGGACTCGATGAGCGTGTAGGTGGGGCTGCGAACGGGGCCAGTGACCCCGAGCGCCTCGAGGAAGCCCCGGACCCAGGTCGTCTTGCCGGCGCCGAGCTCGCCCGACAGCGCCACGAGGATCCGGTCGGTGGGGCGTGCGAGGAGTGCGCGCGCAACCGCGCTGCCCGCGGCACGGGTTGCGGCCTCGTCGTTGAGCTCTGCCGTCAGCTCGCCGGGTTCACGCATGCCGGCAGCTGCGCAATGAGGTCGCTCGCGAGGAGCCCGCGCTCGCCCTGGCGCGCGATGAGATCGCCCGCACTCGCGTGCACGAGCACGCCGACCGCCGCGGCGAGCGCGAGGCAGTTGACGGGCTCGCGCTGCTGCGCGGCGATCGCCGCGATGACCCCGGTCAGCACGTCGCCCATGCCGGCGACCGCCATGCCGGGATTGCCGCGCTCGCAGAGGTAGGGGGCAAGCGCGCCGCTTGCGATCAGCGTCCCCGCGCCCTTCAGCACCGCGACCGCATCGTAGCGGCGTGCGAGCTCACGGACGCTCGCGAGCCGGTCGGCCTGGACGGCGGCGGCATCGGAGCCGAGGAGCCGCGCCGCCTCGCCCGGGTGCGGCGTCAGGCACCAGCGGCCGCGCGCGACGGGCTTCGCGGCGAGCAGGTTGAGGGCGTCCGCATCGACGATGAGCGCTCGCGGATAGCCGAGCGCGACCTCGAGCAGGCGACGCGCCCACTCGCCCTGGCCGAGGCCAGGCCCGATCGCGACGACATCGGCCTGGTCCATGAGGCCAACCAGCATCAGCCCGTCCTCGACGCCGACGGCCATGAGCTCGGGCCTGGCCGCCGCGAGCACGGCGGCATGCGCCGGGGTCGTCGCGAGCGTGACGAGGCCCGCGCCCGCGCGCAGCGCCGCCTCGCCCGCGAGGCGCACTGCGCCCGCCATGCCCGCCCCTCCGCCGATGATCAGCACCCGGCCGCTGTCGCCCTTGTGCGCGGTCCGCGCACGCCGCGGCAGCGCGAGCTTGAGTTCGACTTCCGTGATCCGCCTGAGCACCCCCTCGGCGCCGCCGAACGCCGCGATCGGCACGTCGAGGTCGTCGCAGGCGAGGCGCCCGACGTACTCGGGGCCGCGGCCGAGGAAGAAACCGGGCTTAAGGGCCACGAACGCAATCGTCAGCGTCGCGCGGACCGCAACCCCGAGCGGCTGGCCGGTCTCGGTGTCGAGGCCGGAGGGCGTGTCGAGCGCCAGCACGGGCCGACTGGCGGCGTTGAGCGCCTCGATCACCGCGCCGATCACGCCCGCGACGGGGCGCGTGAGCCCGGTACCGAGCAGCGCATCGATCACGACGTCGGGCCGGGCGAGCAGCGCCTCGTTCCAGGGCTCGAGCGTGCCGCCGGCATCGGTCCATTCATCGAATGCGAGCGCAGCGTCGGCGCTGGTGGGCGGGCCCGCGGGCGCGGCGAGCGTGACGGCAAGCCCGGCGGCGCGCGCGTAGCGCGCGAGCACGTAGCCGTCGCCGCCGTTGTTGCCCGGGCCGCAGAGCACCAGCACCCGCCGCGCGAGCGGCCACTGGGCCCTTAGCGCCCCGAGGGCCGCCTCGCCCGCCCGCGTCATCAGCGCGTAGCCCTTGATGCCGAGCACCTCAGCGGCGTAGCGGTCGGCCGCGCGGATCGTCGCGGTCGAGTGGATCAGGGCGGGCAGCGGCTGCATGGCGCGATTATCGCGTAGCGGCGGCTTCTATACTCGGCAGATCATGAACGCCCCGACTCCGGTGGAGCTTGCGGCCACGTTCAAGCGCTTGGCGCTCGAACTCGGTTTCGATGAGGTCGGCATCGCCGGCATCGAGCTCGCGGCCGAGGAGGCGCACCTCCTCGAGTGGCTGGCGGCGGGCCTGCACGGCGAACTCCACTACATGCAGCGCTTTGGCGCGCGGCGCGCCCGGCCGGCGTCAATCAAGCCCGGCACCGTGCGGGTCATCTCGGTGCGGCTCAACTACTGGCCGGGTGCCGCCCGCGACGCCGAGGCCGTGCTCGCCGAGCCCGACCTCGCCTACGTGTCCCGCTACGCGCTCGGCCGCGACTACCACCGGCTGATGCGCAACCGCCTGCAGCAGCTCGCCGATGCGATCGGCCGGCAGATCGGTCCCTTTGGCCACCGCGTCTTCGTCGACACAGGTCCCGTGCTCGAGAAGCCGCTCGCGAGGAACGCAGGTCTCGGCTGGGTCGGCAAGCACACGAACCTGATCAACTCGAAGGCGGGCTCCTACTTCTTCCTTGGCGAGCTCTACACGGACCTGGAACTGCCGATCGACCCGCCCGCGAGCGAACACTGCGGCACGTGCGCCGCCTGCATCCCAGCCTGCCCGACGGGCGCGATCATCGCGCCCTACCGGCTGGACGCCAGGCGCTGCATCTCCTACCTCACCATCGAGCTCCCGGGCAGCATCCCGGAGGAACTACGGGCGCCGATCGGCAACCGGATCTACGGCTGCGATGACTGCCAGCTCGTGTGCCCGTGGAACAAGTTCGCGCGACTGACGGCGGTGCCGGACTTCGAGGCGCGCAACGGCCTCGACGCCGAACGGCTCGGCACGCTCTTCGCCTGGTCGGCGAGCGAGTTCGACACGCGCCTTGCCGGGAGCCCCATCCGCCGCATCGGCCACCACCGCTGGCTCAGGAACATCGCCGTCGCCCTCGGCAACGCGCCACGCTCCGAGGAGAGCCGCGCGGCGCTTGAGTCGCGCGCCGACCATGAATCCGCGCTCGTGCGCGAGCACGTCGGCTGGGCGCTCGCGCGCCAGCGCGCGCCCTAGCCGCCCGCGCGTTGCTACGCCGGCAGCTGCACGTGCAGGCAGTCGACGAGGCGCGTGAGCCCGATGCGGGCCGCCGCCAGGATCACCAGGTCCTTCGAGTCGTGCCGTGGCGGCATCAGGTCGCTCGCCTGGCGGATCGAGAAATACTCCGGCTGCAGGCCGCCGCGGTCGAGTTCGCGCGCGCCCATCTCGGCGACGGCGGCGAAGTTCCGCTCGCCGTCGATGATCTTGCGGCGCGCGAGCTTGAGAGTATCGCAGAGGCGCGAGGCGACGTTGCGATCGCGCGTCGACAGATGGCGGTTGCGCGCGCCGTGCGCCAGGCCGTCGTGCTCGCGCACGACCGGAACGCCGAGGATCTCGACCGGCATGCACAGGTCCGCGACGAGCCGGCGGACCACGATCAGCTGCTGGAAGTCCTTCTCGCCGTACACCGCGATGTCCGGCTGCACGATCTGCAGCAGCTTCGTCGTCACCGTCGCGAAGCCCTCGATGAATGACGGCCGCGCCTGGCCCTCGAGGATCTGCGACAGCTCCGGGATATCGACCTTGGTCGTGCGCTCGAAGCCCGTCGGGTACATCTCGAAGGCGGTCGGCGCGAACATGAGGTGGGCGCCGGCATCGCCGAGGAGCGTGCGGTCGGCTTCCGTCTTGCGCGGGTAGCGGCCGAAGTCCTCGTCCGGCCCGAACTGCAGCGGGTTCACGAACACGCTCACGACCACGCGCGGTACCCGTGCCCGCGCGTCGGCGAGGAGCGCGAGGTGGCCCTTGTGGAGCGAGCCCATCGTCTGCACGAAACCGACCTTGTGGCCCTCGCGCCGCCACTCGGCGACCCGCTCGCGGACCGAGTGGATGCGCGTGACGCTTTCCACGCCTAGCCCCTGAACGGGTTGAAGTAGTGGCGACCGCGGCGCGGACGGCTGATCTCCTGGACCAGCTGCGCGAAGTGCGCATCGTTGCCGATGAAATCGACCTCGCTCGCGTTCACGATGAGGAGCGGCGCCGCATCGTAGTGATGGAAGAACTGCGTGTAGGCGTTGACGAGGCGCTCGAGGTACTCGCGTTCCATGCCCTGCTCGTAGCGGATGCCGCGGCGCGCGATCCGCTCCTGCAGCACGTCAACGGGCGCCTGCAGGTAGACGACGAGGTCCGGCACCGGCGCATCGAGTGCGAGCCGGTCGTAGACCTGCTCGTAGAGGGAGTATTCCTCGTCATCGAGCGTGACGCGCGCGAACAGCCGGTCCTTGTCGAGGAGGAAGTCCGCGATCCTGACCGGCGCAAACAGGTCGCTTTGCTTCAGCTGCTGCAGGCGCCTGGCGCGCTGGAACAGGAAGTAGAGCTGCGCCGGCAGCGCGCCGCTACGCGGGTTCTTGTAGAAGCGCTCGAGGAACGGGTTTTCTTCGGCGCGTTCGAGCACCAGGTCGGCGCCCCTGAATGCCGCGAGGCGCCTGGCCAGGCTCGTCTTGCCAACGCCGATCGGCCCTTCGATGACGACGTAGCGGTGGGCGAACTGGGCGGACTGGGCGGACGGTGGGGCGGGCGCGGTACTCACGCTGTGCGCTCACAACGGCGAAGGGGCATCGCCGGCGACCGCGGCCCGAAGCGCGGCGACGCGGCCGCGACCCGGTATCCACAGCGCCGGGGCTAGGTCCGAGAGAGGATACAGGACGAAGGCGCGCTCGTGCAGGCGCGGGTGCGGGACAACGAGGTCGGGCAGCGCGATCGATTGCGCGCCGTACGCGAGGAGGTCCAAGTCGATGCGCCGCGGCCCGAAGCGCACTGCCGGCGGCACCTTGCCGAGCCTGTTCTCGAGCGTGCGCAGATCGTGGTGGAGTTCCTCGGCGCTGCGGCGCGTGAGGAGCGCGGCCGCCGCGTTGATGAAATCAGGTTGAGCCTCGAGCCCGACGGGGCTCGAGCGGTAGCGGCGCGAGGCGCCGATCAGCAGCGAGTCAGGAAGCCCTGCAAGTCCCCGAAGTGCCGCCTCGATCTGGCGCGGCGGATCATCGAGGTTGCTGCCAAGCCCGATGTACGCCGGCGTCCACTCAGGACGCGCGTCCACTTCAGGCAGGCGCCCCGCCATCGCCGCCCGCGGGCCGGCGGCCACCGCGCCGACGGCGGCGGCGACGCGGCGCACCGGGCGCCGCATCGGGGCCCGGCTCGGTGGGCGCGAGCGAGGCCACCATGTCGGCGCGGCTCTCGGCGGGCAGCGTCTGCAGTTCGGTCCACCAGTCGGCGAGTTCCTGCGGCACGCCACCGGCCTCGGCGCGCAGCACAAAGAGATCGTAGGCGGCCCGGAAACGCGGGTGGGCCAACAGCGCCAGCGCCTTGCGGCCATCGCGCCGCTCGAAGCGCGGCTGCAGCGCCACCATTTCCCGCAGCGGCAGCGTGAAGCGCTTCGGAATCGCGATGCGCCGCACCTGCGCCGCGACCACCGAATCGGTCGCCTCGGCGAGCGCCTGGACCGACGGGATGCCGGACTCCTCGCGCTCAGCGGCGAGTCGCATGATCGGACCGTACAGCAGCACCGCGAACAAGAACGTCGGCGTGACCGAGCGGTCGGCGCGCACCCGCGCGTCGGTTCCCGCGAGCCCGAGCGCGAGCAGCCGCGCGGCCTCCCCGTCCGGGGCGGTCGCCAGTTCCTCGGCGAGCGAGGGCAGAAAATGCGCGAGGAGATCGAAGTCCTTGAGGCGCTCGAAGCCCGCGACCGCGTGGCCGCCCAAGAACAGCTTGAGGCACTCATCGAAGAGCCGCGCCGCCGGCACGCCGCCGAGTAGCGGTGCGAGTTCCTTGAGCGGCGCGCGCGTGCCCGGATGCAGCGTGAAGCCGAGCTTGGCCGCGAAGCGAGCCGCGCGCAGCATGCGCACCGGGTCCTCGCGGTAGCGCACTTCCGGGTCGCCGATGAGTTTCAGGACGCGGGCTTTCACGTCATCCGCGCCGCCGACGTAGTCCCAGACGGAGAAGTCGGCGATGTTGTAGTAGAGCGCGTTGGCGGTGAAGTCGCGCCGCCAGACGTCGGCGTCGATGCTGCCGTAGAGGTTGTCGCGGAGGATCCGGCCGCTCCTATCGAGCGCCCGCGCATCGCCGCGCACGTCCTCGACCTCGCGGTGGTCCTCGTCGTCGACTTCCTCCGGCGCGGCGGAAGCGCGAAAGGTCGCGACCTCGATGATCTCATCGCCAAAATGCACGTGGGCGAGGCGAAAGCGCCGACCGATCAGGCGGCAGTTGCGAAACACGCGGCGGATTTCCTCCGGCAGCGCGTTGGTCGCGACGTCGAAATCCTTCGGCACGATGCCGAGGAGGAGATCGCGAACGCTCCCGCCGACCAGAAATGCCTGGTAGCCGGCGTCTTTGAGCCGGTACAGAACCTTCAACGCCTGGGGCGAGATGCTCGCACGCGAGATCGAGTGCGCGGCACGCGAAATGACGGTGGGTCGTACGGTGCTTTCAGCCGGAACTGCGGAAGCGTTATCGGGGGACGGAGTAGCCAGAATCGATTCTCGCTTGTCGTGCGATGATCACATCGTATAATAGCAGGCTGCCGTCAGCCGACACCTCATGGCTCCGGTTCCCGCGCTCCCATCGTCTAGAGGCCCAGGACACAGCCCTCTCAAGGCTGGTACGAGGGTTCGAATCCCTCTGGGAGCGCCATCTTTTCAATGCCTTAGGGCGGCCACCGGGCCACCCGGCGACAGCGCGAACGCGCCCGTCGCCGGGCAGCTTGCGCCGCCTCAGGGCTTGGGCGGCGGGTCGTGCCCTTCGGTGAGGGACCAGTTCCAGCGCATGCGCTGCCAGGTCGCGATCGGTCGGCCGCCGTCGCGCTGCGCCACGAATTTCCCGGCAGCGCCGACGCACGCGGCCGCGGCGATATCGAGCGCCGGATACCCACTCGAGGTCTCGACGACGACGGTCGCGAGATGACCGTCCTCCTTGATGTAGAGGAGCAGCGTCACCTTGCCGGCCTCGCCGACGATCCGAGAACGCGGCGGATAGACGCTTTCGCACGCGGCCCCGATCGATTCGCGATTCAAGATCTGCGCCGGCCTTGCGCCGATGGCGGCCCGATCGCTGGGAGTTTCGGCGGTCGGCGGCCCCGTGTCCTAAGGTCGTCTCGCCGGCGGCACGGCTGCGGCGCTTCCCCCGGAGGAACCGGTAGCCTCCAGCTCCGCGCGGACGGCCACGAGCATCTCGCTGAAGAGCGAGGATCGGACCGTCGAGTACCACTGCGTGAGGATCCGGCTCGCCTCGGCGCTCCAGGCGAGTTCGAGGCCCATGAGTGCCTCGCCCGCGGGCGAGGTGAAGTATGCCCTCGCTGCGTCGACGTCCTTCGGCGCGAGCGACGACGTGACGCGCACCCGGGACTCGCGGATCGGCGGCAGCGGCCCTGAGTCCGCGCGGATGGCGGCACCGATGACGCGCTCGCACACCGCCGTGACGGTCGAGGCGCCCTCGCGCAGCCGGCGGCGGAGCTCGGCCGCGCGCGGCGGCGTCAGCGTCGGGTCGTGCGCCGCGGCGTCATCGAGCGCGCGGGACATGCCGAGCTCGAGCGCGCCGTCGCGCTTGCACCGAGCCTCGGCGCTTTGCGCCGCGATGAAATTGACGAATGTCTCCGTCAGCACTTCGCGGCTCGCGGCGCCGCTCGGCCCCGCGAGGCGGGCGGGCGTAATCGTCCCACTCGCGGAATCGAGGGCCGAGGCGCTCCCGGCCAGCGGGATCGTCCACGCGAGCAATCCCCCGATGGCGATGCGGTTCGTGGCGGGCTCTCCTTCGCGGGGCCAAATCATATCTGCGCCGCTGCGCGCGCCGAGTCGAGTGCCCGTGAGTCGGCGCGCAACGGCACCGGCGTAAGCGAGGATACGGGCGTGGTCGATGCGCAGACTCCCCTTTCTTCTGTTTGTTTTTCATATAGATACAAGCACAACGTGTACTGTGAATCACGCGCCCTTGGCAGACCCGCCACCCGCTCCGGGCATTCCACTGCGCCCGTCCGAGGCGCGAGAATGCCCCGGCCCTAGCCGCACCCACGACAACGACGCATCGACGCCCGGCCCACGCCGGCGGGAGTACACGCGTGAGCCACCAATTCCCGATCCTGCCGCCACTCGCCGCGCTCCTGATGGCGGGCGCGGCGACTGCCGCCGAGGCGCCCTTCGACATCGTCATCGCCAACGGTCACGTCATCGACGGCTCGGGCTCGCCGTGGTTTGCCGCCGACGTCGGCATCCGCGCCGGACGGATCGCGGCGATCGGCAAGCTCGATGGCGCACCTGCCAAGCGCCGCATCGACGCGGGCGGCCAGGTGGTCGCCCCCGGCTTCATCGACATGCTCGGCCAGTCGGAACTGACGATCCTCGTCGACCCGCGCCTGCCCTCGAAGATCTACCAGGGAATCACGACGGAGATCACGGGTGAAGGCCGCTCGGTCGCGCCGCTCGAGGGCGCGGCGCGCCAGAGCCAGGCGCCGCTCCTCGAGCACTACGGCATCACGCCCGACTGGCGGACGCTCGGGGAGTACTTCGCGCGACTCGAGCGACAGCGCATCGGCATCAACTTGGGCACCTACGTCGGCGCGACGTCGCTTCGCGAGATCGTCATCGGCGAGGACAACCATCCCGCCTCGGCGGCGGACCTAAAGCGGATGCGCGCGCTCGTCGCGCAGGCGATGCGGGACGGCGCGATGGGCGTCTCGACCTCGCTCGAGTACACGCCGGCGCCGTACGCGAGCACCGAAGAGCTGGTCGCGCTCGCGAGCGAGGCGGCGCGCCACGGCGGCATCTATGCCACGCACATGCGCTCGGAGGGCGATGGCATCGCCAAGGCGCTCGATGAAACCTTCCGGATCGCGCGCGAGGCCAGGATCCCGGTCGAGATCTGGCACCTCAAGGTCTCGGGCAAGGCCAACTGGGGCCGCATGGGTGATGTCATCAAGCGCATCGAGGCTGCCCGCGCGAGCGGCCTCGACATCGCCGCCGATACCTACGCCTACACCGCCTGGGCGAACGAGATGTCGGCGTTCGTGCCGCCGTGGGCGCACGAGGGTGGCGATGCGAAGCTGGTGGAACGGCTCAAGGATCCGGCGCTGCGCGCCCGTATCCGCAAGGACATGGAGACGCCGAGCGAGGACTGGGACAACGAGTGGAACGAGATCGACTCGGCCGCCGCGATCACGATCGGCGTCGTCAAGAACCCGGCACTCCTGCCGCTGCAGGGCCAGACCGTCGCCGCGATCGCGACGGCTCGCGGCACCGATCCGATCGACACGCTGCTCGACATCCTGGTCGAGGACGGCGGCTTCACCTACTGCGCCGTGTTCGGCATGAACGAAGAGGACATCGTGCTGGCGCTTCAGCAGCCGTGGACGTCCATCGACAACGACAGCTCCGGCACCTCGCCCGAGGGCCCGCTAGCCGCCGAGCATCCGCACCCGCGCGCCTACGGGGCGTTCCCGCGGGTGCTGCGCAAGTACGTGCGCGAGGAGCACCGCCTCACGCTCGAGGATGCAATCCGCAAGTTCACGAGCCTGCCGGCCGGGCGGCTTAGGCTCGCCGACCGCGGCCTCCTGAAGCGCGGTTTCGCGGCCGACGTCGTCGTGTTCGACCCCGGCCTCGTCGCCGACCGCTCGACCTTCGCCGATCCCAACCGGCTCGCCGTCGGCATGCAGTGGGTGCTCGTCAACGGTGTCCCGGTCATCGCCGACGGCAAGATGACCGGCGCAAGGCCCGGCCAGGCGCTACGCGGCCCTGGCTACCGCCGCGCCGCCGCGCACTGAGCGTCCGCGATCCCGTTCCAGTCCAGCCGCAAAGGAATCCCCGTGAAAGCGACTTTCCCCCTCCTTGTGCTGGCCGCACTCGGCCTTCCGACCCTCGGACGCGCGGATGCACCGGCCGCTGCCGCGGTGACCGTCGTGCGCGCGGCGCGCCTCCTCGATGTGGCATCGGGCGAACTCAGGCGCGACCAGGCGGTGCTCGTGCGCGGCGAGCGCATCGCTGAAGTGGGACCGGCGGCCGAGATCGCCGCGCACGCACCCGCTGGCGCGATCTCGATCGATCTGGGCGACGTGACGCTCCTGCCCGGCCTCATCGACGTGCACACCCACGTCGCGATGGGCGACCTGTCGAAGCACCGCGACCGGGACCGGCTGCGACTCGATGCGATCGACGCGGCGGTACGCGCGAACGTGTACGCGCGCCGCACGCTCGAGGCGGGTATCACGTCCGTCCGCGACCTCGGCACCGCCGACTACGTCGACGTCGCGCTAGCCGCCGCGATCGACGAGGGAGTGGTCGTGGGGCCCCGCATGCAGCCCGCCTCGCTCGGCGTCGGCGCTACGGGGGGTCACTTCGACCCGACCAGCGGCCTCTCGGCGCACCTCGCGATCGTCAACGAGGCGTCCGGCATCGCCGATGGCGTCGACAAGATCCGTGAGCTCATCCGCACCGAGGTGAAGCACGGCGCCCAGGTCATCAAGATGGCGGCGACCGCGGGCGTGTTGTCGGAGGAGGAAGCCGTCGGCGCGCCGCAGTATTCCCAGGAGGAGATGAACGCCATCGTCGAGGAGGCGCATCGCTGGGGCCGCAAGGTCGCAGCGCACGCGCACGGCGCCGAGGGCATCCGCATGGCGACGCGCGCCGGCGTCGCCTCGATCGAGCACGGCACGTTCATCGATGACGAGGGCCTGAAGCTCATGAAGGAGCGCGGCACCTACCTCGTCCCGCAGGTCTTCTCACCCGAAGTCCTGCACCAGTTCGAGCAGGCGGGCATGCCCGATGTCGTTCTCAAGAAGGCCCGCGCCGCCTTCGCCGCGCAGCTCGACGGCTTCAAGCGCGCGCTGAAATCCGGCGTCAAGATCGCCTTCGGCACCGACGCGGGCGTCTACCCGCACGGCGAGAACCCGCGCCAGCTGACGCGCATGGTCAACGCCGGCATGGCACCGCTCGAGGCGCTGCGGTTGGCGACGGTGAATGCGGCGGACCTGCTCGGCTGGTCGGACCGGGTCGGCGCGCTCAAGCCGGGGCTCTACGCGGACCTCATCGCCGTGCCCGGCAACCCGCTCGACGACATGACCGTGGTCGAGCACGTGCGCTTCGTCATGAAGGGCGGCGCGGTGGTGAGGCGCGACGCGCCCTGATCCGGCTCAGCGGCGCGCGCGCTCGCTCGCGATGAAGCGATCGAGGTGCGCGAGGAGGCGCCGCACGGTGCCATCGCCGAGAGGCGCGAGGCGACGCAAGCGAGCATCGACCGCGGAGCCGAGCGAAAGCGGCGCGGGCGAGGCGCGGCGCCGGCCCAGCAGCGCGTCGGTCGAGGTGTGAAAAAGATCGGCGATGCGCCCGAGCAGGGCGCCCGGCGGTCGGCCGTGGCCGCTTTCGTAGTAGGCGATCTGGCGGCGCGACACCTTGAGGCGGCTCGCAAGCGCCGCTTGCGTGAGGGACGCGGATTTTCGCAGCTGCGCGAGGCGCACGCCGAACGCGCCATGCGGCGCCTTCAGCTTGCGGCCGCTGCCGGCCCTGCCACGGCGGTGCCGTGCGATTGCCATGCACACAAGCGTAGGCCTGCCTCCGTGGCGAGGCAACAGGCGCCGCGCTCACGCCCGTAGCTGACACTCTCCTTAAAACTACGTCGCAAAATTGCGCACCGGCCGTCGGCCGAGGACGGCCGCTCGTCGGCGGATCGCGCCCTTCGGGCGGCCAGAGCCACGGTGGCAGCCATTTTTCCGGGGTTTCGGCCCGGAAGGCTGGGATGGGATCGCTGGCGGGGCCCATGGCTTTTGGCTAGGGTTAGTCTGGAGCTTGCAGATCACAGGCGCGACATGACCCCGGCCGACCAACGCGTCACCGAACTCGTCGATAAGTGGCTGAAAAGCATAGAGTTACATCTCGCGTACACCAACCTGACCGACGAGGCCTACTGGCAGGTACAGCCGTGGGTGCGTCACCAGCGTCCGGCCCGCTGGATCCTCGATCTCGCCCACACCCGCGCCAAGGAAGTTAGGCGCCAGCTCGCGGTCCGCGTCGCGAGCGGCGACTCGAGCTTTTCCGAGACGCTCGAGCTCATGGCGTTCCTCGCCAATCTCGTCGGCGTTCAAAGCATCGAGCGGTTCATCCCGCTGGCCGAGCCCGAGCGCGAGAACCGCGAGGTGCTCGGCAGCACGCACTCAACCCTGCAGCCCCTCAACTCGACTTCGACGCAGACGCGCGCGCTCATCGAACCGACGCGCGAGATGCGCATCCCGCCGTCGCAGGCGCAAGCCGCCGCGCCGGTCGCGGCCGCGACGCCGCCGCGCACGCAGACCGTCACGGTGCCGACGCTGACGGTGCCGGTCCTCGGCATGCCTCCGCCCACGGTCGCGCCCGCCCGCGCGCCCGCTCCCGCGCCGCCGCGGGTACCCGTCGAGCCGCCGCCGCGCCGATTCGAGCCGGTGGTCCGCGTCGAGCCGCCGGTCCGCATCGCTGCGCCGGTCCGCGTCGAACCACCGCCGCGTCCGGCCGCACCGGCGCCGCGTCGCTTTGAGCCGGCGGTCCGCATCGAACCTCCGCCGCGTGTGGTCGAGCCACCGCCCCGCTACATCGAGCCGCCGCCGCGTCCGGTCGAGGCGCCTGCGCGCGCATCGCGCATCGAAGTCGCCGAAAACGAATCATTGATTCCCGACGCCGCCGCGCCGCGCACGGCGCCGCCGAGGCAGCCCGCCGCGGCGCGCGCGGCCCCGGCTCCGCCGCC
>JANXUT010000059.1 GCA_025356075.1 Pseudomonadota bacterium | reverse complement strand
CATCGGCGAGCGGGTGCGCGCCGGCATGACGGCCGCGCAGGCTGCCCGGTCGGGGCGCCGCCCCAGCTACCTGTTCTCCGGATTCCTCACCTGCGGCGAATGCGGTTCGAAGTACACGCTCGCGGACAAGTCCCACTACGCGTGCGCCGGGCGCCTGCACGGCCGCGGGTGCGCGAACGCGCTCCGGGTCCGGAAGGACACGGTTGAGCGGTGCCTTAAGACCGGCATCCGCAAGGATCTGCTGTCGCCCGCCGTCGTCGCCGAGTTCCGGCAGCGGGTCGCCGCCGCGGTGTCCTCGAGAAAGAGTCGGCCGGTCGAGTCGCCGGCAAAGCGGATCGCGGAGCTGCGCCGCGAGGTCGTAAATCTGACCGACGCCGTCGCCGCAGGCGCGCTGCGCGCCTCCCCTGCCATCGCTGGCCGCCTGCAGGCTGCTGAGGCTGAGCTGAGCCGGCTGGAGGCGGCACCAGCGCCCAAAGCATCGGCGACGATCGTGGACCTTGTGCCGCGGCTCATGGAGCGCTTCACGCGGATCGCAAACCGACTGGAGCACGTGGCGCCGGAAGACATGCCGGCAGTTCGTGAGGGACTGAGGGAGGCGATCGGGTCGGCAATTCCACTGCATCCGTCGCCCGATCGCACGCACTTGGTCGCGCACGTCGGGCTCGCCGAGCCGGCCGAATTGCTCCAGCTAACAGGCACACAGGAATGTGGTGCGCCCCGAACAGGAGTCGAACCTGTGACCTCGCCCTTAGGAGGGGCGCGCTCTATCCAACTGAGCTACCGGGGCAGCTGGAGCGGAAAATGGTGGAGCGGAAGGGGATCGAACCCTCGACCTTCGCATTGCGAACGCGACGCTCTCCCAACTGAGCTACCGCCCCATTTAAGGCCGCGAATGATAGCACCGCGCCCCCGCCGCGCAACCTAAACGGCGCCCCGGCGTATCATTTCGCGACTTCAGCCGGAGTGCCTTGACATGGTGGTTTCGATCCGCGCGGCCCGCTCGACCGATCTTGAGTTCCTGGTCGAGGGGAACGCCCGCATGGCGGCCGAGACCGAAGAGCGAGAACTCGACCGGGAACTGCTCGCAGAAGGCGTCGCGGCCGTGTTCGGCGACGAGGCGAAGGGTCGCTACTTCGTCGCGGACGACGGCGAGGGCCCGATCGGCCAGCTGCTCGTCACGCGCGAGTGGAGCGACTGGCGCTGCGGCTGGTTCTGGTGGATCCAGTCGGTCTACGTGCTGCCGGAATCGCGCGACCAGGGCGTCTTTTCGCAGCTCTACGCCCACCTCGTCGCCGCCGCGCGCCGGGACCCTGAGGTCTGTGGCCTCAGGCTCTACGTCGATGTGAGGAACGAGCACGCCGCGGCGGTCTACCGCACCATTGGCATGCAGGACGCAGGCTACCGGGTCTACGAGGTCGACTTTCGCCTCGCCGAGGCCTGAGCCCTCAGGGCAGCGAGAGCCTCAGCACCGTCGGGCGGTTCCAGCGCGGGATCGCGATGACGTAGACCGTGCCGTACTCGGTGGCGGCGATCTCAGGGACCTCGCGGGCGCCACCGAGGCGCTTCACGATCTCGGGCACCGAGTCGCTATGCGCGACGACGAGCACGCGCTTGCCCCGGAACTCGTGCGTGATGCGATCCTCGAGCCCCGCGAGATCATCGTCCTTCAGCGTGATGACCGGCACCTGCGTCGCCGTCGCCAGCGGCCGGGCGGTCTCGTTCGTGCGCCGATACTGGGTCACGAAGATCGCGTTGATGCCGAACTCAGGGCCGCCGCCGACCAGCGCCGCGAGGCGCGTCGCGCGCTCGATCCCGGCGGGGCTCAAGGGCGGATCGTCGGTGCCGTCGGCGGCCTTGTCGGCATGGCGGGTCACGACGACGATCGTCGTGGTCGCGGCCTGGAACGCCCAGGCGGCCATGGCGAGCGCAATGATGGCGCCGATCGAGAGGATCCAGACGGGCGCCAGAAACGGCCGGCGGCGCAGGCTCGCGTATTCTTTGCGCATGCGACCGATCATAGCCCATCGACACGCGTTGACCCTCGCGGTCCTCGTGCTCGCCGCCGGCGGCAGCCGGCGCCTCGGCCGTCCGAAGCAGCTCGTCAGGCTCGCCGGTCGCACCCTCCTCGCCCGAGCGATCGACCGAGCGGAGCGCCTGCAACCGCTTTGGATCGGCGTCGTCGTCGGTGCGGGCGCGGGGAGGCTCGTACCTGAGCTCACGAACCGCCCCGTCGAGGTCGTGCGCGCGCGCGGCTGGCGCGCGGGCCTTTCGGCGTCGCTCAAGGCCGGCATCGCGCGCGTGCCGCGAGGCGCCTCGCACGTCCTCGTGACCGCGGTCGATCAGTGGGCCATATCGGCCTCCGACCTTCGTCAGCTGGTGCGCTATTGCAGCCGCTCGCCGGTCGCGGCGGCCTACGAGGGGATCGTCGGAATCCCGGCGATCTTCCCGCGGCGAGCGTTGCAGGCGCTCGCCGCGCTCGAGGGCGATCGGGGTGCCCGACGGTTGCTCGAGTCACCGCACACCGGTCGCCTCGCGCTGGCATCCGCCGCGATCGACCTCGACACGCCCACGGATCTCACGCGGCTGCGCTCGGTGGTGAATCGCAAGCGATACTTAATGTAAGTTCCTGATATCAATTATAACTAATTGTTTTATAAGACATAAAAACGAGTAATTGCACGGGCGCAGCTCCACCGTTCGCGGCCGACGGCGCACAGCACTCGGCTCGCCGGACAGGCCTCCCGCGCACCCGCGGCGATGGCTGCGGAGCCCGCCCTCGCCCTACACTGCGCGCCCATGTCCTACGCCAGATGCCTGCGCGGGCTCGCCTCCCAGGTCGAATACCCGCTCGACTCGGTGATGAACCTCGACCCCGCCGACGGCCGGCCGGTCGAGATCGTGCTCGACCTGGAGCGCCTTGCGGCCGAGCGGCCGCGGGCGGCGTGGTACGACCCGAAGCGGCGCGACATGTGGCGCTTCGGCGCGCTCCTCGCGCTCGATGCGGCCGACCCCCGCGACGCCACGCACATCGTGGCCCTCGGTGAAGGTCACACGCCGCTCCTCGACTACCGCGACCACCCGGTCGCGCGTGCGGCCGGCCTCAAGCTCGGGCTCAAGGACGAGGGACGCGCCCACGCGGGCTTCGGCGCCAACCCAACGCAGAGCTTCAAGGACCGCGGCATGGCGATGGTCGCCGCGCAGGCGCGAAGACTCGGGCTGCGCAAGCTCGCCGTGCCGACGCAAGGGAACGCCGGGGACTCGCTCGTACGCTACGCCCTCGCCGGCGACCTTGAGGTCGTCGTCGCGATGCCGCCCGACACGCCGATGCCGATCCAGGGCAACGTCGCGGCGGCCGCGCACCGCTACCCGGGCCAGGTCACGCTCGAGCTCGAGGGGCCGACGATCCGCGAGGCAGGCGCCCTCCTCAAGGCCAAGTACGCGCCGAAGGGTTATTTTTCGGTCGCGACGTTCCAGGAACCGGGCTGGCGCATCGAGGGCAAGAAGACGCTCGGCCTCGAGCTCGCCGAGCCCGCATCGCCTGGCGGGCGCTGGTCGCTACCCGATGCCGTGATCTACCCGACCGGTGGCGGCACCGGCGTGCTCGGCATGTGGAAGGCGTGGGCGGAGCTCGAGGCGCTCGGCCTCATCGGCCCCGAGCGCCCGCGGATGTACTGCGTGCAGAGCGCATCGACCACCCCGCTCGTCCGTGCCTTCGAGTCGGGCGCCGCCGACACGATCGCCGCCCCCGCGGGCCGCACACTCGCGGCGGGCCTCAATGTGCCGGGCGGCGTCGGGCATTTCCGGGTGCTCGAGATCATCCGCGCGAGCGGCGGCGCCGCGATCGCAGTCGATGAGGCGGCGATCGCAGCGGAAGTCACCCGCGACTGGCAGGGTCCGCGCAACTGGCTGAGCCCGGAGGGCGCGGCGACGCTGGCGGTGCTCACCGAACTTCTCGACCGGCGGGCGTTCCGCCATGGCGATCGCGTCGTCGCGGTCAACACCGGTTCGCTCGAGAAATACCTGCCCGACGTTCGCCACCTGCTTCGCTGAAATCCCCCGAGGAGACGACCGATGAGCGATCCCATTTCACGGCGGCGGCTGCTCGGGACGGCCGCGGGCGCCGCGAGCCTCGCGTGGCTCCTCGGCCCCGGCCGCGCACTCGCGAACCTCGCGATGGCGACGGGCGAGCGGCGCAAGCTCGAGCCCTTCGACCTTGCCGACGTAAGGCTGCGCGCGGGCGAAGCCGCCTCGGCCTTCGACGTCAATCGCCGCTACCTCCTCGGCCTCGACCCCGAGCGGCTCTTGCACATGTTCCGCGTGACGGCGGGACTTGCGAGCACGGCCCAGCCGCTCGGCGGCTGGGAGGCGCCGGCGAATGAGCTCCGCGGGCACTTCACCGGACACTACCTGTCGGCCTGTGCGCTCATGCATGCGCAAGCGGGCGACAGCGTCGCGCTCGAACGCAGCCGCTACGTCGTCCACGAGCTCGCCCGCTGCCAGGCGGCGATCGGGACCGGCTACCTGAGCGCGTTCCCGGAGGAGCTCTTCGATAGGCTGCGGCTCGACAAGCGCGTCTGGGCGCCCTTCTACACGCTGCACAAGCTCATGGCGGGGCTCCTCGATGTGCACACGCTCACGGCCAATGCCGAGGCGTGGGACGTGCTCGAGGGCATGGGTCGCTGGACCGAGCGCTGGGTGGAGCCGATCGGTGATGATGCGATGGCGCGCGTGCTCGAGCGCGAGTACGGCGGCATGAACGAGACGCTCTACAACATGGCGGCGCTCAAGCACGAGCCGCGCTGGCGCGAGCTCGGCGATAGGTTCAACCGCGAGCGGATCTTAAGTCCCCTCGCCGCCGGCCACGATGAGCTGAAGGGCCTGCACGTCAACACGACGATCCCGCAGGTCATCGGCGCCGCGCGCGGCTATGAGCTCACCGGCGCGCGCGCGCGCCACGATGCCGCGACCTTCTTCTGGCACACGGTCACCGAGCGGCGTTCCTACGCGACCGGCGGCACGAGCAACGGGGAGAACTGGAACGCCGAGCCCGGCGTCCTCGCGCAGGAGCTCTCGGCGTACACGCAGGAGTGCTGCGTCACGTACAACATGCAGAAGCTGACGAGGCACGTCTTCGAGTGGACGGGCGATCCGCGCGCGGCCGACTACTACGAGCGCGCGTACTACAACGGCATCCTGGGCGTCCAGCACCCCGCCGACGGCCAGAAGCTCTACTACGTGCCATTGAAGGGCGGCTACTGGAAGCTCTTCGGCACGCCGCTCCACGACTTCTGGTGCTGCACGGGCAGCATGGCCGAGGCGTTCGCGAAGCTCGGGGACAGCATCTACTTCCACGACTCGGAGAGCCTCACCGTCAATCTCTTCGTGCCCTCCGAGGTCAACTGGCGCGAGCGCGGCGTGCGCCTCGTCCAGGAGACGCGCCTCCCGGACACCGACACCACTCGCCTCACGATCACGGCGGCGAGGCCTTCGCGGTTCGCGCTCAAGGTGCGCGTGCCCTACTGGGCCGAGGGTGGCTCGGCGAGCCTGAACGGGACGCCGCTCACCGGGTTCGCCTCGCCCTCGAGCTACTTCGTGATCGAGCGCGAATGGCGCACGGGCGATCGGCTGGAGCTGCACCTCCCGATGCGCCTGCACGTCGAGGCGATGCCGGACGAGCCTGCGATGCAGGCCGTCCTCTTCGGTCCCCTCGTGCTCGCCGGCCGCCTGGGGACGGAAGGCCTCAGCCCCGCGACGCTCAGGGTCGCGCCGACGGCGCCGCGCACGGTGCCGGAGTTCTCGGCGGAGCCCGTCGCGGTCCCGGGGATCGTGGCGGCCGCGCCCGATCCTGCGAGCTGGCTTGAGCCGGTTCCCGGGCGGACGCTTGAGTTCCGCACCCGTGCCGGCAATCCGCCGCTGACGTTGATCCCGTTCAATCGGCTCATCGATGAGCGTTACGCGGTCTACTGGAACGTCCGGCCCGCGGCCGGCTGAGGCCTGGTCCCCTCCTACGAGGGATTGTGGGAGTGTTGACGGCGTTCCCAAAGGCAGGTACCTTGTATTAACAAGGTAGCTTCCTGATCCATGAGCATCGACCAGAAATTCGCCCCGATCCGCAAAGGACTCCTCGAGTTCCTCGTGCTCCGGATTGTCAGCGGCAGGACCGTGTACGTGGCGGACCTATTGAAGCGTCTCGCCTCGACCGAGTTCGCGACCCAGGAAGGGACGCTCTATCCCCTCTTGAGCCGGCTTAGGCGCGAGGGCCTCGTCGACTACGAGTGGCAGGAATCGGAAGCGGGACCCCCGCGCAAGTACTACCGGCTGACGGAGGCCGGGCGCGCGCAGCTCGCCGAGCTCGACCAGTACTGGACTCAAATCAACAAGACCATCTCGGACATGGGGACCTGAACTATGCGTCGCGTCATCACGGCGAGCCTCAACGGCAACGCCTACCAGATCGAGGACGACGCCTACGCCGTGCTCGCGACCTATCTCGAGGACGCCGCGCGGGCGCTCGCGGGTGATCCTGACAAGGAGGAGATCATCGCCGACGTCGAGCAGGCGATCGCCGACAAGTGCGCGCGCTACCTGAGCCCGCACAAGAGCGTCATCGCGCGCGCCGAGATCGACCAGGTGCTGACCGAGATGGGCCCGGTCGACGCGGGCGCTCCGAGTGCCGGCCCGAGCGTCGCGGGCGCCTCCGCCGCGGCTGCGGGCGCGGAGCCGAAGCCCGCGGCGGCCGGCGCGGGCGCGGAGCCCGGCGGCACCGCGAGACGCCTCTACCAGATCAGTGACGGCGCGCTCGTGAGCGGCGTCTGCAACGGCCTTGCGGCTTATTTCAGTGTCGACGTGACGCTGGTGCGCCTCCTTTTCGTCGGCCTCGTGTTCCTGACGGGCGGCATGGCGATCCTCGCCTACCTCGTGCTCATGTTCGTGGTGCCGTACGCGAAGACCTCCGAGGAGCACGCCGCGGCGCGCGGCATCCCGTTCAACGCGCGCACGCTCGTCGAGGGCGCCAAGCAGAAGGCGGCCGAGTTCACGAGGAGCTCCGACTGGCACAAGTCGCGCGCCGAATGGCGCGATGAGTGGCGGCGCACGCGCGCGGAGTGGCGCGCCGAGTGGCGCCGCACGCGGGCGGAATGGCGCGAGCAGCGGCGCGGCCGGCCGGCTCCGTTCATGGCGCCGCCGCCGCCACCGGCGGCGCCCGCACCGCCCCACATGCCTTACGCCGCGCACCTCGTGACGGGACTCGTGATGACGCTGCTCGGGATCTTCCTCGCGGTGTTCACGATCGGCTGGGTCATCGCGCTCATTTCGCTGCTGATGACCGGCGCCATGTTCGGCTTCATCCTGCCGCTCGGCGTGCCGTGGTGGGTCGGCGTCATCGTGATGGTGCTCATCTACGAGCTTGTCGCGTGGCCGATCAAGGCGCTCAGGCATGCACGCTACCCGGCGAGCCCTTACCACGCGTGGCGCGGGCCGTTCGACGGCATGGCGGGTTTCGCGATCCTCGCGGTGCTCCTCTGGTACGGCTATCACCACGTGCCGGCGATTCACGAGCTGTTCGAACACGTGCGGCAGTTCTGGGACCAGACCGTCGACGTATGAACGCGCGGCGCGACATCGGCGGGGCCTCGCTCGCGCCGGCGCGGCGCTCGCCGGGTGGCGGTAGCGCTCGACGTCCCCCGGGGAGCCGGCGGTGACCGAGAAGAGCCACACGCTCAGCAAGTTCCTGTTCGTACTCGGCTGGACCGGCCTCGTGGCGCTTGGAACGATCGATGCCGAGAGCGGCAGCGTGAAGGCAGGCGTCGCCGAGCTCGTTCGCACCCAACTCCTTGCGACGGTCCTGTCGGCGGCGAGCCTGCTGCCGGTCGACGCCACGGCGACCGGCACGGGTTATCCGCATCGCTGACGCCAGGACGGATCCGCGACCCCTCCGTCGGCCGCGACGTCGAGCACCGCACGCGGGCCCTGTCGCCGGCTAGCGCCCTGTCGCCTCAGGCGGCCCCGAGGCGACGGCCGTGAGGACGAGCTGCCGATGCCCTCGGCAGCGCTCGCGGCCCACCAGCGAAAATCCGGTGCCCGGATCGCAGATGCTCGCGACCTCAACCTCGCTCCCATCGAAATGGACCGCCACGCGATCGCCCGCCGCGAACCGCGAAACGGCAGCGACGGCCTCGAGGCTCGCCGCCTCGCGCTCGGCCGTGATCGTCCAGCCGGCCGCGACGGCGGCCGCGCGCACGCGGCTGAAGTTCTGAGTCGCATCCCTCGTCGTCGAGACCGCGAGGAACTCGAGGTCGCGCCGCTGCGCACGCCAGAAGAGGAGCCCGAGGCTACCCGAGAGCAGGAGCCCGAACGCGCCCGCCGCGGTGAGCGCGAGCGCATCGTTGAGTCGCGTGAGGAATGCCGAGGTCACGATGAGCGCGAGGCAGAGGAGCGCGAGGTACCCCGAGATCGCCGTCGGCGCGAAGTAGCGGGCGCGGTCGACGCCCCGAAGTTCCATGCGCTTCTCGTTCACGCCGCGACTCTACCCGCAGCGCGCCGCGCAGGCGAGCGTACGCAGCGAGCGGGCCGCGCGCCGCGGTGGGTGTCACCGTGCTGTCACACCCCGCTCATAGCCTTGCGGTGGTTCGACTGCCACCGCGCTATAAAAACGAAGGAATAACCGTGCTATCGAGTCTAGGCATCGACCTGCCGACCGCCGTGCTCCTCGTGCTCGCGATCCTGCTCGCGCTCAGCTTCGAGTTCGTCAACGGCTTCCATGACACCGCGAACGCGGTCGCGACCGTCATCTACACGCACTCGCTGACGCCGACCCAGGCGGTCATCTGGTCCGGTTGCTGGAACCTCATCGGCGTGCTCCTCTCCTCCGGTGCCGTCGCCTTTGGCATCGTCGCCCTCCTCCCGGTCGAGCTCGTCATCAACGTGGGTTCGGGCGCGGGGTTTGCGATGGTGTTCGCGCTGCTCCTGTCGGCAATCGTCTGGAACCTCGGCACCTGGTACCTAGGGCTCCCCGCCTCGAGCTCGCACACGCTGATCGGCTCCATCGTCGGGGTCGGGCTCATGAACTCGTTGATGAGCCCGGACGGCGCCTTCGGCGACGGGGTCAACTGGGTCAAGGTCGCCGACACCGTCAAGGCGCTCGTCGTCTCGCCGATCGTCGGGTTCTGCTTCGCCGGGCTCCTGCTCCTCGCCGCGAAGGCGCTCCTGAAGCGCAAGGAACTCTTCCAGGCCCCCGAGGGCGGCAAGCCGCCGCCGAAATGGATCCGCGCCCTCCTCGTGCTCACCTGCACCGGGGTCAGCTTCGCGCACGGCTCCAACGACGGCCAGAAAGGCATGGGGCTCATCGTGCTGATCCTGGTCGGCATCGTGCCCGCGACCTTCGCGCTCAACTTGGGCAGCTCGGCGGAATCGCTCCACCAGCTCTCCGCCTCGGCCACCCAGTTTTCGGCCTCGCTCGAGCAGGTCCCGGGCACCCGGCCCGCGAAGCCGGATGAGGCGACCGCGCACCAGGAGCTGACACAGTACCTGCGCTCCGGCCACGTCAAGCCCGACACCTTCGCCGCGCTCGGCGTCGCGAACGCGGGTGTCGCCGCCCGCCTCGCGCACGTCAATGACCTGACCGCGCTCCCGGGCGCCGAGCGCCGTGCGCTCCGGCTCGACGCCTACCTCGTGTCGGAGTCGCTGACCCGGCTCCTCAAGGCCAAGGCGCTGCCGGCGCCGGTCGATGAGAAGGCGGCGACGTCCTACCAGAAGGCGCTCAAGGGGCTCACGAACTTCATCCCGACGTGGGTGAAGGTCGCGGTCGCGCTCGCGCTCGGCCTCGGCACGATGATTGGCTGGAAGCGCATCGTCGTGACGGTTGGCGAGAAGATCGGCAAGGCGCACCTGACCTATGCGCAGGGCGCCTCGGCCGAGCTTGTCGCGTTTGCGACGATCCAGGCGGCCGACGTGCTGGGGCTACCGGTCAGCACCACGCACATCCTTTCCTCTGGCATCGCCGGCACCATGGTCGCGAACGGCTCGGGCGTGCAGCGGGAGACGGTGCGGAACATCCTGCTCACGTGGGTGCTGACGCTGCCCGTGTGCGTGCTCCTGGGAGCTGCGCTCTTCGGTGCCTCGCTCCTCTTCGTGCTCCGGGTGCTCGGCGCTCACTAGCGCTGGCGTTCAGCTCGCGAGGCGAACCACCCAGCCCGCGAAGGCGATCCAAAGCGCCGTGCCGCCGAGCGCGAGCCTGAGCGGCTGCGAC
>JANXUT010000045.1 GCA_025356075.1 Pseudomonadota bacterium | reverse complement strand
CCTTTCGCGCTCGGTCGCCGTAATTGGTTATTCGCGGATACGGTGAAGGGCGCGAAGGCCAGTGCCACGCTGTACAGCATCGTCTCGACTGCACGCGCCAACGGCCTTGAGCCTTACGCGTATCTGCGCCGATTGTTCGCTGAATTGCCGAAAGCCAAAACCGTCGAGGACTTCGAGACCCTACTGCCGTTCAGCACCGCGCCGATTTAGGCAAGGGCGGCGTTGCTCAACCGCTTACGCTGGTCAAGATTCGACGCCGAGCCATCGCACAAACTGGTCAATCTTTCGCGCTTGTTTACAACTTTATCAACTGCGCAGGGGCCGACATCGCACCCTAGGGCTGAAAACCTCGCTGTCACAGCGTGGCTCGCACACGGGCAAAGGCAGACAACCTCCCGGCCTCTCCAAGGCAGACCGGAAGGCTGTGGTGCTTTTATCGAGCAACCAGCCCCGTTGCGGCGGCCGGGGCACCTGCGGCTTCCCCGAGGAGCGTCAGGCTCCCGTCGGGCTGCACATGGAACGCCACGATGGCTCCGATAGACGGGGAGAGGACATAGAGCGTGTCACCGTCTGCATCCGTTGCGGCATCGGTCGGTCCCCCTCCCGTGGTACCGGTGATGCCATCCGCCGTGAGTCGCGCCAGTGTGCCGTCGCGCGCTACGGCGTAACCCGTGACCGTGCCAGAGCCCGTATCTGTCACATAGGCGAATCGACCATGACGTGCGGTCACGACCCAGCAAGCCGCTGTCTGCTCCGCTGGAACCGACCCGCTGGTCAGCGATAGCGCGCCATCATCAAAGTCATAGGATGAGAGGGCGGCCGCGTTTGGCGCCCCACCGAACGCCTCGCTCACGAGGAGATCGTCCTTTCGATCAAACGCGAATCCGAACGGGGTCTTGCCGTTCGAAGCGTGGACGTGGGGTGGCCCGGCGCGCCCTTGCTTCACCGTGTAGACGTCGATCACATTCGTGGCCTTTTCCGTTACGACCAGCCGGTCGCCGTCACGATCAAAGCCAATTTGAGCCGCGCCGGCTGCCGAGGAGCTCAGCGGCTGGGAAGACCCGGGAATGGCCTGCAGGCGGCCGTTGTCGGTGATCCAAAAGCCGGCAATGTTCCCCGAACCTCCCGCGTTGAGCACATAGAGCAGGCGATCATGGGCAGTCACGCTGATGGGTTTCGCGCCTCCGGAGGATACTGTGTCGACGAGCGTTAGCTGCCCTCGCGGACCGACCGCGAGCGAGCTTATTTCGTTGCTGCCCGCATTGACGACGAAGAGGTGTGCGCCTGAGAGCGCGACGGCCCCCTGGTTGCCCAGGCCGCCACCGCTACCGAGACCGCCTGTGGCCACCTCCGTGACGAGCGTCGCGTTGCCATCCGCGGAAGTTTCGTAAATCTGTATCTGGTTGGCGCTGGCACTATTGGTTTGCGTGTACAACGTCCCGGCGTGCGTCAGCGAAGCGCACGCCAGCGATGCACCGATGGCAGCCGCGAGCCTGATGCGGACTAAGCTTTTGGATATCATGACTGTTTCCCTTGTTTTGCCCAGGAACGGGTGGGAGACAGCTTCGGCGTAAAATATCACGCCCCGATCACGTGATTCTCACGCACTCGCCACCAGTGTTACGGCCGCACTCTCGGGAACGCGTCCGAGGGTGAACTCGACTGTGGTTCCAACATTCTCTTCGGAACTCACCTGCAAATGCTGTGAGTGTAGTTCGATGATGCGTTTGACGATCGCAAGCCCCAGTCCCGCATGATGGGTGGTGGGTGACTTGTCCGCGTACTTGAAACGCTCGAAGATCCGCGGCAGCTGCTTGGGATCGATACCCGATCCGGTATCCAGTATTCGGACGATCACGCAGGTGTCCGTGGTGCGCATCTCCAGGCGCACCTCGCCATTCGCTGGCGTATGCCGGATTGCGTTCTCCAACAGGTTCGACAACACGCGCTCGATGAGTGCCACATCCGCAAAGACGAGGATCCCACTGGTGTCGAGCTGCGTCGCAAGCCTGAGCTGGGCAGTGTCAGCCAGCAAACGAAAGCGCATGCCCACATCCTGCAGGAGCTCCGCTATCGATACTGGCTCGATCTTCACAGTCACGGCACCCGATTCAAGGCGCGCCAGCTCGAAGAGCGCATCGACGAGTCGGCCCAGGTGTTCAGCCTGGCGCAGCGCCACTTTGAGATGGGGTCTAAGCTCGGTGGCGGTATGGGGCGCTTTGACGAGAGCGGTTTCGATGTAGCCGCGGAGCGAGGCCAGTGGAGTGCGCAGATCATGGGACACATTGGCGATCAGTTCGCGCCGCAGTTCATCGGTAGTTTTGAGCGCGCACAAGTGCGCTTCGATGGCTCGCGACATGGCCTGGAACCGCCGGCTCAACACCGCCAGTTCATCGCCCGTGTTCACAACGTCATCGAGCTGCAGCGCCCCGGATGGAATGCTGTTCGCCCAGCGATTAATCGTTTTCTCGAGGTTCCGTAAGCGTCGCGTCAGGCCAAAAAAAAGCCCGCCCGCTGCAGCGAGGGTAAGCGCAATGACCAGAAGAATGGTCAGCGAGCCAGCGCGCAGCGCGTAGCTCCCCCACAAATGTTCCGCAATCGAGCGCTCTGGTCGCCCGCCGAGTACAACATAGAGATACCCCTCAAGGTGCTGTTCCTCGGTGATCGGCGCGACTGAAAAGACACGCTGGCGCGAGAGGCTCGTAGGATCATCCCCGAAGATGGGTCGAGGTTCTGCAGACCGCAGGAAAGCGTGGATTGGCGCCAGATCGACGATCGAGCGTGCAAGCGGTGCCCGTGCGGCGCCTGCAGACAACACTTGGCCAGCCGTATCGAGCAGATAAACCTCGGCGGAGGGATTGACCGTCATGGCCCGGTTCGCCAACTCTTTGAGGGCCGCCTGGTTCACTCGACCGTGCTGCAGGAGCGGCAACTCGCGCACGACATACATCGCAATACCGGCATCCAGCCGCTGGCGAACCTCGGCCGCATACCGTTCGCTCGTACGGTTCATAAGCACCAGCAGAGTGGCCCCCAGTAATGAGAGCAGCAGCGCCGTTGCAAGCGTCAGCCGGACGTGCAAAGCCTTCATTTGAGTTCCAGCGCTCCGGCAAATCGATACCCCACTCCCCACACGGTGACGATGTAGCGTGGCTTCGCCGGGTCCCTCTCTATCTTTGCGCGCAATCGGTTGATGTGGGAATTGACCGTGTGTTCAAAGGTGTCGTGGGTCGTACCCCACACCTGGTCCAGCAGCTGTGCGCGGGAGAACGCCTTTGCTGGATGGCGGATCAAGTGTGCTAGCAGGTCAAATTCCTTCGCCGTCAAATCGAGCGGCAGGCCGCCGCGCCGCACCGCACGCTGGTCGAGGTCCACCTGCAGCTCTCCTATACGTAGGCTCCGATGATTCGGGGGCGCCGACGGCGACAGCCGTTCTGCGCGGCGCAAGATCGCTTTAACCCTCGCGCCGAATTCCACCACGCTGAACGGCTTGGTGAGGTAATCGTCCGCGCCGGTTTCGAGTCCAAGTACGCGGTGCTCCTCCGCCGCTCGAGCGGTTAGCATCAGAATGGGCGTGTAGGCACCCTGGGCCCTGAGCCGCCGGCAGATCTCAAGCCCGTCGACCTGCGGCAGTCCGAGGTCCAGCACTACCAAGCTCCAGGGACCCTGCTCCAGGGCTGCGACTAGGCCTGTCGCGCCGTCTTCGACGGTCGTCACTGTGCAGCCGAGGTCTCGCAGGTGCAGCGTCAGCAGACCGGTGATATCCGCGTCATCTTCAACCAGTAGTACTTCGCGCGGCATTGGGCTCGTTCGCTCGATCGTTGTATGACAGAAAGAGTTCACAAAACTATCACGCAAGCTGGCGGAGCTGTCAGCCGGGCCGGAAAGCCTGACGCTTGATGAGGCAGCGAACAGAATAGGTCAGTGTTCACATTTGAGACCTCGCCTGTGAACCAGCGTCTTGCTTTGACCAATCACCGGCGTCGAAGGGTGGCTAGGCCTCAGTTCTCTACATGGTGTTGATTGGGTGAAGAACACCTGGTACCGGGCCTGGGCAACCTTCGACGCCGAGCCATCGCACAGACTGGTCAATCTTTCGCGCCTGTTTACACACACGCCTACGCATCACCGTCGTGGTTACCCACGCCGTCGCAAGGCTTATTGCCCGCCTGTGGGTCTACACTTTAGCCGGGCGGGGTTCGCACCCGCTGAATAGATACTCCACATTTCAGAACCTTACCGATCACGTCCTTCCCTTCGGACCAGCCTTTCCTGGTCGCTTCCATCATGGCCCGTAGGGAAGATTCCCGCAAAATCGGTCAAAGCGGGTTCGGCGGCGAGGCGGCGTCCGGTCATCGTTGACGACCGCCGGAGCCGATCGCCTTTCCAATCAACAGATTAGCAGGCTCGGCTTTCGCTGGGCGCGCGCGAGTGCCCGTCGCCTCGTGCGTAAGCGCCTTACTTGGAGTAAGCTTCCTTTCGTATCATTAGATGTTCTCAGAGAGGCACGATGGCAACCGCAACGGTTACGAGCAAGGGTCAGATCACTTTACCCAAGTCCGTGCGCACGAAGCTCGGTGTCGAGGCCGGTCACCGCGTGGAGTTCGTCGAGACGGATGCGGGTTTTCTCGTCAAACCGGCGACCCGGGACATTCGGTCGCTCAAGGGTGTGCTCCCCAAACCCCGACACCCGGTGACGCTTGAGGCGATGAACCGTTCGCTGTCCCGCATGGGACGCGTGCGGTGATCGGTCTCGATACCAACGTGATCGTCCGGTACTTGGCCCAGGACGATCTCCGTCAGGCCGCCGCGGCCACGCGACTGATTGAGGGTTCGCTGTCGGCCGAGGCGCGCGGGTTCGTGTCGATTGTGACCCTGGCGGAGGTCGTTTGGGTGATGTCCTCGAACTACCGCGCGGCCCGCGGGGCGGTGGCTGACATCGTTGAGGGCTTGCTGACGGCGCCGCAGCTGACGATCGAGAGGGCAGACGTCGTGTGGCGGGCGTTGCGCGCCTATCGAGAGTCGCGGGCGGATTTCAGTGACGCGGTGATCGCTGAACTCGGCCGCGATGCGGGTTGCTCGAAGACGCTGACGTTCGACCGACACGCGGCCGCGCACCCGGGCTTCGAGGCGCTTCGCTGAGGAAGTCTTCTAATACTCCATCGGTTTACGGCTGACCGGCCTCGGCATCATCGCCGGGCCGTCAGAGGTCTTGGGAGCTCACGGATGAGATCTGACACCGTCGCTGCTCTGTGTGCCACGAGACTGCGGTATCCCGAGCCTGCGCGGAGTGTCGGATGGAGACAGGGTCCCGTCATGCACTGTTCGTTGCTATCCGTGTGCGCTGACTCCGCCGCGTGCGCGCTAACGAGAACGAGTGCCCCCGGCGAGAGAGGTCGCCGCGCGCTCACGCTGCTGCCGCTCAAACACCTCGTCGCGGTGAACCTCAATCTCTTTCGGGGCCTGAATACCGATCCGGACCCTGTCCCCTTTAATTCCGAGGACCCCGACAGTGATCGTTTCGCCGATCTTGATGGTTTCCCCGAATCGACGAGTCAGAATCAACAGGTCGGCCTTCCTTGTCGGATCGGGCCCCCGATGCCGTTAGCCGGAATACGGATCGCCAGTCGGGGCGTCGTCGCGAGACATTCCGGAGCTTCGCCACGAAGACCGGAGCGGTCACCCTCCCTCAGGCAGCACAGAAGCGCGAGCCGTGCGCGGCCGACGGAATCGCACACGTCCGCGTCCCTTTCTTTTACGCCTGCCCGGACCGCCGTCGAATGGAAGGCTGGTAGACCCCGGCGAGCCCACGTCGACTCTGCGGCAAGCGCTCGGCCGCGGCCCAATCAATGATGGCGCCGTGTCCGGGGCTGTGTATGGAGCCTCGCGTTTGGTGCGCCAGGATACCGGTCGTCAGCAGGACTTCTCGTACTCGTCCGTTGATGCTTCGCTCGACGAGAACACAAGGTGATTCCGCGCCGTTGCTGGACGACCGGACCACGGCTCGGACGACTTTGAAGGTGTGTCCCTTTTGAGTCGTGAATACCGACCCGATGCGGAGTTGCGCCATTGCTGCTTACCCGAACCCTGTGGACAAACTGTCCGGCCGGATTGTAACGCCGCCCGGCGGCAGGCGATATCGACGGCGGCGCTCCTCACCTCGGCCGGGCCAGCGTCACTCGACGCCACTGCGGCGACGACGCCAGTTTGAGGTATCCGGCGAGATCGGGCAGCTGCTCGATTTCAGACGCCAGCACCGCAGACTCCGTGACATGCTGCAGGGTGCTGCTTCGGAAGCTGTGCGAGTGGGCCCCCGTGCCGTGGCTGCTGGAGACAATCTCCCGAACGATTTCACGCTCACCGATCAGCCGCGACGCAAACCGCGCCGTCCCGCCATCTTCCGACGCCGAGCAGCGCAGGATGAGCGTGTTTCCGCAGTTCTCGACGATGGTCTGCGATTCCCCCTGGCCGTAGAGCCCCGATACCTGCGCAATCGACTGCAACCCCAGCAGGCAGCGACCGCCGAATTTTCGCAGGCGCGCGAGTGCATCCTTGAGTCCATCGACGGGCCCGAGCGCATCGAGTTCATCGAGTTCATCGAGTTCATCGAGTTCATCGAGTTCATCGAGCGCGAACCACAGCCGCTGATCGCCCTCGCCCCGCGTCATCGTTTCGAAGATCGCGATCCGCATCCACGCGGAGATCAACGTCCGGAGCGTCGCGATTTGCGTCGCGTCGTAGGGGATGAACAGCGCGCCGGTGCCGGACCGTACCCACTGCCGGATCGAGAACGCGGGGTCCGACCGAAGCGCGAGGTACTCGAGGGGCGCCACCGCGGCGGCCGTCACGGAGCGGACGGACCCGAACATCCGGGCGTTCGCTTCCTCGAGGAACGGCTGCGCGGCCGTCCCGGCTACGAGAGGCCGAAGCTCCTCCGAGGTCGCGACGGTAAGGAGGTGCCAGAGATCCCGCACGTCGTGCCCCGCGTCCCGGTGCCACCGACGGGTCACCGCGGAGAAGAACGTTCTGGCGTAAGCACGCCACTCGGCGCCGCCGGCATCGTTCGGGTCCGGAATGAGGGCGCGGGCCAGGTGATCGACATCGTACGCCGCTTCGATCTCGCCGCGGACGTCCCACGCCACGGACCGGGGGTCGAACGGGTTCAAAATGACGTCGCCGCGGCCGGCATCGTGAAACCGCGCGATGTACTGCCCGTCCGGGTCGGCGATGACCGCGCGGTCGCCGCGCGCGAGCGCACCGCCCAGCAGTTCGCGCGCCGCCGTCGTCTTGCCGGTACCCGTCGTGCCGATCAGCTTGAAGTGCTTGGTTTCATCCTCGAGCGGCACCGGAACACCGGCGAGCGTCAAGAGGCCCTGTCGACGCCGACGAGCGACCGTCCGGTTCGAGGACACCGACTCCGACGAGTGGTCGATGAGGGCCGTGCCACGCACCAGCTGATCCGCGCCGCGTCGGGCCATGATGCGTCCGCACAGGTAGCCCGCGACAACCATGAACGGGAGCCGGGTCCAGCCGTACCGGACGGTCCAGTGGCCGCCCAGCGTGGAGTTGAGGATCATCTCGATGAAGGCCATCACCAGAAATGCGCCGATTCCAAACACGACCGACGCGAACGGCCACAGGAAGAACCTGGCCGCGTTGGCGCGCGCGTGGATCAGCCCGCCGAGCGTTCCAACGCCCACGAGTCCGATCAGGACGGAGACGGCGGCCCATCCCCGGATCGAGTCCAGCCATGCCATCACGACTCCTCCCGACGCCCGGCCACGGCGTGGCGGCTATTTTTTGTTGGCGACCGCGTAGTAATCCTTTTGCGGGCCCTGCGGTCCAACGCTCTTATTAACGCGAACGCATCGATACTCCGCTTTCGGACCGCAGCGGATGAGGTCGATCGCCTGCAGTTCCCGGTCGAGCGCCGCGAGTTCGGTGCGGCGCTGCACAATCTCATCGAGCCCCGGAACCCACCAAACAACCAGCGCCGCGATCGCAACGACGGCGCCCACCCCGACGCTTCCGAGTATGACCGCGCGCTTCCACGCGAGTCGTTTCGCCGCCTGGTCGAGGGCCTTCGCCGCCTCCATCATTTTCTGGTAGCTCGGCCGGGATTGCTCGGCAATGGCAACCGCGATCCGGCTCGCAAACGCGACGGCGTGCGCTTCACCCGCCGCGCCGGCCACCGCCTTCAGATCGAGTCGCCACTCCTGATCGACCCGATCCAGCTGGACTTTCTGCGCTTTCCGCAGGTCCTCGCCCTGGGACGCGATTCGCTTGAGGTCCGCGACCGCCTTCGTGCTGTCCTCCTGCACGTGGTGGATCGCCTGGCGGAACGTCCCGAGGAGCTCGGCCGATCGGGCCTCAATGGACTTGAGGGCGCCTTCCATCAGCGCAACCACATCCGCGCCCTGGCGCGCGAGGGACTCGAGGGAGGGAGCCAATTCGTCGGGGTCGCTCATCGCGTGTACTCCTGGTCACGGTCTTTGTCCCGGGCCTTCTCGCGCGACTGGTCGTCGGCCGATGTCCGGTCAGGCCGTTCGTTGCTCCGCGCGTACCCGGTTCGCGCCACGTCCGACTCGCGCTTCGCTTGCTGGTCCCGCCAGTAGCGAAGCGCGGCGTCCCGGCTCGCCTCCACCCGTTCCTGGTAGATCTCGGCGAGCGACCGGGGCGCTGGCGCGACGTCGCGACGGGTCGCCGCGCCTGGATTCTCCTTTCGGAGACTGCCGCGCGCAGCGCCGAGTTCGCGCGTCTTGTCGGCTTTGCGCGCCGCATACTGCTCGGCCAGGGAGGGGCGCGCGCTCCGCCCCGTGACGCCGGCGGCAGGACGGATCCCGTCGCCGGGCTCCGGACGCTCCAGATAATCGTGCGCGAGCTCCTTCGGCCGCGCGCGCGACAGGACGGCTTTCAGGTTGGCCTCTGCCTCGCGTTCCATGCCGGGTCCCCCTTTGAAATCCTCGCGACTATAAAAGAGTGCCGCAGTCTCGCGATGGCGGGACAACGCCACGTACGTCGCATGCCGGTCGAAGTGCGGCGTCGCGAGGACGTAGGTCCGATCGACCGTCGTCCCCTGGGCTTTGTGCACGGTCGCGGCATACCCGTGCTCGAGGTGCGGGTAGAAATGCGAGTCGACGACCACCCGTCGGCGCTCGTCACCGTCGAGCTTCACCTGCAGGACGCCGTCCTTCACGGTCTCGACGGTTCCGAGCGATCCGTTCTTCACCCCGAGTCCCCGGTCGTTTCGCAGGAAATACAGCCGGTCCCCCGCCGCGAACTCGCGTTGTCCGCGCGCAGTGTCGATGACGTGACCCGATTTGAGTTCACCGGCGGACTTTCGCAGCGCCCGGGCCTCGACGTTGAGCGCCTGCACGTCATCGCGCGTGTACGCCAGCATCAACCGGGACTCGGAAGCCTTGACCGCCCCGGCCTTCGACCACGCGGCCAGCATCTGCTGGCGCGCCTCGGCGCGGGTGTCAGACACCCGAACGCGCCGGTTGCGCTCGTACGTCGACAGGGCATCCGCCGTTCGCCCCGTGGAAAGCGCCTGCGTCGCCTCCCGCTGCCAGCCGAGCGTCTGCCGGTGGACTTCTTTGAGCTCTGCGACGCCGACCTCGGACGCGATGCCCCGGAACGGCGCGCCGGCCTCAATGGCCTGCAGCTGCTCGGGATCGCCGACCAACACGACCTTCGCGCCCGCCTCCTCCGCTCGCTCGAGCACCCGCGCCAGCTGTCGCGTGCCGACCATCCCCGCCTCGTCGATCACGAGCACGTCGCGGGCCTGAAGCGTATCCCGGCCGTTCGCCCAGCTCATCTCCCAGCTGGCAAGCGTCCGGGACCGGATGCCGCTCGAGTGTTCGAGGTTCTCCGCCGCGATGCCGGACAACGTGGCTCCGCGCACGCTAAGCCCCTGCGCCTCCCAGGCGCGGCGCGCGCCGTCGAACAACGTGCTTTTGCCGGCCCCGGCGACGCCGACAAGCACCGACAGGTCGGCTCGGCCCGTCACGCGCTCGAACGCCGTCACCTGCTCCTCCGACAACCGGCTGTCGCCGAGCACCTGGCGACGAAGCGACTGACGGACGTCGTGCGTCGACCGCGCGGCCATCCGCTCCGACCGCTCCAGCAACCCCTGCTCGAGCCCGACCATTTCCCGGGTCGTGAACCGCGGTCGATTGGACTCGTCCGCGCCGAGCGAGACCAGCTCTTTGGACGTGGTGACCTTTAAATACGCCGCCTGAAACTGCTCCGCCCCGTCCGTCCGCGTGTGCAGGAACCGCGCGATATCGTGGTGCGTGAACGTCGCGTGCTGATGGGTTAGCGCCTTGAGGGCCACCGAGGGGTCCGACAGGATCCGGTCCCCGTTGTCGCGCGCGATCTGCCGCTGCTCGAGGAGCCGCTCCGTCAGGTACTCGGGAAGTTTTTCTGCCTGCTGCCGCTCAATGCCAATCCCGATCTTCCGGCCCGGCTGCAGCACACTCCCTTGCTCCGCGAGCGACCGGTGATCGATCTGGACCGCACGACCGGCCCTGGCCAGATGCTCATTCGCGAGCCCGGCCCACGACTCGCGCCAGCGCATCAGCAGCGCGCGGTCGTTCCACGAGCGGTTCTTCGCGCCGAACCCCTCCTCCCCCAGCACCCGGGTGCTGAGCAGGATGTGCGCGTGGGGGTTTTCGGGATTGTCCCGGTGGATCGCGACGTCGGCGACCATGCCACGCTTCACGAATTCTTGCTGGACGAATTCCTTGAGGAGCCGGATCTGCTGCTCGTGCCCGAGCTCGAGTGGAAGCGCGACCTCGACCTCCCGCGCGAGCTGGGCGTCCTTGCGGACCTCCACCCGCTCGATCGCGTTCCAGAGTTCCTCCCGGTGGTAGACCCAGGCCGGTGCCCCCTCGGGCGCGAGGACCTCGCTGAACTCGACGCCCCCCTTCCCGGTGTAATCGTGCGTGAGGTCGTGGACGCGATCGGTGAGCTTCTCGCCGGCGCGATACGCCGCGGCGGCGACCGCCGACCGGCCGGTGTCGCGAGACACAATCTTCGCGGTGAGGTGGTAAATCGCCACGGCAGCGGGCCTCGGAATCCGTTCCCGGCGGACCTACGGGGCCCGACCCTCGGCGGCCGGCGTCCCCTGGTGAAACAGGATCTGCCAGCGACCGTCCTGCTTGACCCAGAGTGAACTCCGAAGCGTCGGCGCTCGCCAGCCGGGACCCGCCGGCACCTTGGCGAGATAGGTCGCGAGCACGACGTTGGGCGCCACCCGCTCGACCCGGAACCCTTCGAGGCTGATCACGGACCGGCTCGGCCGCTCGGCCACTGAACCCAGCGCCCCGAGTACCGCCTCGACGTCGAACATCCTTCCGGAACTTCCAACTTCACGGAAACCCGGCGCGAAGAGTCCCTCGAGACTCCCTTTCGTCTCCCGCGCCACCGGGTTCGCCAGGCGTTCCTCGAACGACCGGATCTCGGTCGCCGTATCCCGCTGCACGTTCACGCGCGTCTTCCTCTTGGCTCGTCCGACGGGACCACTGGGGCGCGGAGCACGAACTCCCGACCAGCGTTCCCACGTTCCGATTTCGCCCACGGCTGCCTCCTGATTCTTCGTTCCGAATCCGCTCCGCCGTCGCCTCTCGAACGCACACGTTGCGCAGCAACGTATAAGTGCGCATTTCTCCTCCCGACCCTACCATCACCACCCCCCGTCCGCAAGCGCGATCGCCCCTCTGCAGCGACGGCCGCAGTCCCGGCTACACGGCGGCACCGGTTGCGACCCGTTACCTCGGCCTGGAACGTCCGCCGCTGTGACGGGAGGCTTGAATGGCTTTCCGTCCGCGACGCCCCTATACAGAGAACCGACCGCAGAGACCCTAGAGCCCGGTCGCCTCCCATCGGCTTCGTGAAATCGCGGCAAATGGGATGCGAGCGACCCGACCCGAATCGGAGAACACCATGAGAAAAGTCGTCGTGACCCCGCCGTTCGCGCACTACCCCACCGAGTGGCACTTCTCGCCCGGTCTCGATACCGGGGATTTCGTGTTCTTCTCCGGAGTCACCGGAACGCGCGCCGACCGCTCGATCGCTCAGGATCCCGAGGCGCAGTTTCGTGACGCGTTCCGGTTCCTGGAGGCCAACCTCCTGCACGCGGGTCTCACGACCGGCACCATCGTCGAGATGACGACCTACCACGTCGACCTCAAACGGCACCTGGCGATCTTCATGAAGGTGAAGGACGAGTTCGTCGCCGAGACCTATCCCGCGTGGACGGCGATCGGCGTCTCGGAGCTGATCACGGACGGAGCGCTCCTCGAGATCCGGGCGATCGCGAAGCGAGCCTAAAGCCACGACTCGGTTCAGGCGCCGATCTGTACCCGACGCGGGCAAGCGCGTCGGAGTCTGTGCGCAATCAAATTCGCTCGAACGTCAGCCAGGACCTAAACCGGCATTCGCCTCTCCATGGCGGCCCTCCCCGCTATAACGGGCGGTGTGGAAGCGCTCAGGTGGCGGGACCTCAACGGCGTGCTACTCGAGCCCTGCCTGCTTCGCCGTGAGCAAGTAGCACGGCTCGAGCTGTCCCGACGGCGCATACAGCTCGTCGTGGGTGTACTGAAAGCCGAGGTTCCCGAGCAATCGGCGCGAGGCGCCGTTCGAGGGGTGGTGCCCTGCGAAGAGGGCGCGCACGGAACACTGCGTGAACGCGTGCGCAATGACGACCTGCGCCGCGTCCCGGGCCAGCCCGCGGCCCCACCACGCGCGGCGAAGCTGAAACCCGAGCTCGCAGACGCCGTTCGCCGCATCCCGGGGCTGAATCCCGCAACACCCCACGTGCTCGCCCGTCTCACGCGCAAACAGGGGCCAGTACTGGATTCCGTGCTGCTCGAGGTTGTGGATCTCTTTCGCCAGCCGCTCACGGACCTGGGCCGCCGTAAACGGTCCTCCGGTCAGCCGGGTGACGTCGGGGTCACCCCAGAGCCCCATCGCGAGCGGCAAATCATCCCACGACCAGGTGCCGAACCCGAGCCGTGCGGAGGCAAGAAAGTACGAGCGTGTGGGAAGGGCGGTCATGCCTGGGAAGCCAAGTCCACTTCAAACCGTTCGATCAGCGACTCGTCGTCACGGCCGATCGTGGTCGGACCGCGCAAGGCCATCCGCCGGATCGTCCAAGGACAAAGCATCGGACATCCACGTGTAGTCGATCGGCCGGCCACCCCTCGTGGTAGTAGGTCAGCGGCGTACCGCCCCGCGGGCACGGGATTCAAGCTCGAGAATGCGCTGTCCCATGTCATTCAGCGTGTGCCTCAGGAAATCGACCGCCGTCCGGGGCACCTCGGCGGCCGTCATGGCGGCGACGAACTCGTCCCGCTCGAGGCTCCAAACGCGATGCAGCTCGCGGAGCCTGTCCACTTCGTGGAGCAGCCCCGTCCGTTGGGCCGCGTCGAGCACCGACTGGTAACGCCGCTCCAGCGTCGCAGCCTTGACGAGCAACGCTGCCAGATGCCTCTTCAGCCCCTCCGGCAGCTCGGGCAAGTCCCGAGTCCCCGCTTTCGGACGGTGACGCTCTGTCTCCGCCGCTTCCTCCATGAGGCTGGCGTAGCGGAAGAACCCCGGATAGTCGTGGCAGAGCATCGCGAGCTCTTTGTCGGACGCGCCCGTCCA